>NZ_JBHSQB010000009.1:0-458364 GCF_042658345.1 Flavobacterium qiangtangense
GGTTGGTATAGTTTGAAAACTCATACACTATCTTACCGTAGCGGTTGAAGATGCTGATCTTTCTTACCTGAAGACCTGAAAGGTCGAAGTTGTCGTTCTTACCGTCTCCGTTTGGTGAGATACCTTTAGGGATAAGACACGTTGTTCCGTTTGCTTCAAATAATTCGTCCACTCCACAATTAACAGTTGATACAACTTTTGGTACTACGGTAACAAGGTAGTTTCCTGAAGTTGTAACTGTTACTGATGAAGCATTTCCAACGACTGTACCATCTGAATCAGTCCAAGTAAATGTGAAGTCATCTTCTGATAAATTTTCATTTATAATGGTTGCTTCGATAATATAGTTAGATCCTTGGCAAGCTCCTGTTACAGAAACTACTGGGCTTTCGATAATCGAAACTTGGAACTGACTTTCATCTGAACATGTTCCTCCTGTTGAAGCAAAAACATAAACAGTTTGTGTCGTGTTAAGTACCGTTCCTGCTGGAAGCGCTTGACCTCCACCGTTTGGCTGTGTAAAATAACCATTATTTGCAGTTAACGGTAACAATGTAAACGAATCACACATTTCAACATCTGCAATTACATCAGCAACGGGCAATGCATTAACAGTAATTTGAGTTGTAAAACTTCCACCTGTATTACATCCTGAAGGAGCTATCGTGTAAGTTACATCGTGTGTTCCAACAGTTGCTGAAGACAAATCAACTTGTCCTGTTACTGGATCAACAGTAACCGTACTTGATGCGTATGAACCACCTGTCGTAAATCCAGAAGCTGGAATTGGCAGTGGGTTTGATGTTTCTGCAATACAAACTGCTGTATAAGAGAAGTTTGTTACAACCGGTGTGCTCTGGTTAATTGTTACAAGAAACTGACTTTGATCTGAACAAGATGTTCCAGATGAAGTATAGATGTAAACAGTTTGTGTTGTATTAAGTACTGTTCCTACTGGAAGTGCTTGACCACCACCGTTTGGTTCTGTAAAATATCCATTATTTGCACTTAAAGGCAATAATGTATAAGAATCACAAACAGTAACGTCTGTCATTACATCAGCAACTGGAAGAGCATTAATTGTAATTTGAGCTGTAAAGCTTCCTCCTTCATTACATCCTGTTGGAAGTAATGTGTAAGTAACATCGTGTGTTCCAGAAGTAGCAGTAGACAAGTCAATTTCACCTGTTGTTGGATTCACAGTTACATCAGTTGATGCAAAAGTACCTCCTGCTGAGAATCCTGTTACTGGTATTGGCAAAGGATTTGTAGCGTCTGTACAAACTGGTGTTGCATAAGAGAAAGTGGTAACAGATGGTGTACTGCTTCCTAATTGCAATTGGAAAGTCTTAACGAAGAAACAGTTTGATCCTGGATAAGATATTCTAACAAAAATAGTTTGTCCTGGCGTTCCTGCATAAGCTTCTGGAGTTGGAATTGCCGCTGAGCTGTCTCCTAAATCTGCCGCTTCCTGCGTTAAATAATATTCGATAATGATATCTGTTGCTGGATTTGAACCAATGATTGTTGCTGTGTTTGGCGTTAAATCAAAGATTGGGTTTCCAGTTGTAGAACATGATACGATATCAACAGGATCATTAGTTGGTAATGGTTCTGTAGTTCTGATTGTAACTTGACTTTCAACGGTAACAACTTGACCACCACATGTTTCATATGTTGCTTGAGCTACCATTTCAGTTAACTCAGTTACACAAACTTGGATATCTTGTGAATTACTGAAGAATTCTCCGTTTTTAAGCCATTGGAAATCTACGTTAGATGCACCTGTTGGAGAAAAACGATATGCTTCTTCAACTGCAGACCAGTTTCCTGTATTTCTGCCTGCTGGAGAATATGCTAAAGTTCCTGCAGTGTTTTGAATACCTATAACACCTTGACCTCCGTTAGCACCAGTTGGCCAACCGTTACAAGGCTCTCTTCTTTGTACATAAACTTCAATGATGTTTGAAATTTCATAAATTACAATTTGAGAAGTTTGCGGTCCAGTTGCAGCGCCACATTGAAACTGTAGCACGTTAGAGAAATTAACCACCAAAGCTCTACATGGATATGTTCCTAAAACTTGGTAATTGATACTAACTGGTGCAGTTGTATTTGGTGTCGCTGGATTCAAATCTTGGTAAACTCCATAGATTGCATTTTTAATTGGGAATGCAGTATTTGGGATTGTTTGACCGTTAAACTGCCATGGACAAAATCCTGGTGCAGCTTGAGGAGTAAACGTTACCAATCCGTTTGAACCAACTTGCGCAGTGCTATAGTTTTCTCCGAAGAAACAGAAATTGAACGGTAAATTAATAACCGGTGACCAAATATCATCCGTAGAAATATTCATCGGCGTTCCTCCTGTGAAAGGAAATGGCGGATTGTATGCAATTGGTGCAACATCATAAGATGTTGTAGCTCCAATTCCAAAATAGTTAGCAGATAAGTCAACACAATTGTCTTCTTCTGCACATAAAATAATTTCTTGATCAACGATATCAACTCCAACTCCGATAAGATCTACTGAAGCACATCCTGGAGGTGAATAAACTGAAAATGCTGATGGACCTGCCCAGAAGCTAGAATCTGTTGGAGAACAAATTGCTCTAACATAGAATTCATAGAAAACTCCGGTTTGTGGTGTAAACGTGTAACTAGGAGTTCCGTTAACAGTTGCTGTTGGCGTTACTGGAGCGCCTGAACCTGCAACCTGAACTACTACTTCCCATTGTGTTTCAGTACCTACTGGTGTCCAAGTAAGTTCTAAGTTTGAGTTATTCGTGTTACTTGAAGCCAATAAGTTTATTGGAGCAGGACATGTTAGCTGAGAAAGATTAATGTTGTCAACTGCAGCTGGTGGTTGCGCTCCTCCACTTCCGTCATTTCTCCATTCAAAAACAAGTCTCATTGTTTGACCTGCGAATCCTGTAGCTGGGAAAATAAAGTTTGGAGAAAGCCATGGAGCAGAGTTATTAAAGTTAGCTCCAATTTGAACTCTTCCTGGGCCCGCAGTAATTTGTGTTCCTGGTACTGGATTAAAAGTTGTTGGGACAGCCCATACTCTCATATAATCATAGAAAGTTGTAGTAAATCCTTCACCCACTGCTTTCCAATCAAATGAAAGGCTCAAATCACCAACTACTGCCGGCATTTGAATATCTCTATAAGCGTGAACTACTGAAGTTGAACCAAGAGTATAAGCATTTGCAGCATTATTATTAGAAATATATAATGATTGCGTTCCGCCATTGCTGGTTGCAGTTCCCACTATCCATTTGTTAACTTGAGTTCCGTTATTTAATGTCCAAGTGTTTGGACCTTCGAAACCTTCAATAAAGTTTAATTGTGCTGGAATTTGAGTTGTAATCACTTGAACAGGTCCTGTCCAAGTACTTGTTCCGTCAACACCACAATTACTTCTTACCCAAACATAATAAGTTGTCGAAGGCGATAAACCTTGCAAAGTAGCATTTGGAGTAGTCACGTTTACAACTGTTGAAGTTGTCGTTGGTGGTACATTGGTAGTTGAAACATAGTAGTCATATGAAGCTGCTCCGCCTGTTGGAGGAGTCCATGAAATTCCTGCAGTAGTTTGTCCTGCTGTATTTACAATTAATGCTGATGGAGCCGAACATGTAATTACGTTAATGTTTACATTATCAATCGCACCAGGTGGTTGAGTTCCTCCACTTGCGTCATTTCTCCATTCAAAAACAAGTCTCATTGTTTGACCTGCAAATCCTGTAGTTGGAAGTACATAATTTGCTGTTGCGTAAGTCGCAGATGCATTTAGGTTTCCGCCTAATTGAACTCTACCAGCTCCTGCAGCAATTTGTGTTCCTGGAGTTGGGACAAAAGATGTTGGCACAGCCCAAACTCTAATATAATCGAAAGTGCTTTCTCCAACTGCTCTCCAGTCAAATGCTACGTTTAATTCATTAGCTGTAGCTGGTATAGTTAAATCTCTATAAGCATGTACAGTTGATGTTGAAGGCAATGCATAAGCATTTGTAGTTCCGTTAGTATTAGAAATGTATAATGATTGAGTGCCCCCATTGCTGGTTGCAGTACCAATTACCCATTTATTAATCTGATTTCCGTTTAGAATAGTCCAAGCCGGAGTTCCTTCAAAACCGTCAGTATAAGTAAGTGTTCCTGGTATTTGTGTTGTAGATATTGACAACGGACCAGTCCAAGTACTTGTACCATTTGCTCCACAGTCAGTTCTTACCCAAAAATAGTAAGTTGTTGACGGAGTCAATTCTGTTAATGGTGCACTTGTTGTTGCAGCAGTCCCTGTTGGGGCAGTTGTTGCAACTGGTGCCGTATTTGTTGTAGAATAATAATATTGATATGAACCTCCTCCATTTGCAGGTGCAGTCCATCCCACTGTTGCATTATCTTGTCCCACTGTTTGAACAACCGGAGCCGATGGCGCAGAACAAGTAATTACGGTAAGATTAATATTATCGATTGCAGCTGGTGGTTGAGTTCCGCCACTACCGTCATTTCTCCACTCAAAAACAAGTCTCATTGTTTGACCTGCAAAAGTAGTTGCTGGAACTACGAAGTTAACATTCGTGTAATTAGCGCTTGCGTTAAGATTTGCTCCAATTTGAATTCTTCCAGCACCAGCGGTAATTTGTGTACCAATTACTGGAGTAAAACTAGCTGGAACCGCCCAAACTCTAATGTAATCAAAAGTGCTTTCTCCAACGGCTTTCCAGTCAAATGATAAGTTTAATTCTCCTGTTCCTGCCGGAATAGCGATATCTCTATATGCCTGAGCTGTAACCGCAGTAGTTAAAGTATAAGCATTTGCAACACCATTATTGTTTGAAATGTATAATGCTTTTGTACCACCGTTATTTGTGGCAGTTCCAACTGCCCATTTATTTACCTGATTACCATTGTTGAGTGCAAAAGTATTTGTTCCTTCAAAACCTTCAACAAATGGAACAGTCGCAGGAACCTGTAATGTATTGAACAAGAATGGTCCCGCCCAAGCACTATATGTTCCATCCGGACATTGTGCTCTTACATAATATTGATAAGCGTGTGAATCTAATAATACCCCAGGTTGATATGCAGTATTTGTAGTAACATCAACGCCTGCTCCAGTCGGTATTGGAGCACCAGCATCTTGCAACGCAACTTGCCAAACAGATGCTAAATTTCCTGGGTTATCCCAAGTTAAAGTTGCAGCAGTTTGCGTAACGTTTATTGCATTTAAATTTGTTGGTGGCGTACAGTTTACTTTTTGGATTACTAAAGTATATGCAGCTGTTTGCGGAGCAGCATTTGTAGAAATAACAATGATATAAGTCTGTCCAGCAGTTACAGCCAAAGCAGGAATTTCTCTAATTCCAACTGCCGCATTCGCAACACCAGCAATACAGCTTACTCCAACGTTAGAACATCCGTTATAAACAAAAAGTCCTGTAAAAGTTGAAGCTGCATTTCCTGGCGTCATAGAAATATTAATAACTCCAGTTTCAGTTGCAGTATAAGAATAAAACACATCGTTTCCTGTCATGTAATTCGTCGCAGAACCACAGTTTGTACCTTGATTTACATCTGTCGTATCACCATAATTTGTAGTATTGTCAGTTGTACTGTATGGCAAGCCTGTTACCGAAATCGCCGAACTACATGTAAAACCAGGAGCTCCGGTTGTAAATGTAAATGGCCCGACCCATGCACTTGAGGTTCCAGAACCGGTACATAATGCCCTAACGTAATATTTATACTCTGTATTAGGAGTAAAAGCTGTCTGTGTCAATGGACTTCCATAAGCGGTAGTTGTAGCCGCATAAGGAAGTAATCCGTTGTAAGTAATCCCACTGTGAGTAGTTGGAACAGCAGCTGTTCCTGGAAGAATTTCAATTTCCCAAGATGTTGCACCACTAGGGTTTAACCATCCTAAATTAGCTGAATTCTGAGTTACACCGTTTGCATAAAGTCCAGTTGGGTCAAGACATTGCTCCACGATATTTACAGTATCAATTAACCATCTTTCTGAAGAAGGAGAAGGTGTTACCTGCGTGTTTTTTAATACAAATGCAACATAAACTGTTGTTCCTGCTGTTAAACCTAAAGAAACTGTTTTCTCTTCATATTGGTTATAAACAGCATTCAAATCTAGCTCATTCCAAGTCTTTATGGTTGTGAACGATGATGCATTTGTTTGAGAGGTAGTTGAAACTCTGATCTCAAAAATAGACCCTTGGTTACCCGCAGTCTGAAGTCTAGTGAAAAATTTCAGCTGACCGTTGTTAGGAACAACAACTGCTGGCGTTACAAGCCAGTCTTCTGAAGTATTTCCTATTCCAAGGTTATCAACTGTTCCGTTCATTTGAACGGCTCGAGTTCCTTGATGAACTAATGCCGGCGATGTCGTTGGCGCCCAAGATACTTGAGTTCCAACACCATTGTCAAAAATAGCCCACGAACCCGATGTCAATGCCCATGTGCCACCCGATGGGTTGACTGTGCTATTATCAAAACCTTCAGAGAGCTGTGAATAGCCCAAAAAGGATGAAAAACACATTAAAAGCAATAATGTAATTTTTTTCATAAATGAAAATTTTAGGTTGTTTGATAAATATTGTAGGTTTTTAGAACTCCAAATTTAACTAAATTTAAGAATATCATAGCATAAAAATAACTTTTAACTAAATTGTTTCTAAAGTTTAGGCAGTTTCGTAAAGCGTCATCAAAGATTTCCTGCTAAAAAGTGGTAGATTTGTACTATATTTATATTCTATGCTAGAAAAAGAAACTATAAAATTTGAAAAGACGGTTATCGTTGGAATCGTGACGCAAAATCAAAATGAGGAAAAATTAACCGAATATCTTGATGAGCTTGAATTTCTGACGTTTACCGCCGGAGGTGAAGTCGTTAAACGATTTTCACAAAAAATGGAACGTCCGAACCCGAAGACTTTTTTGGGAACCGGAAAAATGGACGAGATCAGTCATTATGTAAAAGAACACGATATAACAACGGTAATTTTTGATGACGAGCTTTCGCCATCGCAGCAAAAAAATATTTCGAAGATTTTAGTGGAGTGCAAAGTCTTAGACAGAACGAACCTCATCCTTGATATTTTTGCGCAAAGAGCCGAAACTTCTTATGCAAGAACGCAGGTGGAATTGGCACAATGTCAATATTTGCTTCCGAGACTTTCTGGAATGTGGACGCACTTGGAACGCCAAAAAGGTGGTATTGGGATGCGTGGTCCTGGAGAAACTGAAATTGAAACAGATAGACGTATTGTTCGTGACCGAATCTCTTTATTGAAAGAAAAAATTAAGGTGATCGACAAACAAATGTCTGTTCAACGCGGAAACCGTGGCGCAATGGTTCGCGTCGCTCTGGTTGGATACACAAACGTTGGGAAATCAACCTTGATGAACGTAATTAGCAAAAGCGAAGTTTTTGTGGAGAACAAATTGTTTGCAACTTTAGATACTACGGTTCGAAAAGTGGTGATCAAAAACCTGCCTTTTTTGTTGTCTGACACTGTTGGATTTATCCGAAAACTACCGACGCAGTTGGTTGATTCGTTTAAAAGCACGCTTGATGAAGTTCGCGAAGCTGATTTACTTTTGCACGTTGTTGATATTTCGCATCCTGATTTTGAGGAACATATCGCTTCGGTAAACCAAATTTTGCAAGATATCAAAAGTGGTGACAAGCCAACGATTATGGTTTTCAATAAAATTGATGCTTACAAACATTTGACGATTGACCATGATGATTTAATTACCGAAAAAACCAGCAAACATTACACTTTAGAAGAATGGAAATCGACGTGGATGTCAAAAATGGGCGAAGATAAAGCGCTATTTATTTCTGCGGTTAACAAAGAAAATTTCGAGGAATTTAGAGAAAAAGTTTATGAAGCCGTAAGAGAAATTCACATTACAAGATTTCCTTATAATAAATTTTTATATCCGGATTATCACGAAGCTCCGGATGAAAAGGAAGTTTCAGAGGAATAAAGTTCTTTTTTGCAATATTGCGACAGGGATTGACGCGGAAAGCTTTTCTTTATTTTTTTTAGAGATGCCTGAGCGAGGAAGCGACCAGCGGAAGCTCCCACAGCCAGAGCAACTCTTAAAAAGTAAAGAAAACTTGTAGCAAAAAGCCCGGCCGTTCGCCATAAAAAAACCTTCATTAAAGCAATGAAGGTTTTTTTATAACTTATTTTCAGGAATTAAAATCCATAATTGGCTCCCACGCCAAATACCTGTCTGATCTGAAATCCTTGATAGGCGTTATCGTCATAAATGGTTTGGAACGAAAGATTTGTGGAAAGATATTTGTTGATCTTCATCACGATATTTAACTGGTAATCTAAATCTACGTTTTGCGGATCTTCTAAATAATTTGAGTATAAATTCAAGATATTTTCAAAAGTCACGTTCGCCATTATATCTAGTTTATAATAAGCTGAAGCATTGAAACCCAACTCATAACGCATTGATTTTCCCTCGTCAACACCAAAGTATTCGGCATCTGGAAGTGTAAAGTTTTTGTCTACAAAAGTGAATTTTGAAGTGGCCGGAGCAAAGTTGAATTTCAAGTTGTCATCACGTTTCCACATCACACCTGGACCAAAAGAGAGGTAAGCCGGCGACAGAAAATTGGTGTATTCTGTTCTGATTTCTACTCCGTCTAGGTCTTTTCCGTATTCATAACCTTTAGAAAATTGGGTTCTGAAATTTAAAAAACCAGAGTAATACCAACGGCTATCTGGCGCGAATTTTTTTCCTAAAAGGGAGTTTAATTCTAAACGGTCATCGGTTTTTTTGGCAAAAGAACTGGTTCTGGTTTTTACGACTCCATAAGACGCGATGACCTTGTTATCCCAGCTGATATCGTCTTTTTTATAGTTGAAATCATAGTTGACGCCGATGGTTCCAGAAATGTTGTTTTCTCCTCCTGCAAGCCAATTGTCAAAAGTGGATTGGTTGAAAAGCAACGAAGCGTTTCCTTTTGTTTTCCAATGTTTTACTGTGTCATTTACAACAGCAGTTGAATCTTGGGCATTTGCAGTAATCATTCCGAAAACGCTTAGCAGAACGGCGGTGATTTTCTTAATCATATTTAACAGTTTTTAACAAATATAATAAAATCACCGTTTTTATAGGTAGAAATCAGGCAAAAACTTTAGAAATTATGGCAAAAGAAAACCGCAGATTCACAGATTTTTTGATTTCATCTGCGAATCTGCGGTAGTATTTTATTTCTATTTATTTGCTCTTTTTATACAACGGAACGGCTGAACAAGCTTCGCCATACATGATGCTTCTTGCAAAAGGTTGCAATTTTTGGGAAGCTAAAACGTAAGCTGACATTGGCACCGGCTTTTTTGAACATCCTTTTATAATGACTGGTTTTCCTTCAAATTTTGAATAATCAACATTTGGTAGGATTTCTTCGTATAAAGAAGTTTCTAAATCTTCTAAAGTGCCGCTCACAATTTTTTTGGCAAATGGCGACAAATGAATGGTTACCAAAATCGAAGCCCAAGCCGGAACTATCGCATCTGTGCTACAAAAAACCGCAACATAAGCATCTTGGTATTGACTCCAGTCGTGGTTTTTTAAATGTTCTCTAAAGTCTTTTTCGCGCAATAAAAATCCTCCAAGAAGCCACTGCGAAATGTCTAATTCCACACGGTTTCCCTTTGGATAATAATCTTCCAAGTCAAAAATCTCGAGAACGCTATTTGCGACTTTATTTATAATTTCACCTTCCATATAATTGCAGATTTTAGATTTCAGATTTCAGTGTGCTTGCAACATAAAATCTGAAATCTGCCAACTTATTTA
This sequence comes from Flavobacterium qiangtangense, assembly GCF_042658345.1. Classification (NCBI taxonomy): domain Bacteria; kingdom Pseudomonadati; phylum Bacteroidota; class Flavobacteriia; order Flavobacteriales; family Flavobacteriaceae; genus Flavobacterium; species Flavobacterium qiangtangense. Next base: position 9,850 of record NZ_JBHSQB010000009.1, read on the forward strand.
CAGCATTCCTAATTCTAATTTTGCTTCTTCGCTCATCAAGTCTTTGCTCCACGGCGGATCGAATGTTATTTCAACTTCGGTTGCTTTTACATTGTCTAATTTATTGACTTTGTCTTCAACTTCTCTTGGAAGCGTTTCTGCCACAGGGCAGTTTGGCGATGTCAATGTCATCAAGATTTTTACTTCATAATCAGTATTTACCATTACGTCATAAATCAATCCTAATTCATAAATATCAACCGGAATTTCTGGATCATAAATTGTTTTTAAAACTTTTACAATGTCTTCTCCGAGTTGGTTTGTGTCTATTTCTTGTTCCATTTTTATTGTTTAATTTTTAGCATTAAAAGCCAAAGCATACATTTTAATCTGTTTAATCATCGAAACCAATCCGTTCGCGCGCGTTGGCGAAAGGTGTTCTTTCAAGCCAATTTCGTCAATGAATTTTGTGTCAGAATCCAATATATCTGAAGGTGTTTGGTTGGAAAATGTTCTGATTAAAATCGCAATAATTCCTTTGGTCAAAATAGCATCGCTATCGGCGGTAAAAACAATTTTTCCATCGTTTTGTTCGCCGTGGAGCCACACTTTTGACTGGCAACCTTTAATTATATTTTCTTCGACTTTATATTTTTCATCAATTAAGGGCAATGTTTTCCCAAGGTCGATGACATATTGGTAACGTTCGTCCCAATTTTCTTCGTCAAACATAGAAAACTCGTCCTTGATTTCTTCTTGTATTTCCTGAATCGTCATTTTATTTCTTGTCTAAAGCTGAAACTTCAATAATTTTATTAACCAAATCTTTAATTTCCGCTGGCGGATTTCCGTGGTCAAACGTTGAACTTTCGTATGTTTTGTCTTTGTAAATCACTTTTAATTCTGCCATCATCGCTCCGTCATAAGCGCGTTTGTCTGAAGGCGCTTTTAACTCACGAATTTTTGTAACGTCCACTTTTGAAAGTAAAGTCAACAAAGAATTCCAATCGCTTTTTGACAACGATCCTTGAACTGGCAAGCCACCGCGAGTTTTTATCGTAAAAATGGTATCTTGTTTCACAAGCGCTTTTTTATAGCTTCCGCGTGTATTTGCTTCATATTCAAAAGAAATCTTTTCGCTTTCCTTTTTAATCTCAGAGTTTGTGCATCCTTTTGCCATAAAAAGCATCAGAATAAATGTGGTTAAAATTTTCATAGTTTTTGGTTTTTAAGTTTACTGACAAATTACGAATAATTATGACAACATCGTTACTGCTTTTTTCACAGCTTCGACCAACGCATCAATTTCTTCTTTTGTATTATAAAACGAAAACGAAGCACGAATTGTTCCGGGAATACTGAAGAAATTCATAATTGGTTGCGCACAATGGTGTCCGGTTCTGACCGCAATTCCTAATTTGTCAACAATCGTTCCAATGTCATACGGATGAATATTTCCTACGTTGAAAGAAATCACCGAAGTTTTATTGTCCAAAGATTTTGGTCCGTAAATTTTCAAGCCTTCTATTTCAGAAAGTCGTTTTGTTCCGTATTCCAAAAGCTCATGTTCGTATTTTGTAATATTATCGAAACCAACTTCATTTAAATAATCAATGGCTGTTCCAAGAACGATTCCGCCGGCGATATTTGGCGTTCCTGCTTCAAATTTATGAGGAAGTTCTGCGTAAGTTGTTTTCTCAAAAGTCACTTCCTTAATCATTTCGCCACCACCTTGATACGGAGGCAATTTGTTCAACCATTCTTCTTTTCCGTATAAAATCCCGGTTCCGGTTGGCCCGCAGATTTTATGTCCAGAAAATACGTAGAAATCACAATCCAATTCTTGTACATCCGGCTTCACGTGTGGCGTTGCTTGTGCGCCATCGATTAAAACCGCAGTTCCAAATTGGTGCGCTTTTTCAATAATTTTTTTAATCGGATTTATGGTTCCTAAAGCATTTGAGATATGATTTACCGCAATGATTTTTGTTTTTCCCGAAAGCAATTTTTCAAATTCCGAGAAAATCAACTCGCCATTTTCATCCATCGGAATAATGGTCAATTTCGCACCCGTTCTCTCGCAAAGCATTTGCCAAGGAACAATATTCGAATGGTGTTCCAAAGCCGAAACCATCACCTCATCGCCTTCTTTCAACAACGAAGCAAATCCGTTTGAAACCAGATTGATTCCGTGTGTGGTTCCTGCCGTAAAAAGCACTTCATAATTGTGTTTGGCATTGATGTGATTCTGGATTTTCACGCGAGAAATTTCGTAAGCATCTGTTGCCAATTGGCTCAACTTGTGAACGCCACGGTGAATATTGGCATTAATTTCTTCATAATAAGAAGCAATCGCGTCAATAACCACTTTTGGTTTTTGTGAAGTCGCCGCATTATCAAAGTACACCAATGGTTTGCCGTTTACTTTTTGCGAAAGTATCGGAAACTGGGCACGAATTGTTTGAATATCTAACATTGTATAATAGGAAATTGATGCAAATTTACGGTATGTTTCTTTAATAGAAGAAGAATTAAGATAGAATTAAACTTCCCAAACATTTACCATTTTTAACTTTTGTAACTACAAAATTAATCATAGTTTTGCGGTTATTTAGATTTAATTAAAATAATAAACACACAAACCAATGAAAAAAATAAGCATTTTATTAGTTGCAATCGTTTCATTAGCAACGTTTTCTTGTAAAAAAGAAGAAACAAAAGTAGAAGAAACTTCTGTTGAAGCAAAAACGGAAGCACACAAAATCGTTTCTTTAAACGGAGCTGTAACTGAGATTGTTGCCGCTTTAGGCCATGAAAAAGAAATTATCGGAGTTGATGTAACTTCAACTTATCCAGAAAATATAAAAACTACGGCAAAAGATTTAGGCCACGTTCGTTCGATTTCTATCGAGTCAATTATCGCTTTGAAACCAACGGTAATCTTGGCTACAGAAAAAGATTTGAGTCCAGAATTAGCTGAAAAAATCAAAGGTGCTGGAATCGAAGCTCACATTTTTAAGCAAGATTTTACAACCGAAGGTTCAAAAAAATTAATCGCTGACGTTGCCGGGGTTTTAAAACACGCTGATTTCAAGGCTTTGACTGATAAAATCGATGCTGATTTGGCAAAAGTACAGCCAATTGCAAAAGCTCCAAAAGTATTGTTCATTTACGCTCGTGGAAATGTTTGCATGGTTGCCGGAACAAACACACCAATTGAAAAAACAATTGCTTTGGCAGGTGGTCAAAATGCAATTACTGAATTTGAAGATTACAAGCCAATGACTCCAGAATCATTAGTAAAAGCAAACCCTGATGTGTTTTTATTATTTACATCTGGTTTAGAAAGCCTTGGCGGTGTTGACGGATTGCTTAAAATTCAAGGTGTTTCTCAAACAAATGCCGGGAAAAACAAAAAAGTTATCGCTTTAGACGGAGCTTTAATTTCAGGTTTCGGACCAAGAGTTGGCGAAGGAGCTGCAGCTTTAAATGCTGAATTGGTTAAAGCTGTAAAATAATACTATCCTAACAGGTTTTAAAAACCGGGTTAGGTATCAACTTTTCATCAACCATAAAAGTCTGAAAATTAGTTGATTTTATAAATACCTAACAGGTTTTAGAAACCTGTTAGGATATACAAACAAAATGCAAAATAAATTACCGTTATACATTTTCTTAAGCCTTATTTTATTGATTTTACTTGCCGTAACTTCTTTATATATGGGAGTTTATGAATTTGAAAAACATTCTTTCTTTGAGATTTTTATGGCTTTGTGGAATGATGACAATAGCATTCCGGCGAGCGATAAATTTGTATTGATGAATTTAAGAATGCCGAGAATTGTGATGGCGATTTTAGTCGGAAGTGCTTTGGCGGTTTCAGGAACGTGCCTTCAAGGAATGTTCAAGAATCCCCTCGCCTCGCCTGACTTGATCGGAATTACGATGGGAGCTTCGCTTTTTGCAGCAATTTCAATTGTCTTGGGAAGCTACATCAAGCCTTACATTCCAGAAGTTTTTCACTTTTCAATGTTGAGTATTGCAGCTTTTCTAGGCGCTTTATTGACAATGACAATGGTTTACCGAATTTCCACAACCAACGGAAAAACAAACGTAATTGTAATGTTACTTTCCGGAGTTGCAATTACTGCGATGGCTGGCGCGACGACTGGTTTTTTAATTTATCTTTCTAAGGAAGAACAACTTAGAGATTTGACATTTTGGAATTTGGGAAGTCTCGGCGGTGCAACTTGGACAAAAAACGCAATTTTGGCAGTTGTCATATTGATTGCTTTTTTCTTTTTAATTACGAAAGGAAAAGCCTTAAACGCAATGATGCTTGGCGAAAGAGACGCTCAACATTTGGGAATTCCGGTAGAAAAAATTAAAAAAAGAATCGTGGTTTTAACTGCTTTGATGGTGGGAACTTGCGTTGCTTTTTCAGGAACCATCGGCTTTGTCGGTTTGATTGTTCCTTATATTTTAAGATTGATATTCAAATCGAATTATCACATAATTCTGCCGATGTCGGCTATTTTCGGAAGCATTTTATTGCTTTCAGCGGACACGATCAGCAGAACGATTGCCGCTCCATCTGAAATTCCAATTGGGATTTTGACTGCTTTTATGGGAGCGCCAATTTTTATCATCATTTTAATTAGAAGCAAAAAAACGATGTAATATGTTAGAAGCCTGTAAAATTTCGTATTCGCATAAAAAAATTTCCATCTTGGAAAACATCGACGTGACCATAAATTATGGCGAATTGCTGGTAATTGTTGGTCCGAATGGTGCCGGAAAATCGACACTTTTGAGTATGTTGGCCAATGAAATGAAGCACAATGACGAACCAATTGTTTTCAAGAAAAAGACTTTTGAGGCTTGGGACCAAAAGGAATTGCCGCTTCACAAAGCCAAGTTTTCACAGCAAAACAGTTCTGATATTCCGTTGACGGTTATGGATGTTGTGATGATGGGACGTTATCCTTATTTCAACTCGATACCGCATCAATCGGACATCGACGCGGTTCTGAAATCTATGGCAGAAACTGATGTTGTAGCTTTTAAAGACAGAGATTACAACACGCTTTCTGGTGGCGAAAGACAGCGCGTTCATTTGGCCAGAGTCTTGACCCAGCTGGAAAATGACGTGGCGCACAAGCTTGTTTTTATGGACGAACCTTTGAATAACTTAGACGTTTTACACCAGCACAGAATCTTGCATACGGTAAAAAACTTTACGGAAAGAGGAAATACCGCGGTTGTCGTTTTACACGATTTGAATTTGGCCGCGCAATTTGCTGATTCTGTATTGCTTATGCAAAAAGGAAAAATCGTCAATCACGACAAGCCAGAGAAAGTTTTTACCAAAGAAATCATCAGCAAGGTCTATAATTTTCCTTGTACGATTTGCCTTAATCCCGTGAATCAAAACCCTTTAATCATTTTTGGAACATAATATTTTATATAAATACAAATGGATACAATCACAAACAACCTGAAATCACAGTGGGAAAAGCTGAAAGCCGAAAGCCCAAATTTGAGAATCCGTAATGCAGCAGAGAAACTTGGCGTTAGCGAAGCAGAATTAGTAGCGACACAAGTGGGTGAAACAGTAACGAGACTTCGTCCTGAGTTTTCGGCGCTACTTTCTGATATTGAAAAATTAGAGAAAGTAATGGCTTTGACCAGAAATGAAGAGTGCGTTCACGAAAGAAAAGGAATTTACTTGAATCCAGATTTCAGTTCGCCACATGCTGGCTTGTTTGTGGGTGAAGATATCGATTTGCGTATCTTTTTAGGCCATTGGGCCAAAGCTTTTGCGGTTGCTGAGAAATCAGAACACGGAGACAGAAAAAGCCTTCAATTCTTCGGAAAAGACGGTTTGGCGATCCACAAAATTTATTTGACAAAAGACAGCAACGATGCGGCTTTTGACGAATTGGTTGCAAAATACAAATCAGATGATCAATCTATAGACGAAAGTACAGTTGAAGTGCCGTTGAATATTGACGAGAAAGCAGATGCTGATATTGACGTTGCTGGTTTTCAAGCGGCTTGGGAAACATTGAAAGACACGCACGAATTCTTCGGAATGCTTCGTAAATTTGGAGTAACCAGAACTCAAGCTTTGCGTTTGGCTCCGAATGAAAACTACGCTAAAAAAGTAGAAAAAGAAGTTATCGTAAAAATGCTTGAAGGCGCCGCAGAAAGCAAATTACCAATTATGGTTTTTGTTGGAAACAGAGGAAATATCCAGATCCACACCGGAAGAGTTCGTAAAACAATGTGGCATGGCGACTGGTTCAACGTCATGGATCCAGATTTCAATATGCACCTTGATATGTCAAAAATCGCTCAAACGTGGATCGTGAGAAAACCAACAGAAGACGGTGAAGTAACAGCAATCGAGGTTTTCAACGAAATGGGCGAAATCATCGTTCAATTCTTCGGAAAAAGAAAACCAGGAATTCCTGAATTAAAAGAATGGAAAGAACTGGTTGCGACTTTGTAATCGTTTCTTTTTTAAAATAGAAATCCCTGCAAGTTTTTAATTTGCAGGGATTTTTTTATGCTTAAATCTTTGTAATCACCAATTCTACTCTTCGGTCTAAATCGGCACCTTTGCCTAAAGGTTGCGTGTTTCCGTAACCTTTAAAAGTCATTCTTTTTTTGTCTATTTTTTTGAAAGACAAGTATTTAAAAACAGCTTCTGCTCTATTGGATGACAATTTTCTTTTCTTCGTATGCTTGTCAATCGCTTCTTTATGAAAAGGCGGCGTGCAGCAAACGTGTCCTTGAATTTCAAATTCTAAGTTTTTGTAACGATGAAGCGCTCTCGCCATTCGGTCCAATTCTGTTTTGGATTTTAAGGTCAATTTACTGCTTCCTTTTTCGAATAATAATTTATCCAAATAAATGCGATCGCCAACAACGTGGGTTTTATGAATTTCGCTGTAAACTCCCGGAAGTTCTAACTTTTCAATCGGAATTTCCTTGAAGTTCATTACAATATCCACACGGCGGTTTTTAGAACGAACTTCGGTTAAATTGTCAATATCGTCTTCAATTAAAACGCGTCCGCGACCTTCGATTGTAACTATGATTTTACTTTTTACACCGCTTTCCACGATTTTTTCTTTCACGGCATTGGCACGACTTGTTGACAATTTAAAATTGTATTCGTCTTTGCCACGGTCGTCGCAATAGCCATAAATGCTGATGGATTCAATTCTGGCAGAATCTACTTCGGTTACAAATTTTGTAATTTCTTCTACTTTAGCATCAGCGATACCAAATTTTGCGGTTTCAAAATAAACAGAATGCACGACTTCCTCTTGAGCCGAAAGCATTCCGAAAATAAAAAGTGGTAGTATTTTTATAAATCGGAACATTACTTCAACAGAATTTTATTGTATTCTGAAGGATTTGCCAAAAGCGCCGTTGCCTTTTTAATTTCAGAATTATTTTTAGTGTAATATTTGTACAAGCCTTCTTTATACTGGTATCTTCTTATGATTTCATCCAAGATTAATTCCTTGATTTCAGCTTGATGTTTGTTCAATTGCGTTTCATCACTTTTTTGCAAAGCTGTCAGTAATTGCTGCACTTCGCCTTTAATATCTTCGTCAATTTTTTCCTTTTTTGCCGCTTCTAAAGTTTTGGCCAAAGCCTGCTCTGTTTCGGTATCAAAAGAGAATTTTTCTTCCTTTAAAAATTTCTTGAAATCTGCATAATCTGCATCAGAAACCGTTGGGATTTTTTCGCCAAGCGCCGGATTTTTATAGTAATATTTGGTAACGTAGTTAAAGATTCCGTCGTTTTTAACCAATGATTCTGTGATGGCGCTCAATTTGGCTTCGGCCAATTCCAAATCGGGTTGAATACCGCCACCGTCATAAACTGTTCTTCCTTTTCTAGTTTTAAACGCGTTGTAGTTCTTGGCATCGGTTCTAACGGCTTTTCCATCTTTGTCCTTATGCCAATAATCCAAAGCCTGAATACATCTGCCAGAAGGCGTGTAATAACGCGAAATCGTGACTTTAACCTGCGTTCCATAAGTCAAGTCGATTGGGCGTTGTACCAAACCTTTCCCGAAACTTCTCGCGCCAACAACTACTGCTCTGTCCAAATCTTGCAACGCTCCCGCCACAATTTCTGATGCCGAAGCACTTCTTCCATCGACCAAAACTACTAATGGAATTTCTGTATCAACAGGCGTTTTTGTAGTTCTGTATGTATTATTGTGTTTTTCAATATGTGATTTTGTCGTCACAATTGTTTCGCCGGCAGGCACAAAAAGGTTGCAGATATTTACGGCTTCGCCCAAAAGTCCGCCTGGATTTCCTCTTAAATCCAAAACAATTCTTTCGGCACCTTCACTTTTTAATTGTTCCAAGGCCGCTTTTGTTTCTGCAGAAGCTTTTGCATTAAATTGACTTAGAACAATATATCCGGTTTTGTCGTCAATTTTAGAGAAAAACGGAACCGCTTTCACATCCACTTCTTCTAAAACCAACGTAGTGGAATTTGGTTTTCCTTGACGTAAATATTTGATGTCGATTTTGGCGTTTTTGGCACCTTTTAAAAGCGTTGAAGCGTCTTCCTTAAAATCAGACAACATAATATCACCAATTTGTATGATTTCGTCGCCCGCTTTCAATCCCGCTTTGTCTGCCGGATAATTTTTATAAGGTTCTGTGATGATTAATTTTCCGCCTTTTCTGGAAATCATGGCGCCAATTCCGGTGTATTCTCCGGTATTGTTGATTTTAAATTTTACCACATCTTGCTCATTGAAATAAACCGTGTATGGGTCTAATTCCTGCAACATATTTTTAATTGCCTTGTCCATCAAATCACCCGGATTTGTTTCGTCAACATAATTCATATTCACGGTCTTGAACATCATCGTGAAAATTTCAATCTGCTTGGCAATCTCAAAGAAATCATCCTTGAAACTCGCCCCGACATAAAATAATCCTCCAGCAACCACGGGAAGAATGTATCTCTTTTTTAAAAATGCGTACATATTTTTAAATTTTTTTCTGCTTTTTGCAAGGTTTTGTTTGCCTAAATATTTAAATATAATATTGAAACTCCGCTTACAAATAATAAAATATTGAAAGTTGTAAACTTAGTAAAAATCAAGTTATTATCGAGTAATGTTATATTCAGATTCTTAAATTGAAATTTATATTTCAAAACAAAGATTGTATTTACCAGTTTACGTTATTCGAATGACAAGTGCATAGCTTTAGATGACAAACACCAATCAATTATATTTCCTTTCTCATCAAATTCAAATGTAAAAGTCCTTTCGTTTTTTTCAATAAGCTCCTCTATTTGAACAAATATTCGATTATTAAAAGTGTAAGCATTGGAAACTGAGACATAATTATTACTGTTTGAATATTTGTTGATGTGCTTGACCTTTTTAAATTGCGTCTTGTTTAGTCTTTTTAAATCTAATAAATACCCTTGAAAATATTTAGATTTTTGATAAACTTCAATTTTCTTCTCGTTAAATATTTTATCCTTAAGACACTCTGCGGAAATATAAAAAAGAGAATTAAAATCTGTTGAAACTTTTAATTTTTCTTTAAATTGAGAAGTTCCAATAATTTCAGAACAATAAAAATCAAACGCGATTTGTTCGTGAAAAGGGATATCTGATTGCGCGCGACAACTTCCCATCGATACGATGAAAACAAAGGCGATTGTTACTGCTGTCTTTATTTTCAAATTCATAAATTCTTTGCGAAAATCTTTTTTTACTTTGCGTTTAATTCGTTCATCTGCATCTGGAATTTCTCAAAAAGCGCAATCGTCTTTTGATTTATTTCCTCATAAGAAAGTCGGTCCTTTGTTTGGTACAAAAGCATAAACGAATACGGCTCTTGTAAATTTTCTCGAAGCAATTGTTTGTTCAATCGATATGTCTCTCTCAAAACTCTCTTGAAATAATTGCGGTCTACGGCTTTTTTAAAATACTTTTTTGAAACCGAAACGCCCATTTTAAATTCTGGATTTTCTCCAAAGGTACTCTTGGCATAAACTAATCTTAACGGATATTTTGACACCGATTTTCCTTCGCGAAACATCAGGTCAATGGTCGTCTTGCTCTTTAATTTCTCAGATTTTGGATACGTATGTATTTTTTCTAGGCTCAAAATTCTTACGGATAAATATTGTAAACAATCTTCAAATCAGGATAATTTATATAAAACTGAATGCGATTGTCTTGCTTTTTTCTGGTAATAACTTCAATGATACAGCGGTCTCCACTATTATCTACACAATTAAAAGTCATCGTTTTATCGGTATCATTTTCAATCGTGGTTCCATAAACTTCGATGTTGTAAAGCTGGGTTTGTTGGGAATTTACCACGATTCGGTTTTTATCTCCGTCTAAAGTGATAATCAAATTTGTGTCTTTAAAATCAGACCATTTTCCCCATTTTCCTTTGGCGTCTTTTTCCAAAACGCTGTAGCTGGAAGTCTTGAATCTGTATTTTTGCGCAAAAGTTTGTTGCGTTCCAAGGAAAATAAAAAACAGCAAAGCCAATGTTTTTAATGCTTTCATCTTAAAATTTATAAAGGTGTAAAGTTACAAATATATTTCGATTGGAATATTTTGGCAAACCAAAGCTTCCGGAAAAATCAATACCATTAAAAATTATGCCAAGTTTATAACGCAGAAAATTGATTTTTGGTAATTCTTCCTCACATTTTTAGTAAAATTTCTACACAATAATCCACAGAATTCCCCAGAAATTTGCTTTGGAAGAAATTTTAAAAATGACTGAATTTGTTTTCTTTACAGGCAGAAACTTCTTTGTTTATTGGCTTTTACAATGACTTTCTTATTGTCAATTAGCAAAACAAAATCTCTTGGCACTGAAATTGTCTTTTCTATTGGAAAGAATTTAATCAAAAAAATAAATACTGATATGAAAAATTTAATCTTAAGCGCTGTAATGTTGACAGGAATTGTAACATTCGCACAAGAAACACCAAAAAAAGCTACGAAAGCTACAAAACAGACGACGACAAGCACGACTGTTAATCCAGCGACGCAAACTCAAGTTACGAAAACGACTGAAGCAAAAACTGACGCTAATGGCGACAAACAAGTTGAAACTTCAACTACGGTAAAAGCTGCAACGCCAGGAACACCAACACAACCAGTTGCTGCGCCAGGAACGAAAACGACTACAACAACGTCGGTTTCAAAATAAGACACAATCCTAACCAACCAAACAAACCAAGAGAACGCCTTTAGAGAAATCTAAAGGCTTTTTTTATGCGTTTTTGATTAATTTCTTTGCAATTTCATTCAGTTCTGAGCGATTTTGGTCAATATAAGCCAAACCGGCCTGAATCAATTCATAGATATTTTTATCAGAAACATCGTCCATTTCTGAAGAAGCATTTTTTAATTGAGGCATCAATCGGTGGTAATTTTTCTCGTTTCTGGGACCTAACGTTTCATACATTTTTTTGACGTGATAATCAGTTGTTTCCACATTGGCAGAAAGCAAAATATCAATCAGCGGTTGAATCCATTTTACTTTTCCGGCGTTTTGAAATTGCTTGTATGTATATGGTTTTAAGACTTCTCCAGTTCCAACGGATACAATAATCATATCGTTAATATTTGGAAAATCAGGTTTCGAAGGATTATTTAAAACTTTCGAAAATTCAATTTTTCGCGCTTCCGCGTAAGCGCATAATGCGGGATTGTTGGCATAAACGCCACCGTCAATCAAGGTGAATTCTTGACCGTATAATGATTTTATTTGCGTCGGTTCAAAATAAGTCGGCGCCGCAGAAGTCGCTCGGCAGACATCTTTCACATAGAAATTTTCTAGTTCGGAATTAGCAGTGTGGCTAGTAAAAAATTTGGCTCTTCGCTGAAAAATATCATAGGAAGTTATTAAACTTGGCTTGATGAAATCCTTGATTTGCAAGGTTCCAAAAACTTCGTTTAATTGTTTTTCCAAAGACTTTTGCGAAATCTTTTCATTGAAAAGCCCAAACGGATTAATGATGTGTTGCCAAAAAGTAACATTGAAAATAGTTTCTCCACGTTTTGCATATAAATCCAATGCCGTTTCCACCGAATATTTTGCTTTTTTATTATTGTCAGGAAAAAGTAAAATTGAAGCTAAAATACCGCCGGTGCTCGTTCCCGCAATCAAGTCGAAATAATCCCCGATTTTTGCTGTTGGATTATCTAATTTCTGAATTTGTTCTTCAATATATTTTAAGATGACGCAGGTGATAATTCCCCTGATTCCACCGCCATCAAGACTTAAGATTCTAATTTTATTTGCCACTTTTACAATTTAGGTTTTGAAAATTCATGATTTAGGATTGGTACTTTTAAATGCTTAAGATTACCGTTTTAAGCACCGTTTTAAAGATGCTGTTTTTTATATTATTCAGCTTGATTTTTGACAAACCCGCGCCTTGCAACGCTTTTAATGTGACCAAATCCTGCTGACTTTTTAAAAGCCACGCAAATTCTTCTTCGGTTAAAGAGCCAGCGACCAAAAGCAATGACCATCGTTCTAATTTTTCTCTAGATTTTTCTAAGAAATCTTTCACGTCCTTCTGAATTTCTGGCTTAAATTCTTTGTATTTTTCACCTAACAATGTCACCAGATTTTTTCTCAATTCTTCCAATAATTTCTCGATGTCCATGGCTTATTTGTTTAGGTTGATTAATTCTAAAAGGCTGTCTTTCGATTCTTTGTCTTTCTTTATTTCATACTGAATCAGCAAATCTAAAGCTTCCAAAACTTGCTTTTTTGACTCGGTTACAAATGTTGGCGAGAGTGTTTCTTTTTCCTTCCATCTTTTAAAAAAACCTCCAACAAGATTTTTTTCTGGATCAGATAAAACGTTCCACATTGCGAAGGTTATCTCGTTGTTTGGCTTGTTTTTTTCATATTCAGAAAGCTTTTCAATATTGAGCAATAACGCTTCCACCTCAGCCGTATTTTTTGAAAAAGGCGTCGTGGCTTTGTCCATCAATTTTGAAGTTTCTACCTTTAATTCTGTTGTTTTTTGGTAAGAATATTGGTCGAAAACAGCCGTTCTTGTTGACTCACAAGAAACAATTGTCATTGTAAAAAGTACAATTGCAAAGTATTTATTTTTTAGGTTCTTCATCTTTCGTTTCGTTTAAAATTACGTATCCGGTTTTGTCTTTTTTCAATTTCGAAAGCTTTTGCCAGCTATTTAAATACCTCTTTTCAAAATGTGGCATGTCTTTAAAGGTTTTCCAGTTTCCGCCCCATTCCCAGCTGTGTTTTGCAAAAATTTTGACACATTCATACCAATCTGCAATCTTATCATTATCCCAATCTTTTTTGGTATCCCAAGACGCTTCTTTTCCGTCAATGATCAAGCAGATATCCACCGCAAAACCGTAATTGTGGATGGACTGTCCGCCTTTTGCATTGGTAACTTTTTTACCAGAAGCTGTTCTTCCTTTAGCATATAGAAGATTTTGTTCTTCTATTGTTCTTAATCCTTCGGTGATTCTGATTTTGGCTTTGCCAGTTAAAGCCTTGTCACATTCTTCGATAATTAACGTAACCTCTGATCTAACAGACGGATGAAGTTTGTCGATTCGTTGTTGGGTAGGTTTGTCCATATAATTCATCTGTATTTATTGTTGATGCAAATATACAATATTATAATCTTATAATTTGACATTATTTAAGATTATTTTCTAATAATAAATTTCGAGTTGATTTTTATTTATTTAAAAGTAGTGATTTTTATGTATGGCGCACTAAAATCTATTGGTTTAGAATTACTACAAAAAAATACCTTCAGATGAAGATATGATTTGTCATACTGTTAAAGTTACGATGATGGCGGATTTTTAACCGTGAAAATTGGCCTTCCCTTTCTAAAACCACCCTTGAATTATCTCCCAAAGCTCGTCTAAAAATGTTTTTAGATTCTTAGATTTTTCTCTGATGTAGGTGAAAATACTTAAAAGATTTTCAAAGGCTATGACGGCTCCTTTTTTAAGCTTTCATAAAAAAAAGCTACTCGAAAGTAGCTTTTAAACAATCATTAACTGTTTTCTTCAATGAACTTTTTAAAGTCTTTCATAAAAGTAATAAACTCATCGTGGGTTAATTCCAAAGGTTCTACTTCTTGCTTTGCTCTCATGGCGAGCTTGTCAACCAAGAGAACGCCAAGCTCATTGGCAAATACCGTTACGTCTTCATTGCCCCAAACGTATGGGTTTTTAGTTTTTTCTAAAGAACGATTGCTTTCAACTTTATCTATGATTTCCTGGATTTTTTGAGTCGTCCAGCCTGAGTCACTGAATCTAAACAAGACATTAATTCTTTCTTCTTCTGGCATTACACCTAAGATTACAGTACCTGTTGTTTCTATCACTTCTTTATAGAATATATATTTCATTTTTTATTAATTTAAATTATTGGATACGCATTCATTATATTTCCTAAATCATCGACTTCTATTCTAATCTTAAAACCATTAGTTGTAAAATTTTCATACTTATCAAATAAATCTGTAGGACCTTTTTGTAGTTTACCAACCCCTTTCGCTACGGTATTCTCATATACAAAAGCAATTTCTTCTTGTATCCTTTCTAAGCTCCAATTTTTAGGAAATATAGAAGATTCCTCAAATTTGGGAAATTTTTTCCCTTTTAGCGATTTGATAGTCACCTTTGCTTTAAAGGGAATATCGTCAGCCAATTGTGCAACTTTTGATATTCCGGTGGGAAGGTAATTTTATCTACCGTTAAAAACTTGTTTAACCAATGCCCGCCCTGTCCTCGTGTTCCTACATAAATCCACGATTCTATAGGCCTCCAAACTGAATCTAATTTTACTTTAACTTTTAAAATTTCTACATCTCCGCTTAAATGATTTACAAAATTCTCGTCAAATTTATGTAGCCATTTCCTTAAAGCAAATTTGCGTAAATCTTCCAGGGTTTGTAATAGTTCATCCGCCTTTCCCTTTCTTAAACCACCCTTGAATGATTTCCCACAGTTCGTCTAAAAAGGTTTTTAAATTCTTAGATTTCTCTTTGATGTAAGCAAAAATACCCAAAAGATTTTCAAAGGCTATGACGGCTCCTTTTTTAAGCTTAAATAAAAAAGCTACTCGAAAGTAGCTTTTTAATAATAATTAACTGTTTTCCTCTACAAAATTTTTGAAGTCTTGGAGAAGCTTAATTATCTCCTCTGTTGGAATAATATAGAGCGGGTTTTCTGAGTCATCTCCAAATTGATCATAAATATAAAGTCCTTCTTCTATTTCTTGTTCTTTATCTTCAAGGCCGGCGATTGCTAAAAAACCTGACTCATTTGCAATAATGTGCTCTTCTTTTTCTCCGTTTTGTACAGCAATTAGAGCGTCTATATTCATTTGAATGTTTTGAGGTGATTGATCGAAGTTGCCACTATCTATTTGTCCAACGAATACATATGGTTCATCTACTAATACATCTACTCTTAATTTATTTGTTATTGATTCTAGTTTTTTAAATGTGTATTTTAACATAATTTTATTTGTTTTATTTATCAATCAAGTAAAAGGGTAAATTGTTTTTATTTCTCCGTTTTTTATATACATTCCTAATTTTTGCCCGGTAGTACACAACCCTTCAAAATAACCATCTGTAGCATTTATTTCTTTCTTGTTCTTCCAAGCAAAAGCGATTTCTTCCATAATTCGGTCTTTTGTCCAAGAGGATGGAAAGAAGGAGCTGTAACCACCGTTATCCATTTTGTCTATCCATTGCCCGTTTTTATATTTCAATTGTGGTTTGGCTTTGAAAAATGTATCCGGACCGTGAAATAACTTTGGTGGGATTTCTGTATCTTCAATAATCCTAATTAATCTCTTATTTACACCAAACATACTATGCATTCCTTTGGCTGAGAAAAATTTTTGTTTTCCTCTTCTTGTAATTCCAAAATCGCCTTCAAAAATATGTTGAACTATCTCATCGAAATTAGTTTTAGAGATAGCTTTTACAAGATCGTCATATGCCAATTTTTTTAATCCCTCAACATCATCCGCCTTTCCTTTCTTAAACCACCCTTGAATTATCTCCCAAAGCTCGTCTAAAAATGTTTTCAGGTTTTTGGATTTCTCTCTGATGTATGCGAAAATACCTAAAAGATTTTTAAAGGCTATGACGGCTCCCTTTTTAAGCTTGAAAGCCACGCTTTTCAGCGTCTTAAATACTGCCATCAAAGATTCTGCCAGTTTTGAAAAGGCGTCTGCCACTGTTTTTGCGCCTCCGGTAAAAAGTATTTCTAAGATGAGCTGTATGATAAACCCAATGATATAGCCCATATAATAGGCAATTTTATCAAGGTTTGGCATTTCAACGTTTTCATTAGCCCAGCTAAAAAATTTGGCAGGCAATGTTAATGCCAAGATACCGCATTTTTTTATGAATGCAAACTGTGCTTTTAAATTTTCGGCACTAGAAAGATTGTAAAGCGTTTCGAGTTGGTTTTCAATGGTCTCAAAGAACAGGCTGAAATAGCTGGTAAGATTTTGAGCCATATCAATTGCCTTGTCTTTTAACGCAATTAATCCTTGGCAAATAAGGGCAATCATGTCAAAGATTCCTTTAATTGCGTCAACAATGCTATTGATAAGCCCCACAATAAAGGCGTTGTATATCACAAATGAAGTCTCAACGGCTTCCAGTGGTTGCTCTAAAGGGTCTTTCAAGAAATCCTTTACCTTGGAAAGAATATTGAGCTGTTGGTCAATAATTTTTTTAAAGAATTTTGCTTTGCCTAAATTTTGTCTTTGGCTTTTAAGCGCATTTTCTAAAAATGTTATCTTTTTTATAGCTTCTGAATTGGTTTTTGATGCACTCAGCTGCGGGTGAGATTTATTAGCTTCTTGAAGCGCAAGGATATTTTCTATTCCGGGCAAAAAGAGGTTGTGTTCTTTTAGTGGCTTTCCTTGCTCGTCATAATACATCCATCTACTGTCGTCAATTTTAAACACGTTAATGACTTCGGCAATTCCTTCTGATACCGTTTGAATTGTTTCTAAAGCCAGGCCTGAGGAAAGCGTAACTACTTTGTCAAAAACACCCCAAAGCGTTTTTTTAACCAAAAATAAATTGCTTGATTTGTCAATGACGTGCTCTTTGATAATTTCTAAAAGTGAGGAACTGTCAATTTTTGCATCAAAGTAATCTACTATTTTGCTTAGTTTCTTATAAGGAACTCCTGATGTGCTATCCACATTTTCACCTGTCTTGATTCTGACTACTGAGCCAAACATATTTGCTTTGTCATTGGTTTCAATGAATAAAACAATCTCATTAGGGTAAAGACTGTCAATGGCTTGATAAGCGGTTTCTAATAGCGCTCCGTCTGTTGAAACATACACAATCACAGAAAGTTTCTGTTCGTCTAAAAGGTCGTTTAGCAACGTAATTTTTTCTCTTTTTCTTTTTCTTTGAAAAAATGCTTGTGGCACCTCCACATGTTCTAATAAAAAAGACCATTCAATGTCATCAATGTTAACTCGAGTTACCAAGGCGAAAAAAGCTTCGCCAAATTTATAAACAGGAGCTGTAATGCTTGAAATATTTAAATGCACAGTTGCTGTTTCAGATATTTCAGAAACCGTGACAGCATCTGAATTTAAAAGATAATTGCCTTCAATAATATCAATGATTTGTCCCTCTTTAATTATTTTAAAGGAATTAGATTCCTCTTGAATTTCCTCTACCTGTGCATATACTATTTCTGTATAAGATGCTTGTTCCTGACTATTTTCTTCATTTGAAACTATTATTTTTTCGTTAAATGCATAAATGTTTTGTCTGATATCTTTATATGAATAGTTACCGTTATGGAGTAAACCATATTCTATTGCTCTCATAATTAAATTTTTTAAGGATTAAAAAGCCCTGCTTTGCAGCAGGGCTTAAAAAAATTTAAAGTCCCATTTCACGTTTTAAATGTTCAACAGAAATTTGAGCCACAACCTTTCTTGGGTTATCATCTGTGGTTAGCTTGATATACCCGTCATGAATGTCTACGTTTTCAATCATTCTGCCTTGCATTTTTTGAACTTCTTTGGCCATCTTTTGCTGGTTTGAGATTTCTTCCTCATTTTGTCCGCCAATTAAAGCATCCGTTTTGTCAAATACTTTTACAGAGTTTCCTTCAGCATCACGGATGGGTTCTCCATCTGAGTCAAAAAGCAGGTTGTCTTCACATTCATCATCACATGGAAGCGCATTGACCACGTTCAGCCCCATGGTTCCCGCCTGAATAATGGTCAACGATGTTGGAACACGAGTTTCCCATGTTTCTTCCACTTCGCCTGTTGTTTCTCTCAATTCTTTTACGATCGAAACAAATAATGGGTCGTCAAGAGTTGGCACTTGCCCGCCATTCCAGACTTGTCTTGTGGCCATGAACCAGTTAACGGCTTCTTCAAATCCGGGTCTGACGGTTAAAATTACGCGAGCCATACCGCTCTGTAAAAAGGCTCTAAAAATAGGATCGTTCATTTCATCTGGATTGTATAAATCTGACCATTTATTCTTGTCTGCCCAATAAAACGGATAAAAGTTATAGCTCATCAAGTCCCACTCAAAGGCTTGTTCTAAAAATTTCACTTCAGTAGCATACGTATCTAAAGCGGCATCTTGCCTTACTTTTAAATCGGTAATCGTACTGCCAGACAGCATGTTTTTACCCATTTTAGCGTCTCCCAGCATGTAAGCAATGCAGTTTTTTCGCAATACCATGTTTTCAACTTGGCGATAAAACCCAGGATTTGTTTTTGCTTTTTGGTCTCCTGTTGCTTTGGCTTCTTTTAGTTTTGCCTCAAATTCTTTAAGTCTGTTTTCATAAGCCGTAATAATTGAATTAAAAGCTGTCAATCGCCATTGCTCTTTGGCTTTTTCAGTAAGCTTACATTTCACAGTCACTGAAATGTCACCCGCCACGTGATTTCCTAAAGTATAAGATACCGGAACTTCTGTCTCAAAACTTTGGATAGGCCCCGCAATGTTTAAGGTGTGGTTATAAAATCTTAAAAGATAACTACCTGAAAGATTTCCAACGGATAAGGATAAGAGGTTTCCGCTTGCATCATTATCACTATTTGCATTAAAAATTCCGGTAGCGTGGTATGCCTTATATCCTTCAGGAATTTTAACCTTGCCATTTCCGGCACTTGATTCAGTTGTTGATATTTTTGCTGTATTTCCAAGGATGTTGAACGATTCTCCCGCCACGATTTCCTCTAATGGATATGCCTCAATTTCTGCATTAAAAACCGAAGTCCAATGTCTGTAAGTGTCGATGGTTAGCACATTCATGTCTTTTAAGCCCAGCACTCCCGAAACCGTTCTTGGGTCAGTTGGCTTGATCAATTCTTCAGTAAAACCGTTTTTTCTTCCAGAAGTAATCTTGTTATGAAACGCAGAAGGCTCTGGAATCATAAATTCATACATCAATCTTTTTCCATAGTTGATGACCTTGTTTTTATACACTTTGTCCACCCAGCGGTACACTCCAGAAACATGCGTATCTCCCTTTCTGTTATCAAATCCATGCGTATCTTCTTCAGAAAATTCCTCAATGACTTTTGATGTTCTTTCTTCTTTTATTTTTTGGACCACGCGGTCTAAGGCTCTTTCCGTAACGTCTTTCGCATGAGTAATGGCTTGGGAATCTGAATTTTCGGAGGAGGTATTGCTGGCAAAATCGGCATTGATATTGCCAGCGAAGGATTGAGGATTTCCCCAATGCGCGCCCGCCTGCACGCCAACATGCATATCTTTTGCAATTATCGAAGCCACTTCTTGATTCATTTCAAAACGGTCAGTCGTGGAACTATCGGTCAGTTTTTCAATTTCTTGTTCATTGCTTGAAAACGTTGTATTCTCACTTTTTACAGAACGTTTTGTGGTTTTTTCCTTAAATTCTCTCGCCATGATATTTTCAATGTGAGAAACTTCACCTGGAACATAACAGCAAATCTCTTGTTCTACTTTTCTATAATCTGCAATTCCAAGTCTTCTGAAACCAAAGGAAGAAGCGGTTTCCAAAGCTGGTTCGATTTCTGGCAGTGTTGGGTTGTTTTCATTTATAAACGCTTCCAGACTAAAAGTTCCGTTTCCGGTTGCAACAGTTCTGTTAAATAGCAATCCTATTTTTTTTCCAGACACAGTGGCTTTTCCAAAAAAGTTGATGAAAGTATCGTTACTTAAAACGAATTCTCCACTAATAGTGAAGGATTCTGCATTTGAAAAATCTAAATTTTCTAAAAATAATTTGACCTGTAACTTCCCATTTACCCACGAATCTTCAAAGCTCACGCCGGTTACTTGTGAATTATCATCAAATATTACTCGGTACGATGCCTCAATAACGTCAGTGCCAGCTGGGACATCATTTAACAGCAAGGTCAGTGGTGATTTTCCAATAATACTTTGACCTGCAATCGAAAAGATTTTGCCCATATAAGTAGTGTTGACTACTTGCGTTACTGGCGTGAGAATTCCGCCATTATTAACAATTGTCTGACCACTTGTTGATTGGCTTATCACCACTTGAGATTGCTGGCTGATTTCCCCGTCAAGAATTGCGATTGCTTGACTCGCAGAATTTTTACCACTTGAATGCGCAATGTTCAAAAATGATTGTGTAGCGTCAGAAATTTTTTCGTGGTTTATGATGTAATCTAATTCCCGCTCAGGCTTAAATTCAAAAGCTGGAACCTCGACGTCAATATATTCGACGTATGTTTTTTCAATCCCGGTTTCCTTATCTATGTACTTTTGCGTTACAGTTTTGGCATTTTTATAAAGTAAATTAAGTTTGTTTTGGTATTCAGAAACGGCATCGTCATAACTAGTCTTTTGTTGCAAATCGTAATTCTCTTTGGCATTCTTTATCTCTTCACTAATTAAACGCAATTCTTCGATTGCTTCGCTTGCTAAATGAACGTTTAATTGTTTGTCTAATTCTTTAGAGTTAACTGGAACTTTGCGACGAGAGATATCTATACCAATAGTATCTTTTTGATTACTTTCTAAAAATAGATTTGGAATAATAATTCTGGCTTGCGCCAATTCTCGTAAAGTGCTGTCATCAAAATCTTTCAAGTTTTGATATTCTGAAACAAATTTTTCTGCAACAAGAATGGATAGTATGGTTTCGCGAATATAAGACGACCTTGATGTGATGATTTGGTAAAAAAGGTTATCCCAAAGCTCAATTCTATCAAAATAAAATTCGAAACTTTGTGTAATCTCGTTTAGTTTTGAAACAACATCATTGTTTGTCAGCTTACTTCTGTTAGCGGTTAGCCAAGTTGCAAATGCGCAAAATGCTTTACCCGTCAAATATTCTCTTGTTTTGAAAGCCTTGTCTTCAAAACTTGATGCTAAGTTGTTCCTTAAATCTGCTTTATTTTCAGAACTGTCTTTCATCAAGACAGACATAAAGTGGCTCGTTTTAAGTTCAGCGTCATCAAGCGTGACAAATTTACTTTTTACATCCGCATCTTCGACCAATTCTGGCGCTCGCATTGTAACAAATCGAAACAATGTGTTTTTTGGGTTTCGTGATTTTGAAGGCTTTTGCTCTTCGTTCTTATTTGTGTCTCTAATAATTTGACTCATCATAATTTTAAATTTTTAGTTATTTTAAAAAAGTGGTAGTCGATAATTTTCTAAATTTAGTATTCCGTTTTCCGGATAACGGATGATATTTTTAGTGAATTATTTTCTTAACTACAATGCAAATTAAAAGATTATTTTCGTTTATCACAAATAAATTATTGGATTATTTTCAATTAATTTATAATCTATTGACTAATAGCAATTACCCGCCGTTAACTTAAATAATTTGGAAACTTTTACTCTTATAAATACTTATAATTAAGTAACTTAATCATAAAAATATTAGTTTGTGCCACGAATCAAGATTGTCAAATTTGAGTGTTTATAAGTGTTTTTTCGTATATAGTAATTTTATAAAGATTTTTTTCCTATCTTTGGCAGCACAATTAATAATTTAATCTTATGGTCTCAGAAAGAGTAGGGCAATACATCGCTAAAAAAGGAGTAAGCTATTATGCGTTTGAAAATAGTATTGGCGCAAGCCGTGGCAGTATTTCTAAAGCTGTTAAGGAAGGAAAAAGCATTGGTTCTCAAGTTTTAGAAAATATTCTTGCAGTTTATACTGATTTGAATCCCACTTGGCTTATGACCGGAGTGGGAGAAATTTTTACTGAAAATATTGAAATTCAGAATAAAAAGATTGAAGCATTCCGATTAAAGACTGACCGTGAGATTGAAAACCAACAGATTCCACTTTATGATATTGAAGCTATTGCGGGATTAGTTCCATTATTTCAAGATAGTAAATCGCAAGACCCGATTGATCATATTTCAATTCCGCATTTGCCAAAGTGTGACGGCGCGGTTTATGTGACCGGAGACAGTATGTATCCGCTTTTAAAAAGTGGTGATATTGTTTTGTATAAAGAAATCCACGATGTGGCCAATGAGATTTTTTGGGGCGAAATGTATCTCATAGGTATTGATATGAGCGGCGAAGAATATGTCACGGTGAAATACATCCAGAAATCTGAAATTTCAGGCTGTGTGAGGCTTGTAAGTCAAAACAAACACCACCAAGACAAAGATGTTGAGATTTCAAAAATTAAGGCATTGGCACTCGTTAAAGCGAGTATTAGAATCAACTCAATGAATTAATATAATGCAATAAAAAAGGCGAACATCACTGCTCGCCTTTTTATTATTTATGCTATTTTAATTTTTCAATATCGTGCTATTTGCAGGAACTGGTTTTGGATACACATTGTTTTCCTTATTTGTATCCGCCATCAGGTTTTCTGGATCAATTTCGATCTTACTGATTTGAGACATCGGTCTTTCCACCGTAAATTTAAACGCCGGATATGCCCAATCCCATCCTTTGATGAAAATTCTGGTTACGCCAGGATATTCGTTATCTTTTACGCCGTGCATCATTCGAAGTGGCGCATAATACAACTCTTTTGAACCGTCAGTGTAAGTAATCATCACATCAACAGGCATTGGCATTTGACCAACTCTTTCTAAAACGACCTCAGTTTTTGCGCCTTGATCTCTCAATTCCTTAACACCATAATCAATGGTGTTTGTGGTTTGAGTCCAATCTACCAAATACCAATCAAGGTTAATTCCTGAAACTTTTTCAGCAGTTCTTTTGATATCATTTGGCGTTGGATGCTTGAATTTGAAATCATTATAATATTTTTTTAAGGTCTTTTTCAAGTTTTCTTGACCAATAATATATCCCAATTGCGAAAGGAATATTTCTCCTTTGCTGTATGAAGAAATGCTGTAAACCATATTTTGGTCAAAACGATCGGCGTGTGTTGACATCGGTTGCTCTTTGCCTGTCTGAACCATATAAAAGTAATTTTTATAAGCGCCTTCAAACGGATCTTTTTCGTCTTTGTTCGGCAATACTTTTGCCATGGCCAAATCAGAAATGTAAGACGTGAAACCTTCGTCCATCCATCCATGTTTTAATTCATTTGTGGCCAAAATATGTTGGAACCAAGAATGCGCCATTTCGTGAGCGGTAACTCCCACAAGGCTTCCGTAGCTTCTTTCACCTGTGATTAATGTGCACATTGCATATTCCATTCCGCCATCGCCACCTTGAATAACTGAATATTGTTTGTAAGGATAATTTCCAACATTTTCATTGAAAAAAGCCATCAATTCAGCGGTTTTTGGTTGCATTTTTTTCCAGCTTTCATTGAATTTTTTATTGTCTTTGTACAAGAAATGCAACTCAACATTATTTGGTCCTTTGTAAACATCGTGAATATAATTTTTGTCTGCAGCCCAAGTAAAATCGTGCACATTTGGCGCGTTAAAATGCCAAGTCAACGTTTTTTCTTTTCTTGGTATTTTTACCTCAACACCTTTGTCTTGGTAGCCATATCCAATTTCATTTTTGTTTTGAAGATATCCAGAACCTCCTAAAATATATTTTTTGTCAATCGTGATTTTTACGTCAAAATTTCCCCAAACACCGTGAAATTCTCTCCCGATATAAGGATCAGCGTGCCATCCTTCAAAATCATATTCGGCCATTTTTGGGTACCATTGTGTCATTGAAAGCGCAACGCCTTCGGCACTATTTCTTCCTGAACGACGAATTTGTTCTGGCACTTGACCGTCAAAATTTAAGGTAAATGTCGTTTTCCCTTTCGGAGCTATTGGTTTTGCCAAATCTACTTCCAAAATAGTTCCGGCAACTGTTGTTGTTACAGCGGTTCCATCTTGCATAAAATTAGAAATATTCAAATAACCAATTTGGTTTGGCTTTAAAATACTGATTCTACTTTCTGGTTTTTTGTTTTGTTCTGGCTTAAAACTTTTTACCATTCTTTTATCAGGATCAACGATAGATTGCAATCTGGCATCCATTTCGCTTCCTGGCTGAAAAGCGTTGTTGTATAAATGAAAGAACACTTTTTTTAGCGTGTCAGGCGAATTATTGGTGTACACTAACTCTTGCGTTCCCTTGTATTGGTAGGTTTTTACGTCCATATTCACGTCCATTTTATAATCAACGTGTTGTTGCCAATAACCATTTTGCGCCATCGCATTTCCTGCGAATAGAATAACAGCGAGGAGGAAAATCTGTTTCATAGGATTATATAAAAATAAAAAATGGAAGGGGCTTTCCCTTCCATTTAGAGGTATTTTGGTAAATTATTTCTTTTTAGCCATGTTTTCAGCCATGATCAATGCGTTGTAAGCGTTTACCATTTTTCCTGATTTTGAAGCTTTTGTGAAAGGACGTTTGTTTCCTTTATCTCCGCCTAAAACTACTTCGATGTTTGTTGGGATTCCAGAATCCATCAAAATTTGTTTTACTTGAGGAGCGGTTAAGCTTGGATAGTAAGAACGAACCAAAGCAGCAACTCCGGCAACGTTTGGTGAAGCCATTGAAGTTCCTTGCAAGAATTTATATTGATTGTCTGGAATTGTTGCGTAAATCTGAACACCAGGACCAAAAACGTCAACGTCTTGAGTTCCGTAGTTAGAAAAACTTGCTACCAAATCAGTTCCATATTTTGGACCTAAAGCACCAATTTTAATTACGTTATTTGAAATTTCTCCAGAAGCATCTCTGTCATTTGGAAAACGGTCAGCTGTATCTAAATCTGTAGCTTCGTTTCCTGCAGCAAGAACGATCAAAACGTCTTTGCTAGCCGCGTATTTCAAGGCATCATAAACCCATTCTTTGTGCGGAGAATATCCTTTTCCAAAGCTTCCGTTGATTACTTTTGCTCCGTTATCAACAGCGTAACGAATTCCAAGAGCGATATCTTTATCATACTCATCTCCATCTGGAACAGCGCGAACAGCCATGATTTCCACGTTATTTGCAACTCCGTCTCCACCTAGATTGTTTCCTCTAACTTGAGCAATAATTCCGGCAACGTGCGTTCCGTGAAGCGCTCCGTCTTTAACTGGTCCGATAACATTATTGTTACCATATTTTGTATCTGTCAAATCTTCAGGATTGTCTCCAAGCACTTTTCTTCCGTTGAATTCAAGGTTTAAATTGTATTCAAACTGATTGTCAAAATGTTCTTTTGCTTCCTTAATTTGCTCGTCGAATTTATCTTTTGGAGCATTTGTCAAAATTTGGATAAATCTTGGCTTAACTTGGTTGATCAAAGGATTTGTAGAAGTCAAAGTTTTTAAATCTTCAACCGTATAATTGTCTTTTTTCAATTCAGCTCTAATCGCTTTGTCAGCGTTGTAAACAAAATCAATTTGCTGTTTTTGAGCCGTTGCTTCTTGAACTTCTTTGTCAAATTCAGCCTTTGCTTTTTTGTAAGTTTCTGAACCATCATCACCTTTTTTCACGATTCTGGTCATCTCAAGATTTTCTCCGTTGATGTCTCCTAAAAAGTTCCAACCGTGAACGTCATCGATGTAACCATTTTTGTCATCATCGATTCCGTTTCCAGGAATTTCTTTTGAATTTGTCCAAATTACAGATTTCAAATCCTCGTGCTCAATATCAACTCCAGAGTCAACAACGCCCACGATAACTTTAGTACCTTTTTTGTTTTTTAACAATTCTGCATACGCCTTATCAACGCTCATTCCAGGAATTGTGTCCTTTAAAATGTCTAAATGACTCCATCTTTTTAAATCATTTTCAGCAATTGGACCATTTTTTAGTGCAATAGTTTCAATGCTTGTAACTGGGGTCATTGCACTTTTCGAAGCGCCACAGCTTGCTAAAACCAATGATGATAAAAGCGTCAGCGACGATAATTTAAGTATATTCATTGTTTAAAAATTTATTTCATTTAATTGGTCAAAAATAGTATCTCTTTGTTACAAACTTATTAATAATTAACTTTATTTTAGAGTAAAGCCTTATAATTCTGTAAGTAAAAATTTAAATTATTATTTATTTTAAAGAATTTCCTCACAAGTAAAAACTTCTTTTAAGCGAACTCCTCTTTCGGTATTTTCAACTGTGATGATTTGATTGTGCGCGTCGTGTTCTAAAAATAGGTAATAATTGTTTTCAGCCGCTTCGGTCAAAAATTTCGCTTTTTCTGGCAAAGTCAAAAGCGGACGCGTGTCATAACCCATCACATAAGGCAACGGCAAATGTCCCGCAGTTGGCAATAAATCTGCCATGAAACAAATGGTTTTGTCGTGGTATTGAATCTTTGGAATCATCATTTTTTCGGTATGTCCGTCAGCGAAAAAGATATCAAAACCCAATTCAGAGTTTTTCAGCAAATCGCCTTCCGGTCTTTTTATGAACTCTAATTGGCCGCTTTCTTGCATCGGAATAATATTTTCAGTCAAAAAGGAAGCTTTTTCCCTCGGGTTTGGTTTTGTGGCCCAATCCCAATGGTTGTCATTTGTCCAGAATTTTGCATTCTTAAAAGCAACTTCGTAACCAGTTTTGTCTTTGTTCCAAATCACACTTCCGCCACAATGGTCAAAATGCAAATGCGTCATAAAAACATCTGTAATATCATCTCGGTGGAAACCATATTTTGCCAACGATTTATCGATAGAATCATTTCCCCAAAGCGAATAATATCCAAAAAATTTCTCAGATTGTTTGTCGCCCATTCCTGTATCGACTAAAATTAAGCGATTTCCGTCTTCAATCAAAAGGCATCTCGCTGCAATATCGATAAGGTTATTTTCATCAGCCGGATTGGTTTTGTGCCAAATGGTTTTGGGAACAACGCCAAACATCGCGCCTCCGTCAAGTTTAAAATTTCCAGCTTCAATTGGATATAATTTCATTGTTAGAATTTTAAAATTATTGTAAAGATAGGATTTTACGCTTTTAAGGCGAAAATTTCTGTCCAATTAACAATTTTGGAATTACTCCGAAGAAGAAATTATCATTGCTTCAAAAAGAAACATAAAATCAAGTTAATTAACACTCGCTTAACCGAAGCAATTTAATATCATTCGTAATTTTAAGGTATTAAAAATTTAAATCATGAGTACTTTCAAGGGAAAAACAATACTAATTACCGGAGCCGCAATGGGTTTAGGACTTGCAACAAGTAAAGTTGTAGCACAAAAAGGAGCGAATCTTTCAATTGTGGATTACAACGAAGAAGCTTTAGAAAAAGCAAAAAAAGAAATTGAATCAATCGCTCAAGGCGTAAAAGTTTTAACGGTTGTGGCCGATGTTTCGAATGAAGAAGCAGTGAAAAATTACGTAGCAAAAACAGTCGCAGAATTTGGAACCATCGATGGATTTTACAACAACGCCGGAATTGAAGGAAAGCAAGCGCCGTTGGTTGATTATGATGTAAATGTCTTTAAAAAAGTAATCGACATAAATTTAATGGGCGTTTATTATGGCTTGAAACACGTAATTCCGGTGATGCAGAAAAACGGTAGCGGAAAAATCGTAAACGTGGCTTCCGTTGGAGGAATTCGTGGTGTTGTCAACCAAATGCCTTACGTAGCCAGCAAACATGCCGTTTCCGGAATGACAAAAAACGCAGCAATCGAATATGGAAAAGACGGAATCTACACAAATGCCATCGCGCCCGGAGCGATTTTAACGCCGATGGTTGCCGAAGCTTTCAAGCAAGTAAATCCATCAGACCCAAAAGCCGCCGAAGCAGAATACGCACAAAGAAATCCGACGAGAAAATTAGGCGATCCAGAAAATGTGGGGAATTTAGTTGCCTTTTTATTAAGCGATGAATGCCAATATGTAAACGGACAAACGATTGCCATCGACGGAGGTGAATCTAATTTATACGGAAATTCATAATAATTTAATTAGTTGATTTTGAAACGGATGATAGTGTAAACTGTCATCCGTTTTTTGTTTAAAATGTGCTATAAACAAATTCTATCGAGTTATCCGTTATAATAATGTTAGCGATTATGTAAAAAACTAAATATGACGTATCTTTGCAAATTAATTAGACTAAATATAAATCACTATGATAAAGGTATCTGATTCAGCAAGTAAAAAAATCGTCAATATGATGGAAGAAGACGGCTTTGATGCTACCAAAGATTACGTTCGAGTGGGCGTGAAAAGCGGTGGATGTTCTGGCTTGTCATATGAATTGAAATTTGATAAAGAATTAGGCGAAAACGATAAAGTTTTTGAAGATAATAATGTAAAAATTGCCGTTGAAAAAAAATCATTCTTGTATTTGGCAGGAACGATCTTGGAATTTTCAGGAGGTTTAAACGGAAAAGGATTTGTTTTCAATAATCCAAACGCAAGCAGAACTTGTGGATGTGGAGAGAGTTTCTCTCTATAAAATTTAAATTATTTCAACCCTAACAGGGTTTAAAACCCTGTTAGGGTTAATAAAAAATAAAAAATGTCAAAATACACCGAAGACGATTTAAAAATCGAGCTCGAAAATAAAGAATACGAATACGGATTTTATACTGATATTGAATCGGAGACGTTTCCTATTGGTTTAAATGAAGACATTGTTCGTGCCATTTCTTTGAAAAAAGAAGAACCACAATGGATGACCGATTGGAGAATCGAAGCTTTCCGAGCTTGGAAAGAAATGATTGAACCAGAATGGGCAAATGTTCACTATGTGAAACCTGATTTTCAGGCGATTGCCTATTATTCGGCTCCAAAATCGGTTGACCCAAACAAGACACTTGATGATGTTGACCCAGACCTTTTGGAAATGTACAAAAAGTTAGGGATTTCTATCGACGAGCAGAAAATGATGAACAATGTCGCAATGGATATTGTCGTCGATTCAGTTTCTGTTGCAACAACTTTCAAGAAGACTTTGGCGGAAAAAGGAATTATTTTCTGTCCGATTTCAGAAGCAATCAAAGAGCATCCAGAATTAGTGAAAAAATATTTGGGAACAGTCGTACCGCAGAAAGACAATTTTTATGCGGCATTGAATTCAGCTGTTTTCTCTGATGGAAGTTTCTGTTATATTCCAAAAGGCGTTCGTTGTCCGATGGAACTTTCAACCTATTTCCGAATCAATCAAGCAGGAACAGGGCAATTCGAAAGAACGCTTGTTATTGCTGACGAAGGAAGTTATGTTTCGTATTTGGAAGGTTGTACAGCTCCAAGTCGTGACGAAAACCAATTGCACGCTGCGGTTGTGGAATTAATTGCAATGGATGATGCTGAAATCAAATATTCAACGGTTCAAAACTGGTTTCCAGGAAATAAAGAAGGAAAAGGCGGAGTGTATAACTTTGTGACAAAGAGAGGTTTGTGTGAGAAAAATGCAAAAATTTCTTGGACACAAGTAGAAACCGGTTCTGCTGTAACGTGGAAATATCCTTCTTGTGTTTTGAAAGGAGATAATTCGGTTGGGGAATTTTATTCAATTGCTGTAACCAATAATTATCAGCAAGCCGATACAGGAACTAAGATGATTCACTTGGGAAAAAACACAAAATCAACGATTATTTCTAAAGGAATTTCTGCTGGAAAATCGCAAAACAGCTATCGTGGATTGGTGCAAATCAGTTCAAGAGCTGACA
The DNA here is from genome assembly GCF_042658345.1 of Flavobacterium qiangtangense. Classification (NCBI taxonomy): domain Bacteria; kingdom Pseudomonadati; phylum Bacteroidota; class Flavobacteriia; order Flavobacteriales; family Flavobacteriaceae; genus Flavobacterium; species Flavobacterium qiangtangense. The sequence continues at coordinate 39,943 of NZ_JBHSQB010000009.1, forward strand.
ATGCAAGAAACTTTTCGCAGTGTGATTCACTTTTGATGGGAAATAATTGTGGAGCACATACTTTTCCCTACATCGAATCAAAAAATCCTTCCGCAAAAATAGAACATGAAGCTACGACAAGTAAAATTGGCGAAGACCAAGTTTTCTATTGCAACCAAAGAGGAATTCCGACTGAAAAAGCCATTGCATTGATTGTGAACGGTTTCAGTAAGGAAGTTTTGAATAAACTGCCGATGGAATTTGCAGTTGAAGCCCAAAAACTTTTGGAGATTTCTTTGGAAGGAAGTGTTGGATAAATAATTAAAATATTAATTATGGACATTGTTTTAAAAAACGTAAAGAAAAAAGATTTGCCGGTTTTGAAATCATTGGCCAAATCGTTAGGTTTTGAAATTGCTGAAAAGGTTGAGAAACCTTATAATCCAGAGTTTGTGAAAGAGATTTTGGAGGCACAACAAAGCATTAAAGATGGTAAAGGAGTCAGAATGACGATGGACGAATTGAGAGAATTATGCAAATAGAATTTTCAGAAAAAGCTAAAAAAGATTTGGATTTTTGGATTAAATCAGGAAATAAAGCAATCGTAAATAAAATTTATTCTTTAATCGAAGACATTCAAATACACCCTTTTGAAGGAATTGGCAAACCAGAACCTTTGAAATATAAATTATCTGGAGTTTGGTCGAGAAGAATTAATCAAGAACATCGTATCATTTACCAAGTTACAGAAGAAAACACCATAGAAATATTAGATATTTTGTCTTTAAAAGGGCATTACGAATAAAACAAAAAATATAAATGTTAAGTATAAAAAATTTACACGCTGGAATTGAAGATAAAGATATCTTGAAAGGAATCAATCTTGAAGTGAAAGCTGGCGAAGTTCACGCAATTATGGGACCAAATGGTTCTGGAAAAAGTACACTTTCTGCAGTAATTGCAGGAAATGAGCATTATGAAGTAACTGAAGGTTCTGTAGAATTGGACGGCGAAGATTTAGCTGATTTGGCTCCGGAAGAAAGAGCACACAAAGGCGTTTTCCTTTCGTTCCAATATCCGGTTGAAATTCCAGGAGTTTCGGTAACGAACTTTATGAAAACCGCCATCAACGAATCTAGAAAAGCAAAAGGTCAGGAAGAAATGCCAGCTAATGAAATGCTGAAATTAATCCGTGAGAAATCTGAATTATTGGAAATCGACCGTAAATTCTTGTCTCGTTCCTTAAACGAAGGTTTTTCGGGTGGAGAGAAAAAGAGAAACGAAATTTTCCAGATGGCGATGTTGGAACCGAAGCTTGCCATTTTGGACGAAACCGATTCAGGTCTTGATATTGATGCTTTGAGAATCGTTGCCAATGGTGTGAATAAATTAAAAAGCGAAAACAACGCCATCATCGTAATCACGCACTACCAAAGACTTTTGGATTATATCGTTCCGGATTTCGTACATGTTTTATACAACGGAAAAATCGTAAAATCAGGTGGAAAAGAATTGGCTTACGAACTGGAAGAAAAAGGTTACGACTGGATCAAAGCGGAGAATTAATTCGTCGAAAGTTGTAAAGTCGCAAGTCAAAAGTCTGTCTTGTGCAAATTAATTAAACGCCATAAAATTTATAGATTGGGAAAATTTAATTCATTTGAAGAAATTAATTCCTGGCAAAAAGCTAGAATTTTCAATAAGAAAATTTATGTGATTACTGAAAATCAAACTTTTAAAAAAGATTTTGATTTAGCCAGACAAATCCGAAGAGCTTCTGTCTCAATATCATCAAATATTGCAGAAGGTTTTGAAAGAAATACGGACAAGGAATTTATCTATTTTCTCTATTTTGCAAAAGCTTCCGCAGGAGAAGTTCGTTCCCAATTATATCTGGCATTTGATTTGGAATATATTACAAAACAAGAATTTGAGCAACTTCTAGAATCTGTTACCGAAATTTCAAGATTATTGAGTGGCTTTATTAAATATTTAAGTCCAAAGTTATAAAGTCTAAAGTCATAAAGTCCGGTTACGGTTACTTATAGACTTTTCGACATTAAGCTTTTGACAAACATAGTCGGTTACGAAAATGTCTTTCGACTTTTGACTTTCGACTTTAAGACAAAACTTATGTTAAAAGAAAAATTAATATCGTCTTTTATGGCTTTTGAAGAGCAAGTGGATGTCGATGCCGACTTGCACGATGTTCGTACAGAAGCATTTAAGAATTTTGAAAACAAAGGCTTCCCGACAAAAAAAGACGAAGCTTGGAAATATACTTCGCTGAATGCCATCTTAAAAAATGACTTTAGCGTATTCCCAAAAAATGAAAATACAGTTCAATATTCGGATGTAAAAAAATATTATTTACACGAAATTGATACGTACAAGGTTGTTTTTGTGGATGGTGTTTTCAGTTCGTTTTTGTCTTCTACAACACACGACGGATTGGATGTTTGCTTGATGTCATCGGCATTGACAAAGCCCAAATACAAAATGGTGATTGATGAATATTTCAATAAAATTGCCAACAAGGATGAGAGCCTGACTTCCTTAAACACCGCTTTCGCGTATGAAGGAGCTTACATCAACATCCCAAGAAATAAAGTGGCTGACAAGCCAATCGAAATTATCAATTTTTCGACAGGAAGCGAAAGTGCACTTTTGGTTCAACCAAGAAACTTGATTATCGTTGGAGAAAACGCTCACGTTCAAATCATCGAAAGACATCAATCTCTGAATGAAAATCCGGTTCTGACTAATTCAGTTACGGAGATTTTTGCTCAAAAAAGAGCGATTGTAGATTATTATAAGATTCAAAACGACAATTTGGAAGCTTCCTTGATTGACAATACCTACATCGCCCAAAAAGAACAAAGTCACGCTTCGGTGCATACTTTTTCTTTCGGAGGTAATTTGACCAGAAACAACTTGAATTTTTACCACCAAGGTGAACACATCGATTCTACGTTGAAAGGAATCACGATTATTGAAGGAAAACAGCACGTTGACCATTATACTTTGGTACAACACGCAACGCCAAATTGCGAAAGCCACCAGAATTACAAAACGATTTTGGACGACAAGTCAACAGGCGTTTTCAACGGTAAGATTTACGTAGAAAAAGAAGCACAGAAAACGAATGCTTTCCAGCAGAACAACAATATTTTGTTGAGCGATAAAGCTTCGGTTAATGCAAAACCACAGTTGGAAATTTTTGCTGATGACGTGAAATGTTCACACGGTTGTACAATCGGACAATTGGATGAAAAGGCAATGTTCTATATGCAATCCCGCGGAATTCCTGAAAAGGAAGCCAAAGCATTGCTGATGTATGCCTTTACGAACGAAGTCATCGAAAGCATCAAAATCCCAGTCCTGAAAGCGAGAATTACCAAAATTATCGCCATGAAATTAGGAGTAAATATTGGATTTGATTTATAAGGAAAATATTTTTATACAGCATTTAGGCTACCATTTCGGTAGCCTTTTTTGATTATATTTGAAAAAATATCATCCATGAAAAATCTATTTTATCTTCTAATTTTAGCATTTCAATTTTGTTTCAGCCAGACTTCCAACGATAGAGTTACTCCTATTCCAGTCAAAATTTTTGGCAGTAATTATAAAGATTTTGTGGTAATTGAAAAAAATGTGTTTGCGATTACTAACGGCGACAGCTTGGTTACTTGGAATTTAGATAATAACGACTTCCAATTTATAAAAAAAGATATTGCAACAATTGTTAAAACGAGTAAGAACAATATAATCGTTGGAACAAAAAAAGGTTTGATTTTACAAAAGAACGGCGATGTTTATGAGAAGATTCTCAACATAAAAAGGCCTTTTTATAAATTGCTTATTGATAAAAATGATGCTGTGTTGACAATTTCGGATAGAGGAATACATCACAAAAACAAGAAAAATTATCCTTATAACAGCAAAATTTCACATCCATATTTTGGTGATTATGAAAGCTTTAATTCGTTTGCAATTCCTGATGTTGCCTATCTTGACCACAAAAACTTATTATGGCTAACTTACGATAACGGAGAATTTGGACAAACTATTTTGTTTTTCGACTTAAATACACGCAAATTCTTCGAGGGAGAACACCTTTTTTTAGAAAGTAATTTTAACGAATCTCAATATAATGAAAAATTACAGAAAGAATATCCTGATAAAATAAAAAAAGTCAGCGAAGATTTTTTGTTTAAATTTCCGTACAACCTTCCAATTTATCGTCCAATCAAAGGAATCTGCCAGGATGAGCAATCTAACTTCTATTTTTCTCAAAGTTTAATGCATTTTTTATTAAGTGGAGGCATTTCAAAATATGTTGAGGTTGAAAACGATTTTTATAAAAACATTGATTTATCGAATGTTTTAGAACGTAAAAAAAATAGTAGCGAAAGCAGTTTGAATTTTATGGATGTTACAGAATATCTTGGTCCGATTCAATATAATCAATATGATGGAAAAATATATTATTACACAGATAATGGCTTTTTTAAAATCCTTCAAAATGATACGGGATTGTCTAAAGAATTTATATTCAAACCGACTATAGTTTGGAAATTTGGCTTAAAAGGTTCTGTCGGCTATCAAATGAACATTAAAAAGTTTGAATTCATTTCAGAAAAAGAAATGATTTTTCTTACTTCTTTTAACGGCATCGGCTATTATAATGGTAAATCAATAAAATATTTTCAATAAACGTCCAAAACTTTTACGAGAATCAAAATTTAAAACCTTTTTTAAGGTTTATTTAGAATTAATAAAAATAATTTGCGTAAACCAAAAACGCACCTTACTTTTGCAATTTAGAATTAATCTAAAGTCAAATAGTAATGCAAATTCAAACCAAGGCTTTTTTATCCTTATCGGTTCTTTTTACAATAAACACTTTTTCGCAAGAGAAAGTTCTTGATACCACAAAAGCCACAAACATTGAAGAAGTGGTTGTTACTGGGCAGTTTGAGCCTCAGTCATTAAAAAAATCGGTTCACCAAGTTAGGATTATTTCTAAGGCTGACATACAGAATTTGGCGGCCAACAATCTTGGTGATGTTTTAAATCAATACTTAAACATTACGGTTAGACCAAGCGGCAGTAACGGAAAATCTACAGTTTCCATGTTTGGCTTAGATGCACAATATTTTAAAATTTTAATTGACAACGTGCCTTTGGTAAACGAAGGCGGTGTTGGAAATAATATTGATTTGTCTCAAATTAATCTTAATGACGTTGAGCAAATCGAAATTATCGAAGGTTCGATGGGTGTTACTCACGGAGCTAACGCTGTAAGCGGAATATTAAATATTATCACCAAAAAATCTTCAACAAACAAATGGGACATCAATGCTTTTGTTCAAGAGGAAACTGTTGGTAAAGAATATGCTTTATTTGATGAGGGAAAACACATTCAGGGCTTGAGAGTTTCTCATTCAATCACAGACGAATGGTATGCCGCAATTGGAGCTACTAGAACCGATTTTAAAGGTTTTCTAAACAATCGAAATGGAAAAGATTATACCGTAAACGATTTTACAAGAGGTTACAGCTGGTTACCAAAAGAGCAATTGAACACAAATGCAACTATTGGCTACAAAAAGAACGGATTTAGAGCATTTTATAGATTCGAATTTCTTGATGAAAACATAGATTTTTACAACAGCACAGTTCAATCTGGATATTCCACTGCACTCGGCGCTTTCAGATATTCAGAAGATATGCGATACTTGACAAATAGATTTTATCATAACTTAAATGTTGTGGGAAAAATATTTTCAGACATGAATTATAATGTTTCTATATCTCACCAAAAGCAACAGCGTCAAATAGAGGAATTTAACTATAGAATTCAGAGCGACGAAGAATATAATTTGGATAAGTTTAAAGATCAATCGATGGAAGTTTTGTATTCCACCGGAACCTTAGACGTTTTAAAAACAGACAAAATCAATCTTCAACTTGGTTATGAAGCCGTTAACAACCAAGGTTTTTCTTTAATCGAAGGTGAAAACAACACTACAAAAATCATCAGAGAACGTTTAGAAAACTATGATTTCTTTGCTGTTTCTGAATTAAAATTTTCAGAAAATTTCTCGCTTCGTCCTGGAGTTAGATATTCATTTCAGTCAAGATTTGATGATCAATATGCCGTTTCTTTAGGCGCAAGACGATTGCTTAAACAAGGTTTTGAACTTAGAGGATCAATCGGAAGGTCTTTCAGAACGCCAACTTTCGAAGAACTTTTTACAGAAATGGTTTTCTCTGGTCACAATTACATCGGAAACGAAGATCTTGTTCCAGAAACGAGTATGTCTTATGAAGCAAGTATCAAGAAAAGCACAACTTTTGATTCAAGTGCGGCTTTGATAAACACAGTGATTGTTAGTTACATGGATATCAAAGATAGAATTGACATGGCTCTCGTAGGTTTAGACCAAGGTGGTGCTCAAATAAACCAGTATATCAATGTCAGCAAATATAATATGTGGAATGTAAGTTCTTCAAACCAATTCAGATTAAACAATTGGAATGTAAATTTGGGTGTTGCTTTCGTTGGAGTTTCGCAACTTATTGACAATGGGCAATTTAAAACTACAGACGAATATCTTTATTCAGTAAATGTAAACACGAGCATTTCTTACACTTTACCAAAATGGCAAACGGTTTTCGCCGCTTATTACAAATATACAGGAAAACAACAGCAATATGTGGTGGGCGAATCAGGATACATTCTTTCTGAAATCGATCCTTACAGCTTGTTAGACTTAACGGTCAGAAAAACTTTCTTTAACAGACAACTTGAAGCTACAATTGGTGCTAGAAATCTTTTTGACATCAAAAACATTAATCAATCCAGAGTCAACGAAGGCGGAGGTCACTCAGTAGATTCTCAATTGCTTTTAGCTTACGGAACATCTTATTTTTTAAAACTTGCATACAACCTTAATTTTTAATTTAAATACAAATACAATGAAAAAAACGTTTTTATTCCTATCAATGGCAATGCTAACTTTGGCATCTTGTTCAAGTGATGATAATGCAAATACTGTTACTCCCGTAGCTCCAGAAGTTCCTGGTGAAGGTGGTGTTCTTGAAGCTTCAACTGGTGGTCCAAATCAAGGAAACCAAGTTTATGTTGATTTAAGCACAGGTCAAAAAACTAATGTAAGAAGAGATTCTTGGGATTTTGGTTTTTACGGAGGTTCTGATTTTAGAGTAATCTTAAACGGATCTATCAAAATGGCTGTTAAACAATTGGCTACATCAAACATTGATGAAGTTCAAACAGAAGATGCTTCTGTAAATATTGGATTTTCAACTGTTTCAACTTTAGGTTACGCAGATAATCCAACTGGCGTTTTAACTGGAGCTGGAAACGGTGAAGGAACAGCGATTGCTGAAATTTCTGCAAACGATGCTGATAACAAAGTTTACTTGGTAAACATGGGATTCAAAGTGGGTACTGCTACTCCAAACCCAGGTTCTGAAGCTTCAACAGGAAACGCAAGAGGATGGAAAAAAGTAAGAATCTTAAGAAACGGAACAACTGGTTACAAAATTCAAGTTGCTGCTTTAAACGCTACAACACACCAAGAATTTACAGTGAACAAAGATTCAAACTTCAACTTCACTTTCTTTAGCTTAGATACAAATGCAGTAGTTGCTGCTGAACCAGCGAAAGACAAATGGGATTTGAACTTTACAACTTTCACTAACTATTTTGCTTACCAAGGAGGTTTTATCACTTACTATTTTGCTGATTTCGTTACATCAAACTCAAAAGGTGGTACTCAAGTTTATGAAGTTTTGAACACTACTGCATCTTACGATACTTTTACAATTGATTCAGTTACTGACACAAATTTCTGGGCTTCAACTACCGATCAAAGAGTTATCGGATCTGCTTGGAGAAATGGTGGTGGTCCATCAACTAGCCCAAGTGTAAAAGACGATCGCTTTTATGTAGTTAAAGATGCTGCAGGAAACATCTACAAATTGAAATTCTTAGCATTAACAAATGATGCAGGAGAAAGAGGTTACCCAGTATTCGAATTTGAATTACTATAATAATTTCCCTAAAATTATTTATAAAAGAAAACCGAGTCGCAAGGCTCGGTTTTCTTGTTTTTACTATTTCTGCATCTCAATATGCGGAATCCCGTCTTCAAGATATTCTTCGCTGGTTTGAATAAAACCGTGGCTTTCATAAAATTTCTTTAAATATAATTGTGCCGAAATCGTGATCTGGCTTTCGCCAAAATGACTCAGAACCGCGCCAATTGCCTCTTTAATCAAATCGTGTCCCCATTTTTTATCACGAAAATTTTCCTTCACAATCACTCTTCCAATCGAAGCTTGGTCAAAATAATCGCCAGATTTAAACAACCGGCAATAGGCCACCGTTTCTCCGTTAAATTCACCAATTACGTGCAAAGCTTTCTTGTCTTTACCGTCAATGTCTTGATAAACGCAATTTTGCTCCACGACAAAGACTTCACTTCTCAATTGCAACACCGAATATAGTTCAGATAGAGATAACGCCTCAAAAGGCTTAATTTTCCAGATTAACGACATTTGTTATTTTAAAAATTTGATAGTTTTGATAATTGCTTCCAATTCGTGCATCACATCACGTTGTGGCGCTGACGGAGCGTAACAAAATCCTTCGATGACCAAGATTCGGTTATTTTTTTCGTCAATGATTGAATAATTGGCGAAAGGTCCGGCCATCGTGTCGTTTTTCAGTTCCCAATTTCCTTTGGTTTGGAAACCTTTTTTTCCGTCAAGCGTAATATTTTGAAGATAAGGCGAAAAAGAATCTTCCGTCACCATTTGAGAATTTTCAGTGGTTCCGTGAATGTACAAGCTTCCGATAGAATCGCGCATTCTCACGATATGATTGATCGCTTCCTCATTTCTTTTGATGCAATGCAACGGAATTTCATAGACTAAAATACTTGAATTGCCGCTTTGAATTTCTTTCTTCAGCCAAACAAATTTATCTTTCTCAAGTACTTTCTTGAAGGTCTTTGGCACATCAATCGAAACATTAAATTTGCTTTGAATTGTTTTTCCGTCTAAAAGTGATTTCCGAATGTTTTTCTGGCTTTCTTCCACTTCAGTTTGTTGCATCATCGCAATAATATCCGAAGCATTTTGTTCCAAATGGTTTAAAATTAACGAAGTTGTATTGCCAGAAATTCGCACCAAATTCTGCGGTACCGCATATTGGTTTTCTGAAATATCGAAACTATTTTTAGATTCTTTTTTGACGTAAATGATGTTCCTGCTTTTTGACATCGCTCCGTCAAAAGCGTGAAGCGGATATTGGTTTATGGTAAAAAGCGGTTCTTCCAAGGAAAGTCCGTCAACGGGCGTTGCGAATTTTTTTCTGATGGAATCCCCTATTTCGCCGATCCAAAGCTTGTCATCGATAAAAACAGAAATAGAATTGGGTTCTCCGGTAGATTTTTTCTCGGAAACAGTGTCTTCTTTTTGACTGCAGGAAAAGGATAAAATTGCTAAAAATAAGAGCAACAGCTTTTTCATCGTTACAAATTTTTCAAATGGAAAAGCCAAAATCCAAGGGAATTATCCTTGGATTTTAAGCTTCATTCCTGGTTTGATATTTTCATTGCTAATATCATTCCATTCTTTGATATTTTCGACAGTAACTCCTGATTTTTTTGCGATGCTGAAAAGCGAGTCGCCTTTTTTAACCAAGTATTGTCTAACGCTTGCTGCAGTTGCAATTTGTTGTTCTGCTTTTTCAGCCTTTGTTTCGATCGCAGCATTTTCGCCTCTGATCAATTTTAAACGGCTTCCAAACAAAACTCTTGTTTCTTCAAGATTGTTCCATTCTTTAATTTGGTCAACTGTCACGCCATATTTTTTAGCGATAGTCCCCAAATTATCTCCTTTTTCAACGATGTAATATTCTGAATCTTTTACCGCATCATTTTCTGGAAGAACGATTTCTTTTGAATTTCTTGTGGTTTTTTCTACCGAAGCAATTGCTGTTTCAGTAGTATCTTTTTTAACTGCTTTTGGAGTTTTCTTTACAACTGTTGTTGCAACTCTTTCATTAGTTACGATTTTCAATTTCGCGCCAAGCATCACATTGTTGCTTCTCAAGCGGTTCCATTTCTTAACCTCGGCAACTGAAACTCCATATTTTTGAGAAATTTCTCCGATGTTATCGCCTTTTCTAACCGTATGATATTTTGTTTTAGTAACAACTTTGCTTCCTTTTACCACTTCTTCCGAATAATCTACATAAGGACTTCTCTCTGAAGAAGATGCCACCGCAGTTTCAACCTGAGCTGTAGCCGCTGGAGTTGCTTTTCTAGTAAAATAAGGTCTTTCTCTTTTTGCATCTTCAATCGCAGCATACGCATAAATCTTGTCTTCGTTTGAAGCATAAACCGCCACTTTTTCTAATGGCAATCTCAAAAAGTGATTTTCTCCTTTGATATTTGGAACTACATCCAGTTTATAACCCGGATTCAATAATTTAATTTGTGATTCTGGAATGTCCAACAGATCAGAAATTTGCTTAAAAGTCATCTCTCTTTTTACAGCAACCGTGTCTGTTGCAATGTAGCTGATTGCTGCTCTTTTTGGCTCAATTCCGTGTTCTTTGTGATATTCATAAATGTACATCGTTGCCAAGAAAGCCGGAACATAACCTGCAGTTTCCTTTGGAAGATGTTTTCTGATATTCCAATAATTTTGTTGTCCGCCAGAACGTCTGATTGCTTTTGAAACGTTTCCTGGTCCTGAATTATAAGAAGCTAAAACCAAATCCCAGTCTCCAAAAATTTTGTACATATTTGAAAGATATTGGCAAGCCGCTTCAGTCGCTTTCAACGGATCGCTTCTTTCGTCAACATAAGAAGAAACGTCTAATTTGTATTGTTTTCCGGTTGCGAACATAAACTGCCAAAGGCCTGTTGCGCCAACTCTTGATTTTGCGTGTGGATTCAAGGCTGATTCCACTACGGCCAAATATTTAATTTCTAACGGAACATTATATTTGGCAAGAGATGCTTCAAACATCGGGAAGTAATATTCTGAAATGGCCATCAATCTTTCATAAGATTTCTTTCTGTTTTTCAAGTAAGATTTGATGATGTTTTCCAATCCTTCATTGTATTCAATGTTGAAAGGAGATTTTGCGTCCATTTCCTTCAATCTGGCTTTTAACAAGTCTGTTGACAAATCATAATCCACTTTAACATCGGGATCTACCGAAGCCAAATCGCTTTGCATTTCTGCAAACAATTCTTGATTTGACAATTCTTTCATCCATTCTTGATCCACGCAATTCGCAATTTCGTGCGTTACAAAAGTGCTTTTGATAGAATCTAAAACGGATAATTTTGGGGTAATCTGTGCTGTTGGGATTTCTTGCGCAAGGTCATCTTGAGCAAGAAGATTTAAGGAAAAAAAGGGAACTAAAAGAAGTGCTATTTTTGTTTTATTCATAATCGAAAATTAATAACTTATTATATTTCAAATAATTATGCGTATTGCAAACTTAACGGTTTATAACTTACTTTAAAAAGATTTAGTATAAAAAAATTATATTTTAACTTAATATCGCGTCAATTCCTGGCAAAGATTTTCCTTCTAACATTTCAAGCATTGCCCCGCCACCAGTGGAAACGTAGCTCATTTTTGGCTCTAATCCGAATTGTTTTACTGCGGCAACAGAATCGCCTCCTCCAACAAGTGAAAAAGCACCTTTTTCTGTAGCTTCTGCAATAAATTCTCCAAGAGCGATGGTTCCTTTTGCAAATTTTTCCATCTCAAAAACACCAAGCGGACCATTCCACAAAATTGTTTTTGATTCTAAAATTACTTTTTTGAAACGCTCTAAAGATTCAGGACCAGCGTCAAGACCTTGCCATCCATCAGGAATTTCATTCACGTTAACCACTTGTGTTTCTGCATTGTTTGAAAAATCATTCGCCGCAACAACATCAATCGGAATATGAACTTGAACATTTTTAGCTTTTGCTTTTTCTAAAATTTCTAAAGCCAAGTCTAATTTATCGTCTTCACAAATTGACTCACCGATTTTTCCGCCTTGCGCTTTGATGAACGTAAAAGTCATGCCACCGCCGATAATCAAGTGATCCACTTTGTCTAAAATATTTTCAATAACCGTGATTTTTGAAGAAACTTTTGAACCTCCCAAAACTGCCGTCACCGGTTTTTCAGAATCTTTCAAAACTTTATTCAAGCTTTCAATTTCTTTAGCTAAAAGCGTACCAAAACATTTTTCATTTGGGAAAAACTGAGCAATAATTGTTGTGGAAGCGTGCGCTCTGTGAGCTGTTCCAAAAGCGTCGTTTACATAAATGTCTCCAAGTGAAGCCAATTTTTTTGCGAAATCAACATCGCCAGCTTCTTCTTCAGCATAAAAACGAAGGTTTTCTAAAAGCAAAATTTCGCCTGGTTTCAAGTTTTTAGCAGCTTCTTCAGCAACAGAACCAACGCAGTCTTCAGCGAATTTTACTTCCTTGCCAAGAACTTCAGAAGTCTTGTCAAGAATATGTTTTAACGAATACTTTTCTTCTTTGCCTTTTGGTCTTCCAAGGTGTGACATTAAAATCACGCTACCGCCGTCAGCAAGAATCTTATCAATTGTTGGCTTTGCCGCTTCAATTCGAGTTGCATCGGTTACTTTGAAATTTTCGTCTAATGGTACGTTAAAATCTACTCTAATTAATGCTTTTTTATTGTTGAAATTGAAGTCGTTCAAAGTTTTCATTTGGTATATTTTTATGTTTTAATTTTTTGTGGAATGACAAATATAGTTTTTTTCGGTTAAAGTCATAAGCATAATTGGTTGAAAACAGCCCAACTAATTTTACGAAAACGATTGAGTTATGCAAACTTTATATTCCTTTTATGAATTAATCTCGGAAATATCGTCTTAAAATTATGGTATTAGTATTTTTTTCGTTATATTAGAGCGTTGCTTCTGACTTTGCAACTCTCACCAAATTTCCTTTATATTTGTCCCATGCAATTTTCAGAAATTTTAGGACAAGAACATATCAAAAACCACCTTACAAAAAGCGCTGATTCAGGAAGAATTCCGCATGCCCAATTGTTTGTGGGCCCTGAAGGCTCGGGAACTTTGCCCATGGCTTTGGCGTATGCCCAATATGTTTTATGTAAAAATTTCGGAGGAGAAAATTCGGGAGAAAACGAAGCCTGCAACCTGAAATTCAATAATATTTCGCATCCAGATTTGCATTTTATTTACCCAACCGTTTCGACCGAAGGCGTAAAGACAAAACCTAAAAGCCTTGATTTCATTACAGATTGGCGTGCGTTTTTACTAGAAAATCCCTACGGAGGTTTATTCGATTGGTACAAATACCTTGGCGTTCAAAATAAACAGGGATTGATTCGTGTGGAAGATGCACAGGAAGTTTTAAAATCGCTGGCGCTGAAATCTTATGAAGGCGGTTACAAAATCATGATCGTTTGGATGGCCGACAAGATGAATATCGAAGCGTCGAATAAGCTTTTGAAAATTTTGGAAGAACCGCCAGAAAAAACACTTTTCATTTTAATTTCTGACGACGAAGAATCAATTATCCAAACGATTCGCTCTCGTTGCCAAGTTTTGCATTTCAACGGAATTCCGGAAGAAATAATCGCAGAAACTTTGGTTTCACGTGAAAATATCGACCCGCGCGAAGCAAAAAAATTGGCACACCAAGCGCAAGGAAATTTCAGCAAAGCGTTGCATTTATTGCACGAAGACAGTGAAGAACAGCCTTTTGAAGAATGGTTTGTGCTTTGGGTTCGTGCTGCTTTTCGCGCCAAAGGAAATGCTTCGGCTATAAACGACTTGATTTCCTGGAGCGAACAAATTGCAGGTTTGGGACGTGAAGCGCAAAAGAAATTTTTGCATTTTTGCATTGAAATGTTCCGCCAGGCTTTGTTGCTTAATTATCAGTCGTCTAGCTTGGTTTACATGGAACCAAAAGTGGAGAAATTTAAGCTTGAAAATTTTGCACCATTCGTTAACGGAAATAATATCAATGACATTTTCAAGGAACTTTCTGACGCCGTTTACCACATAGAAAGAAATGGAAACGCCAAGATAATCCTTACCGATTTATCTATAAAATTGACTCGATTAATCCATAAAAAATAATAAAAATGAACAACGCAGCTTCTATTTTAATTTTGATTTTTTTGGCCGTAACATTCCTGCAATCAGGATATGACAAAGTAATTGACTGGCAAGGAAACGTGGGCTGGTTGAAAGGCCACTTCGAAAAAACATTCATCAAAAATCAAGTACCGCAATCACTGATGCTGATTTTGGTTTTAGAAATTATCGCAGGGATTTTGTGTCTTGCGGGAGTTATTCAATTATTGCTGAACGATGTGAGAACCTTTGGATTTTATGGCGCCATATTCTCCTCTATCACGTTGATTTTCTTGTTATTCGGACAAAGAATTGCAAAGGATTATGACGGAGCTAGAACGATAGCCATCTATTTTGTTCCAGCGGTTTTGGGCGTTTATTTATTGCAGTAATATTCTGAATTTGAACACAGATTTCACGGATTTTACAGATTTTAATTAGAAAATATTTAGCTAGAATTTGTGAAATCTGTGTTGAAAATAACTCCATGATTTACCTAGAAAATTGTACTTTATTCTGAAGTATTTAAACTCGCCTTATAAAATTTCAATTCGTCCCAAGTAAATTTATCGCCATACTTTTCCTTTAACGGATTTAGCGATTCTTCTTTGTAACCTTTGAAAATCACAGCAATTTCAAGGATTCTTTCGTTTGGAAGCAAGTCAGAAATTGAAACTTTCTCCGCTTCAATTAATTTAGCAATATGTCCGGAAATAGTTTGCGCGGTTAATTTTCTAATTTCGGCAATTTCTTTGATCGTATTTTTCTGAAGCCAAAGTTCATAGGTTTCTTCCACCGTAGATTTTTTTGGCTCCTTCTTTTCTTTTTTCTTCGGAAGGTATCTTTCTACTTCGTAATTCTCTTCGATTAAAGTGGAATTGGTCTTTTTAAATTCTTCTTTTATAAACTCCAACTTCTTGAATTTATACAATTTAATTTCCGCCGAATCTAGATTTTCCTTGCAGATTTCTTTTCCCGAAACTACGATTTCAATCAGCAGTTTCGCCTTCATCAATCGCAAAATGGACTTGGTGTGCATTTCTTCCAAAGCATATAATTCCTGGAAAAACTGCTTTGCTTTTTTCATTCGCTTTACTTCTTCCAATTTCCAAAGAATCTCAAATTCAAGCGAATCCATTGTTTTGAAAAAATAGTAGTAAGCAGCGTTAATTCGTTCCAAAATAAAGGAAACATCAACTGTTTCATCGTGGAACAATTTATCAAGCTGGCGCATAAATTTCGAAGCCGGTTCTACGATTTCACCGATAATTTGCGCTTGACGTTTCGCCCAATTCGTGTGTTTTGATTTCTCAGACTTTTCGGCGTCTTCGTTATAGCTGTATTGATGGTTTCGCCATTCTTGCGATAAATCTCTCCAGTCAAAGCTGTTTCTCAAATAGTTATGCACAAAACGCATGGTTTCTTTTTGCAAAGACTGTGATAGCAAGTCTTCAGAAGCTTTGTTGTTTGAATAAGACATCACATCTTGATCGTTCGAAATACCGTTCATTCGTAATGGAGAAAGCAAAATAAGGCCGTTTAACGAACGAAGTCTCGAAAGCGCAACATAAGCTTGTCCGGGCATAAAAACCTGCGAAACATCGACCGCAGCTTTGTCAAAAGTCAATCCTTGGCTTTTGTGAACCGTAATTGCCCAAGCCAATTTCAGCGGATAATGCGTGAAAGTTCCCAAAACTTCCTCGTCAACTTCCTTTGTATTTGGATCCACGAAATATCTAATGTTCTTCCACTCATAACGTTCGACTTCGATAGTTTTATTTTCTTCTGGAAAATTTACCAAAATTTCACGTTCAGAAAGCGACTTGATGATTCCCATTTTTCCGTTGAAATAATTTTTCTCTGGCGACATATCGTTTTTGACGAACATTACCTGTGCTCCTATTTTCAACTGCAATTTCTCTTCCACCGGAAAAATTTTCTCTGGAAAATCACCAACAATTTCGGGCTGAAACGTAATCAATTTTCCTTCCAAATCTTGCAACGATTGCGCGTTCATCGAATCGGCTTTGTGATTGTGCGTCGTCAACGTGATATAACCTTTGTTTTTCTTGAGGTCGAAATCAGGTTTTACAAATTCGTTTAAGGCTTTAATATCTTCAGGATCAATTTGGTTGTTTCTGAGATTATTTAAGATATTGATAAACTTGTCATCCGTTTGGCGGAAAATTTTTGAGAGTTCAATGTATAGTGGCGGATATTGCTGGATGACGTGCGAATGGAAAAAGAATTTTCCGTTGTAATATTTTCGCAACGTATCCCATTCTTCATTGCGAATTACGGGTGGCAATTGCAATAAATCTCCAATAAACAAAACTTGAACGCCACCAAAAGGCTGGTCGTTTTTCTTTCGTATGCTTCTCATTGTGAAATCAATAGCATCTAGCAAATCGGCGCGAAGCATACTTACTTCGTCGATAATCAGCAGTTCCATATTTTGGATTACGGCTTTTTTGATTCCGTTCATTCTGAAATGGCGGACTAAAGTGCTTTTGGTTTCAAATTTTACGCTGTCAGAAAACTGCGGGTCTGTAGTATTAAAATCGGGAATAAATCCGGCGAACGGAAGCTGAAACATGGAGTGAATCGTGACGCCGCCGGCATTTAAAGCGGCGATTCCTGTGGGCGCGACAACGACTGTGTTTTTGTGTGTGGATTGTATTATTTCACGCAGTAAAGTGGTTTTACCAGTTCCTGCTTTTCCGGTGAGGAAAATGGAGCGCTGGGTTTGATTGATGAACTTTAAAGTGTATGATGCTGCTTGTGAAATTTCTTGCATTTGGCTTTTATTTTTGTGCAAGTTAGAAAAGATTTTATTTTAACGCAAAGAACGTCAAGGTTTTCGGAAAGTTAGAAAAGATCGAAGTTTTATTTACAACTTTGGTATGGACAAACTGCGTCAATAGCCCCGATTGAACCGGAAAGCCTTTTACTCAAAAAGTTATTTTTTCTCTGACCGGCGAAGCGACCGGAGGAAGCTCTTGCCGGTAAGTAAGAAAAAAAACTTTTTTGAGTAAAAGCTTGCAGGGAAAAGCGGGAATAGCTTCTCAAAAAAAAAGCCCTCACAAGGAGGGCAATTTATTATTTTTTAGCTTCTTCTTTTGGTTTAGCTTCTTCTTTATCTTCTGTTTTTGCAGGAGCTTTATAATTGTCATTCAATTCTTTAACGATTTTTTCTGTAATGTCTAAACCGTCTTTTGCGTAAAGAACTGTTGCGGCGTCGCCTGTTCCATAGATGTATGTGTAGCCGTTTTTCTTACCGTAATCTTTGATGAAGTTTCTCACTTTTGTTACGATCGAATCTCTTTCAACAGCGCCTTCTTGCTGTAATTGCTGGCCCATTGCTTGTTGAGCGTATTGCAATTGTTGCTCTTTCTTTTGTAATTCAGCACCTTTTCTTTGCGCCCATTCCTGGCCGTTTGCTTGTGCGTTTCTTTGGAAATTTTGAGCTTCTTCTTGGAATTTTTTAACTTCTAATTCCAATTCTCTTCCCATTACCTCGCTTTTATCTTTGAACTTCGCTTGAAGATCTTTTGATTCGGTGTATTCGTCCATCAATTTCACGGTGTCAACGTAAGCCGTTTTTTCTGCTGATGAAGTTGCTTCTTCTTTGTTACAAGAAATTAATGTGATGGCAATTGCAAATGCTACTATAGATTTTTTCATTCTAAAATTCTTTGGATTTTTTAATTGGGTTCAAAAATAGGAAAAAAAAGTTATAAATGTTGAAAGTGTTAATTTTCAGTCATTTTTTAATATATAAAGATAATTTATCGAAGTTGAAATTGATATAATTTTCAGCTATTAAAAACAGATTCAAATTAAGCGATTTAAACAACGTTCTTAAATTGGCAATATATTCTGATGTTTTGCTTAAAAATGATTGAACAGCGTTTTTTATTTTAATTTTTAGCGTTTTTTAGCACGTAAATGTGCGAAGAATATTCAAAATTATTCTTCGCTTTTAAATTTGACTTTAATCCGATTGAAAATGCTTTTAGGTAATTCATTTTTCCTGTTTTGTATTTTTCAGAAAGTAAGCTTACGTAAAACGAGTCAAATTTCATCGGAAGAATTTTCTCTAATCGTAAATCTTCTTGGGCAAATAATTTCTCGATTGCTGTTTTTGAGAAATGCCAAAGGTGTCTTGGAACGTCATAAGCGGCCCAAAATTCTTTGTAATATTTTGCATCAAATGATTTAAAATTTGGAACTGCAATAATTATAGAACCATTTGGTTTTATCAATCTTTTTAATTCGGTGATTTGATTTTTCAAATTTGGAACGTGTTCTAAAACGTGCCACATTGTAATTACGTCAAAAGAATGATCGGCGAAATTAGAAAGATTCGACTTCAGCTCCACTCCTTTTTTTTCGGCAATTGCTTTCGCTTTTTCGCTAGGCTCGATTCCGATAGTTTTCCAGCCGTTTTGTTTGGCAACTAATAAAAAATCTCCGGTTCCTGCACCGATGTCAAGAAGATTTCCTTTTGATTTTTGCAAATCATTAATCAAGGAAAGCTTATTTTTTAAAGCGATATTTTTTATAAAATGATATGCTTTTTCAAAAACGGAACGCTTTCCATCAGTATGCGAAATATAATCGTCGCTTTCATAATAGCGTCCAAGATTGTTTTCTGAAGGTTGTGGTGACGTGATTAATAAGTCTAAATTTTCATCATACAGCAGTTCGAATGTTTCTTTTGAAACAGAATTATCTTTAACTGTGAGGTAATTTTTTAGGTTTTTGGAAATCATTATTTGATGTTGATGTATTCGTCTTTTAAGTTTTTTAGGTAAATCGTAGAAACATTTTGAAGCATCGATTTATCAGAAAGGCAATCTTCGTTGAATTCGTTTACCATTGAAATGGCGATAAATTTTGGTTGCCCGCCAACAATATTTGCAATATTTTCTTGATTTACTGCAGCGAAACTAGAATAGCCAAAGTATTTATCAAATTCTGCATTGTCGTAAATAATCAATTTATATTTGCTTTTGTCGACCGTAATCCAAAAATCACGAGAAAACGTATTATTCAATTTATATTTCAAAGAAAGAAACTGTTCAAACGGAAGATTTGTCAGATTGTTTTCAAATATAAACGCGTTCAAAGGTTTTGTTGCAAGAATTTCAACTCCGTTTGGCGCGATATAATAATCGTCAATTTGATAGGCAGTTCTAGCTCCAACACAACTTTGCAATATAAAAACCATCAAAAAAATTAGAACAATCCCTTTGATGATGCGGTTTATTAAGAATGGTTTCACGTGAAACATTTTATGGTGTGGAGTATTCAAGCTTCAATTCTTTTAAATAATTTAAAACTAGGTTTTGATAAATGGAATTGTTTTTCAAGCAATCATTACCAATCTTATCTGTGACCGTAATAGCAACATAATTTTTCTGTTCGCCGTCTTTAACTATATTTCGGCCAGGTCGTTTGAGC
The DNA here is from genome assembly GCF_042658345.1 of Flavobacterium qiangtangense. Taxonomy (NCBI): domain Bacteria; kingdom Pseudomonadati; phylum Bacteroidota; class Flavobacteriia; order Flavobacteriales; family Flavobacteriaceae; genus Flavobacterium; species Flavobacterium qiangtangense. The sequence goes on from NZ_JBHSQB010000009.1 coordinate 59,585, forward strand.
ACAAAATCTTCCAAAGTAATAAACTTCTCTACTTCTATTTGATCCAAAACCGATATCACGAAATCTTGACTTTGAATCTTAACTTTAAAATCCCGATTCTCGTTTTTCTGATTTAATTTGTAACCCAAAAATGTCTGGAACGAACGTTGCATTCTTTTGTTCTCAAACATAAAAATTGCCGGTTTATTCTTTTTCAATTCTTTTGAATCTACCGAATTTAAAATATGGTAATCTGCAATTTCTGGATTTGATTTTACCGGAAAACAAGAATTAAACACAAAAATCATCAAAAGAGCCGGAACGATTCCTTTGACGATGCGGTTTTGAGCAATTCGTTTCACGTGGAACATATTATCTTCCCATATGAATTAATAATACAGAAATATCGCTCGGAGAAACGCCGCTGATTCTTGAAGCTTGCGATAAAGTCACCGGACGAATTTTTTTAAACTTCTCTTTTGCTTCGTGCGACAATGATTTTATTTTGTCATAATCAAACGAATCTGGAATGATAACGTCTTCAAGGCGCGTTAATTTATCAGCATTATTTCGTTCCTTTTCGATGTAGCCAGAATATTTCACTTGGATTTCGGCTTGTTCTAAAACTTCTCTATCGAAATCATTTTCTGCTACAAACTTCGCTACTTTCTCGAATTTCAACATATCGTCTAATTCAATCTGAGGACGCGAAAATACCTTGAACATTTTATCAGGTTGGTTTATTGAAGCAGAACCTTTTTTTTCCAAAATAGGATTTGTTTCTGCAACCGTAACGCTTGTTTCTTTGAAAAAACTAACTAAGGATTCAGAATCTTTTAGCTTCTTCTCCATCCTTCTCAAACGCGCTTCAGATGCTAAGCCAATTTCATGCGACATGGGCGTCAGCCTAAAATCCGCATTATCTTGTCTTAAAAGCGTTCTGTATTCAGCACGAGAAGTAAACATTCTGTATGGTTCTTCCGTTCCTTTTGTAATCAAATCATCAATTAAAACTCCGATATAAGCTTCGTCTCTTTTCAAAATCAAGGGCGCTTTTTCGTGCACTTTTAAATGCGCGTTGATTCCAGCCATCAATCCTTGTGAAGCTGCTTCTTCATAACCTGTGGTTCCGTTGATTTGTCCTGCGAAATATAAACCTTCCACAAGTTTTGTTTCCAGCGTGTGTTTCAACTGCGTTGGCGGGAAATAATCGTATTCAATTGCATAACCAGGACGAAAGAATTTGACGTTCTCAAAACCTACAACAGAACGCAACGCTTTAAATTGAACTTCTTCAGGAAGCGATGTTGAGAATCCGTTTACGTAAACTTCACAAGTATTCCAGCCTTCTGGTTCAACAAACAATTGATGCCTGTCTTTGTCAGCGAAACGGTTGATTTTATCTTCAATTGACGGACAATATCTTGGCCCGAGTGATTGAATCCTGCCGTTAAACATTGGCGAACGGTCGAAACCTTCACGCAATAAATCGTGTACTTGTAACGACGTGTACGTCATGTGACACGACTTTTGAACTGCTAAAGGTTTGGTTATATCTGAATAAGAAAACTTATCTGGATTTACATCTCCAAGTTGTTCTTCCATTTTTGAATAATCTAAAGAACGACCATCAACACGTGGTGGCGTTCCTGTTTTCATTCTTCCAGCGGTGAATCCTGCACGAACTAAATCTTCAGTGATTCCGTAAGCTGCGCTTTCTCCTGCTCTACCACCACCGAATTGTTTTTCTCCAATGTGAATCAATCCGTTCAGGAAAGTTCCATTGGTCAACACAACCGATTTCGACCTGATTTCAACTCCAAGAGAAGTTCTGATTCCTGCTATTTTCCCGTTTTCAATAATCAATCCTTTGACCATTTCTTGGTAGAAATCAAGATTTGGAGTTGCCTCCAACATCATTCTCCATTCTTCCGCAAAACGCATTCTGTCGCTTTGAACTCTCGGCGACCACATCGCTGGGCCTTTTGATTTATTCAGCATTTTGAATTGGATTGCGGTCTTGTCAGAAACAATTCCGGAGTATCCGCCCAAGGCGTCAATCTCTCGCACGATTTGTCCTTTCGCAATTCCGCCCATTGCAGGATTGCACGACATTTGCGCAATGTTCTGCAAACTCATTGTTACCAATAAAGTTTTTGAACCCAAATTTGCCGCTGCCGCGGCGGCTTCTGAACCAGCGTGGCCGGCTCCAACAACAATTACATCGTATGTGTCTTGAAACATTTTTCTTTTCCTTTCGACTTCAGCTTTCGCAGAAATCTTGTTTTGTTCCACGTGGAACGTTAATCGTAAATTCTATTTTGAAGGAGATGTATAAGCTATTGTTTCACGTGGAACATTGCAATTTTTTCTTCTTCCTTTTGACGCATTTTAAGCTCGTCTTCTTCTGATTTATCTTTGTAACCTGCATAATGAAGAATGCCGTGAACCAGAACTCTTTTGAGTTCTTCGTCAAAACTTACTTCAAAATCCTTCGCATTATCCGCTACTCTTTCAACAGAAACAAAAATATCGCCGTGCAGCTCGTTTCCTACACTGTAATCAAAGCTAATAATATCGGTTAATGTGTCGTGGTTAAGATATTCAATATTGATTTTATGAAGATATTCATCATCACAAAAGATATAATTGATATCACCTTCCTTTTTTGACTCTGATAAAATCACTTGCGAAAGCCAATCTGAAATAGCGGTTTCATCTGACAATTCAAAGTCTGTTTCGTAATTAAAACTAATCATCTTTTCTAAAATATTCTTGAACCTTCTGGTTGTAATTTGGCCGCAAAGGTAGTGTTTGTCTATTTAATATTTCAATGCTGTTTAAATATTGCTTTAACGCAGGCGAAACGGCATTGGTTTGATTGTTGTATTCCTTTTTATTCGTTTCAGATTGGCGTTTGTTTTCTTCGCCTTGCTGTTGGATCGCGTTGTTTAATTTCAAAAGCTCATGTTTTAAATTTAGCATCTTTTGAAGCGTCTCGTTTTTGAAACCTCTGTTCAATAAATCTTTTTCAATCTGCTTCATTTGGTTCAGCGCATTTTGTCCGTTGCCACCCATTCCTTCTTTTTCTAATGCTTTTTGCAATGCTTCGCGAAGACGTTGTTGTTCTTTATAAATCTCTAAAACTTTTCCAGCATCGCCTTCGCCGTCTTCTCCGCCTTCTCCTTCGTTTCCACCACCTTTTCCATCTTTTCCAGACTTGCCTTCTTTTCCTTCGCCCGGCTTTTCACCAGGTTTCTGTCCGGGTTTTTTACCATCTTTCATTCCGTCTTTCATCTTCTCGCCGAGACTTTGTTGCTTTTGGATGATATCTGGTAATTGCATTCCTTGACCTTTTCCCGGTTTTGGCTTGCCTGAACCCATTCCTTGCATTTCCATTTGCATGCTATTCAAAATCTCGCTTAAAAAATCAGCCAATTTATTTGAAGAAGAAACTGCATATTGCTGGTGCGAAACGCCTTTTGGAATTTGAGATTCAGCTAAAGTTTCTAACGATTTATCAATATTGTAATGCACGTTTCCAACTTCGGTCGTGATGTTTTCGCCAAGTTTTGGGTTACGTAACGACATCGCAAAAAGACTATCGTCAACGTGCTTGAATTGCAGTTTTAAATCTTGCTGTGTTTTCAAGTTTTTGTTATATGAAAGCGAGCCTTTTTTGATGCCTTTAAATTGTTTCATCAAATCTTCTTGAGAGAACGAATATGCCAAAAGATTGTCCAGAATCTGACGCAACATTTTCACATCTTCCTCCAGTTGTTCTGATTCCCCGCCTTCCATCGCGTCCATCATTGCACCGCTCATTTTCTTCATCTTTTGAGAAGCGCTTTTCTGTTTTGGCTTTGCCTTGTCTTTTTTATCTTTCTGTAATTCTTCCGAAGCCTTCTTTAAATCTTCATCAATGCTTTTCTCGGTTTGTTCATCTTTCGGAATATCCATCGGAGACTTTAATTCTTTATTGTCTTTCTCCAATTGGTACAATTCTTCCTGAATTTTATCAAATTCTTTATTGACTTCGTTTTGCTTTTCAGTAGAATTTTGCTTGTCGTCGTTAGCCAATTTATCTTGTTTTTCAGAAAGCTTGTCTAACTTTTCAGCCAATTGTTCCGCCTTTTTTTCTACGTAATATTTCTTCGTAAGTTCCACCAATTGTTCCAAATTCTTAGTTTGGTTTTTAGAACTTTGTTTGAACTTATCAATTTTTTCAAAAAGCTCTTCTTCTTTTAATTTCTCCGAAAGCTTCTTCAGTTCGTCCAAAAGCTTTTCGTTCTTTTCGATTTCTTTGTTTGCTTTTTCCAGACGGTCTTTCAACTCTTCCTTAAATTCATCTTTTTTATCGGTTTTGAATTTATCCAAATTGTCTTCCATCTTTTTAGAAAACTCCTTCATCATTTGCTCTTGTTGCTTTTGACGCTGAATAAAATCATTGACTTTTTGCTGGTCTTTAAATTCCAGATTTGACTTTTCTTTTCCTAATTTTTGTAGCTTATCAATCTCACTTAATTGCTTGTCTTTATTTTTTATGGAATTTTCTAAGCTCTTAATATTGTCATTTTGCTGTTGCAAATTCTGTTCCTCTTTTTCTTCCACCGTAGCGATTCTATCCGCAAAAACAGAAGATTTTGTGGACTTGAAATTATGCAAAGCATCGTTGTCAAAAACCTCGAAATAATATTCATACGAAACACCTTCCTCCACCGGAAGATTTCCTGGGAACGAAAATATGAATTGGTCGAAGACATCTTTTTTCACAGGCAAAGCCATTTTCTTAGCTTCATTATTTTTATTCTTCGGATAAAAAACAATTTGCATTTTTGATAATCCGTTGTCATCAGAAACTTGACCCACAACCACGTTTTGATTCAACTTTAAACTATCTGGAGCGTTGTTCACAGCAATTGTTGGAAACTGGTCTTTGATGATTGAAATCTGATAATTCAGTTTTTCGTAATGCTTCACTTTGGCATTTGACGTCAAAATTTGGTATTCTATGTTCTGATTTATGCTTTTTGTGATTTGAAATGTATTTTCATTGGACAAAAATGGCGTAATTGTTTTTAAATCAGACCATTCCACAGAATTTGTGGCCAATGTTGCTACTTTCCAAGTCACTTTTGTGCCTTCAGGAACAATTGCGTTTCCAGAACCTTGAATTACTTCTGATTTCTTATTCAAATACGAAGGAAAATTTAAAACCATTTCAAAATTAGCAATCGTTGGAACAGCGACAACGGCCAATTCAAAATCTTTGGTCGTCACTTCATTTGATTCAATGTGGAAATTTACATTTTTAGTCGGCTTCGAAAATTTGTATTCAAAAACTCCCGGTTTGGTGCTTTCCATAAAATAACTTTCGCCGTCGATAAAAATCATCGCATTTTCTGGAACGACTTTTCCCTGCGATTTTACTTGCAAGACAAAATCATTTCCTTGTTCGGTTTGCAACGACGGATTTGTTACCACAAAAGCAAACGGCGCTGGCGGAGAAAAGCGTTCGTTGTATCGCACTACTCGATTGAAACTTTGCGTAATCACATCGCTGTTTCCGGAAATCATAAAAAAGGCAAAAAACAAAATCGGGATAATTGCCCAAGGAAGATATTTTACGTTTCCTTTAAAATTAATAGCGTTGCCAAAAGGAATTGGGTTCAAAGTTTGCGCCTTCTGGTCAATTGACGCAAGTAATAATTCAGTTTGATTAGTGTCGTTTGACAATTGCAGGAAATTTTTCAGCTTGTCATTGACTTCAGAAAAATGGTTTCCGATGATATTAGACGCTTCTTCATAATTGATTCCTTTTTGAAGCTTGAACAATTTGAATATGGGAAAAAAGATAAATCTAAACAAAAGAAAAAGTTCCACGATGATAAATGTCCAAAATAAAATGGTTCTTCCCATTGGTTTCAGCCACAGAAAATATTCGATGAACAACGTAAAAAGTAAATACAGCAATCCTAAACCTACGAAGAAAATTAATCCTTTGAGGAGTTCGTTGGTGTAAAACTTCTTGATGAAAGCTTCTAATTTGTCGTATATCAATGCTTTATTTTCCAAAATCTTGTGTGGTTTCTTTATAACCGATAAAAGTAGTAATTATTGTTTCAGTAAGCAAGAGCTGATTTTTAAGAGAATAGATGAAAGAAGAAAGAGAAAAGACGGCATCTGAAAAACTCTTTTCTCTTGCCTCTTGCTTCTTACTTCGTATCTTTGCAATAAAATTTATTCAAAATGTCAAAACCAATTCGTGTTCGTTTTGCCCCAAGTCCGACTGGACCTTTGCATATTGGTGGCGTGAGAACTGCCCTTTTCAATTATTTATTTGCTAAAAAACACGGTGGCGTTTTCTATCTACGTGTGGAAGATACTGACCAAAATCGTTTTGTTCCTGGTGCAGAACAATATATCTTGGAAGCCTTGGAATGGCTTGGAATTGCTCCTGATGAAACTGTTGGGAAAAATGAAAAGTTTGGTCCTTACCGTCAGAGCGAAAGAAAAGATTTGTACAAAGAATATGCTGACCAATTGATTGATTCGGGTTGGGCTTATTATGCTTTTGATTCTGCAGAAGACTTGGATAAATTGCGTAAAACGGATGAAGAAAACGGAAAAACATTTATCTACAACCACAGCAATCGTGAGCAATTAGACAATTCATTAACGAATGATGCTCCAACAACTGCCAAACGAATTTTGGACGGAGAAGAATACGTAATTCGTTTTAAAACTCCGGTTGGCGAGCTATTGCAATTGAAAGATATGATTCGTGGCGATGTGAAATTTGACACTAATCTTTTAGACGATAAAGTTTTGTTCAAAAGCGACGGAATGCCGACGTATCATTTGGCCAATATTGTTGACGACCATTTGATGGAAACGTCACACGTGATTCGTGGAGAAGAATGGCTTCCTTCAATGCCGTTGCACGTTTTATTATACAGAGCATTCAATTGGGAAGCTCCAGAATTTGCGCATTTGCCATTGATTTTAAAACCTGTTGGAAACGGAAAATTATCAAAAAGAGACGGAGACAAACTTGGATTTCCAGTATTTCCTTTGGAATGGAAAGACCCAAAATCAGGCGAAACTTCTTCAGGATATAGAGAAAAAGGATTTTTGCCAGAGGCGGTTATCAACTTCTTGGCATTATTAGGTTGGAGTTCAGGAACCGACCAAGAATTGTTTACGCTTGACGAATTGGTAAATATTTTTGATTTAGGAAGAGTTCATAAAGCTGGAGCAAAATTTGACCCAGAGAAAAATAAATGGTTCAACCACCAATATTTCCAACGATCTGACAACGAAGTTTTGGCGCATCAGCTTTCGCATACATTATTAGAAAAAGGAATCAACAGACCTATTGAAACGGTTACAGAAATTGTTCGTTTGGTAAAAGAACGCGCGACATTTGCATCTGAGCTTTGGGATTTATCGAATTTCTTTTTTGTGGCGCCAACATCTTACGATGAAAAAGCGACGAAAAACTGGAAAGAAGATACATCTGAATTGATGAAAAGATTGATTGAAGTCTTAGAAAACACTTTAGATTTTTCTACAGAAAATGTGGAGAATACGGTCAAAGCTTGGATGACAGAAAATGAAATTGGGATGGGGAAAATTATGCAACCATTAAGATTGAGTTTGGTTGGTTCTTTGAAAGGTCCTCACCTATTTGACATTATCAGCATTATTGGAAAAGAAGAAACGATCGCCAGAATTAATAAAGCGATTGAGACTTTGAAATAATCAAGATTCTAGAAATAAATTACTAAGCCTTTCTTAATGAGAGGCTTTTTTTATATCTTAACCGAATTAACTTTTAAACACTGTATTATGGACAACATTCCTTTGTATGTAATTTTATTCTTCGCCTTATTTATCTTCTTATCGTCGTTTTTTACGGTAAAACAACAGACTTCTGCTATCGTAGAACGTTTTGGGAAATTTCAAAGCATCCGTCACTCAGGATTGCAATTGAAAATTCCGATTGTTGATAAAATCGCAGGAAAAATAAATTTGAAAATTCAACAGCTTGATGTAATCATTGAAACAAAAACGAAAGAAAACGTGTTTGTGAAAATGAAGGTTTCGGTTCAGTTTAAAGTTATCCAAGACAAAGTTTATGAAGCTTTTTACAAGTTAGAATATCCGCATGACCAAATCACCTCTTATGTTTTTGACGTGGTTCGTGCGGAAGTTCCAAAGTTGAAATTAGATGATGTTTTTGAAAGAAAAGACGATATTGCCATTGCTGTAAAACGTGAATTGAACGAAGCGATGACCACTTACGGATACGATATCATCAATACTTTGATCACAGATATTGATCCAGACATCCAAGTTAAAAATGCAATGAACAGAATCAACGCAGCCGACAGAGAAAAATCTGCTGCAGAATACGAAGCAGAAGCTGGACGAATCAGAATCGTGGCAAAAGCAAAAGCCGAAGCCGAAAGCAAAAGATTGCAAGGTCAAGGTATTGCAGACCAAAGACGTGAAATTGCAAGAGGTTTGGTTGAAAGTGTTGATATCTTAAATAAAGTGGGAATTAATTCTCAAGAAGCTTCGGCTTTAATTGTTGTAACACAACATTATGATACATTACAAGCAATTGGCGCTGACGCGAATTCTAACTTGATTCTTTTGCCAAATTCTCCACAAGCCGGAAGCGATATGCTAAACAATATGGTGGCATCATTCACAGCTTCAAATCAAGTGGGCGAATCTATGAAACGTTATCAAAAGAAAAAAGATTCTGGTCAGGAAGTAAAACGAAGCATGACCGACTTCAATCAATCAGAAGAATCTAAGTCGAGAGACAAAGAAAATCCAGAAAATACTGATTTGGTATAAGAACATAAAAAAAGAGGCCTTAAAAAGCCTCTTTTTTGTTTTTACATCCGAAAAATCTTCTTTGTCAGATATGCTATTCCCACATTTTTGAGCGGTCCAGATAACGCACCTAAAATATTCAGTGCTATTCCAGGAACCGTCCCCACAATGTTTTTAGCAGTAAAACTATCTTTGGTTTCCATGAAACTCAAATTCATTTTCTCGAAAGCTAAATCTTTTTCAACTTTAAGAATCTGTAATTCTCTATTAATCTCTTCATATGAAGAATATGTTTTTGTAATTTCCATAAACTATATTATTAATATTTCTTGAAAAGCATCTTAGAGAAAGTTCTCAAAATCGGACCTTCAACAATCTTATCCTGAACATAATAGACCAAAATTGCCATGACCAGATAAATTCCGCCAACAATTAAAAATCCATACGCAAAGTTATCAAGACCATATCCAATCGCCAACGCTAAAGCAATCGAAAAAAATAGTGTTACGATCACAAGCATCACACCCAGCAAAAATAATTTGAGCATTAATGTTGTAGATTTCATTGCAATCTTAAAACCATAAAGCTTATAATATGCAATATTTGCATCAATATATTCTTTGGCTCTGTCTTGCAATTCGTCGGTGTTTTCTTTTATTTTTTCAAATGCCATAAAGCGAGGGTTTTATTTTTTGTCAGAAGCAGCTTGCGCCTGAGCTTTCAAGTCAGTCAATTTTTTTTCTAAAGCCGCAATCACATCTTCCTTCGTATCTTGTGCGTTTGCCACTAAATCATCAAAACCTGTCTCCAAGTCAACTTTCGCTTTAGAAAATTTACTTTTAACTTGCTCTGACAACGAATTGAATTTATTAGTCAATTCATCTTTTTGGTTATCAAAACCATCTTTAATTTTTCTTCTAGTTTTATCACCTTTGTCTGGCGCGAATAAAACTCCAATTGCTGCACCGATTGCTGCTCCAGCCAATACTCCGATAATTGCATTTCCTTTAGACATAACTATTTGTTTTTTTGGTTAATAATTTAAAGTTACAATTAATTTTAACATTTGGGTGTTAATGACAGGTTAAAGTATTTTTTTGTGTTTTTATTATGAACCAAACTTTTAGAATTTTTTAAATCATATTCCTGCTGCATGAATTATCTTTTTCTGAAAACAGAAAAAGGATAATTTCAAGCATCAGGGTTAAACGCACCATCTTTCAGGCTTCCTTTTCGCTTTTACAAGTTTGCGAACAAAAAACGCAAATAAAGCGATTTAAGAAAACTTCAATAATTACAATATAAATTACCATTAAAAAATTCAGAAATTCCCTTAAAAACAAAATATGAAAGCCGATTTTGATTACCAAAAACTATAACTGTTTATAAAGCAATAGAAATTTACAATAATAGAAAAAGCTTCCAATAACGGAAGCTTTTCATATATAAAATCTATCAAATGTTTTTTAAAATCCAGCTTAGCGAACTTTGCGAAACCTTTGCAACTTTGCGTTAAAAATTTAAAGCTACAAACTCTTCAAAACTTCCAAAACCAATTCACTTTTCTCATTATTTTTCAAATCTGAAATCTGTCCAGAAAATTCTCCCAAACTAACTTCATCCTTTTTCAAATTCTGAATTACTTCAAATCTTACAAAAGGCGATTCGCTTTTCAACGACATTGAATATAATTTATGCAATGTTTCCGTTTCAATATCCGAAGTTTTCAAATTAGAATATTTCAAAAGGAAATTAGAAAACAACAACGAACTCTTATTATTATTTATGTTTTTCTTCAATGAATTTTGCAACAAGCTGAAATTAGAAACGGTTGCAAGCTCCGCTCCTATTGATTTCTCAACCGCATTTCGCTCTTCATCAGTCCCAACTTTGAAATATTTATTGATTTCTTTCAAAGAATTATTGATGCTGTTTTCTTCTTTTTTACCCTTTTCTTCCCAAGAATCTTTTAACGCAACCGTTCTGTTAATAACTAATTTATTTTCCGTAGAATCCTTATCCACAGTAAAATAACCCAATCGCTGAAACTGAAATTTATCTTCCACTTTAGCGTCTTTTAAACTCGGTTCTAAATATCCTGTAATCACCTGCAACGAATTCGGATTCACAAATTCCAAGAAATCTTTTCCTTTGTGCGTATCTGGAGATTCATCGTTGAAAAGTCGGTCATACAAACGAATTTCAGCTTCAATCGCGTGTGAAATCGAAACCCAGTGTAAGGTTCCAGACACTTTTCTTTGACTTGCTTCCGTTCCGCTTCCGCTTAAACTGTCGGTGTCATAGGTTACGTGAATTTCAGTAATAGTTCCTTCCCCATCTTTTACAACACTTTCTCCTTTAATGATATACGCATTTTTCAAACGCACTTCTTTGCCTAAAGTCAAACGGAAAAACTTGCCGGTTGCTTCTTCTAAAAAGTCTTCTCTTTCGATATAGATTTCTCTAGAAAAAGGAACTTTTCTGAAACCTGCATTGTCATCCTCTTGGTTATTTTCAGCATCAAGCCATTCCTCTTTTCCTTCAGGATAATTGGTAATCACCACTTTCACCGGATCTAAAACTGCCATAACTCTTGGCGCTGTTTTGTTCAAATCTTCACGAATGCAGAATTCCAAAACTGAAATATCAATCAAGTTATCGCGTTTCGCAATTCCGATAGTATTGGCAAAATTACGCAAAGAATTAGCCGTATAACCGCGCCTTCTCAATCCAGAAATCGTTGACATTCTTGGATCATCCCAACTTTCAACATGCTTTTCCTTAACCAATTGCTGTAATTTTCTCTTGCTGACAACCGTATGTGAAAGATTACGTCTTGCAAATTCTCTTTGCTTCGGACGAATCTTGTTGTCATCATAAATTTGGTCTAAAAACCAATCGTATAATTCTCTGTGAGGCAAAAATTCCAACGTACAGAATGAATGCGAAATTCCTTCCAAATAATCGCTTTCACCGTGAGCCCAGTCATACATCGGATAAATTTTCCAATCGCTCCCGGTTCTGTGGTGGTCTTTGTGCAAAATTCGGTACATAATTGGGTCACGCATCAACATATTTGTCGATTTCATGTCAATTTTTGCACGCAAAATATGTGTTCCTTCCGGGAATTCTCCGTTTTTCATTCTTTCGAATAAATCAAGATTTTCCTCAACTGAGCGATTTCTATAAGGTGAATCCGTTCCTAGCGTAGTCGGTGTTCCTTTTTGTTCGGCCATCGCTTCTGAAGATTGGCTGTCAACATAGGCTTTGCCTTTCTTGATAAATTCAACCGCCCAATCATACAATTGCTGGAAATAATCAGAAGCATAACATTCGCTTTCCCACTGATATCCAAGCCATTCCACGTCACGTTTTATTGCATCCACAAATTCCTGTTCTTCTTTCTCAGGATTTGTATCGTCAAAACGTAAATTTACAGGAGCTTGATAATCAATACCTAAACCAAAATTTAATGCAATCGCACTGGCGTGTCCAATGTGCAAATAACCGTTTGGTTCTGGTGGAAAACGAAAACGTAATTTCTGTTGAGACAAGCCATTTTTGATATCTTCTTCAATGATTTGCTCAATAAAATTCAGTGCTTTTTCTTCTGATGCCATACTTTTTCTTAATTTTAGCAAATATAAAAAAAAGGTTCAAGGTTTAAGGTTTAAAGTTAGCAACTATCAATAATCTTTAAGCACTGAACTTTAAAGTTTTACACAAAATGGGAATTATAAAATTAAAAAACATCAGAACTTTTTCTTACCACGGCTGTTTGGTTGAGGAAGGAAAAATTGGTTCTGATTATTCTGTTGACCTTGAAATCAAGACCGATATGCGCAAATCAATGGAAACCGACGAGCTCGAAGATACCGTGGATTATGTACATTTGAATAAAATTGTGGAAGAAGAAATGGCTATCCGTTCCAAATTATTAGAACACGTAGCTCATAGAATTGTGCAAAGAGTTTTCAAGGAAATTGCTTCGGTGTCGAGAATTATTGTTTCTGTTTCAAAAATAAATCCACCGATTGGTGGTGATGTTGAAGCAGTTACCATTCAAATTGAAGAATATAGAAGTTAGGAGTTGGATTTTGTGAAACTTTTTAAACTTTAAACTTTAAACTTTTAAACTTTTTAATTACATTTGCCGTCCATTCAACAAATGGCGTCGTGGCCGAGTGGCTAGGCTGGGCTCTGCAAAAGCTCCTACTCCGGTTCGAATCCGGACGATGCCTCTAAAACCTTCAAGGAAACTTGGAGGTTTTTTTATGTTAAATTTTTAGTAAAAATAATTAAAGATGGGTTCGAATCTCTCCCGAAGCGTCGGGAGATGCCTCAAAAACCTTCAAGGACACGAACGCAGTGAACTGGCGAAGCAAACTTGGAGTTTTTTTATGCCTGATTTTGACAACGAGACCACCCAAACTTGTCATTCCGACGGAGGAAGGATCTCACAATTTGAGCTACTAACAGAGATTCCTCCTCCGTCGGAATGACAAAAATCTTTATATTTCCTAATTACACCCAACGGGTTAAACTACTTAAAAAAATACCTAACAGGTTTTGAAAACCTGTTAGGTATCTTGGAGGTTTTTTTATGCTTGATTTTGACAACGAGACCACCTAAACTTGTCATTCCGACGAAGGAGGAATCTCCACAATCTGAGCAAACATCGATGATTCCTCGTTCCTCGGAATGACAAGATTAAACCTAATATTTTCGTGGAAGATATTAACTGGAAAAAAAAGGAATTCTTACATTTTTAGCTATTAACGAAGATTCCTCTTCCGTTGGAATAACAAGATTCAGATGATACTTTCGATGAGAAGTTGCAAAATATTTTTGGACTTCTTTTCTCGGAATGATGAGATTAAGCGTAATACTTTCGATAAAAATTTAAGACAAAAGTTGCTCCACAATCTTGTAAAAGTTTAAAAGAAGCGGAAAGTTTGAAGATAGCCCTGATGTTCGTAAATATCCTTTTATCACTGTCCAGAAGCTTCGGGAGTGATAAAAGATATGGCGAAACAGCAGGAATTTCATTTAAAAGATTCGGAAGTTTGGCTCAAAAAAAATCCCAACTTTTTGGCTAGGATTGTAGTTTATTTTTTATGTTCAATTTTATTAATAACGTCTTTTACAAATTTCTGATCGCTTGGAAATAGCGCTTGTGACATGATTAATAATCCAAAAATAACCAAAAGGATGCTTGTTATTTTCTTTATTTTAAGGATGTTTTTTGGTGTCATTTTGCTTTTTAGTCTTTTTGCAAGAAACATTTTTGCAAGGTCAACTAAAATGTAAGTTCCGATTACGGAGCCAAAAAATACTAAAAGTCGTGAGGTTTGAAGGTCTAATTGTGGGCCAAATGTGATGATGATTAAAAGCCAAAATCCGAGTACGCCGACGTTGATGAAATTGAGAAGAAATCCTTTGATGAAAAGGCTTCCATAGTTTTTTTTGATTAATTCTACTTCTGGGTCTTCGTTTTGTATTTTATTCGCTTTTTTAAGTTGCATGAACGAAATGACGCCATAAGTTGCCATTATTAATCCGCCAAAAATAAAAAGTGCGGGTTCGTCTTTGATACTGTTGATAAGTCTGTAACTGCTGAAATATGCGATGCAGATGAAGAGAATATCTGCGATTACAACTCCTAAATCAAACACCAATGCTGCGCGGATTCCTTTGACTGCAGCGGTTTCTAAGAGGATAAAAAAAACTGGCCCAATCATAAAGCATAAAAAAATACCGAGTGGAATGCCAGTTAAAATGTCTTGAATCATCAAAAAGGATTGTAAGTTTTCAAATTCTGTTTTAAATCTTGCAAATTAGCAATTTCAGCTAATTTACAAAGAAGTAATACAAAGATAATTCAAAATTTACAATCCTTTTTTAAATTCTCGTTAATGGATGGTGATATTTCCGCCGATAACGTTTTTCTTGTTTACTTGTTTTGGGCTACCGTAAACGTGGATATTTCCGCCAGCTCTGGTTTTTGCTTCGACTAAATCTGACGCATTTACTTCAGCTTCGCCTCCGGCATTTACCGTAATTTGAGTTTGTTTTGTTTTTAAATCTTTTGCCTTTATAATGCCGCCTGAATTACTCACTGAAACTAAATTTGTAGCAGTTCCGGTTAATTTCAAAATACCTCCAGAAGACGTTTTAGCATCTAATTTATCCACATCTAAGTTAATTTTAACCTCTGCTCCTTCTTTTGAGCTTACCTCAAAGGAGACAGCTTTAAAAGTGGCTTCACTAGAAACATAGGAACCTTCGCTGGCTGTAATTTCATGAATTTCATTTTTGAAATATAATTTTGCCGTGATATCATCGCCAGCTAAAAGTTTTCCAAGGCGCATTCTTACTTTTAATTCGCCATTGTTATTCACAATTTGAACGTCGTCTTTCTTTGCTCCTGTGATTTCAATTTTATTTTCAGTTCCTTGAATTAATTGCAAAGAAATTTTATCGAATACTTTTACTTCGTCAAAATCTCCTAAACTTACTGTTTTGTCTTGTGCAAAATTCAGTTGCGAAAGCATTAAAAATGCTACTAAAATTATCTTTTTCATGTTCATTGTGTTTTAATTACCGCAGATTTGCAGATTAAAAAAAATTTAAAATCTAAAAAATTTGCTCTAATTTTATTAATAATTTACCTCAATATTCTGAAGAAAAAATCTACGAATCTGCGGTAAACTTTTTATTCATTCTTACGCAAATAAGTAAAATCCAATTGTTTTTTTACCAAATCTGCGCTTTTTACTTTTACATAAACTTCATCGCCAAGTTGCAGAATATTCTTTGAAACTTCTCCAACCAAAGCATATTGCTTGTCATCAAAAGTGTAATAATCATCACGAATTTCACGGATTCTACACATTCCTTCACATTTATTAGAAACAATTTCCACGTAAATTCCCCATTCGGTTACACCAGAAATTACCCCTAAAAATTCTTCGTCTTTGTGGTCTTGCATGTATTTTACCTGCATGTATTTGATACTGTCGCGTTCTGCATTGGTGGCCAAAACCTCCATATTTGAAGAGTGCTGACACATTTCTTCGTAGGTTTCTTCATCGGCAGTTTTTCCTCCGTCAAGATAATGCTGAAGCAAACGATGTGCCATCACGTCTGGATAACGGCGAATTGGCGAAGTAAAGTGTGAATAATAATCAAAAGCCAAACCATAATGTCCGATGTTTTCTGTCGAATATTTGGCCTTGCTCATTGTTCTGATTGTCAATGTGTCAACCAAATTTTGCTCCTTTTTACCATTGACATCTAACAATAATTGGTTTAGCGATTGCGAAACGTCCTTCTTAGATTTCAGGTTTAAAGTATATCCGAATTTTGAAATAACAGTCTGTAAATTAAACAGTTTTGTTTCATCTGGCTCGTCGTGGATTCTATAAACAAAGGTCTTTTTAGGTTTTTGTTTTCCTATAAATTCAGCTACTTTTCTGTTAGCTAAAAGCATAAATTCTTCAATCAAATGATTCGCATCTTTTGAAACTTTGAAATAAACACCAACCGGTTCGGCTTGTTCGTTCAAATTAAATTTCACTTCCACTTTATCAAACGAAATCGCGCCGTCTTTCATTCTTCTATTACGAAGAATTTTAGCCAAATCATCTAATTTAAGCGTCGCATTTTGAATTTCAGCCGGAACTTGATATTCGCTTCCAGTTAATGAAATTTCTGCTGGAATAACGTCTCCTTTTGTTTCAATGATATGCTGTGCTTCTTCGTAAGAAAATCTTTGATCCGAATAAATCACGGTTCTCCCAAACCAAGAATTTACCAATTGCGCATTTTCAGTCAATTCAAAAACCGCTGAAAACGTATATTTTTCTTCGTGCGGACGTAGTGAACAAGCGAAATTTGATAAAACTTCTGGCAACATAGGAACTACTCTGTCAACCAAATAAACTGAAGTTGCTCTTTGATATGCTTCTTTATCTAAGATGGTTCCTTCTTCAAGATAATACGAAACATCGGCAATATGGACACCGATTTCGTAGTTTCCATTTTCTAATTTTTGGAAGGAAAGCGCATCGTCAAAATCTTTGGCATCTCTTGGGTCAATCGTAAAAGTCAACACATCACGCATATCGCGACGGTTTTTAATTTCACTTTCTTGAATCGAAGTATCAATTTTTTGTGCAAAAGTTTCCACTTCAATCGGGAATTCATACGGAAGACCATATTCTGCCAAAATCGCATGGATTTCAGTATTGTGTTCTCCAGGTTTTCCTAAAACTTTGATTACAGCTCCAAACGGACTGTCGGCTTTTTTCGGCCAATCTTCAATATGAACTAAAACCACATCTCCGTTTTCAGCATCTCCAATTTTATCCTTTGGAATAAAAATATCGGTGTACATCTTTGGATTTGCAGTGGAAACAAAGGCAAAATTCTTTTGGATATCAATAACTCCAACAAAATCGGTCTTGTTTCTTTCGACGATTTCCACCACTTCACCTTCCGGTTTTTTGCCTCTTCTTCGGTTATAAACATAGACTTTCACTTTGTCTTTGTCTAAAGCTTTGTTCAAGTTATTGGTTGGGATAAAAACGTCATCTTCAAAATCATCTGATACAAAATAAGCCGTTTTTCTGCTCGTCATATCGATGGTTCCTTCATAATAATCTTGGCTTGTGGCCACTACCAAGAATTTTCCTGGTTCAATTTCAACTATCTTCTTTTGTGAAGCCAAAAGCTTTAAATCTCTGATAATTTCATTTCTGCTTTTTGTATCGTCAAGTTCTAGCTTTGCTCCTATTTGCTTATAATTGAATGCTTTATTGGCATCTTGTGATAAAATTTTTAAAATCTGTGCTGTAAAATCTTT
Source organism: Flavobacterium qiangtangense (assembly GCF_042658345.1). NCBI lineage: Bacteria > Pseudomonadati > Bacteroidota > Flavobacteriia > Flavobacteriales > Flavobacteriaceae > Flavobacterium > Flavobacterium qiangtangense. The sequence continues at coordinate 77,281 of NZ_JBHSQB010000009.1, forward strand.
TACTTTTTTTACAGGCTTGCGAGGTTTCTTACTCATAATTCTTTTCTAATAATGCTGAAAATTACGAATAACATTTCAGATTCTTTTCAAATGTTAAAATTTTTAATCTAAATATAACTTTTTGGAACTATTCTTGAGAATCTGATTTCTTGCGTATCTTTATGAAAATCAAATCATCAATGGAAAAATTCGTTACCATCGCCATCTTCAACTATCCACACGAAATCACAATTTTAAAACATCGGCTGGAACAAGAGGAAATCCAATTCTTTTTTGAGAACGAGACCATGATGAACATCGTTCCCATGTATTCGCAGGCTTTGGGAGGAATCAAATTGAAAGTCCATCCGGAAGATGAAGCTTTGGCAAAGGAAATCGTGACTGAATTCAATGGAAACGAAAATCTGAAAATCGTTTGAAGTTTTCAAAGTTGTCAACATTTATTAAAAACAACAAAAAGAAAAAGAAATTTAAATTTAATTTTTAATGGTTATTATAGCTTGTTAATAGTCGATATAACTTTAAATTTTTTTGTGAGGAATTGTAGTTAGGGATTGTTATACCGAGTTATCAACATAGTTTAAAAGAATTAAGTATCTCATTTTAAGGTAATTTTAAGACATTGTTAACAACGGTTGATAATTGTTTTTGTTTTTGAATTGTAGATAAGTTCACTTGTTAATTACTGTTAACAAAATTGGTTTAGATGCTCATAACTTTTCCAAAAATTCATCAAACTAAACTTGCTTTTTAAATCTAGGTTTTGGATTACTGTTTTTAATCGAACAAACAAGAAATACTTCTAAAATTCTATCCGAACTTATCAACAATCAATGTTAATTTACAATTAACTCAAAGTCAATGGATTGTAAATTGCTGTTAACAATGCAAAGTTTTAACAATTTCATTACAATTTAGGTACTAATAACCAGCATTTTACAAATTGGTAAAAATCTAAATATTTGATAATCAAAAGGTATAACTTCTCTCCTATTTATTTTGGTAAATGATAAAGGTTACGGTAAATTTGCACAACACAACTTAATAACTACAACTTATGAAAATTTCCATCGGAAATGACCACGCAGGACCAGAATATAAAAAAGCAATCGTTGAAATGCTAAAAGCAAAGGGCCACGAAGTTACCAATTATGGAACAGATTCAGCCGATAGCGTTGATTATCCAGATTTTGGGCATCCTGTAGCGACTGATGTTGAAACTGGAAAAGCACAACTTGGAATCGTAATCTGCGGAAGCGGTAACGGAATCAATATGACTGTTAACAAACACCAGGGAATTCGCGCCGCATTGTGCTGGACAAAAGAAATCGCGGCGTTGGCGAGACAACATAATGACGCCAATATCATTAGTATTCCAGCAAGATATACTTCTATAAATCAAGCCGTTGAAATGGTTGAAACTTTTTTGAATACTGATTTTGAAGGAGGAAGACACCAAAATAGAGTGGATAAGATTGCTTGTCAATAAGTAATTTTTTAAATTTTTTTAACCGCAGATTCGCAGATTTTTTGATTTGTAGTTTGCGGTTTTTTTATTCCACAGAGTTTCACAAATACTCACAGAGATTCACGAAAGCTTTGTGAAACTTTGCGAAAAAACTTCGCGGATCTTTGCGTTAAAACCCACAATCAAAACCGCCTGCAAAACCACAATCAGAAAAAACTTCAAAAGATAACTTCCTTTAGAAATCTTATGTCGAAAAAGCAACATTCCAAGCGAAGAACCAACAGTTCCACCAATTGCAACCCAAAACAACAGTGTTTTCTCAGAAATTCTTCTTTTATTTTTCACCGCAAGCCGTTTATCATAACCGATGGTTGTGAAAGCGATGACATTTACCAATAAAAAAAGCAATAATAAAATATCCATTTGGCGAAGATTTGATTGCAAAGATATTATTTTAGCAGAAATATTTTAGAAAAAATGACCAACCTCGAATACATCTCAAAACAAGTCACAACGCCAACAAAAAACATTGAAAACACACTGCAGCTTTTAAACGAAGACTGCACGATTCCGTTTATTTCGCGCTATCGAAAAGACAAAACCGGCAATTTAGATGAGGTTGTCATTGAACAAATCGCCAAACTTGACAAGGAATTTGAAGCCATCACAAAACGAAAAGAAGCGATTTTAAAATCCATTCAAGAGCAAAATGCACTGACGCCAGAATTAGAAAAGAAAATCCAGCAAAGCTATGATTTGAATGAATTGGAAGATTTTTACCTTCCGTATAAAAAGAAGAAAAAAACAAGGGCAGATGTTGCGCGTGAAAACGGATTGGAACCTTTGGCCAAAATAATTATGGCGCAAAATAACGACGATGTTGACTTCGTAGCTTCAAAATATCTGAATAAAAATGTGGCCAATGAAGAGGAAGCTTTGCAAGGAGCGAGAGACATTATCGCCGAATGGATTAATGAAAATATCTATATTCGAAAAAATTTACGTAGAACTTTCCAAAGAAAAGCTTCGATTACAACAAAAGTTGTAAAAGCAAAAAAAGACGACGAAAAAGCCAAGAAATTCGAGCAATATTTTGAATGGGAAGAAAATCTGCAACGCGCGCCTTCGCACAGATTATTAGCAATGCTTCGTGCGGAAAATGAAGGTTTTATCAAATTTAAAATAGAAATTGATACCGATGAAGCCATCGAAATGATGGAAGAATCGATTATAAAAAATAAAAAAGACACAGCTGTCCATTTGAAAAAAGCCATTGAAGACAGTTATAAAAGACTGCTGGCTCCGGCGATTTCAAACGAAACTTTGCAGGAAGCAAAAGCAAAAGCCGATGCGACGGCAATTCAAGTTTTCGCAGGAAATTTGGGTCAGTTATTATTGGCGCCACCTTTGGGCGAAAAACGAATTTTGGCAATCGATCCAGGTTTCAGAAGCGGTTGTAAAATCGTTTGTTTAGACGAAAACGGAAATCTGCTTTACAACGAAACGATTTTCCCGCACGCGCCACAAAATGAAACCACAATTGCGATGAAAAAAATCCGTTCGATGGTGAATGCTTATAAAATTGACGCAATTTCCATCGGAAACGGAACAGCTTCTCGCGAAACAGAATTTTTTATCAAAAAAATTGCGTTTGATAAACCGTTGCAGGTTTTTGTGGTTAGTGAAGCCGGCGCGTCGATTTATTCTGCGTCTAAGATTGCCAGAGATGAATTTCCAACGTATGATGTGACGGTTCGTGGCGCGGTTTCCATCGGAAGAAGATTGTCTGATCCGTTGGCAGAATTGGTAAAAATTGATGCAAAATCAATCGGAGTCGGGCAATACCAGCACGATGTGGATCAAACTAAACTAAAAGAAGAACTAGATTCAGTCGTGGTTCGTTGCGTGAATTCGGTTGGAATTAATATCAACACGGCTAGTAAATCTTTGCTGAGCTATGTTTCCGGAATCGGGGAGAAGATGGCTGAAAATATTGTGGCGTATCGTGCTGAAAACGGTGCTTTTGAAGAACGAAAAGAATTGAAAAAAGTCCCAAGATTAGGAGAAAAAGCCTATCAACAAGCCGCCGCTTTTATTAGAATCGCGAATGGAAAAAATCCGCTAGATAATTCTGCAGTTCATCCTGAAGCTTATAAGATTGTAGAAAAAATGGCCAAAGATTTGAAAGTTTCTGTCAATGATTTGATTGCCAATAAAGAAAAAATAGCGCAGATCCCAGTGGAAAAGTATGTAACAGAAGATATCGGATTACTTGGTTTAAAAGACATCGTAAAAGAATTAGAAAAGCCAGGATTAGATCCCAGAAAAGCGGCTAAAGTTTTTGAATTTGACCCAAATGTGAAAACAATTGGCCACTTAAAAACCGGAATGGTCTTGCCAGGAATTGTGAATAACATCACCAATTTTGGCTGTTTTGTTGATATCGGAATCAAAGAAAGCGGATTGGTTCACATTTCACAGTTAAAAGAAGGTTTTGTTTCTGACGTGAATGAGGTAGTGAAAATGCACCAGCAAGTTCAAGTGAAAGTTGTTGAGGTGGATGAAAGTAGAAAGAGAGTTCAGTTGACGATGATATTGTAAAATAAAACCCTCGAGAATTTCCCGAGGGCTATTAAATTTTTATCGAAACATCGGTTTATATTTCTCCCAATTATCTTGAATCATCCAGATATTTATTATCAAAAACACGCCAGCAATCGCCAAACCAGATGGCATGAAAACAGCATTATGTAAAATAATTCCAATTGTTATCGGCAAAATAACAATTGCTCCTAAAGCTCTTGTCTTTGGAAAAATAAATAATAATCCACCTAAAATTTCAATAAGCCCAATTAAAGGGATTAACCATGTTATTGTTACCATCGCCTCTCCAGCTTTTACTACTTCTGGACTCATTTCAGGCATTGGCATATAATGCAAGAATTTGTCAACACCAGCGTTTAGGAACATAAGTCCAAACAAGGTGCTGAGAATAGTTTTTAGAATTTTCATAAGTTTATAATTTTAAGTTATTTGATGCTACGAAATTAGAAATTTATACAATTAAATTTCGATAAATAAAATAAAACTATAAAATTCAGAAATAATTTTGTTCGGAAAATATAAAAAATAAAAGCCTCAAAGATTTTAAAATCCTTGAGGCTTTCAATAAAAGCTTTTGAGTGGAAAAGCTTTATTAGATCTTTTCTTCTTCTTTTTTTGCTGCTGCTGGCTGATTCTCGTCTTTAGCTGCATTTTTGAATTCCTTAATACCAGAACCCAATCCTTTCATTAATTCTGGAATTTTTTTACCTCCAAAAAGTAATAAGATGATCGCAACGATTACAAGTATTTCTGTTAAGCCTAATTTTCCCATGATGTTTAAAATTATTGCTTGCGCAATGTTTAGAAATATTTTACAAAGATAAAAAAGAAAAACGTACCACTTAATAATAATAAGTTAAAAACGTTATGTCTTATAAAACCAATTTACGACAAAAAAATGAAATTGGTTTTAATTTGAAAATTTATCCTAAATAATTCCATTGTAAAACTGCATAAAAGCAAGCAAAAAACTGTCAAATTATTATATTTGTAAAATACACGAATTCCAATGTCAGCAAAGAGACAAAAACGAGAAATTTTAAAGAAAAAGCTACTGACAAAAAACCGTTTGGTTATTTTGAATGAGGAAACTTTTGAAGAAATTTTTTCGCTGAAATTGAACTTGATGAACGTGTTTGTGGTGTTGACCGGAGGCGCCATTTTCTTGATCGCAATTACCACATATATCATTGCTTTCACGCCATTGCGAGAATATATTCCGGGTTATGCTTCTTCAAAATTGAAACGAGAAGCGACAGAATTGGCCTTAAAATCAGACTCTTTAGAAAAAGCTATCAAAGTAAATAATGCATATATCGAATCCATAAAAAAAGTTTTGGCGGGCGACGTTGAGGTAGCAAAATTGAACAAAGATTCGATAAAAGCGGCTGAACTTTTAGATGAAGACGAAGTGAATTTGAAGCCAACTTCTGCCGATTTAAAACTCAGGGAACAAGTGGCTCAAGAAGACAAATATAATTTATTCGATAAGGCTGAAGCCAAAGTAAATCTGGTGCTTTTTCCGCCAGTCACCGGACATATTACTGATAAATACGATCCAAAGACCAAGCATTTTGCCGTGGATATTGCCGTTCCAAAAAACACTCCGATAAAGTCAGTGGCCAACGGAACCGTGATTTTTGCTGATTGGACGCCCACAAACGGTTATGTAATCATCATTCGCCACGGCGAGGGAATTCTGTCTGTTTACAAACACGCCAATTCGCTCACAAAATCACAAGGTGACGTAGTTCGAACAGGCGAAGTCGTTGCCACAGCAGGAACAACCGGAAAAGAATCGACCGGAGTTCACCTTCATTTTGAATTATGGAAAGACGGTTTTGCCATCGATCCCACAACTTTTATAGATTTTGAATAATATGGAATGGACTGAAAACATAAACCAATTACCGCTTTTGACGGGTTCGATTTTTATAATCGCTGGATTTATTATGTATCGATTTCCGCCAAAAAAAATAAATATGTTTTATGGATATCGAACTATGAATTCGATGAAAACGCAGGAAAGATGGGACTTTTCGCAGAAATATTCTGCAAAAGAATTGATGAAATTTGGCGGTATTATTTTGCCATTTTGTTTTTTAGGTCTTTTTGATTTCCCTGAAAATTATATCAATATTATTGTAATATTCGCCGTTTTTATTCCAATTTTAACCACAGAAATAGCATTGCGAAAAAAATTCGCAAATCCTAAATAAATATCAATTTGAGCTAAAATCTCAAATCAAAAATCATAAATAAAGAATGTCAATAAAAGCTTTTTTAGCCAAGCAGTTCGCCAAAAAAATCTATGATAAAACCCAGAAATGGGCCAAAAATCCGATTGAAACTCAAGAAAAAGTGTTCAAGAGTTTGATTCAAGATGCGCAGGAAACACAGTTTGGGAAAGACCATAATTTTAGCCAAATAAAATCATTTTCTGATTTTGCAAAACACGTTCCGGTTCGTGATTATGAAGGTTTGAAATCATATGTCGATAAAGTCGTGAAAGGCGAAGAAAATGTGCTTTGGAAAGGAAAACCGCTGTATTTTGCGAAAACTTCCGGAACCACTTCTGGTGCAAAATACATTCCGTTGACCAAGGAATCAATGCCTTTTCACGTCGAAGCCGCGCGAAATGCGATTCTTCATTACATCCACGAAACTGGCAAAGCCGATTTTGTTTCGGGCAAAATGATTTTCTTGCAAGGAAGTCCGATTATGGAGGAAAAAAACGGAATCCAGTTTGGAAGATTGTCCGGAATCGTGGCACATTTTGTTCCAAAATATTTACAGAAAAACAGAATGCCGAGTTGGGAAACCAATTGCATTGAAGATTGGGAAACCAAAGTTGATGCGATTGTGGAAGAAACTTTCGACAAAAACATGACCGTCATTTCGGGAATTCCGTCGTGGGTTCAGATGTATTTTGAAAAGCTGAAACAAAAAGGAGGGAAGCCTGTCGGCGAAATTTTCAAAAACTTCAATTTGTTCATTTACGGAGGCGTGAATTTTGAACCGTACCGTGCCAAATTTGAGAATTTAATCGGAAGAAAAGTAGATTCGATTGAACTTTTTCCGGCTTCCGAAGGATTTTTTGCCTACCAAGATTCGCAGTCAGCAAAAGGAATGTTATTGCTCTTGAACGCCGGAATTTTCTATGAATTCATCAAAGCCGATGAATTTTTTACGGAAAATCCAAGAAGATATACGATCGGTGAAGTACAATTAAATGTCAATTATGTCTTGATAATTTCAACCAATGCCGGACTTTGGGGTTACAATATTGGCGACACCGTGCAATTTACGTCGTTGAAGCCATATCGTGTCATTGTTTCTGGGCGAATCAAACATTACATTTCTGCTTTTGGCGAGCACGTTATTGGCAAAGAAGTGGAAGAAGCCTTAAAAGAAGCGATGGAAAATTCAAACGTGCGCGTGAATGAGTTTACCGTTGCCCCGCAAATTGCTCCAAATGAAGGTCTGCCGTTTCACGAATGGTTTATCGAATTTGATTCTGAAGCTTCGGGAGAACCCGAAAACCTGGACGAATTTGCCTTGAAAATTGACAACGCGATGCGAAAACAAAACATTTATTATGACGATTTAATCGTAGGAAATGTGTTGCGAAAGCTTGTAATTACTAAAGTTTCTAAAAACGGATTCCAAGATTATATGAAATCCATCGGAAAATTAGGCGGACAAAATAAAATTCCAAGGTTGAGCAATGATAGAAATATTGCGGATAAATTAGTTTAGGAGAAAAGAAAAAAGATGAAAGAGAAAAGATTAATCGCATTGCTTTATTTTATTGGATTTATCGGTTTTGCCCAAACCAAAGGCGTTGTCAAGGACAGTCTTTCCGGAAATGCAATTCCTTACGTGAGCGTATGGGTGGAAAATGAAAACATCGGGACGACTTCTGAAGAAAATGGCGAATTTGTCATTAATTTTTCGGATAAAAGTAAAAATCTGGTTTTTTCTGCTTTGGGATTTGAAAGGAAAGTGGTGAAAGCTTCAGAATCGCTGATTGTGAATTTGTCTCCGTCGGCGGTGGAAATTGGCGAGATTTTGATTTCAAATAATAGGAAGGAAAAAACACAAATCGAAATTGGGAAAACCAAAAACAGAGTTGCTGAAGCTTTTGACAACGGACCAAAAATGGACGCCAAGTTTTTCCCTTTTTTGCCCGAATACAAAAAAACAAGCTGGATTAAAAAAGCCACAATTACTGTTGACAGCAAAATTGAAGGCGCGACGATCAGAATTCAATTGTATAAAGTTGACGAGCGCGGTTATCCTGGCGATGAATTATTGGACAAAAATTATATCGTGACCTTAAAAAAAGGCATCAACAAACAAGAAGTTGATTTGACGGAATTTAACTTAGAAATGCCTGAAACCGGAGTTTTTGTCGTCTTCGAAAGACTTTTGATCGAAAAAAATAAAATCACAAAAACCATCACCGATTACAATTCAAATACCACAAAAACCAAAATCAGTTTTGCGCCGTTGGTACTTTATAATGCGGTTGAAAAAGATCATTTGTTTAGTTTTTCTGGCGGAAGATGGATCAAGCAGAGTAAAGAAGAACTGAATCCGTATGGAAAGACGACGACGATTTATGAACCGTCGATCAACTTGATTTTGACGAATTAATGATTACATAAAACTAAGACAAAGTCACTGTTAAAGTTAATTAAAAATAAAAATCTTACTTTTGCGGGTTAGAAATTAAAAAGAATGAAAGAAACTAAAAATATATCACGATCAAGAGCCCAAGAATCTTCGGCGGCAATTGAGAAATTATACATCACAATGCGCCATTTGTTTAATAGAGGATTCTATAAACCAATGGGCGTTTCTGGAGAAACATTGAGAGAAGCATTACTGCAATTGCGTCCGGAAATTTATGGAACTATTGCAGAAGAAAAGGTCGAATTAAGCGGATTATTGTATGTAATCGAGAGGCTTCCGGTGGGAATTGAAGAATGTCGTTTCATCAATTTAACTTCGGATGAAGGCTACTCAAAATCGCATTTCACGCCGATTGTTCCGCCAAAAAGAAAGCGCAATTGCTACCGAATTGACGATGAACAAATGAACGTGGAAATCACACGAGGTCGTTCTGATATCTATGATATTTTGACGCATTTGACTTTTATTTTCATCGAGTCGCATAAAATCAAGGACAGAGTTTTATTGGATGAAAATACCAAAGAATTTACCAGAGATTGGGAAAAATTACAGGAAATTGTTTTCAAAAACGAAGAACTTCCGTTGATTGAAAGAGAAATTGCTATTTCGCACGCTTCCAATATTTTAGGACGTTCTTTTGAGGAAATCTTGGATATTTATGAAGCTTTTGGAACCAAAGAAAAACCAGATCGTTTCTTGCATGTCATTTACTGGTTAGGAAAATTGGCGATTGAAGAAGTGATTTTCAATAATAAAAGAACAATTACTTTTAGTCCGATTTTGCGTGAACGTTTAGGACATCATATCCACGGAGAAATTTGGGCAAACAACATCAAGGAAGTTTTGAGACAAAACGACTTGTTAGATCGCCCAATTCACATTATCAGCGCGAATATGCATAGTGTGATGAACTCGATTTTTGCTACGCACACATTAAAAACAAAATTCAAGGACAAGTCTGATTTCTTTATTTTTGAAGAATTAAGCAAGCCAGGGGCAAATGATGTGCGCGATAAAGTGGAAGAAGTAGCATTAAAATTCGGAATGATTTCTGTTCCTGATGCGGCTTCTGGAACAAATATTGACGTTCAGGTTTTTGATACTGCTAAAATTGATTGGGCAAAATCTGCGTTTCCAAAAGCACAAATTGGCGAGCATCCGCCGGTAATTATCGTGATGGATTATGCGTTTGGAGAGCAAGCTTATGAAACGATTGACGAATTATTGAAGCCTTATAAATTTGAGAAAAACAAATATTTCTTAAATGTAGAATCGGTTTCGATTATGGGAAAAGCCGGAATTCTTGAGGGCGGAAAAGGCGATATAATGATTCCGTCCGCGCATATCAATGAAGGAACGGGAGATAATTATCCGTTTGAAAATGAGCTTACTGCAGAAATGTTTGAAGGAAATGATATTCCGGTTTATGCGGGGCCAATGGTTTCTGTTTTGGGAACTTCGCTTCAAAATAAGGATTTATTGAAATTTTTCCATGAATCGACTTGGGGCGTAATTGGCCTTGAAATGGAAGGTTCTTATTACCAAAAAGCGATTCAGTCGGCATCAAAAATTAGAAAAAGCATCAATCCAGATGTAAAAGTAAGATATGCGTATTATGCATCGGATAATCCGTTGGAAACCGGAAGCACATTGGCTTCGGGCGGACTTGGAACTACCGGTGTAAAACCTACTTATTTGATTACTATAAAAATATTGGAACAAATCTTTAACGTAAAATAATAACTTTTTATGAGTTCAAATACTCCAAATAATAATGATCAAGAAATTGATTTGAGACAGGTTTCGCAAAAAATGGGTCAGGCTTATGAAAACTTCCTGAGTTGGATTTTTAGAGGATTTCTTTTTGTGAAGAGAAATTTGATTGTATTGATTGTTTTGTTCGTGATAGGAGCGGGAATTGGGTATTATTTGGATAAAAAGACGAATTCGTATAGCAGTGAAATTATTGTAAAGCCGAACTATAAAAGTACAGATTATCTGTATTCCAAAGTTGAGCTTTTGCAATCAAAAATAAAAGAAGGTGATACTGTTTTCCTTAAAAAAATTGGAATAAAAAAATCGCAAAAAATGTCATTTATTGAAATTAAGCCAGTAGTTGATGTTTATAAATTTATTGAAAATAATGAACAAAATTTTGAGCTTATTAAATTAATGGCTGAAGATGGCGATTTGAATAAAATCGTTCAAGACAAAGTAACCAGCAAGAATTATCCTTTTCACGGTATTTATTTTACAACTGGCGAAACCACTAATCAAAAAAATACTGTAGAGCCAATTATTAACTTTTTAAATGACTCTGATTATTATGCTGAACAGAAAAGAGTACACATAGAAAACATAAAGATGAAAATGGTTTCAAACGATTCAATCATCAAGCAAATTGATGCCATTTTGAATATGTTTTCAAAGAATCAATCTGGATCAAAAGGCTCTCAATTAGTTTATTATAATGACAATACGCAACTCAATGAGATGCTAAAGACTAAAGAGTTATTGATTCAGGACAACGCTAATATCAGGATTGAGCTCTTGAGCGCTGATTATGTGGTAAAACTTAATAGTTCAGTACTTAATATAAAAGATACAAAGTCAATAAATGAAAAAATGAAATTCATTCTTCCGATAGTTTTCATACTTTTATTTTTGATAATTAATTCATTTCTAAAATTTTATAAATCGCAGTTGCGAAAAATAAACACGTAGTGTTAAACTGTTTCAGTCCAATAACTAGAATAAACTAAATGAATTACGAAGACAAAGCAAGTGATTATTATACTAACATAAGGAAAGATCTTATTAGTATGATTGAAGACAAAAAGGATTTAAAAGTTTTGGAAGTGGGTGCTGGTTTTGGAGAAACGCTTTTTTACTTAAAAAAAAAAGGTATTGCGGCAGAGGCAATCGGTTTAGATATATTTGAAGACGTAGAGAAAAGAAATCAATATAAAAAAATCGATAATTTTATATTTGGAAACATTGAAGAGCTAGATTTTCCCCAATATAATGGATACTTTGATGTTATTTTGCTAGCCGATGTCTTAGAACATTTGATAGAGCCGGCTGTTGTGTTAGAAAAGTTAAAAAACTATCTAAAACCCGATGGAGAAATATTGGTAAGCATGCCTAACATAAGGCATTACACAGCGTTTGTTAAGATTTTTATAAAAGGAAATTTTGACTATGACGAAAGCGGACTTTTTGATTATACACACCGACGGTTTTTTTGCAAGAAAAACATCAGAGAATTAATTGAATCAAACTTTAAAGTGAAAAGAGAAGCGAGTAGCCTCGAATTTTACAAAGGAAAATCCGGAGCAAAAATTTTCAATAAACTAACTTTTGGGTTGTTTGAAGAGTTTTTATCCGTGCAATATTTATATCAGGCTGGGAAGTAGCAAGATTAATGGTGTTCTATAAAAATAATGTCAAAAATTGTTTCAAGAAAATTTAAAAATGTCCCAGTTGAAAAAAATATATTGTTTGACCCCAGTTTATAATGACTGGAAAAGCTTTGCGATATTGTCGGAATATATCAATCAGTTGAATTCCAAACATTCTGGGAACTACTTATTTGAAATAATTGCAGTAAACGACGGTTCCACTGAAGAACCACAAAAAGTTCTACCATCTGGTTTAACGGTAAAGACACTGAATTTAAAAGTCAATATTGGACATCAAAGAGCAATAGCTGTTGGGTTACAATACATTTATAACGAGATTACAGATAATGACTATGTTGTTGTAATGGACAGTGACGGCGAAGACAAACCTAATGATATAATTTTTTTGCTTGAAGAGGCAAGAAAAGAAAAAGACAAGAAGATTGTTTTTGCACAGCGGAAAAAGAGACAGGAATCAATAGCTTTTAAAACCGGCTACTTTTTCTATAAATATCTTTTTTATTTTTTAACTGGCCAAAAAATATCTTTTGGAAACTTTAGCATAATTCCGAAATCACTTCTTGGAAAAGTAGTACATCAAAGCAACATCTGGAATCATTATTCTGGAGGAATTATTCAATCGAAGATACCTTTTTCAAAGATTTTACTAGACAGAGGAAAACGGTTCAAAGGAGTTTCTAAAATGAATTCTAACAGTTTGATTATCCACGGACTGAGCTCTATCGCAGTTTATTTTGATTTTTTGTCATTAAGAATTTTGCGGTATTCACTTTATGGGATTGGCATTTGTTTTATTTCGGTGATGTATATTCTTTATCAAAAAATATTTACCGATAACGCTATACCGGGCTGGGCTTCTAGTTTGATTTTAATTATATCGGGAATCATTTTACAATTATTTTCGGTTACATTAATTGTATTGCTGTTGCAATTAAGTTCGAGAAAAAATATCAGTGCACCAAACGCGAAGATTTATTTAGATTTTATTGAAAATGAGGAAAATAATAAATGGAATTCAAAACAATAAATTATTATTCATAATAATTGTTATAGGCTCAATTTTAAGATTTTATCACTTAGATTATCAAAGTGTGTGGTTAGATGAAATCCATACTCTGAATGAGGCCAATCCAAGTACACCATTTTCAGAACTTTATACTAAAATTAAAGAGGGAGAACAAATGCCCCCATTGTATTTTTACACCGTATATTTTTTGTTTAAGATTTTTGGCTACACAACGATTGTTGTAAGGGTGTATTCAGCTTTGTTAGGCGCTTTCAGTCTGTATGCATTATATTTGCTAGGCTATGAACTATATTCAAAAAGAGTAGGGCTTATCGCTTCATTTTTTTTGAGTGTAAATTATTTTCACTTATTTTATTCACAAGAAGCAAGACCATATTCTTTTTTTATGCTTTTTAGCATTCTTTCTTTTTATTGGTTGGTAAAATTTATAAAGAGGCCTACCTATAAAACAAGTATATATTATGGAATTTTCTCTGCCTTAATGATTTATGGACATTTCTTTGGATTGTTTGCTCTTTTTTCCCAATACATTATTTTATTGCTCTTTTTATTATTACACAATAATAAACAAAAAATAGATTTCATAAAAAAGGCAATTGTCTCAGCCTTGATTACTTTAATTCTTTATCTACCGGCAATAAATATATTGTTAGGAATATCCAAGTTAACCAATTTTTGGATTCCAGCACCCACAAATGATAGCTTTGGGATAATTTTTAAAGAGTTCTTTGGTAACTCTGAGATTCTTTTTTCACTTTTACTTATTCCAATAATAGCTTACATAGTAAGTTTATATAAAAGTAATGTTATTAATATTGATAAAGAGAATATTTTAAATGATAAAATAACAATTAGTTTTTTAGTACTGTCTCTTTGGATTTCAATTGTAATAATTTGTCCATTAATCCGGTCGTACCTTTCTGTACCAATGCTTATAAGCAGATATTTTATAGTTATTTTACCAGCAGTTCTAATCATATTTGCCATAGGACTTGCTGCAATAAAAAATAAAATAGTTTTATATAGCTATTGTATATCGTTTTCTGTTTTTTCATTGATAGATATTTCAATTGTCAAAAACTTTTATTCTGGAATTAATAAAACCCAGTTTAGAGAAGCAACTAACTTTGTAAAGGAGAATAATAAAAAGGGATTGCCCATTGTTAGTAGCTTAGGGGTATATATGCCCTATTTTTTTAATAAAAATCAAACTATTATAGACCAAAGTTTAGAAAATTACATTTCTGAGATGCAACAAGATTCTACCAAAATAAAAGAGTTTTGGTACATTGACGGGCATGGTCGTAATTATACTAAAAACGAGCAAGTATTGGCTTTTATAGATAAAAATTTTTATATCGAAAATAACTATAATGGAATGGATGCTTGGACAAAACACTTCATATTATTAAAAAATTTTTCAAGTACGGTAGATTTATCGAAGTTTAATTTAGTTGGAACAGAAGGAGATTTATTTAAATTAAATTTAGAATTTTTTGAAAATAATGGAATAACTATAAAGGCTACTGGTTGGGCATTCTTTGAGGGCATGGAGAGTAAAGACACAAGGATTGAATTGGTTTTGATAAAAGCAGGCACAAAAAATGCAATTAAGCTTCGTACCCAAAAAGTTAATAGGCCAGATGTAACAGATTATTTTAAAAGTGAAAAGAACTTGGATAATTCTGGTTTTACTTCCGAAATTAATGTTAGTGACTTACAATCAGGAAGCTACAAATTAGGTGTCTTATTAATAAATAATCAGTTAAAAAAGGAAGGAATCTTTTTAACAGACAGAGAAATTAACAAATAAAGGGCCTGTAATAACGAGTATGAAAATTTACTGTCCACATAAAAAAATATATTTATATTTGCACAAATTATGACGTTATGAGAAAAAATATTTTTGTTGTTAGCATTCTATTTTGCCTGTTTTCTTGTAAAGAAGAGCCAAAAGTGGTTCAACAAGAAAAAAAAGAAACTTTTAGGGTTGCTTTGGATTTAATTGTTAAGGCGGATGATAGCCTTCAATTATTTTATTGTGAAGAAGGTGAACAGGATTATGACGGCGTAAAAACAGTATGGGCGCCAATTAAGGGTAAAGAAACTAGTCAAGAGGTGAAATTTGAATTACCTGAGGACGCTATGCCAACAAAAATTCGAATCGATTTTGGAGTAAATAAACAGCAGCAGCCAATTGAGGTAAAAAAATTCACGATGAATTATTACGATAAATCATTTCAAATAAAAGATACAATGTTTTATCAATATTTTATCCCAAGTCACCAAATTGAATGGGACAGAAAAAAAGCGGTAGCCACGCTCAAGCCTACAAATGGCGAAACATATGATCCAGCTTTCAGAAGTAGAACTTCTTTAGAAGTAGAACTAGCTAAAATGTTTAAAAACTAAATAAAAGATCTCTAGAAATAGAGATTTTTTTTTAATATGAAATGAAAAACTCTTTAAAAGTAGCCTTTGTAACTTCTACTGACCCAAATGATAAAACTTCTTGGTCTGGTATACATTATAAAATGTTTACAACCTTGAAAGACAATTTTGAAGTAGTAGAAGCGATTGGCCCAATCGATAACTTGTTTTTCAAATCATTTGGAATAATCAATAGAATTACCAGGTTTCTTTTCTCAAAAGGATATAATCATAAAAATTCTATTGCTAGAAGCTACTTTCTCTCAAAGATTATTCAGCGACGTTTACGGAAGGATAATTACGACGTTATATTTGCTCCAGCCGCTTCTACTGAAATTGCCTTTCTTAAAACTGATTTGCCGATTTGTAGCACTTCAGACTCTTCTTTTGGGCAGCTTAAGGGCTACTATGATACTTATTCAAACTTATTCAACTTTTCAGCAAAAGAATCTAATTTTATTGAGCAAAAAGCGCTATTAAAAGCCAGTTATATGACTTATCCTTCACAGTGGGCTAAAGAATATATCGAGAAAAACTATCAGAAAAAAGCATCAATTGATGTGATACCATTTGGAGCCAATATTTTAGATGAGCAAATATCTTATATTGAAAAATCGATTGATAAATCAAAGCCAGTACATTTGCTTTTTTTAGGCGTAGATTGGCTGAGAAAAGGCGGGGACATTGTTTTTGAAACTTTTTTATTATTAAAAGAAAAATACGACGTGAAGCTTACCGTTTGTGGATGTATTCCACCTGTTTCACATCCTGATATTGAAGTCATTCCTTTCTTAAACAAAAATAACCCGGTTGATTTTGAGCAATTTAATAAGATGTTAGAACAGACCCATCTTTTATTTTTACCGAGTCGTTCTGAGTGTTTTGGAATTGTTTTTTGCGAAGCAAGTGCTTACGGAATTCCAAGTATTGCATCAAATACTGGCGGTATTGAAGGAGCAATAACAAATAACGTCAACGGATATTGTCTAGACGTTTCGGCCACACCAGCCAATTATTTTTCAAAAATTTCTCATTTAATTGAAAATGCTGACGATTATATAAAAATAAGCGAATCTTCTAGAAAATTATATTTAGAAAAGCTAAATTGGAACAATTGGGGTAAAGAAATTTCTAATAAAATAATTGCAACAGCTTTACAAAAAAAATAAACCGAAATTTGTGAAAATCATCATAAGTAAACTTTTAAATGACAACGTATTAAAATATCTTCTATCAAAAGGTATTGTTTCGCTAGCTTTTAGGGCATTGGGAGTTGCTTTTGGGTTTCTGGTTGCGTGGATGCTTTCTTTTTATTTTAAAGAAAAAATTTATGGTGCTTTTTCCCTTTTGCAAACCATTATACAGTTATTAGCAATGATTTTCACACTGGGAATACAAAACACAATTCTCATTGAAATTAATAAGATCCAACCTCTTAACATTCATAAGGCAACCTCTTTTCTTTTTCATGTTTTTAAATTGGTTTTTTTTGTCGCTTTAATCCCTATATTGTTTTTTTATTTTGGCGCGCCATTTATCAGCGCGGTTATCTTTAACAAGCCTCACTTATCAGAAAGTTTTAAAATCATAGCTTTATTCCTACCTGTGTTCTTGTTTCATGAATTAGTACTTTATTATTTTATAGGCATCAAACGTTTTTTAACATTTGGGCTATTTATGTTTGTAGTGCCTAATTTGTTTTTCATAGGCTTTGTTTTTTTACTTCGTGATAGTCTAAATGGTCCATCCGAGATTGTTTTATATTATGCACTTTCATTTTTAATTACTTTTATAATTGAACTTCTGGTAATAATTGACAGAAAGAAAAAGTTTATTATGGAAAAATTTTCCAATAAAAAGACATTTTTTAGTTCTCTTCCAATGATGTTTTCAGGATTGATGGGTTTTTTAATAAGTTGGACAGATGTGTTGATGTTGGGCGCAATGTCTACAGAAGAGAGTGTTGGGATTTATAATGCTGCTTTCAAAATAGGTATGTTTGTATTAATTATTATTGCTTCCATAAACATTGTTACAGGTCCTAAAATAGCAGAATTTTTTGTGAATGGAGATAATCAAAATTTAAAAAAGATGATCCAAAAATCCACGCAATTAGTAACTTTAATTTCGTTACCCATCGTTTCCATAATAGTTTTTTTTAGTGACTTATTGCTTCAGTTTTTCGGTGAAAGTTTTAAGAGTGGTTCATTGGTGCTTATTATTATTGCTGTTTCGACATTCATAAGTGCTGCTAGCGGAAATGTTGACCAAATCCTTAATTTGACAGACAATCGTAAACTACTTTTCAAGATAAATCTCATCGCTTTATCTGTGAACATTGTTCTTAACTATATTTTCATACCTATATACGATATTAATGGATCTGCAATCGCAAGTATGATTTCTATTATTATTTTAAACTTAACATGCGTGTATTTTATCAAAAAGAAATTGGGATTTTACACTCTTATATAAATGGAAAAACAGTTATCAATAATCATAGTTAACTACAATGGGCTTAAATACTTAAAAAACTGTATTGATAGCATTATATTAAAAACGAATGGGTTGTCTTATGAGATTATTATTTTGGATAACAATTCAATAGACGAAAGTTGCGCCTTTATAAAATCACATTATCCAAAAGTACAATTGATTGAATCTAAAGTTAATTACGGCTTTGGTAAAGGAAATAATGAGGCATTTAAATTAGCAACTGGAGATTCAATTTTGTTGCTTAATAATGATACAATTTTACGAGATGATTTATTGCCAATTGTAAATTATTTGAAAAAAGATCCCACAATAGGTGCAATTGGAATTAAGATGTTAGATGGAAACAAACAATTCCTACCTGCTTCCGGTGATTTTCCAACAATAAACAATATGTTTTGGATGAAGAATATTCAAAAGAAAAGTAAGAAATTAGCAAATAGCAAAACGTTACAAGAAGTAGATTGGTTAACAGGCTCTTTTTTATTAATGCCTAAGAACGTGTTTGCAGAAATTGACGGCTTTGATGAAGACTATTTTTTATATGTAGAAGATGTTGATTTGTGTAAAAGGGTTGCAGATAAAAAGTACAAGCGAATATTTTTGCCACAATATCAGTACACCCATTTTGTGGGATTTAGCACATTGAAAAATCCACTGTTGGTCAAAGGGTATGAATTATATATTTCGAAGCATTTTAAGGGAGCTCACAAAGTTTTAATTAGTTTTGCCTTGAGTATTAATAAATTTGTAAAAAACATCAAGTTGTTCTTTAGAACTACAAAATAAGAATGGTAATTAAAAAAAAATCATTTTATGCGTTTTTGTTTGCAATCGTAATTTTTGCGCAACTGTATGTCGAATCTTTTCGAATAAATACAGTGCTGCAAATTTCGGCCTTATCAATTTATTTCAATTTTGAAAAATTCGTTTTACCAATACGATTAATTAAGAATATTTTACCTGTTGTAATTCTATTTTTTATAGGTTTTGCTGGTTTTTTTTTTCACGATTACTCCACATTTAATTTCGTTAAGGATATTTTCCATTTTATTAAACCAATCTTAGGAATCTCTATTGGATATCTGTTTTTTTCTAAATCCCAGAATATCGCAGTATTTATAAAAACGATAATATTTGTATCGTTATTTTCAGCGATAATCCATCTTATAGTATTACTGGCAACAGGAAGTATTTTTACTGGTTCCGTGGAAGCAATTAGAAGTCTTTCGAGAGATAATTTTTTAGAATTATTCGCCATATTTTTTCTAATTTATTTTAGAAAATTTCAAGGATACCTGCTCTTCGAAAAAAAAATAATACATCGCTTAATTTTAGGGCTTCTGCTACTTTCATGCATTTTATATTTCTCAAGAACAATGTTAATCGTAGCATTTATTTTGTACGCTAGCGTGAACGGATACACTCGCTTGACGGTAAAATCGATTAAAATTATTGGCGTTTTCTTGCTTTGCGTTGGGTTAATGTATGCATATCTTTTCTCCATTAAAATTGACCGAAGAGCAGAAGGATTAGAAAACTTTCTCTTCAAGATAAAAAATGCACCAGAAGAACTTTTTGTGACCAAAATCAATAGAAATGATCATAAAGATTTATGGGATCATTGGAGAGGATATGAGGCAAAACGGGCACTTGAATTAATGAAAAAACAGCCCTCGAGTTACGTCGTGGGAACCGGTCAAGGGTCTCTGGTAAATTTAAAATTTAAAGCCCCTTTAACCTCAGATGGCAGCAAGGGATTAAAATATATTTCAGAGCTTCATAACGGGTACATTTACATTTTTTATAAAACAGGAATTATTGGTTTAGTAATATTATTGAGTTTTCTTTTTTCAATTTATAATACGATTAACAAAAAAGAGTGGAAAAATAAAATGGACGCTGTTTTTATTTCGGCCATTGGAATTATATTTTTATTTTCAACTTTAACCATTACCGGAATTTACAATTCTAGAGATATTATAATTTTTATATTGGGAGCATTACTTTTCTTTCTTCACAAAGAAAACGTAGATTTAAAAATAAAAGATGAAGCCAATTAATATATTCATAGACTGTCACGTTTTTGACGGAGGTTTCCAAGGAACAACCTCATATATTCGCGGAATCTACCAAGAATTAGTCAAACATAGTTACATTAATTTTTATTTTGCTTCACACGACATGGCTGTACTTAAAGACGTTTTTGGCACCGCCGAAAACATCTATTATTTGCAATATTCATCGCATAACAAGTTTTGGAGATTATTAGTAGATATTCCAAAGCTTATCAAAGACAACAAAATCGACTATGCGCATTTTCAGTATATTGTTCCACCAATAAAATATTGCAAATACATCAATACAGTTCATGATGTTCTTTTTTTAGATTATCCACGGTATTTTCCTTTATCATACAAAATTAAAAATAAATTTTTGTTCAAATGGAGCGCCAGACACTCTGATATTGTTTTGACTGTTTCTGAGTATTCCAAGAATCAAATTAAAAAACACTTTGGCATAAATCAAGTTTTTGTAACTCCAAATGCGGTAGATACTATATTTTTTAAGAAATATGACAAGTCAAAGATGGAGGCGGAGGTTTTAAGCAAGTTTAAGGTGCAAAATTACTGGCTCTTCATAAGTCGATGGGAACCCCGAAAGAATCATCACACGCTATTAAAAGTTTTTGTGGATGGCGAGTTTTATAAAAATCATGATTTGGTTTTTGTTGGGGATAAAGCAATCTTAAATCAGCACTATAATCAGTTATACAACTCGTTGTCAGAAGATATCAAGAAAAAGATTCATAGTTTCAGTAAAGTCACTTTTAGCGATTTATTGTTGTTTTTGAGAGGGGCAAGGCTGTCTGTTTATCCCTCTATAGCGGAAGGATTTGGAATTCCTCCATTAGAGGCTGTCGCAGCAGGAATTCCATCCGTATGTTCAGGCACAACATCAATGGCCGACTTTTCTTTTCTAAAAAAATATTCTTTCAATCCCTTAGATGCATCTGACGTGGACAACATTATCAGAGAGACATTGAGAGATTTTGAACCAATTCCAAAAGAAACTATTTTAGAGATGTACAATTGGAAGATTGGTGCAGAAGCACTTTACAAACTTTTGAAATAGATATATCATTGTAATTTTTAATAAAATTTACCCTCGAAAGGGATATTTTTTTTTAATTTTACCAGTTGTTAATGTCCGATACAAATGAAAATAGCTATTTTAGGAACTCGAGGCGTGCCTAATCATTATGGAGGTTTTGAGCAATTTGCAGAGTTTTTTTCAGTTTATCTTGCCGAAAAAGGACATCAAGTTTATGTTTACAATTCTCACAATCACCCTTACCAAGGAAAAATATTTAATGGTGTAAATTTAATTCACCGCTATGATCCAGAATTTAAAATTGGAACTGCGGGACAATTCATTTATGACTTAAACTGTATTTTAGATTCTAAGAAAAGAGATTTTGATATTATTCTTCAACTGGGCTACACAAGCAGCTCTGTATGGCACTTCTTGCTTCCAAAAAAAGCCATTATCATCACAAACATGGACGGTTTAGAGTGGAAACGTACAAAATACTCAAGTCTAGTTCAAAAAGGATTAAAATTTGCTGAGAAGCTAGCAGTTAAGAACAGTCATGCCCTCATCGCAGATTCGATAGGTATACAAACATATCTTAAAAATAAATATAGAAAACACGCCACCTATATTGCTTACGGAAGCGACATTTTTGAAAAGGCAAATGAAGAAATACTTTCAAAATTTAAACTTGAAAAGTATCATTTTAATATGCTTATCGCGCGATTAGAGCCAGAAAATAGCATTGAAATGATTCTTGATGGTTTTGTTGATAGTAAAGACACAACTCCTTTTTTGGTAATAGGAAATCATGACACAAAATTTGGTAATTACTTAAAGCAAAAATACAGGCTTTCAAATACCATTAAATTCTTGGGCGCAATATACAATCTCGACTATTTAAATAATCTTCGATATTTTTCAAATCTATATTTTCACGGGCATACAGTTGGCGGAACCAATCCTTCTTTACTAGAAGCGATGGCTTCAAAAGCACTTATTTTAGCTCATAAAAATGAATTTAATGAGGGAATATTGAGAGAAAACGCATTCTATTTCTCTTCAAGTCTCGAAGTTAAAAATTTAATTTTGTCAATAAAAAAAAGTGATAACTTGCGACTTATCCAAAACAACGGAAATGCTATCCAGAATGAATTTAATTGGACAAAGATAAATGAGCAATATTTACAACTTTTTGAGGAAAGTTTATCAAGATTTAAGGGAAGAGACGAAAATCAATAATTTATTCGTTCCAATAATATTAGTATTGCTTACTATTCCATTGAATTATGCATATAACAGCGTCAGCGTTTGCGTATTTTCAGGAATTACGCTCCTGACGTTCAAGAAGGACAAAGCAAGTTTACAAAAAAGGCTTTTGCCACTAATGCTGCTATACGTTTTAATGGTCATTTCAATAACCTGGAGTTGGGACGTTGACAAATCGGCAGCATCAATTGTGAAAGAACTTCCTCTGTTTGCAATTCCATTTTGTTTTTTTATTTACAAACCATTTACAAAAGCTCAAGTAAACAAAATCTTAAGATATTATAGTTTTGGTATGGTCTGTTTCGCTATTTTCTATTTAATACGGGCAACCATTCGATTCATTACTCACCATGATTATAAATTCTTTTTTTATCACGGACTCGTAACAGAAGATTTAAATGCGATACATGTTTCAATTTTTATGGCTATGGCATGCTTTTACTTTATAGACAAAAAAAATAAAAGCATAGTAGAAATAGCATTTATCATCTTATTATCAGCAATTATTTTTATGTTGGCTTCAAAAAATGCGATGGTTATCTTCCTGATGTTGGTATTCATTTACTTTTTCTTTTATGCTAAAATTTCTAACAAAATAAGGTATGGAAGCATCATTGGTATTGTTACATTATTAGTTTCATTTTCATTTGTCAAACAAATTAGGGAACGTTTTTTAGTAGAAATCAACACAAACATCACTGAAAACACTTTAGCGAGCGGTGCAGTCATGAACACAAGTATTAGACAGGCTTGGACAAATGAAAGTTTTACTGAAAACAATTTTTTCCCAGGAGCGGCTTTTAGGGTTTATCAAGTGAGAATTTTTCTAGAAATGATACACGAAGATTCCATTTTTTTTACAGGATATGGACTAAATGCGTCACACATAAAAATTGAAGAAAAAGCAAGACAATATAAGATTCATCCTGGTTACGCAACTTACAATTTTCACAATCAATATATTCAGAACTTTGCAGAACTTGGAATCTTTGGATTGTTACTCTTGCTGATTCTTTTATATCTTAACACCCAAAAAGCTTTTAGTACCAAAAATTTTGTGCATATTGCTTTTGCAATTTTAATGATAATGCTTTTTTTAACAGAATCATTTTTATGGAGACAAAGAGGGGTGATTTATTTTGCAGTACTTTATTGCCTCTTTAATGCCAATGGTCAAATTAAAGCCAACGAAAAAACAATATGAAAAGACTTTTAATAACAGGTGCAGCCGGTTTTTTAGGCTCCCATCTCTGTGACCGATTTATTGCAGAAGGCTATCACGTGATTGGTATGGACAATCTCATCACGGGAGATTTGAAAAACATCGAACATCTGTTCAAGCTCGAAAATTTTGAGTTTTACCATCACGATATTACAAAATTTGTTCACATTCCGGGTAAATTAGATTACATACTCCATTTTGCATCGCCGGCAAGTCCGATCGATTATTTGAAAATTCCAATCCAAACTTTAAAAGTTGGATCCCTGGGAACACACAATTTATTGGGCTTGGCCCGAGTTAAAAATGCGAGAATTTTGATCGCCTCAACATCAGAAGTTTATGGAGATCCATTGGTTCATCCTCAAACCGAAGATTACTACGGAAACGTAAATACAATTGGCCCAAGAGGCGTGTACGACGAAGCAAAACGTTTTCAAGAATCAATAACGATGGCGTATCATACTTTTCACGGCGTAGAAACCAGAATTGTTCGTATATTTAATACATATGGCCCAAGAATGCGATTAAACGACGGCCGCGTAATTCCGGCTTTTATCGGACAAGCACTGAGGGGAGAAGATTTGACTATCTTTGGAGACGGAATGCAAACCCGTTCGTTCTGTTATGTTGATGATCAAGTTGAAGGAATTTTTAGATTATTGCATTCTGACTACGTTTATCCGGTAAATATTGGAAACCCAGATGAAATCACAATCAAAGATTTTGCCGAAGAAATAATAAAATTGACAGGAACAGACCAAAAAGTAGTGTACCATCCCTTGCCAATAAATGATCCATTGCAACGCCAGCCAGATATTACAAAAGCAAAAGAGTTATTAGGCTGGGAAGCAAGAGTGTCAAGGTCAGAAGGAATGAAAATCACCTATGAATATTTTAAATCTTTATCGTCAGAAGAGCTGTTGAAGGAAGAACATAAAGATTTCTCGAAATATATTTTTTAAGTGCGTAGAAAAACAGGAAGATACTCAGGCTATATAAGGCCTTTTTCATATTTGCTAGATTTGATAATTGTCAACATCTTAGCAAATTTTCTGTTACCCGAAACTCTAAATATTTTTAGTTATCACATCTTCATAACCATTTCTTGGTTGGTAATTGCTTGGAATATAGGGTTTTATGAAGTATATCGTTACACAAAAGTCATCGATATATTAGCAAATATTTTAAAGCAATATTTTATATTTTTAATTATAAATTTTGCATTCATAGGTTTCTACCTCAAGTTTTCAGAGCCGTCAATGATGATTCAATTCGTCACCATTTCGGTTTTGTTGATTTCAATGGCAAAGTTTTTTATTTATTTTGCACTAAGAAGATTTCGTGTTGTTTTTGGAGGAAACTTTCGAAGAGTCATAATTGTTGGAAACGGAAAAAGTGTCGAGCAATTAGAAGATTTCTTCAATGAAAATCCAGATTATGGTTATAAATTAGAGCACACTTTTAATTTAAATTGCAATAAAAAGGAAGAATTAGAACAGTGTTTTCAATTTGTGATGAAAAATAAAATCGACGAAATTTATTGCTCACTAGCCGATTTGTCGAATACTGATATTAATAAATTTGTAGATTTTACAGATAATAATTTAAAAATTTTAAAATTTCTTCCAGACAATAAAGAAGTGTTGGCCAGAAACTTGATCTTTGATTATTACGATTACATCCCAATTATTTCTTTACGAAACATTCCGTTAGACGAAACTGCAAATAAGATAATAAAACGTCTTTTTGACATCGTTTTTTCGCTACTTATCATCGTCGGAATTTTATCTTGGCTGATACCAATATTAGCGGTTTTCATTAGATTAGAATCAAAAGGAGGCGTTTTCTTTAGACAAAAAAGGAATGGACTCAATTATAAGGAATTTAACTGCTATAAATTTCGCTCTATGGAAATCAACGATATAGCAGATTTACACCAAGTTTCAAAAAACGATCCCCGAATTACCAAAGTTGGGAAATTTATCAGAAAAACCAGCATCGACGAATTACCGCAGTTTTTCAATGTATTGCTCGGCGATATGTCAGTCGTTGGCCCACGACCGCACATGGTCAGCCACACCGAGATGTACGCCAGAAGAATTGACAAATTCATGGTGCGCCATTTTATTAAACCAGGAATTACCGGATTAGCCCAAACCAAAGGATTTCGTGGCGAAGTAGAAACCGATAAAGACATTATTTACCGAGTTAAATTTGATATTTTCTATCTCGAAAATTGGTCACTTTTACTCGATATAAAGATTGTATTCTTGACAATTTACAACGCAATTAAAGGCGAAGAAAAAGCATATTAAATCATGGAAAATTCTTTAGTTTCCATAATTACGCCTTCTTATAATTCAGAAAAATTTATTTCTGAAACGATAAAATCAGTCCAAAACCAAACCTATCAAGATTGGGAAATGATCATTATAGATGATTGTTCAACTGATAAAACAACCGAAATTATAAGGAAAATTTCCAAAGAAGATCCCCGAATTAAATTAATACTATTAAACAAAAACTCGGGCCCAGCTATTGCCAGAAATAAAGGAATTGAAGCAGTTCAAGGGCGATACATGACATTTCTTGACGCCGACGATATTTGGTTTCCAGATTTTATCGAAAACAGCATCCAGGCCATAAAAACCACTGGAATATATTTCGTTTTTTCATCATATAAACGTTCTGATGAAGCGCTGAATTTTGTCTATTCAGATTTTATTGTTCCAAGGAAAGTGACATATTTCGACATTTTAAAAACAAATTCCATCAGTTGTTTGACCGCATTCATCGACATTCAAGTTCTTGGGAAAAAGACGATGCCCGAAGTTTTTAAAAGACAAGATATGGGCTTGTGGCTGAAATATTTGAAAGAAATTCCGTTTGCCTACGGAATTTTAGAACCAAAAGCAATTTACAGAATCAGGAAAAATTCGTTGTCAAGAAAAAAATCTGATTTATTAAAATACCAATGGCAATTTTACCGAAACGTTGAAAATCTAACTGTTTTTCAATCGTGTTTTTACATGGCACATTGGATGTACCGCGGATTCATGAAATATCGAAATTAAATCAAAGACTGAAATTGCTTTAATTTTCCTCGATTTGTTCGTTCCAAGGACTTTTTTCGGATAAAAATAAAATTTAAATTTGGTTC
The DNA here is from genome assembly GCF_042658345.1 of Flavobacterium qiangtangense. Lineage (NCBI taxonomy): Bacteria > Pseudomonadati > Bacteroidota > Flavobacteriia > Flavobacteriales > Flavobacteriaceae > Flavobacterium > Flavobacterium qiangtangense. The sequence continues at coordinate 104,167 of NZ_JBHSQB010000009.1, forward strand.
TAAATAAAGCGAAATCGCATCTTTTATTTTTAAAATTTGTTCTTCAGAAAGTTGACTTTCGCTAACATATTCCACCTCAAAAGAATCAATTTTTGTTTGTTTAATGACAAATTCCTTCACGTTTCCGTCATCTTCAATGATACTTTTAGTAACGTAATAAAATGTCAACCCAGGCGATTTTTTCCCACTCGGAAGCATTGCAAAATCATTAGTTCTTCCGATTAATTTTTTAAGAATTGGTTTTTTAAATGTGCTTTTTTCGTCTAAAATCCCGATGTCGCCAATTTCATATCTAATAAAAGGATGCGCTTTGTTATACAGCGAAGTGATTACGATTTTTCCTTCTTCTCCGTTTGCAACCGGCTGATTATTTTCGTCTAAAATTTCTACGAATAACGTTTCAGAATTGACTTGCCATTCTCCATTTTTATTTTCAAAAGCAATTAAATCTAATTCAGAAGCTCCGTATTCATTGATAATTGGAATCCCGAATTGCTTTTCCATCAAAATTTTATCTTCTTCAAAAAGCATTTCTGAAGTGACAAAACAAACTTTCAAGCTGGGGCAAACTTCTTTCAAAACAATATTTTTTCGATCTAAGAATTTTGCAAATAAAACAATCGAACTGGTATAACCGTTGAGGTAGTCGAATTTAGAGGTCTTAAATTTCTGCAGAACTTTTTCTAGAAAACCATCCGAAAGATCAAAAATTGGAAAGCGGAATCTTCTTCCGAAAAAATCTTTCAAACGCTCTTTTTTATTTCCGAAAAAATCCAAAGGAATTCCATAAAATCTAGCTTGATAAGAAGCATTAAAATCAATTCCAAACCAACCAAAACGATAAATTATTGAAGCCCAAGTCAGTGCGTGACAGTATTTATCTTTAGCAAAAATAAAAGGCTCACCGCTGGATCCCGACGTTTTATTGACAAAAACACTCTTTTCAGAATATCCTTTTGAAAGCCGTTCTGACAATGGTTTCTGCAAGTCTTTTTTTGAAATAACAGGCAATTTATTCCAATCAGTTGTATCAACTCCTGAAGTCAATTCTTTATAAAATTGATTATTTCTTAAATGGAAATCAATAATTTCTTTCCTTTTCTGTAAAGTAAACGCTTCAAAATCAGCTTCTGGAACTTCTAGAATTCGCTCAAAATCTTTTTTAGCTTCTTCTATTTTGAAGCCATTTAGTTTTAAAGAAAGGTCGAAGAGTTTGAACACAGCCAAAAGTTGATAGTTTTTAGTAAATTAATTATTTTTTATGTTCAAAAGCAATTAATTTTGGGACTTATTAAACAAACAACATAACAATGACAATTTTACTACTTGGATCAGGCGGAAGAGAACATGCTTTAGCTTGGAAAATGTTGCAAAGCGACAAATGCTCAAAACTTTTTGTGGCGCCGGGAAATGCTGGAACTGAAGCAATTGCAATCAATAAAAACATCAGCCCAACTGATTTTGAAGCTATAAAAGAGTTAGTTATCGAAGAAAAAATTGAGATGGTTGTCGTTGGTCCAGAAGATCCTTTGGTGGCCGGAATTTTTGATTTTTTCAAGAAGGATGAAGCTTTAAAAGATATTCCGGTAATTGGTCCGTCAAAAAATGGCGCGCAATTAGAAGGAAGCAAGGAGTTTGCGAAAGAATTTTTGGTAAAACACAACATTCCAACCGCAGCTTACGGAAGTTTCACGGCAGCAACGTTAGAAAAAGGACAGCAATTCTTGGAAACTTTAAGTCCGCCTTATGTTTTAAAAGCAGATGGTTTGGCTGCGGGAAAAGGCGTTTTGATCATTCAAGATTTGGAAGAAGCAAAAACTGAATTGAAAAATATGTTGGTCGATGAAAAATTCGGTCAGGCAAGTTCAAAAGTCGTTATCGAAGAATTTTTAGACGGAATCGAATTGAGTTGTTTTGTTTTAACGGATGGTAAAAACTATAAAATTCTTCCAACGGCAAAAGATTACAAAAGAATTGGCGAAGGCGACACCGGCTTAAATACGGGCGGAATGGGCGCTGTTTCGCCGGTTCCATTTGCGGATGCGGTTTTATTGGAAAAAATCGAAACTAGAATTGTAAAGCCAACAATTGATGGTTTGCAAAAAGATGGAATTGAATATAAAGGTTTCGTTTTCATCGGATTAATCAACGTGAAAAACGAGCCGATCGTGATTGAATACAACGTGAGAATGGGCGATCCAGAAACTGAAGTTGTAATTCCTAGAATTAAATCTGACTTGGTCGAATTATTTCAAGCGGTTGCCGAACAAAAATTAGGCGAAAAAACATTGGAAATTGACGAAAGAAGTGCAACGACAATTATGGTGGTTTCTGGCGGTTATCCTGAAGATTATGAAAAAGGAAAAGCAATTTCAGGAATTGAAAATGTGCAAGATTCAATCGTTTTTCACGCAGGAACAAAAACTGAAAACGGACAAGTGGTTTCTAACGGAGGAAGAGTTCTGGCGGTAACTTCTTATGGAAATGACTTTCAAGAAGCTATAAATCAGTCTTATGCCAATATTGGAAAGTTGCAATTTGACAAAATGTACTTCAGAAAAGACATTGGATTTGACCTATAAAAAACAAAAAAAATCCTAGAAATGAATAAATCGTTTCTAGGATTTTTTTATGCTTTAATGAAAATTATTTCAAGAAAGAATGTGCAGTCGTATCTTGATACTCGTCATTATTTTCTTTGTGCAATTTTAATTGTTTAATCCAGTAAACAATTGCGGCAGCGCAAATAATCATAAAAATCCAGTTTAAAGTATTTGCTCCAAACCAGCTAGTTAATTCTAATTCTCTTAACCAATCAAGCGGTTTGAACAAAATATCCACGAACAAATATTGTATTCCTTCGAAAAATGCTTTCATATCGTTTTCTTTATATTTAATTTGTCAGACAAAACATTTTATAGCTTCATCTTCGAACAAGTATTATCTTTACAATTGCAAAAGTATAAAATATCCTTATGATTACAAGCATTTTTAGCAAATCTCGACCAGCAAATTACATAATAATTACAACGTTACTTGTCGTATGCTATTTTTTATACCTACAAAACTTTCCAGAATCGCTTCAAACGTTGGAAGGAATCGGAGCTAAACTCGCATTATTGCTGGTTTTAGTAGGTTCGCTTTTCATCATAAATTTTGTGACGAAGAAAAATGGATTGAGCAAAGACAATAGTTTTGCGTTCTTATTTTTCTTTTCGTTTTTGATATTATTTCCCACAACTTTAGGAAATACCGACTTGATTTTGTCTAATTTCTTCATTCTTTTAGCCTTGAGAAGGCTGATTTCGCTACAATCCTTGCTTACGCCAAAAGAAAAAATCTTCGACGCATCGCTGTGGATTTTTGTCGCTTCGATTTTTCATTTCTGGAGTATTTTATTTATTCTGATTGTTTTTGTGTCGATACTTTTCCACGTTTCAAGAGATTATAGAAACTGGGTTTTGCCTTTTATCGCATTTTTTTCTGTCGGAGTTATCGGCTTGATGTATGCACTGACTTTCGATAAAAGCTTAATAGATTCTATAATTGACAGCGCTTATATTGATTTTAATTTCAATTATTTTACCAATAATTACCAGAATTTTGCCCTCTCATTATATGTTGTAATTGCGTTGTTTTTCTTTGTGACGCAAGCATTGTCAGTTCCAAGCAAACCTTTGAATATGCAATCATCTTACAAGAAAATCATCGTGGCGTTCATTCTTGGAGCCGTAGTTTTTTTGATTTCTTCGGATAAAAATAACAGCATGATGATTTTTACGTTCGCTCCGGTTGCCATTATGGCCACAAATCAAGTGGAAGCAATGCAAATTAATTGGATGAAAGAAACGGTCGTTTATGTGATTGTGATTTGCAGTTTATTGACGTTTTTCTCGCAATTATAATTTATTTCCATACGCCAAATCGCCAGCATCGCCAAGACCTGGAATGATGTAATTTTTTTCGTTTAATTTCTCGTCTAAAGTCGCAACCCAAAGATGGCAATGATCAGGAAGATGTTGCTCTAAATAAGCAATTCCTTCTGGAACCGCGATTACCACTGCAATGTGAACTTCCTTCGGAGTTCCTTTTTCCATCAATTTATTAAAAACTGCAACCATCGATTGTCCTGTCGCCAACATCGGATCAATTAGAAGCAAATTTTTATTTTCTATGCTTGGAACTGCTTGATATTCCACCTTAATTTCAAAAGCTTCGTCATTGTTATAATGATGGCGATAAGCAGAAACAAATCCGTTTTCAGCCGCATCAAAATAATTCAAAAAACCCAAATGCAACGGCAAACCAGCTCTTAAAATCGAACACAAAACCAAATCGTCTTCAATTTCTGTAGTTTTTTTGATTCCAAGAGGCGTCTGGATTTCGATATTTCTATAATGCAAGTTTTTGCTCAATTCATAAGACATCACTTCGCCAATTCGCTCAATATTTCTACGGAAACGCATGCTGTCTTTCTGAACATTTACATTTCTGATTTGTCCCAAAAAGTGATTCAGGATGCTATTTTCTTCAGATAAATAATGGATTTGCATTTCTTTAGTTATGAATTATAAGTTATGAATTATGAGTTTGAGCCAATGTGTTTGTGTTTTGAAATCCAATAACTGCAAACTGAACACTAAACACTGCAAACTTTTTCCCTGCCATAAAGGTATAAAAAGTATATTTGTATTTTAAATGTAAAAATATGTTTTCAAAACTAGCGTATTCCGTTTTTGAACAGAGTATTAACGATTATCACAAATTTGATAGCGTTGACCAACCAATAGAAAATCCGTATTCAAATGATACTTTTGAGCATTTGTTGTATCTAAAAAATTGGATTGATACCGTTCAATGGCATTTTGAGGATATCATTCGTGATCCAAATATTGATCCAGTTGCAGCGTTAACTTTAAAAAGAAGAATCGACGCTTCCAATCAAGAAAGAACTGATATGGTTGAATTTATCGACAGCTTTTTCTTGAAAAAATACAGCGATGTGAAAGTGAAAGATTCGGCAAAAATCAATTCCGAAAGTCCGGCTTGGGCTTTTGACAGACTATCGATTTTGGCTTTAAAAATCTACCACATGAACGAAGAAGCGACTAGAAAAGATGCTTCAAAAGAACACATCAGCAACTGTCAGGTGAAATTAAATGTTTTGCTTGAACAAAGATCAGATTTGACCACGGCAATCGATGATTTGTTGACAGATATTCAAAACGGTGATAAATATATGAAAGTGTACAAACAGATGAAAATGTACAATGACGACGATTTGAACCCAATTTTGTACCAAAACAAAAAATAATCGATTAAGGAATTCAATTAACAAACCTAACAGGTTTTCAAAACCTGTTAGGTTTTTATAGTTTAATCAATTTCAATTGTCAAAAATCAAACACATATTAGTTTTCAGACTTTCCGCAATGGGTGACGTGGCGATGACAGTTCCTGTGATTCGGGCGTTTGTTTCGCAACATCCAGAAGTTCAAATCACGGTGGTTTCCCGACCGTTTTTCAAGCCTTTTTTTGACGGAATTCCGAATTTAAATTTCTTTTCAATTGATTTAAAAGAAAGGCACAAAGGTTTCTTCGGATTGCTCCAACTATATAAAGATTTAAATATGCTGAAAATTGACGCCGTTGCTGATTTGCACAATGTTTTACGATCTAAAATCATCAGAAATCTTTTCGCTTTAAGCGGAAAAAATACAGCGTTTGTCGATAAAGGAAGAGCCGAAAAGAAAGCGTTGACCAGAGCCGAAAATAAAATTTTTAAGCCGGTAACTTCAATGTTTGAAAGACATAAAAAGGTTTTTCAAGAGCTTGGGTTTGATATAAATCTAAATGATCCAATATTTCCGCTAGCGGCAAATCTTTCTTCAGAAATTCTAAATGTTACTGGAGAAAAGACTCAAAATTGGATTGGAATTGCGCCTTTTGCACAATATGATTCCAAAGTTTATCCGCAAGATTTGATGCAAGAAGTAATTGATAAATTAGGAGAAAATAACAATAACAAAATCTTCCTTTTTGGTGGCGGAAATAAAGAAATTGAGATTCTGAATCAATTCGCTTCCGGAAAAGTAAACGTAATTACAATTGCCGGGAAATTAAAATTTGAAGAAGAATTAAAGCTGATTTCCAACTTAGATGTCATGCTTTCTATGGATTCTGGGAATTCTCATATTGCTGCGATGTTGGGAATTAAAGTTGTAACGCTTTGGGGCGCGACACATCCTTACGCGGGATTTTTATCGTTTAATCAAACACTGGATTCTGCTTTAGTTTCCGACAGAGAAAAATATCCATTGCTTCCGACATCCGTTTACGGAAATAAAAAAGTGGAAGGTTATGAAGACGCGATGCGAAGTATTTCTGTGGAAAGTGTTGTGAAGAAAGTTATAGAAAATCTAACAAAATAACCGCAGATTCGCAGATTAAAAATTTTAAAAATCTGCGAATCTGCGGTAAAAATTACGCCTTCGGTTTCGATTTAAACTTTCTATATAGAAACCAAATCCCAAAACCAATTAAGATAAATGCCCAAAGATTGGCTATAAAAACAATGATTTCTTCCAAGATATGCCAGCCGGTTTTTAATCCGTCGAGCAATCTTACGCCAAGACCAGTCCTAAATTCTTCATTATCAGGATTCGTCACTTTTTCGCTTTTAATTTCTTCACGCTGATATAATTGCAGGCTTAAAGTGCTGAAATTCACTTGATCTTTCATTGACAAATTAGAAAGTTTTGCTTCATCAGATTCAGTTTGGCTATTGTGCAATCGATCTTCAGCATCAAGAGTTTCGCCTAATTTTTTGCCTCGATTTTGAATTGCTTCTTGAACACGCTGTTGATTCGCGCTGTTTCTGTTTTGCGAAAGTTGGTTTGACAACATTTGCAATGAAACATCGTCAGCTTTTATAATTCTGAAATCTAAATAGTCGATTTGTCGCGCGATTGTTTTTAAAGTCGTATCCAACATTGTATTTGGAACGCGGACAATCATATTGTTTTCGACATAAAAACGCGTGTTTTCAAGTAGAGAATCGTTGTTAATTTTGGTTGTGGAAGTATTTAAAATGTTGCTTCTTAATTCTGTGGAAGTTACAAATCCGCCAAATTTTGCGACTGTATTTTCGATAGAATAAGTCGATTGCGCAACATTTTTCACCTTGAATCGCAAGTCTGCGGTTCGTATAAATTTCCGATCAGATTTTGGATCAACAACTGCGGCGGAGGACGAAGCCATTTTCGCTTCTTTTGAAGAAGATTCTGCACTTTCGGACATTGCGGCTTCTTCTTGATTTTGATTTTGTTTGCAAGAGAAAATACTGGCTGATAATAGAACTACATAAAATAATTTTTGCAATTTCATATATTGTTGATTTTAAAGTGATAATCAAAAATATGTAAAATTTCTATTACTTTTTAAATTAATTGAAAAAGAGGATTCTAAAAAAATAACCGCAGATTCGCAGATTTTGAAATTATAACCTGCGAATCTGCGGTATATTAATCTTAAAGATAAATTTTATTAATTCTGCAAATTTCTTGAATATAGCTTTTCAAATTAGAAACCGTTTCTTGATAATCAGGAGCTTCGTAGCCAAAGCGCTCGTGTTCCATTTGCTCTTTTTCAAGCGCGTTGCAACCTTTCATCACTTCTTTCATCATGTCGAGAAGCACCAATTCTTTGTTGGCATTTTTCTCGAATTTCAAGTCAATGAGTTCTTCTTCAAGACTTTCGCAATATTCTAAAAGCGCTTCCACTTCTGGTTCGTCCAAAAGTGAAGGTTTGTTTTTAAAGAAATCGCGAGGTTTTTTCATCCGAAGAAATTTTTAAAATCGCTAAAACTAGACACTAATTACTGACTAAACGTCGTCGAAATCAATATAAATTTCTGCAGAAGTTGGGTGCGCTTGGCAAGTCAACGTCAATCCTTCGGCAATTTCTCTGTCGGTCAAGATTGAGTTTTTCTTCATTTCGGCAGTTCCAGAAACGATTCTTGCGATACAACTACTGCAGATGCCGCCTTGGCAAGAATATGGCGCGTCAATTCCTTGTTTTAATGCGGCATCAAGAAGCGTCATTTTTTGCGACATATCAAAAGTCGTCTCTTCATCGTCAACCATCACGGTCACTTTTGAATGTCCTTCAAGAGATTGGTCGATTTCATTTTCTTTGGTAGAAGTTGAAAATAATTCGAATTTAATATGTTTTTCGTTGATGTTATTTTCTTTTAAAACGCCGTTTACCGTGTTGATCATATCTTCTGGACCGCACAAATAAAACTTGTCAAATTCAAGAGAAGCGTGTTTGTTTTTCAAAACAAAATTCACGGCAGATTTTTCAATCCTTCCAAAGATTGAATTTTCTGCGCGCGCTTGACTGAACACAAAATGCACGAACAAACGTCCGGTATATTTCAATTGCAAATCGTGCAATTCTTGGTAAAAAATCGTGTCTTCGGGAGTTTTGTTTCCATAAACCAAAACAAAAGTGCTTTGTGGTTCTTTCTCCAAAACTGTTTTTATAATGGCCATAACCGGCGTGATGCCACTTCCGGCAACAAAAGCCGAATAATTTTTAGTTCTCTCCGGATTTGGTTCAAACGTGAATTTTCCCTCTGGAGTTCCCACCTCAATAACGTCTCCGGCTTTCAAGCTTTTGTTCGAAAAAGTCGAAAAAGCTCCGTTTGAAACTGCTTTGATGGCAATTCTCAGTTCGCCACTTTCTGGTGAAGAACAGATGGAATAAGCGCGACGAATTTCATTTCCGTCCAAAGTCAATTTTAAGTTGATGTATTGTCCGGCGATGAAATTATAGTTTGGCTGTAAAGCTTCGGGAACGTTGAAGAGAACCGAAACCGCATCTTTGGTCTCGCGTCTTACTTCTTTTATTGAGAGTTTATAAAATGTAGACATGCTTTATATTTTATGCAAAAGTAAGCAATCTGTTAACTTTTTTAAATAAGAATTCCTTAAAATTAATACATAGGAATATTATGTATAAGAAACTTATGTATATTTGTAATTCAAAATCGCATTTATGAAAAACTCGCAATTGTATAAAGGAAGCCTTAACACGATAATAATGAAGTTATTAGGTGAAAACGGGCGGATGTATGGTTATGAAATTACGCAGAAAGTAAAAGAGATTACCAAAGGCGAATTGAATATTACCGAAGGCGCGCTGTATCCGGCTTTGCATAAATTGGAAGCCGAAGGTTTGCTTGACGTGGAAATGGAAAAGGTGGATAATCGTGTTCGAAAATACTATAAATTAACCGAAAGTGGCCAGACAGAAACGGTAAACCGCTTGGCAGAACTCGAAGAATTTATCAGAAATATGCAAAGTATCGTGAATCCTAAACTAGCCTAATTATGAAGTTGAACGAAGAACAAATTAATGCAATAGACTTGTTTTTGGAACAATCAGGCGTGGTTTATGTTGATTATAAATTTGAAATTTTAGATCATATCGCGACAGAAGTCGAAGAATTGATGGCTGGAAAAGACTTAAGTTTTGAAAATTCATTGGACTTAATTTTAAAGAAATGGGAACCGAAACTTAAAAAATCTACTGCAAGCACTTTTGGGTATTTTTGGGAAATGCCCGAGATTTTGATGCAAAAAGCAAGGAAATTATATTGGAGAAAAATGATTTTGCTTTTTGGAACATCGTTTGTTTTTATGGGAATATTGCTTTTAATAAAAGAAGTTCTGGCAAAATTTACTAAGAACATTTGCTATTTACTCATTTCGATTCTAGCGATTCAATTCGTTGGATATATCAAGATAAGATTGAGCAGACAGAAAACCACTTTTGGGTTTTTATACAAGCAACAATTTTTTGCGTTTTTCTTTATGTATTTGATTCCCACATTTACTTTAAGTACTAACGAAAAACTTTTAGAAAAGTCTGCGAACGAGATTTTCCTGTAATTTTTATGATTGCAACGTTAATAATCGCACCAATTATGAATTTCAAATTTTACAACGAACATTTTGAACAATTAAAAAGAAACAAAAAACTTATTTAATCGAAATATGCAAAAAATTACTCAAGAACAAATCAAATTTATAGACAATTACCTGCAAAAATCAGATGTCATTTTCGTGGATATTCGGGCTGAATTAACCGATCATATTGCTTCTGCGGTGGAAGAAAAAATGGAAGTTGAAAATTTAGATTTTTATGATGCTTTCAAGGATTTTATGGTGCGTAATAAAAAACAGCTTTTGCGAAAAAAGAATAGCTTTTTGCCACCACTTTTCAGCTTTAGTAAAACACTTTATAAATGGTATAATCTGATCATTGGAGTTTTAATTATAGTCGTTTTTTATCTAATTTCTGAAGATAGTAATCAGCAAAATATCTTGAAAAAAATTCATCTAGGGTTATGGTATGGTATTTTAATTTTCACGATTTTACAAGGAATTTACACTTTTTTAATTATTAGGAAACGTTTTGCATACATTGAAAAAACTACATTTTGGTTGGTAATTATTTTTTATATAGATCAGCTTTTTAATGGAGCGTATAAAAACTTTTACGGAAATTTTTTTAGTGTAGGAATTACGCTTTTTTTGTTCATTGCATTTTTAATTTATTTTGCAAAAGCTATTTTAAAATTTAATCCGAAAATATTTGTGCGGTGAAATGGGAGAATATGAAATTTTAAAATAATCTGTAACATTTTCCAAACTTTTCCTACTTATTAATTAAACCAAACCAAAAAAATATGTTCAAAAAGTTTCTCTTTCTCGAATGGAAATCGTTTATCAGGTCGGCTTCCTTTGGGACAAATTTAGCCCTCAAAATTATCTTGGGCCTTGTGGCTTTTATGTATGCCGTCATCTTTCTCTTTGCAGGAGTCGGCGCTTTTTATGGATTAAAAGAAGCCAATCTCGATCCGCTTTTTGAAGTCAATAAATTTTTAATTTATTATTTGATTTTTGACTTGATGATTCGCTTGTTTCTGCAAAAAATTCCGGTGTTAAACATCAGGACTTTGCTGACTTTGCCGATAAAAAAAGCCACAATTGTCAATTTTTCTTTGGGTAAAACCATGCTTTCGTTTTTTAACTTGGTACATTCTTTTTTCTTTGTGCCGTTTTCAATCGTTTTGCTGATCGAAGGTTACGATCCTTTGCATGTGATTTTCTGGCATCTTTCAGTCATGGCGTTGGTATTTTCTAGTAATTTTTTGAACATTTTATTGAACAACAAAGATTATCTTTTTGTCATTTTTATCATAATTATTGCAGCACTCGGACTTGCAGAATATTATGGATATTTCAGCATTTCAGACCACACGGTTGGCTTTTTCCAGGGGTTATTTGAAACCAATTATTTATTCTTGATTCCGATATTTTTGGTGGTTGCACTTTACGTAATCACGTTTAATTTTTTCAAGAAAAACCTGCATCTTGATACCGGACTTTCGGCGAAACACGACATTGCAAAAACCGAAGAATTCGTTTGGTTAGACCAATTTGGGAACATCGGAACCTTCCTTAAAAACGACATCCGTTTGATCAAAAGAAATAAACGTTCAAAAACCACGATTTTCATGAGCGTGCTTTTCCTTTTTTATGGATTGTTGTTTTTCTCTGGCGGAATCGAAACTTACGATAATCCGATGATGAAAATGTTTGCCGGAATCTTCGTTTCTGGCGGATTTTTATTCACTTTTGGACAATTTGTTCCAAGTTGGGACAGTGCTTATTATCCATTAATGATGACGCAAAACATTCCTTATAAAGGATATTTGAACGCAAAATGGTGGCTGATCGTGATTGCCACAGGAGTTTCAACAATTTTAGCTTCATTTTATTTATATTTTGGCTTAGAAACATATCTAATTATTATTGCCGGTGCCATTTTTAATATTGGTGTAAACTCGCATTTGGTTTTGCTTGGCGGTGCTTATGTGAAAACGCCAATTGATTTAAGTTCAAGCAAAGGCGCTTTTGGCGATAAAAAAGCGTTTAACATAAAAACAATGCTGATTTCACTGCCAAAAATGTTTTTGCCAATGGTGGTTTATATCGCTGGATACAAGCTTATTAGTCCAAATGCAGGCCTGATTTTAGTAGCATCAATGGGAATTATTGGTTTTGCTTTCAGAAACAAAGTTTTTTCTATGATTGAAAAAATTTACAAGTCTGAAAAATACTCCACAATCAACGCTTATAAACAAAAAGCATAATTTAAACACAACAAAATCATGATACAAGTAAATCAATTATCAAAATCATATAACGGAAACAAAGTTTTAAATATCAATAACTTAGAAATTAAAAAAGGTGAAAGCTTTGGTTTAGTTGGGAACAACGGCGCTGGAAAAACCACATTTTTCAGCTTGCTTTTAGATTTAATCCAACCTTCAACGGGCTACATCAAAAACAACGGATTTCAAGTTAACGAAACTGAAAATTGGAAACCGTTAACGGCAGCATTCTTAGACGAAACTTTTTTAATCGGATATCTTACGCCAGAAGAATATTTTTATTTCATTGGAGATTTGCGCGGACAAAATAAAGCCGATGTTGACGCGTTATTGGCAAAACACACTGAATTTTTCAACGGAGAAATTTTAAACAGCAAAAAATACATCAGAGATTTTTCAAAAGGAAACCAAAAGAAAGTTGGGATTATCGCCACATTAATTGGTAATCCTGAAGTCATTATTTTAGACGAACCGTTTGCCAATTTAGATCCAACGACACAATTTCGTTTAAAGAAAATCATCAAAGATTTGGCTTCAGACCCAAATGTGACGATCTTGGTTTCCAGCCACGATTTGCAACATACAGTTGAAGTTTCAGACAGAATTGTCGCGCTTCACAAAGGCGAAGTTGTAAAAGATATTCAAACTTCGGCAGAGACATTGCAAGAATTAGAACAGTTTTTTGCAGTTTAACAAAATTAAAATCCCGCACTTGGCGGGATTTTTTCGCCTAAATTTTTTTTAAATAAATAAACGCTGTCCCAACCTTTTTATAGAAATACTGCTCTATGTAAAAAAGATATTGTGTTGCAAGAAAATTTTTTGCGTCAGAAATAGCTAAAAGCGTTGGTTTTTTTTAAAATAATTAAAAAAAACAATAAAAATTTTAGATGATTACGGTTTTACGTAATTGATGTTATAAAATTTATGATACATTTGCCTTACAAAAAATGAAAGAGGCAGTTTGTGAGCAACGCCACTAAAACTCAATCGACGCCATGAAAGGGTATTTTAACCATTTAACAAATATAATTTATGAAACAAAATTTTAAGAAGATTAAATTTCTCTTATTGCTGGTTATGGGATTCATATTTTTTTCGTGTACAACCGAAGAAGATGCGATACACCAGCACAACCATGACCAAAAAATCAGTATTGAAAAAATGCAATTTGCAGAATTGATGGAGATTGCAACTTTCAGCAGGGCGATAAGTAGAATTCCGAAGAAAAAAAAATGTCAATGCAACTAATGGGAAAACTGCTATGGAAGAGCAGTATGGATTTGAAATAGTTGACGTTCCGGTAAAGGTGATCAATTATGAAGGCGAAACGTATTACACTTTGTTGATAAATTCCGACGACAAAACTGATAATAAACTCGAAAACCTAGTTTTATATGCAGATCCAACAGGTGATTATCTTGGTTATATAGTTAAATATGGCATTGATAAAGATTTGGCTACGACAGAAGAGTCTGTTAAGCAAGCGGGTATAGAAGATACAAACGCATTAACTGCGGATGGTATAGAAAATTCTGATTTAAGTAAATTTGTGGTCATTTCATTTTTTTATTCGTTATGTGATGGGATTCCTTTCGACTGTGGAGGAAGTATCTGTGGCTATGGCTATTTTCATCAGACCATGTGGTTGCCGGATACTGGCGGTTCGGGTGGTGTAGGCGGTGGAACTTCAGCGGGTGGCAGCAGCAACAGCAGCGGCACAGCACCCACACCACCATGCCAAGGAAAAAATTGTCCTGATCCAATTATTACTGCGCCGGTGCTTGATGTAAGACAAGATGTTATTGCAGAAATTATTGAAGAAAGAATTAATGATAATCAATTGGATGATTGTGGAAAGGATATTTTAAATAAATTGAAAAATTTAACCCAAAATGATATTTCAACAATAATGTCTAAATTGGGAGAAACAAATTCAATTTATAATTTGAATATTATGAGCGAAACTCCTCTGACTGAAAATGCTTTAGCGGCGACTGATTGGAGTAGAAATTTAGAAGGAGAAATTATACCTTATAATTATACAATAAAAATTATACCACATGAAACTATGGTAAGTACAAATCTTGCTATCGCTGGAACAATGTTGCACGAAATCGTTCATGCTTATTTTTTAAGTTTAATAGATGACTGTAATCAAACTGGAAATTGTACTCAGTTAGCAACTTTTCCAGAATTGTGGAATTTCTATTTTTCGACAAAAAATCATAATCTGAATACAGATAATGCCTCTCAACATAATCAATTAGCTCAATCTTATGTGAAAATTATAGGTGCAGCATTACAGGAATTGATTACGGGTTATCCGCCAATAGGGCCTTTAGGAAGTCCAGATCAAGTTTATACCGATATAGCTTGGTATGGTTTAGATGGAACTATACCATATAGCAATTTACCAGAAACTGATAAAAATAGGATAAAATTTAGATTTGAAATGGTTGAGGTGCTAAATCAGAATGCTATAAATCTAAGTGGACAAACAATTATTCCTGTAGGATCAAGAAACTCTCCTTGCAATTAAAAAAGGAATCATGAAAAAAATATTTTTTATTTCACTATTGGCGTTTACTTCTTGTAATTCGAATAAGGTTCTTATGAATTATATGAATCAAGAAATGGAGAGAAATGATAGTTTTAAGATTGTAATGTATGAAAATAAAATTTCAGCAAATAAAACTCTAAATACATTGAGAGGACCTTTGTCAAACAGAATTACTTCAGGTCTTCCAACATCTTTAATTTTGAGTGATGCAGATTTTGCCATTTTATTTGAAAAATACAAAAATGATACACTAACTGAAAAATGGAATAAATCGGATTTTAAAAATATAGATGTAGAAATAATAAAGTCTGAAAATCTTTCAAGTGAATCAAATTTAAAAAACAAGACTATTGATGTGCTAAAAGTTAAAGAAAATTGGATGTACAAGAATGATTTGATTTATAGAGGATATCGATTTTTTTATATGCTTTCAAAGCCTTTATTTTTGAATGAAAATTTATTGGTTTTTTATTTTTCGAAATCTTCTGGATGGACTATATTATCTGCTGAGGTAGTAGTAATGGAAAGAGTAAATAAAAAATGGAAAGTGGTTGAAAGAGTAGAAACATCTGAAATCTACTAGTTTGTAATATTATAACTTAACCAATGTTTTTAAATGCATAATCTGAAAAAAGTTTAATGAATTATTTAGAAATGCAGTTTAACAAATTAAAATCCCGCACTTAGCGGGATTTTTTATTTATATCGCGAAGCCGTCCCAACCTTTTTGTGTAAATAAGACTCTATTGAAAATGAGAAGTTAGACTTGATACACGATGAAATATCAAGTATGATTATTACCGATCTAAATTAGAATTTGCCTTTTTAGAACAATATCAAAATCTTGGAGCATCAATGTATAAAGCGAATAACGATTTAACTAGCTGGACAAAACTCGAATTACAGCCAGAATCTGGCTATCTTCCTCCATTGTCAATAAAAGAAACTCCTTGCAATTAAATAAATTACTATGAAAAAATTATTATATATATCAATATCCATTTTATCGCTCAGTTGTAAAGCGCAGAATCCAGTTTATGATATTACCGATTTGCAACATCGGGTTGAAGATATTCATGGAGCCTACTATAAAGATATAAATAATCTCTTGAATCCATTTGAAGGGACTTATATATTTGAAAAAAATGAAAATTCTTTATTTAAAATAGTTTTGCAGAAAAAAATAATGTCGTCAATGAATGGTTATTTATTTGAAGATTTGATCATAGGCGAATATCAATATATTGAAAACGGCTTAGAAAAAGTGAACACATTAAATAAATTGGAAATTTATGATTCTAATAAAAGAAATCATAGTATAGACGGCAATCTAATTATTACCTTGGGAAGTGTTGGTTGTAATGACTGCCAACCAGGGGAAAAGGCTATTCGAGGAGGCTTAGTCGATGGTTCATCAAATTATACTGCTGATTTAATAATTAGGAGGATGATTGTAAACGGACAGTCGGCTATAAAAATTTGGGTTGGCTGGAGAACGGGCACTAGCATTTATGGTCAGCCAGCTCCTGCAAGTCCGAGTTTCAAAGGAACCTATTACACATTAATAAAGCAATAATTAACAAAACTGTAGTGTTAAACATAAATCATGAAAAAAATTATCGCTATTTTATTAATATTGGGATGCCATTGTGTGTATTCTCAAAACCCGCCGGTTACTTCTACAGTTGCAGTGTGTAGCGGAATTTCTTATGATGAGATTCCTCAAAACAGCTATTTCAAAGACATTTTTAACACATTTGATCCATTTGTAGGTACATGGGTGTACATAAACGGAAATCAAAAGGTTACTTTGAGTATCAAAAAAGTTACTAAAAAGTACTTCGCTGACAGAAAAATATATAAAGATTTTATAGTAGGTAATTACAGTTACTCCACAGATGGGGGCATTACTTATGTTGTCAACACCATCCCTCAATTTCTAAATACTAATACTGACTCGAACCCAATGTACTCTCCATGTGCAGAACCTAATTTAATAAATTTCGGTTTTATAGATGTTCTATTGGACAAGCATTTTTGCAAAGCAATTTTTGAATTTCTTTCAGGAAGCACGACTCAGGTGAAGCTTACTTTGCAAAATAAAGAGGGCCTTATTTCTTTAGTGCAACCAGGTGAACCACATCCTGTTTATAATCCTGATTTCACAATTCCAAATAACATAGTTTTGACGAAGCAGTAGTTCGAAAACAAAAGAAGATTTAATTATTGAAAAAAGAATTTATAAAAAACTGCAGCCTTAAAACTGCAGTTTTTATATTTTTTATAAATCTAATCTTATATAATACACTGACATTGTTCTATATAAATTAAAAGCAGAAAAGTTTTTTGTAATAAAAAAACTATATTTGTTTTTTGCACATTTTATGAAGAAATTACTTTTTGCCTTATTATTATTTTACAACGTTGCGTTTTCTCAAAATGCGGCCGGTGTTTGGTATTTTGGTACTCAAGCAGGAATAAATTTTAATTTGGGTGCAAATCCTGTAGCATTGCTCGATGGCCAGATGGAAACCTTTGAAGGATGTGCAACATTATGCACCGACTTTGGGACACTTTTATTTTATACAGACGGACTCAGAATTTGGAATAGGAACCATGTGGTAATGCCAAACGGAACAGGTTTACTCGGAGATTCCTCAAGCACGCAATCAGCAATCATTGTTCCCATGCCGGGAAGCACCACAAGATATTATATATTTACGGTTGATGAGTTAGCAAAATCAAACGGTTTGCGTTACAGCATTGTGGATATGACATTAGAAGGTGGTTATGGAGACGTGGTCACAAAAAATGTTTTGATGTTGACCCCAACTGCCGAAAAAATAAATGTTGTTAAACATGCAAATGACAACGATTATTGGGTAATCACACACAAATTTGATAGTAATGAGTTTTATAGTTA
Source organism: Flavobacterium qiangtangense (assembly GCF_042658345.1). NCBI lineage: Bacteria > Pseudomonadati > Bacteroidota > Flavobacteriia > Flavobacteriales > Flavobacteriaceae > Flavobacterium > Flavobacterium qiangtangense. The sequence continues at coordinate 121,900 of NZ_JBHSQB010000009.1, forward strand.
TCCGCTGTCTGCATCGGGAATTGGTTTTCCTGTCATCAACGCTATTGGAGAAGTATTATCAGGAAGCACTCAAAATACATTGGGATATTTAAAGTCATCGCCAGACGGAAAATTCCTTGCTTCGGCAAATGCCAAACCTTACAGCAGTAATTTGCAATTATTTAATTTTAATACGGCAACAGGTGGAATGTCGCTGTTAAGCACAACCGAATTTGTGAATGCAATTAATGGAATTGGCGTTTATGGCGTAGAATTCTCGCACGACAGCAATTTGATGTATGCCACAAATGTTAATTATGGCACCAAAAAATCGCAATTATTTCAGTTTAATTTGACAACACAAACAGAAACAGCAATCAACAATTCAAAATTATTGCTGGGTGAATTTACCAGCAACAACGTTGATTTGGGAACTTTTGGAGCACTTCAATTAGCGCCAAACAAAAAAATATACATGGCCAGAAATGGTTCAAGTTTTATTGGAGCGATTAATAATCCTACGGTTTATGGAACCGGAAGCAATTTTGACCCAAATGCATTTTCACTCGGAACCAAAACTTCAAGTTATGGACTTCCAGCTTTTGTAACTTCGCTTTTTGATATTTCTTATCGCTTTTCAAATATTTGTTTTGGAGAACCAACGTTGTTTGAAATTCCGGAAAGTGATGTTGTTTTTACGTCAATAAGTTGGGATTTTGGCGATCCAACTTCACCGGCAAATACATCTAATTCTGAAAATCCTACACACGTTTTTACCGCGTCCGGAGAATTTTTGGTAACGCTGACTGTCCAAACAATCTCATCAACTAAAACATATACCAAAAGCGTGACCATCGTTGAGGTTCCAATAGCAAATCAGCCAACAAATTTCAGTGCTTGTTCTGATACCAATTTTGAGAGTTTTGATCTTACAGAAAAAGATCAAGAAATTTTAGGAACGCAATCTTCATTAAATTATCAAGTTCTTTATTTTGAAACTTTTGAAGATGCAGAAAATAACGAAAATCAGCTTCCAAATTTGTTTACAAATACCATAAATCCGCAGACAATTTATGCTAGAGTTCAAGCAGTTGGCGGCGGCGATTGTTTTGACATTACTGACTTTAAAATTAGTATAGACAAGAACCCAAAATTAGCAGACGATGCAACAATATTTTATTGTTTAAATACATTTCCAACAACCATTTCAATCAGCGCCGGAAACTTAAATCCTTCCACGCCATTAAGTTACCTTTGGTCAACTGGGCAAACTTCGCAGAATATCGCCATCAACGAACCCGGAATTTATACTGTTGAAGCAACAAACACTAATGGCTGTGCTGCAATGAGAACCATCACGGTTAATAGCTCAGAAATTGCTACAATAAATTATACTATTGAAGGAAGTTTAGGAAATTATAACCTTTTAGTAAATGCAACCGGAACCGGAAATTATCTTTACGCACTCGATGACGAAAACGGATTTTATCAATCAGAATTTATTTTTTATAATGTTTCACCAGGACAGCATACAGTATATGTAAAAGATGAAAAATGTGGCAGTACTCAGGCTAATTTTTCAGTAATTGGTTTTCCAAATTATTTTACGCCAAATTCTGATGGAGTTAACGATAGATGGAACATAATTGGAAATAGCGAAAGTGTTGAAACAATTAATATTTTTGACAGATATGGAAAGTTGCTTTTTAATTTTCCTTTCAATAAATATGGTTGGGACGGAACTTACAATGGAAAAAATCTTCCGGCAACCGATTATTGGTATCATGCAAAAATGAAAAGCGGAGAAGAAATACGTGGACATTTTAGCCTCTTGAGATAAAGATACAAAACTTGCAAATCATCAAAAAACCATCCTTTTTTTTCGCCATATCAAAAAGAAGCGTATTTTTACCAGTCAATATACTAAAATCGACTTTTAAAAGTTAAGGATAAAAACGTTTTACATTGAAAACCAATACACTTAAATACGCACTTCTTCTCGGATTCTTCGCCATTCTTGCAGCCTGTTCTACAAAGAAAAACTCTTATATAAGCAGAAACATGCATGCATTGAGTACAGAATATAATATTTTGTACAACGGCGAAATCGCGCTCCAATCTGGAATTACAGAGCTTAAAACCCAATATAAAGATAACTTTTGGGAACTGCTTCCTGTGGAAAGAATGCAGGAAACTCCAGAAAATATGGTTCCGGGTGATAAGAAAAATCCAAACTTTGAACGCGCTGAAACCAAGGCAAATAAGGCCATCCAAAAACATTCAATGTATATTGAAGGAAGCGAGAAAAATCCGCAGATGGATGAAGCGCACCTTTTATTGGGAAAATCAAGATATTATGACCAGCGTTTTGTTCCCGCTTTAGAAGCTTTCAATTATATTTTATACAAATATCCCAAAAGTGATAAAATATACGAAGCAAAAATTTGGCGAGAAAAAACCAATATGCGCATGGAAAATGACGCGGTTGCTGTAAAAAATCTTCGAAATTTACTAAAAGAAATCAAATTTAAAGACCAAGTTTTTGCAGATGCAAATGCTACTTTGGCGCAAGCATTTTTAAATTTGGAAGAAAAAGATAGCGCGGTTTCAAAATTAAAATTAGCGGCAGAATTTACAAAACAAGACGAAGAAAAGGCGAGATATCACTTTATTCTGGGTCAATTGTATGAAACTCAAAATAAAAAAGATAGCGCCATTGCAGAATTTCAGAATGTGATCGACATGAAAAGAAGATCACCAAGAAGATATGTAATTCAATCTCATGCAAAGCAAGCGCAGTATTTTGATTTAAAAAGTGGCGATACTTTGGCGTTCATGGAAAAGTATAATGACTTGCTTGAAGATAGAGAAAACCGTCCGTTTTTAGATGTGATTAACCATCAAGTCGCGTTGTTTTATGACAAACAAAATAATTATGACGTTGCGAAAAAATATTACAATCGCTCTTTAAAATCGGTTTCGCAAGACAATTATCTGGTTGCGTCAAACTATAGAAATTTGGCCGAAATTAACTTCAAGAACGCAAAATATTCTACAGCCGGACAATATTATGATAGTACGCTGGTTCGTTTAGATGTAAGAACTCGCGAGCACAAAGCAATTAAAAAGAAAAGAGAAAATCTTGTTGATGTTATTAAATATGAGGCAATTGCGCAGAATAATGACAGCATTCTTCATATTGTTGCACTTTCTGAACCAGGCAAAAATAAATTCTTTGAAGATGTTATTGCAAGGTTGAAAAAAGAGGACGAAGCAAACGCAAAAAAAGCTTTAGAAGCAAGCTTGGCAACAGCAAATAACGCATCAAGCATGAATGCTGCAAGCGATGCGGCGGCAGCTGAAAATGCAAAATCGCAATCAAAGTCGGCTTTGTTAGCTGCAACGAAAGAGTCAAGCGAATCGCAATCGATGATGCCACCAGGGCCGTCAAGTAGCCCTTCTTCGGCTTCTAATTTTTATTTTTATAACCAAGCTACTTTGTCTTTTGGAAAAAATGAATTTAGAAAACGCTGGGGAAATAGAGCTTTAAAAGGAAACTGGAGACTTTCTGAAGGAAAATCAAAAATTGGTTTTGGAAACGAAGAATCAGAAGAAGATGTTGCTTCAACAGAAGAAGAAGTTGTAGAAGAAAAAATTGATCCAAGATATACGGTTGATTATTATTTAAAACAGCTTCCGACAGATCAAAAAGTGATTGATAGCTTGGGAAAAGAAAGAAATTTCGCGTATTACCAATTAGGATTAATTTATAAAGACAAATTCAAAGAATATAAATTGGCAGAAGGAAGGCTGGAAAAATTGCTTGAAAATAATCCAGAAGAAAGACTGGTGCTTCCGGCGATGTACAATCTTTATAAAATTTATGAGATCACGAACAAGGACAAAGCGGTGGTGATGAAAAATAAAATCATTACGCAATATCCGGATTCTCGTTATGCGACGATTTTAAAAAGTTCAGCGTCAGATTTGGCCAAAGCCAATGATACGCCTGACGCAGCTTACAACAAATTATTTAAAATGTACGAGGCTGGCCAATATCAAGCCGTTTTAACCGAAAGCGAAATTTTGATTGACATTTATGCCGGTGAAGATATTATCCCAAAAATTGAATTGCTTAAAGCAAATACCGTTGGGAAATTAAAAGGTCTTGATGAATATAAAGGCGCACTGAATTATGTAGCCTTAAATTACCCAAATAGCAAGGAAGGAAAAGAAGCGGAAGCTTTATTGACCACAAATATTCCACAATTGGAAGCAATAGCTTTTGACAAAGAAGTGCCGATGAGTTGGAAGATTTTGTACAAAGTTTCCTCAAATCCGGAAGATAAAAATACGAAAGCGCTACAAGATAAATTGAAGAAATTTGTTGCAGAAAGAACTTCAGATAAATTGACGCTTTCTTTTGACGCTTACACAATGACCGAAAATTTTGTGGTGATTCACAACATTGGCTCAGAAGATAAAGCGAAAGATATTGCAACAATTTTAAGAGATTACAAAGATTATAAAATTGCCGACAGTTCGATTTTAATTTCAAATGAAAATTATAAAGTGGTTCAAATCAGAAAAAATCTAGCGGATTATTTAGCGGCTAAAAAACCATAATTATGTTTGATAAAAATCCAAAATCTTATACCGATCTTTTGGGTAAAACCAACAGAATTGTGGAAGGAACCGTAATAAAAGGCGATATTATTTCGCAAGCGGATTTTAGATTAGACGGAGAATTAATTGGGAATTTTCAATCAAAAGGGAAAATTGTCATCGGTCCGGCCGGAAAAGTTATTGGAGATATCATTTGCAGAAATGCCGATATCGAAGGTAAATTTGACGGAAAAATTGAAGTAATGGAAATTTTAAATGTCAAGTCAAAAGCAAAAATATACGGCGAAGTCATCGTCGGTAAATTGTCTGTTGAACCCGGAGCAGAATTCAGCGCATCGTGCGTGATGAAAGCCAATGTGAAAAACTTAAATCCAAACGATGGAAGACAATCAGGAGAAAAAATCGCCTAGCAAATGGGCGGCAATGATCAACATTCCATTTCAAATGGGCGTGATCATTTTTGTTTTTACGTATGCCGGAATGTGGCTTGACGAAAAATATTCAAACGGATCTTCAACGTGGACAATCGTTCTCTCGTTGCTTTCTGTATTTATCGCGCTTTATAACGTCATCCGACAAGTCAAAAATTTAAATAAATAATGAATAGAGTCGTTGATTTTTTAAAGTTCTTTGTTCCTTTTTCAATTGTATTATTTGCGGCGCAATATTTTGCAATGCAATCACTTTCTGAAAGCTTAGATTTCTTTTACCAACCTTGGAGTATTTACACTTTTAATATAGTAGCCACGTTTTTGGTCTATTTGTTTTTGATTTTTGTCAATAACAATTTTCCAACATACACCGGATTTGCCTTCCTCGGCGCGAGCCTTTTCAGAATGATGGCAGCGGTCGTTTTTTTGATTCCGTTGATTAAAGCAGGCGTAAAAGACCCCATTGTTGATGTTTCAGCCTTTTTTATACCTTACTTTTTGTTTCTGTTTTTTGAAACTTATTTTGCAATTCATTTAATAAACAAAGGATAAGAGTAATGAATATTAAAGAATTGTCATTGAAAAGCCAAATTACTAAAAATTACATCGATATATTTTCAAGTGTAAATTAAATATGTACCTTTGCAAAAAATTTTGAAACCTAAATTAGATACACATTTAATAATGATAATTTCAAATAAACCAGTCCAATTTTTATTACTTGCTTTATTAGCGCTGACTCCGTCGGTAAATTTTGCTGCATCTGTTGATAGTATCTATATTAAGACGGAAGCTGTCGAGCCGGTTGCAGGAAGCCACAAAGAATTAGATACTCACGCAGAAGAAGAGGAATTTAATGCTAGTGAATTGATCAATTCGCACATCGGTGACGCTCATGATTTTCACATTGCTGATTGGAACGGTCACCCGATTTCATTCAATCTTCCTGTGATTTTGTGGACTAACAACGGTTTGGAAATTTTTTCTTCGGAGAAATTCCACCACGATAATTCTGGTCACCACGCAATTGACGTAAACGGTCAAAAATTGGTTCGTTATAAAGAAATAATTTTTTATGCTGACAAATTTGAAGAAATGACTCCAGAAGAAAGAGACGGTGGTGCTTTTGCTTTTGACGCAAGACCTTTAGATTTCTCTATCACAAAGAACGTTTTCTCAATGATGATGTCTGCTATTGTGTTGTTCTTCTTGTTTTTTGCCGTAGCAAGATCTTACAAGAAAAACCCAAAAGCACCAAAAGGATTAGCAGGTTTCTTAGAACCGCTTGTGACTTTTGTTAGAGACGAAATCGCTATTCCAAATATCGGAACAAAAAAATATGCAAAGTACATGCCGTATCTTTTGACAATATTTTTCTTTATCTGGGTAAACAACCTTATCGGATTGATTCCATTCTTCCCATTCAGTTCTAACTTGACAGGAAATATCTACTTTACTTTTGTAATGGCGTTTATTACTTTCATCGTGACAACTTTAAGCGGAAACAAAACATACTGGGGACACATTTTCAATACGCCAGGAGTTCCTGTGTGGTTGGCTCCAATTATGATTCCTGTAGAAATTATCGGGATGCTTACAAAACCATTCGCATTGATGATTCGTTTGTTCGCAAACATCACGGCGGGGCACATTATCATTTTAAGTTTAGTTTCTCTTATTTTCATTTTCAAAACCGTTGCTATCGGACCAGTTGCTGGAGCATTCGTATTGTTCATGAGCGTATTAGAAATGTTAGTTGCTGCTTTGCAAGCGTATGTGTTTACATTGCTTTCAGCATTATTTATTGGTCAGGCTGTTGAAGAGCACGATCATCATTAATCAGAGTTTTATTAATTATTAACTATATAAATTTATTATTATGGTATTAGCTGGAATCGGAGCTGGATTAGCAGTAATTGGTGCAGGTCTTGGTATTGGAAAAATTGGTGGTTCTGCAATGGACGCTATTGCTCGTCAACCAGAAGCTGCTGGAAAAATCCAGACTGCTATGATTATTGCTGCTGCACTTATTGAAGGTGTTGCTCTTTTCGCAGTAGTTGTTGCGTTGATCACAAACGCATAATTAAAAACTAAACTTCCTGTAGCGGTTGGCTCCAGGAAGTTTTTTAAAAAGACAAACAATTTTAAATATATAATCTTATGCAATTAACTTCACCAGAGAGTTTAATTTTTTGGACAACAATTATCTTCGTTGTTTTCTTCATTCTTTTGGCAAAATTTGCTTGGAAACCTATTTTAGGTGCTGTAAAAAGCCGTGAGGAATCAATCAACAACGCTTTGGCATCTGCAGAAGCAGCTCGCAGAGAAATGCAAAATTTAACTGCAGACAACGAGCGTATCTTGCAAGAAGCTAGAATGGAACGTGATGCTTTATTAAAAGAAGCACGTGACATGAAAGATAAAATGATTGCTGATTCAAAACACGAAGCGCAAGTTCAAGGAGAAAGAATGATTGAGCAAGCGAAAGCGGCTATCGATGCTGAGAAAAATGCGGCTATGTCTGAATTGAAATCTCAAGTTTCATCATTGTCTCTTGAAATCGCTGAAAAATTATTGAAAGAAGAATTATCTAACAAAGAAGCTCAAACCAAATTGGTTGAGAGAATGTTGGGTGACGTAAAATTAAACTAAGATCATGTCAGGAACCAGAGCAGCAATTCGTTATGCAAAAGCAATTTTAGACTTGGCCATCTCTCAAGGTGTAGCTACTGAAGTCTATAATGATATGGTTTTGATTTCTTCAACAATTAAGGAAAATGAGGAATTGAGTACTTTTATTCAAAACCCAACCATTTCTGTAACTGTTAAAGAAAGTGCCTTGACAGAAGTTTTCGCTCAAACAAATGGATTGACAAAAGGTCTTTTCCACTTGTTGTTCGAAAACAAAAGATTCGAGATTTTAGAAGGAGTTGCTTCACAATATGTTTTGCAATCTAATGAGATGAACGGTTTTGAAGTGGCTACGGTGACTACGGCTATTCCATTAGACGCAGACTTGGAAGCAAAAGTTTCTGAAAAAATCAGAGAGTTTTCAAACAAAAAGATTACGATTGAAAATATTGTAGATCCATCGATTATCGGAGGATTTATCATAAGAATAGGCGACAAGCAATACAACGCTTCCATCGCTAACAGATTACAAGTTTTAAAAAGAGAGTTTTCAAATAATTAGTATTTATGAAAAATTTAAAAATATTTTTTGCTGTATTATTCTTTGGAATTTCTTTCAGTGGTTTTGCTCAAAAAGTAAAACTTAAACAAGGGGATGTTTTAGTTGACGAAGTAGTTTGGCTGAAATATCAAGATTGTGGAAGTTTTGATAAAACATGTTCTTTGTTGGATAAAAATAATGAAGAGATTATTTTTTTAAATTGGGTCACTGTTCCTGGCGCAGAGCCAAGAACTAAAAGTAATCCACAAGGAAATTTAACTTATGTTGAAATAAAATTTCTTGGTTTAAAGAAATCTTTTGAAATTCAAAAAACACAAAAAGACATTATCAAGATGCTGTACAATTCTAAAGTCATAAATGAGGATTTGACAGTAAATGAGGAGAAAGCGGAATCGATGGTTGAAAAATACGGAAGAGAATTTTCAGTCAGATATTAATACGTTTTGATAAATTAGAGTAAATAGTAATAGAAGTTAAGGTAATTATATAATATTATGGCGGAAATTAAACCTGCTGAGATTTCAGCAATATTAAAAAAGCAATTATCAGGTTTTGAATCTGGTGCAACGCTGGAAGAAGTTGGAACAGTATTGAATGTTGGAGATGGTATTGCTCGTATTTACGGGTTGTCAAATGTTCAATATGGAGAGTTAGTGGAATTCGATAATGGTCTTGAAGCTATCGTTTTGAACCTTGAAGAAGATAACGTGGGTGTGGTACTTTTAGGACCATCAACAGGTATCAAAGAAGGTTCAACTGCCAAAAGAACACAAAGAATCGCTTCTCTTAAAGTTGGTGAAGAAATGGTTGGTCGTGTTGTTAACACACTTGGTCAGCCAATTGACGGTAAAGGTCCAATTGGAGGAACTTTATACGAAATGCCATTAGAAAGAAAAGCTCCTGGAGTTATCTTCCGTCAGCCAGTTACTGAACCATTGCAAACAGGTGTAAAAGCTGTTGATGCGATGATCCCAGTTGGTCGTGGACAAAGAGAGCTTGTGATTGGTGACCGTCAAACTGGTAAATCAACCGTTTGTTTGGATACTATCTTAAACCAAAAAGAATTTTATGATGCGGGTCAGCCTGTATTCTGTATATATGTTGCAATTGGGCAAAAAGCTTCAACTGTAGCAGGAATCGCTAAAACTTTAGAAGAAAAAGGTGCAATGGCTTACACAGTTATTGTTGCTGCAAATGCTTCTGATCCAGCTCCAATGCAAGTGTATGCTCCTTTCGCAGGTGCTGCAATTGGTGAGTACTTTAGAGATTCAGGTCGTCCAGCTTTGATTGTTTATGATGATTTATCTAAACAAGCGGTAGCTTACCGTGAGGTTTCTCTTTTGTTGAGAAGACCACCGGGTCGTGAGGCTTATCCTGGAGACGTTTTCTACCTTCACTCAAGATTGTTAGAAAGAGCTTGTAAAGTTATCGCTAATGATGACATCGCTAAAAACATGAATGACTTGCCAGATTCTATCAAAGGAATCGTTAAAGGTGGTGGTTCGTTAACAGCTTTGCCAATTATCGAAACGCAAGCGGGTGACGTTTCTGCATATATCCCAACAAACGTAATTTCGATTACTGACGGACAGATTTTCCTTGACGGAGATTTGTTTAACTCTGGAGTTCGTCCAGCGATCAACGTTGGTATTTCTGTATCTCGTGTTGGAGGTAATGCTCAAATTAAATCAATGAAAAAAGTATCAGGTACTTTGAAATTGGATCAAGCACAATTCCGTGAATTGGAAGCGTTTGCTAAATTTGGTTCAGATTTGGATGCAGTTACTTTAAACGTAATTGAAAAAGGAAAAAGAAACGTTGAAATCTTGAAACAAGGTTTGAACGATCCTTATACTGTTGAAGATCAGGTTGCAATTATCTATGCAGGTTCTAAAAACTTGTTGAGAAATGTTCCTGTAAACAAAGTAAGAGAATTTGAGAAAGACTTCTTAGAATTCTTGAACGCAAAACACAGAGATACTCTTGATGCTTTAAAAGCTGGTAAATTAGATGACAAAATCACTGATGTTATCGAAAACGTAGCGAAAGAAGTTTCAGCGAAATATAACTAATATAAAGGTATAAGGTTAAAGGTTTAGGGTTCAAGTTTGAGCCCTGAACCTAAAACCCAAAACCCTGAACCCATAAGAAAATGGCAAATTTAAAGGAAATCCGTAATAGAATTACTTCCGTTTCATCAACGATGCAAATCACATCGGCGATGAAAATGGTTTCTGCTGCAAAGCTTAAGAAAGCACAAGATGCAATCACTGCAATGCGCCCTTATGCCGAAAAACTAACGGAATTGTTGCAAAATGTTAGCGCTTCTCTTGATGGAGACAGCGGTAGCAAATATTCTGAACAACGACCTGTGAATAAAATTCTTGTTGTGGCAATTACTTCAAACAGAGGTTTGAGTGGTGCTTTCAACGCGAATGTTATAAAGCAAACAAGAAATCTTGTGAATCTTTATGCTGGAAAACAAGTTGATTTCGTTACCATTGGAAAAAAAGGAAACGACATTATTAGAAAGGCAAACACAGTTATCAACAACAATAATACTGTTTTTGATGATTTGACTTTTCATAATGTAGCGGCAATTGCTGAAGAATTGATGCAACTTTTTGTGGAAGGACAATATGACAAAATTGAGTTGGTTTACAACCAATTTAAAAATGCTGCAACACAAATTATCATTACTGAGCAATTTTTGCCAATTGTTCCAACAGAAACTGAAAGCACTACTCAAGTAGATTACCTTTTTGAACCATCAAAAGAGCAAATTATTGAGGAATTGATTCCACTTTCTTTAAAAACGCAATTGTACAAAGCTATCAGAGATTCATTCGCATCTGAACACGGAGCACGTATGACGGCAATGCACAAAGCGACAGATAATGCAACAGAATTGAGAAATCAATTGAAATTGACTTACAACAAAGCGCGTCAAGCTGCAATTACCAATGAAATCCTTGAGATCGTTGGTGGAGCTGAAGCTTTGAAAGCATAATTCAAAAACATATTTTAAAAAGGCGCTTAGAAATAAGCGCCTTTTTTGTTTTAGTTATTTAAATGATAAAGCAGAAAATCAAAAAATGAAGCGCGTTCTTCGCTATAATTTTGATAAGTAGAAATTTTTCCGCTGTGGCCAGAGTTGTTTAACGTTTTCAGAAATATCGGATTTTTTTGAGCGACTCTATTCTGTAATTTTGCTGCGAATTTAAACGAATGTAACGGCGGAACTCGGTCATCATTTTCAGAAGTCACGATCATTGTAATCGGATAATTCACATTTTCCTTAATATTGTGATACGGCGAATAGTTCATAAAAGTATCAAATTCATCTTTTTTCTCAATGTCGCCATATTCTTCCTTCCAAAATTTACCGGCCGAATATTCTCCAAATTTTGCCATGTCATAAATTCCAAATTTTGGGATAGCTACTTTAAACAATTCGGGCCTTTGCGTCATTGCAACACCAACAAGCAATCCTCCTTGCGAAGCGCCTGTGATTGCCAATTTATTTGAATTTGTATAATTTTCTTTGATCAAATATTCACCGCCATCGATGAAATCATTAAACGTATTCATCTTTTTCAAACCTTTTCCATCGTTGTGCCATTTCTTACCTTTTTCGCCACCACCTCTAATTTGCGCATAAGCATAAACGCCTCCTTTTTCAAGGAAATAAAGTATTCCGGTATCATATTTTGGATTTGAAACTACTCCGAAACCACCATAAGCTTCCAATAACGTAGGATTATTTCCGTCTAATTTTAGACCTTTTTTATAAATAATTGTAATCGGAATATCTTTATTATCTCTGCTTTTATAAGTCGTTACTTTCGTCTCAAAATAGTCAAACGGAAACAAGGTCGGCTTTGGTTTATTAAAGTCATTAAAGTAAGGGTTGTTTTCTCCGGTGAGAATATTTAATTTATAATTGTGATTTGAAATAGTATAAGAATAGAAAGTTACAAAAAGATTGCTGGTTTCTGAATCTAAATAATTTACCTTGAAATCCATGCCATAAGGCGCTTCAAATTTTCGAATATATTTTCCGTCATAGTCATAAATAAGCATGTATGTCTTTTCTAAATTTCGGTATTTGCAGACGATATAATCTTTATAAAAATAACTGTTTATCAATAAGTTGCCATAAATTTGAGTTACAATTGTTTTCTCGTCTTTTCCGTTTAAATCACAAGATCTAATTTCTCCCCAGTCAAAACTTGGCTTCGAGAAATAAATCCTTCCTTTTGAATAATCGAGAAATTCAAATCCAGGTTCTAAGTTTTCGCAGAAAGAATTTAAATCATAATCATCATTTTCTAAAGACGTGTATAAATATTTTTTCGGTTTTTCGTCGTCTCCCGCTTCAATTATAAAAAGTTTCTGATCTGTCGTAAAAAAGCCAAAAGGGCTTTTGGACACACTTCCGTCATAAACCAATTTATCCTCTTCCTGAAGATTTCCGATTTTGTGATAATATAATTGGTAGGTAGAATCAACGGCAAAACGATCCGCATTTATATTTTTTTTATAAAAAACACCTTCATCTTTGTGCCAAGAAACATTTGAGTAGCGCACATTTGTAATTTTATCTTCAAGATTTTTTCGTGTGTCGAGGTTTACAAACCTAATTTCTCGCATATCGCTTCCGTCTTTTGTCACTGAAAAAGCTAAAATCGACGATGTTTTTGAAGGATAATAACCGCTTAATTGCACATTATTGTCATTATATATCTTGTACGGACTTACAATTTCTATTGGAGTTTCGTTCAAGCTTTTCTTGAAGAATAGCGTCGCAGGTTTGTTTTTATCAATTCTATAACTTGCATAAAAATATTTCCCCTTTTTACTCGGAATACTATAAGTTGATAAAAAATCATATTCTTTTATTTTCGAAAAGCTCGAGTAATTTTTTCGGACTTCGGCCATATGTAAGTCGGTAACGACGTTTTCTGCGGAAACCCAAGATTTAGTTTCGGCATAATCCACCTTTTCCATCCAAGAATAATCATCTTGATAAGAAAATTGATGTTTTTTAAAAGTGGTCGGAATTTTTTTCGCTTCCGGAAAATTCTGAGAATGAACAAGAACAGTTGTAAAAAACAAAAGAAGCAGGAGGATTTTTTTCATCGGAAATATCTGATATTTCAACAAATGTATTGATTTTTGCGCTTCCTTTTAATTTCATGTTTCCTCATCTGCATTTTATCGGTAAAACCACACACATAATCCGATAAAAGTAGTTGTAAAAAGAAATTTCTTCCAAAATTTTTACATTGCAAGAAATTTAAAATCAACGCCTTAAGTTTCGCTAATAGCAATGAAAAACTACGTAATGGTATTTTTTTGTATTTTTTCTTTCTTACAAAATACAAACTCTTATTCCCAAACCGGAATTGGCATTCGAGATGTACATCCGTCGGCATTATTACAATTAGAAAGCACGAGCAAAACCTTTGTAATGCCTAGAGTTACTGATGCGCAAATGCTCTTAATTCCGTCGCCACTAATCGGAGCGCAGGTTTACAACACAACTTACAATTCATTATTTTTCTATACCGCTGTAGGTTGGAGAAATATAAACTCAAGCGCGCTTGCCGCAATAATGATTGACAAAAATTTCAGTTCAGGAACAATTCCGGCGGTAAATAACACATATTATTTGCTTCCGATTGGAATTTCTGAAATAAAATACAACACCGAAGCCGTTTTTACGGTAGAAGCCAATGGAACGATTAGAATTAGAAAATCAGGAACTTACTTAATTTCTGCCGGAGTTTCTGTGTCAAATATGCCTACGGGAAACCGAAAATATGCCTTAAAAGTGTATAAAAATGACAGCCTGATTGCGGTGTTAAACGCTGGTGAAGCAACAACTTCTGGTTCAGATTATTGGGGAGTGAATGGCGTTTGCGTAGCGGCTTTAAGCGCAAATGATTTAATCACAGTCAAATATTTAATCAACAATAACGGTGGAAATCTTTCGCCTAAATTCGTCAATATCAGCATCACACAATTATAAAAAAATGAAATATTTATATCTCTTTTTATTCGCCTCGTTCACGTCTTTTGCACAAACAGGAATTGGAATTTCGAGCCAAGAAGTAAATGCAGGAGCAATTTTGCAACTAGAATCCACCACAAAAGCATTTGTGCCACCAAGAATGTCTGATGCCCAAATGCTAGCCATTGCGTCGCCACTAATTGGTTCGCTGGTTTATAATTTGACTTATGACTCGCTCTATATGTACACAAACACGGGTTGGAAAAATGTGTCGATTACTGTAAATGCTTCCGTTGTTTTAAATAAATCTTATGCTACCGGAAATGACGCGGTAACAAACAGCGATAATAATTATGTAAAATTTCCTCTGGTTTCGGCTGATATTCAAACGAATACGCCAGCGGTTTTTGAAGTCACTTCAAATGGAACTGTAAAAGTAAAAGAAAGCGGTATTTTTCTGGTTTCTGCAGGATTTTCGATTTCAAATCTTCCGGCGGGAAATATAAAGTATATCATCGGAATTTATAGAGGCGAAACCTTAATTGGATATTTGTCTAGAGGCGTGACCGCACTGACAGCGACCGATGAGTGGGGAACTAGCGGAACTTCTGTAATCACTGCAACTGCAAATGACTTGATTAGTTTTAGATATGTAATCAATAATGGAGGCGTGCCTCTTGATGCGATTTTTTTCAATATCGGAATGACAAAGATCAAATAGTTTCGGGAATCTTGCCCAAAGAAAAACTTACCGAAATAAGCATAAACGCAAAGAAATAGCTATTTTTGTTACATACAATTTGACCAATTTTGAGTTTATACAAAAATCTTTTCAAGCAGACCGCCATTTATGGACTTGCCACGGTAATTCCACGGATGTTCAGCTTTTTTCTGGTGCCACTTTACACCGAATTGCTTCCGAAAGAAGAATATGGTCAAGTAAATATATATTTTGCTTACTTAATTTTTTTCAACGTAATTCTGGCTTACGGAATGGAAACTTCCTTTTTCAGATTTTACAACAATAACGAGGAAGACAAAAAAACCGTGGTCGAAACTTCAATGGTTTCCATCTTTTGGACAACGCTTCTTTTCCTCGCCATAGCAATATTATTCAGAGTTTCGGTGGCCAATTTTCTGCAAATCGACGTGCAGTATATCACATATATTATTTGGATTTTGACGCTGGATGCTTTGGTAATCATACCGTTTTCGAAGCTTCGGGCAAATCAGCGACCAATGTTTTATGCCGCAATTAAGATCGGAAACGTGGCGGTAAATCTGAGTCTGAATTTATTTTTCCTGATTTACCTTCCAAAATTGGCGAACAATAATCCGGATAGTTTTATTAGTTCCATTTATTTCAAAGATTTTCAAGTCGGCTATATTTTTGTCTCAAATATCATCGCCAGCTTGCTCACGCTGTTGGTTTTGTTGCCAAATTATTTCCATGTAAAATGGAAATTCGACTTCAGTCTTTGGAAACGAATGACAAAATATGGTTTCCCAATAATGATCGCCGGAATCGCTTTTGCCATCAACGATCAATTCGATAAAATTTTATTGAAATATCTTTTGCCAGCCGATATCGCCGAAGAGCAAGTTGGGATTTATTCTGCGTGTTACAAACTCGGACTTTTCATGGTGCTTTTCAGAACGGCGTACACTTTGGGAATCGAACCGTTTTTCTTCAGCCACGCTTCCAATGAAAATGCAAAACAGACGTACGCAACGATCACCAAATATTTTATAATTCTTGGCTCGTTGATGACTTTAGGCGTAATCGTTTTTGCCGATGTTTTGAAATTGATTATGATTCGAGATTCCAGTTTTTGGGATGCGATGGGCGTTGTTCCATTGATTATTCTGGCCAATTTCTTCCTGGGAATTTACACCAATCTTTCGGTTTGGTACAAATTGACAAACCAAACCCACATCGGAGCTTACATTTCAATCGTTGGCGCAATTATTACCTTGGGATTAAATTACTTGCTGATTCCTTACTTTCAAGAGAATGGAAATCAAGGATATATGGGTTCGGCTATTGCCACAATCGCTGCTTACGGAAGCATGATGTTGATTTCGTACACGCTTGGAAATAAATACTACCCGATTCCTTACGACAAGAAAAAAATTGGAGCTTACCTGGGAATTTCCATCTTGTTTTCTGGAGTTTATTTTTATCAATTCAGAGAAAATTATTTCGTCGGAATTCCGATGTTATTGGCTTTCAGCTATTTTATATATTACAACGAAAAAGAAACGATATTGCGAATCGTGAAACGCAAACCAAAACAAGTTTAAAATAAAATTAGAACCATCAGTAATGGAAATTAAAATAATCAATAAATCACAGCATCCACTTCCAAATTATGAAACTTTGGCTTCAGCCGGAATGGATTTAAGAGCCAATCTTTCAGAGCCAATTACCTTGAAACCACTAGAAAGAGCAATTGTAAAAACCGGACTTTTCATTGAACTGCCAATTGGTTTTGAAGCACAAGTTCGTCCAAGAAGCGGATTAGCAGCGAAAAAAGGAGTAACTGTTTTAAATTCTCCAGGAACCGTCGATGCAGATTACCGTGGCGAAATCGGCGTGATTTTAGTAAATTTATCAAACGAAGATTTCATCGTGGAAAACGGGGAAAGAATCGCCCAATTAATCATCGCCAAACACGAAAGAGCGGTTTGGATCGAAGCTCAAGAATTGACTGAAACTAGCAGAGGAGAAGGCGGTTTTGGCAGCACTGGCGTAAAATAAAATTTAATAATTCAAAGATTAAAGATTTAATAATTCTATGCAATTTTTAAATCTTCCAATTTTTAAATCTTCCAATCCTTAAATCTTTCAATAATAAAATATGAAAATAATAGTTCCAATGGCGGGACGCGGTTCACGTCTTCGCCCACATACATTAACAGTTCCAAAACCGCTGATTCCAGTTGCTGGAAAACCAATTGTTCACCGTTTGGTTGAAGATATTGCGGGCGTTTTAAATCAAGAAATAGAAGAAGTAGCTTTTGTGATTCACGAAAGTTTTGGTAAAAAAGTGGAAGAAGAATTAATTGCCATTGCCGAAAAATTAGGAGCAAAAGGAACCATTTATTACCAAAATGAAGCTTTAGGAACAGGTCATGCCATTATGTGTGCCAAAGATTCTTTGAGCGGTCCGGCAGTTATCGCTTATGCGGATACGCTGATTCGTGCTGATTTTGATTTAGATAAAACCGCCGATAGCGTAATTTGGGTTAAGCAAGTAAACGAACCAGAAGCTTTTGGCGTTATTAACTTAAACGAAAATAATGAAATCATTGAATTGGTTGAAAAACCAAAAGAATTTGTTTCAGATTTAGCCGTTATCGGAATCTATTATTTTAAGGATATTTCGGTTTTAAAAGACGAATTACAGCTGGTAATTGACAACAATATTATTCACGGAGGCGAATACCAAATCAACGACGGAATCAAGCAGATGATGGCAAAAGGAATGAAATTTGTTCCTGGAAAAGTGGATGAATGGATGGATTGCGGTAATAAAAACGTAACAGTTGAAACCAATTCAAGAATGCTTGGATTTCTGCATAATGACGGAGAGCACTTGGTTGATTGTGACGTGAAACTAGAGAATTCTACAATTATTCCGCCATGTTTTATCGGAAAAGATGTAATTTTAATTAATGCGACCGTTGGTCCAAATGTATCGTTAGGAGACGGTTGTCACGTAGTTGATTCTACAATAAAAAATAGTTTGGTTCAAAATCATTCGCATATCAAAAATGCAAATTTAGATAATGCAATGATCGGAAGCCACGCAAAATTTGATGGAAACTTTACGAGCATTAGCATTGGCGACTACTCAGTTTTGGAATAAAATTTGATAAAAGGTTACTATGAAAATTAAAAAATATCTTTTTGCATCGCTTTTCTTCGGAATGTTGCTGTTTCCTGCGATGGTTTCTGCCCAAGCGGAACCAGATGATATCGCCTTGGCGGAAGACAAATTTCAAGATAATTTTTATGAATCATTGAAGCAAAAAGGCATTGAAAATTATGACAAAGCTGTTGTTGCTTTAGAGAAATGCCTTGCCGCTCAACCTGAAAATCCGGTGGTAAATTATGAATTAGGTAAAAATTATTTGAGCCTAAAAGATTATAAAAAAGCCTACGATTATTTCCAAAAAGCTTCGGTTTTAGATCCAAAAAACAAATGGTATTACGTTGGAATGTATGATGTCTGCTATCAAACTCGTGATTATAACCAAGCGATTGTCGTAGTCAATAAATTGATAGAATTTAGTCCGGCTTATAAGGAAGATTTGACGGCACTTTTTATGTACACTGACCAATTTGACAAAGCTTTGGCTTCAATAAACGAGTTAGACGAAGCGGTTGGAAAAACGCCGCAACGTGAAGCTTTCAAGGCTTCGATTATGAAAGATTCCAAATATCAGTTGGCCGAAAAAGACCAATTGTTGGCTGCAATAAAGAAAAATCCAAAGGATGAATCGAAATATATTGCCTTGATTTTATTGTATTCTGACAGCAATCAAGAAGAAAAAGCGTTTGAGATCGCAAAGAAATTAGAGAAAGAAATTCCGGATTCTGAGTTTGCACAAGTCGGATTATTTAAGTTTCACTTGAATAATAACGACGGAGACAAAGCCATTTTGGCGATGAACAAAGTTTTTGAAAGCAAGAAAATTGATTCGAAAATAAAGTACAAAACGCTAAATGAGTTCTTGATTTTTGCTAAAAATAATCCGCAATTTAACGCCGATTTAGACAAAGCTGTCAGTTATTTTGATAACGAACAGCAAGTTGCGATGACAAAAGAAATTGGGAAGATTTTTTATGCCAAGAAAAATTGGGAACGCGCCATTCATTATTTAGAAATTTATTCAAAAAATAATCCGCAAGAAGTGGAGCCAAATATTTTCTTGCTTCAAGCCTACGCTGAAAGCGCAAAATTTGATGCTTTGGCCAAAAAATCATCAGAATTGATTGACTTTTTTCCGTTGCAACCAGAGTTTTACTATTATTCAGGATTGGCGAACAACCAATTGAAAAACCATAAGAAAGCTAAAGAATTTCTGGAAATGGGATTGGATTATTTGCTTGAAAATCGTGATTTAGAAATTAATTTCAACATACAATTAGGCGAAGCTTACAACGGACTTGGAGATGTTAAAAACAAAGAAAAGTATTTCAAGAAAGCAGACCAATTATTAAATCAAAAAAATAAATGAAAAAGTTTCTCATCATAACACTCGGAATCTTAATGTTTTCCTGCGGTTCAAAAAAATCGGTAATTGCCGAAGGAACTGCTAGCGAAACCGTAGCTTCGGCTGAGGTAATCAAAAATCATTACAACTTAAAGCGAAATTTCAAAACGGCTTACATCAAATCGAGCGCTAGATTTAAGGATGATAAATTGGCGCAAAATGTTTCTGCCGAAATCAGAATCCAGAAAGATGAGCAGATTTTGGTCAGCGTTCGCTTCCTTGGAATTACAATGGCAAAAGCTCATATCACGCCAAAATTTGTAAAATATTACGAAAAAATTGGGGGTAGATTCTTTGAAGGAGATTATTCCACATTAAGCAAATGGCTTGGAACCGATCTTGATTTCCAGAAAGTTCAAAATATGTTGATCGGTGAAGCGATGGACGATTTGACCAAAGGAAAATATAAAACAACGGTTGAAGAGCAACTTTACAAAGTGGAAGCGACTTTTGATAAAAATACGGCAAAATCATTTTTCTTTGAAGCGGCAAATTATTTGATCAAAAAACAAGAAATTACGCAGGCAAAAGAAGACCGGATGTTGCTGGTTTCATACCCAAATCACAAAGATTATCCACAAGCTGTAATGCCAACGGAAGTAAAAATTGAAGCCAACCAAAAAGGGAAAAAGACAACAATTGACATTGAATACAACACCATTTCATTTGACGAAAACTTAAATTTTCCATATAGCGTGCCAGATGGCTACGAAAGAATATATATTGATTAGATTTGCACAAACAAACCATTATGCCAAAATTTATCCTCACACTCTTTTTTTTATTGACCACTTCTTTGATCTGGAGTCAAAGCGACGCCCAAAGAAAATTGGAAGAACGTAAAGAACAGCTTCAAAAAGAAATTGCCGCTGCCAGAAGCGCTTTAAGTACTGAAAGAAAGAAAGAAAAGTCAGTAATGGTTCAGATTTCCCAGCAAGCAGCAAAAATCAAGTTGCAAGAGAAATTAATTGCCACAACTGAAAAACAAGCCAAATTATTGAGCGATGATATTTACACCAATCAACTTAAAATAAATGCGATGAAAAAAGACTTAGACATCTTGAAAAAAGACTACGCAAAGATGATTGTCAAGTCTTATAAAAGCCGTTCAGAGCAAAGTCGCGCGATGTTTTTATTGTCTTCGCAAAACTTTTTGCAAGCTTACAAACGTGCGCAATACATGAAGCAATATTCCAATTATAGAAAAAATCAAGGAGATGAAATTCAGGTAAAATCTACGGAATTAACAAATTACAACGAAAAACTTGGCGTTCAGAAAAAAGAAAAGCAAAAGCTTATTGTTGAAAATGAGCAAGAGAAAAAAACGCTAGAAGTTGAAAAACAAGAGCAGGAAAAACTGATGCAGTCAATTAAAAAAGACGTCAAAAAGTTAACTGCTGAAATCAATAAAAAACAAAAAGAATCTAAAGAAGCCGATCGTCAAATCAAGAAATTAATTCGTGAAGCAATTGCCGAGGCCAACAGAAAAGCCGCCGCGGCGAATAAAAAAGCGAATCCAAAAGCGACTGTTGCTGAAACAAAAGCCATTGAAAATTCCACAAAAATTGTCTTGACACCAGAAGGAAAAATCGTTTCAAACAGCTTTAAAGCAAACAAAGGAAAATTGCCTTGGCCAGTAAGCAAAGGATTTATCTCTTTAAAATACGGAAACCAACCACATCCGTTATTGAAATCGCTAACAGTTCACTGTTCAGGAGTTGAAATCAGCACTGATCCAGGAACATCTGTCAGAGCCGTTTTTGATGGCGAAGTAACCAGAGTTCAAGTAATGTCTGGAAACAACATCGCGGTTTACGTGCAACACGGAGATTTTTACACGGTGTACCAAAATTTAAGTTCGGTGAGCGTTTCACAAGGAAGCAAGGTTTCCAGAAATCAAAACATCGGGAAAGTAGCCACACGCGGTGGCGTAACAACACTAAAATTCCTCGTGATGCAAAACACAGAATACATGAATCCAGAATCCTGGATTTCAAAATAAGACAAAAAAAGGGAACCATTTCGGTTCCCTTTTTAATTATATAAACAACGCTTTCAATTCTGTCGCGTCGTGCGGATTCATTTTTCCGGCCAGAACAAGGCTCAACTGCTTTCTTCGCAGCGCCGCGTCATAACGCTGTTTCTCCAATTCCGTTTCAGGAACAATCCCCGGAATTTCCACCGGACGACCCGTTTCATCCACCGCCACAAACGTGTAAATCGCTTCGTTCGCTTTGTTTTTGATGCCAGATTCGCGGTCTTCAATCCACACATCGATATAAATTTCCATCGAACTTTTAAACGATCTCGAAACCTTCGCCTCAATCGTCACAACACTTCCCAACGGAATTGCGCGATTAAAAGCCACGTGATTTACCGAAGCTGTAACCACAATTCTGCGCGAATGTCTTCTCGCCGCAATACTTGCTGCACGATCCATTCTCGCCAGCAATTCACCGCCAAAAAGGTTGTTCAAAGGATTAGTTTCTCCCGGCAAGACCAAGTCAGTCAAGACAGCTACAGATTCTGATGGAGTTTTTGGTTGCATAATTTTTTTTGCAAAGGTAATCGATAACCAATAGATTTTTACGTTTTTTTGAAGCTAATCCCGCTTTTCCCTGCAAGCTTTTCCCCGAAAAACTTTTTTTCTTCTTGGCTGGCAAGAGCTTCCTCCGGTCGCTTCGCCAGCCAAAGAAAAAATAGTTTTCCGTGAAAAAGGCTTTCCGTTTCAATCGGGGCTAGTGACGCAGTTTGCCGACAATCACTGCGCCAGAAAAGCAATCAAAATCATTAAAATAAAATTTATTTTCATAGGATTTTCGTTATCCTAACAGGTTTTTAAAACCTGTTAGGTATAAAAAACAGCTCAAAATTGATAATAGCATTCTTTAAAAAGGAATGAGAATTGGCTTTAGTCAAAAAAACAAGCTACTTGAAAATTCATACCTAACAGGTTTTTAAAACCTGTTAGGATATTCGATGGCGATTGGCGGGCGACAAAGGTTGGCGAACTGCCGTTTGCAAAGAAGCAAATAGTTTCTCAAATAGCCCTGATGCTGCAATTGTTTGAGCTCTTAAACCGGTGAACAAACCGGTTTAAAGCGAGTTGCTGCAGCAGGAAAATGGTTTTCAAATTTACCTGGTGACTTGCTGCCAAATAATTTAGACAATGTGATTGCTTCGTTTCTCGCAATGACGAGGCAAAAAAAAATCCCGACAGAATCGGGATTTGAATTATAACTCTTTAATCAGAAGCCAAGCTTCAGGATTTTCAGTTTTCTGAATTTTTGACATTGCTTTTTGAGCTTCGGCATACGTAGAAAAACTGCCATAAAGAACCGGATATAAACCGTGTCTTGTTTGTTCAATTCTTCTTGATTTGAAACCTTTTTTGCTCAATTTCTCGTAGATTTTTTGTGCGTTTGCTTCATTTCTGAAAGCGCCGGCAACAACGTGATACGCCATTTTTTCTTCCTTAACGGTCAATTTCACGGCTGGAAGCGGACTTTCGATAAAAAATGTAGCTTCTTGAATTTTATTTTCTACTTTTTCCTGCACTGATTTTTCAACCATTAATTGTTGTTCAGAAGCAAGTTTGTTTTGGTAATCGTTGTAATAATTGTTTCCAAAAAATCCTGCAGCGCCAAGTCCAAGAACGAAAATCGCAGCATATTTAAGATACGAATTCTTTCTTCTTTCTGGAGTAAACGCAATCGGCGCTTTTTCTTCTAACGCTTCAATTTGTTCTGCATAAATTTCTCTCTGGATTTTTGGCGAAACAAAAGTGCTTAATCCAAAAGAATCGGTCAGGTAATTCATGCTGTCAAACGATTCAAAAACCAAATTGCTTTCTGAATTTACAGTAAATTGCCCGATGTTTTTTACCTGCAAAGTTTGGTTTTGTTGCAAGGCATATTTCCACTTTAAAACTTCAGTTTCGATGTTTTTCACTGCATCTTCATACGTGATTTTTTCTGACTGAGAAATGTGGTTAGCCAGCAATCCGTCGTTGTTTTTAAGATGAAAATTAAAGGAAACGACTTTCCTTGGCGGATAAAACGATGCCGCATTTTCGTTCAGTCGAGCTGATTGGATTTCGGTCAAAAAAGCCCCGAAACCAGGTACCGAAACGCATTGGTATCTGTATAAAAGTTGTGATATGTGATGTTCCATCTTCATAAAACAAAGTTAGCCAATCATCAGTCAGAGCAAAATTTTATCAACAAATTTTATTAACAATTTGAAAAAAAGTCTTTTCTTTGACATTCAATTATTTGCCATGCCCGAAGAAGAATTATTTTACCTGTTAGCGTTACAGAAAGTCGAATTAGTAGGCGATATCGTCGCTAAAAAACTGCTAAATCATTTTGGAAACGCCAAAGAAGTGTTTCAATCAAAAGCTTCAAAACTTGGAAGCATCGACGGAATCGGGAGCATTTTGATCAGAAATCTCAAAGATAAATCTGTTTTTGAAAAAGCAGAAAAAGAGCTTCAATTCATCAAAGAAAACCATATCGACACGCTGTTTTTTCAGGATGAAAATTATCCTGATAAATTGAAACATTGCATTGACGGACCGGTTTTACTTTTTTCTTCTGGAAATATTGACTTTAAAAATCGGAAAATCATCAGCGTTGTCGGCACTCGCCAAATTACTTCCTACGGAATGGAATGTTGCAAGAAATTGATTGCAGATTTGGCTCCGTTAAATCCAATTATCGTCAGTGGTTTTGCATACGGAGTTGATATTGTCTCACATCAAGCGGCGATGGAAAATAACCTGCAAACCATTGGCGTTGTCGCGCACGGCTTGAACCAGATTTATCCAAAAGTACACACCAAATATGTCGCAAAAATGGAGGAAAACGGCGGTTTTCTAACTGATTTTTGGAGTTCATCTAATCCTGATAAAGAGAATTTTGTGAAGCGAAATCGAATCGTTGCGGGAATGTCTGAAGCCACAATCGTCATAGAATCTGCCGATAAAGGCGGTTCGTTAATCACTGCAAATATGGCTGTGGATTACAATCGTGATGTCTTTGCTTTTCCGGGAAGAGCAACTGACAAATACAGCCAAGGTTGTAATAATTTGATTAAAACTCAGAAAGCCAATTTGTTGACTTCTGCGGCAGATTTGATTTACATGCTCAACTGGGACTTAGATTCTGAGAAATCAAAACCCGTACAAAAACAATTGTTCGTCGAATTGGACAATGACGAACAAAAAATCTATGATTATCTTCTGAAGTCGGGGAAAGAACTTTTAGATATCATTGCTTTAGATTGCGAATTTCCGGTGTATAGAATATCTTCAATGCTTTTAAACATGGAATTGAAAGGCGTGATTCGGCCGTTGCCGGGGAAATTATTTGAAGCAATTTAGGCTTATTTTAAACCTAAATTACCATCAAATGAATTGAAATCTTCTTTGCCTTTTGGTTTTACTTTTAAAAGATCATAAAGCTGATTGCAAACCGCTTTAAGTTCTGGTAAATTTTTGTTTTCCAATGCTTTATCACCAAGATTTACCAGCTTATTAAAATTTGAAGCACTTTTGTATTGATCGTCATCCAAAAATCTAAAATGATAAAAGAAGTCGATGTAGCGCTCGTCTTGCTTGTAATAAATGTCGTCTAAAAGTTTGTCAAGTTCCTTGTTTTTCTGCTTGATCAAATATTTGTTATTCGATTCTAAAAACTCTTTTTCTGTTCTAATAATTTTTTCGAATTCTTCTTTTTGGCGAGGCGTTGCGCGTTCCAAATACGATTCAAAAACGTCTTTCGTTCTTCGGTATTCGTCAATTTCTCCCAAAACGTGTTTGTGGCGAACCAAATCATCAAATTCTTGAATCGCAATTCGCTTCATTTCATCAATCTGATATTTTTTATCGGTTGATTTATCGTCTGCAATTTCAAGGGAATCATTATAAAGAACCGCCAAATAATCTTTGATTCGCTTTATTTTTGAAAGATATTCATAGTTTTCTTCTGCTTCTTCATTCTCAATTTCTTCATTGATTTCGTCCAAAGCACTTTTTACTTCGGCAGACAATTTTTCTAAAGAAACCGTGCGCTGATGCGGATTGAAGACCTCATTAATTTCTAAATCTAACGAACTTATGTACACATTTACGCTTAAATCACGTGATTCTGAAATCTTGAAATTCAGTTCGACATCCATTCCTTTTAATAAATCTTGCGTAAAATTTCGTCCAGAAATTTCGATGTAACCGATTGTCAAATTGCTTCCAACCATACTTCCGGCATTTCCTTCAACGATGTTGATGATCAATTTATCGTCAGAATTTTTCAAGATATTTTTAGAGCAAGTTTTATAAATCGTCTTCTTCATCGGCAGAATATCGTTTTTCTTGAATATTCTTTCCATATATGTTTTGCCAGATTGTTCGTCAACTTCCAGGCAAATATCGTTTGGCAACGGCTGTCCTAAAATATTATACAATCCATTTGTAATCTGAATATTTTTCTGATGAATTTGATTTTGGCCAAAATCATACAAAGAAATCGTGAAACCGTTCGTGGCTTTTTCAAGCAACGGGACGAACTCAGAAATCTTCTGGTTTATTTTCAAAATTCCGGTGTCAAAACCTCCGTCGGCACGAATGATTCTGTAATAGTGAGAAATAGAATTGTCAACAATTGCCACAATCAATTCTTCGGAATCTTTTGAATGCGGTTCAAAAATCAACTCTAGTTTTACTTCCGAAACTTTTTCTGAAGCTACATTTTCTTCTTCTTTTTCAACCAATTCTGAAGGTTTTGAACCTGCGTAAAAAGTCGCGCCTAAAATCACAGCCGTAGTTGGATCAATGCTGGAATCGATAATAATTTCGGTTCTTTTTTGCAATTCTTCTCGGATGTAAGGAATGTAAGTTGTTCCTCCAACCAAAATAATGCGTTCAATATCAGAAAATTGAAGTCGGTTTTCAGTAATTAATTTTTCTGTCAATTGAAAAGATTCGTCGAATTTTGCTTTTAAAATTGCTTCAAACTCTTCTTTTGAAATATCAATATCTAAGAAAATATCGAGTTCGTCAAAATCAATTTCAATGTTTGTTGTTGGCTTTAAAGACAATTCTTTTTTGGCTTCTTCGGCTTTAAAAAGCAATTCAAAATACAGTTTTTTGTAAATCGAATTTTCTTGCGAAGCGAGTTTGTTCCAAAGATTTTCAACCGATGAATTGGCTTCAATTTTAGGGCAGATAATTTTTTCTACGAATAAAGTATCCAAATCCACGCCTCCTAAAAAGTTGTTTCCTTTGTGATCAATAACTTTCAATTCGCGCTCGTCAATTTTCACCAAAGCCACGTCAAAAGTGCCTCCACCAAAATCATAAACGAGCCATTTTTTCTCTGTAGCAATTTCTAAATTTTGAATATTTGAATACGCCAAACACGCCGCAATTGGTTCTTGCAAAAGCACAACTTCTTCAAAACCTGCGCTGTAACCCGCTTTTTTGGTCGCATTTGTTTGAATTGTATCAAAGGAAGCTGGAATTGTAATCACGGCAGTTTTTGGATTTTCGCCTTGCGCAAAACTCGCCAATTCTTTTAAAATCATTGAAGAAAGTTCAATTGGCGTGATGTTTTTATCAAGATCTTCAACGAAATAATTTTCGTCAGAACCCATTTTTCTTTTGAAAGACGAAAACACATTATTTGAATTTGAAATCACGTGTTCGCGCGCTTTATCGCCAATTTGAATTCTTCCTTTTCGAAAAGAAACCACCGACGGAATCGTGTCTTTAAAACCAACCGGATTTTTAAAAATCGTTACTTTTCCATTTTCGTATTTGGCGATTCCAGAATTTGTGGTGCCAAGATCGATTCCAAAATTTATATTTTTCATAGTAATTTCAAGCGATTATTCGACGATGACAACTCCTTTTTGAATTAAAGAATAAGCATCATTTTCCATTTTATAAATAACTGGTTTCAAAACTTTGGTGATTTTTTTGGCGTTTGTAGTGATCATATTTGCCTCTAAAGAAGCATCTCTTTCGTCATAAGAATTGCCAATTGGGTTTACAATTTTGTATCCCAATTCTTCAAATTCGTGATTAATTCTTCGTAAATTTCTTTCAAAACTATCGATATTTTGTTCGCTAGCTTTCTTTTCTATTTCAAAAACCTGATTGATAATGTCTTTCATTTTTGTGCTGAAGCCTAAGTTATTGGGAAGCAATTTACAATTATTTTGGTTTTTCAAAGAAATCATTGTTATAAAGTTTTAAATCCTATTTTTGCGCCAATCTATTTTATCTGAAAAGTATGAATATCATAGAATTATTCGAAAAATTAAATCTCGAAAAAACAGCTGACCACCAATTTTCGGCTGATGAAGTAATCAAAATTGAAAAAAGAATCAATGTTGAAAAGAAACTGAATCCGGAAATTGATAACAATGTGGCTTCCAATTTGGTTCTCGCCTTAAAAAATTATCCAGAAGAATTTAATTTTTTGGCTAATGATTTCCTGCTTTATAATTTTTTTGCGAATACAAGATATCGACGCGATGATTTTTGGCCAAAAAATATTGAACCAGAAAGAATTCGAGATTTTATTTCTCGATTTTTAGAAGAAGAATTGACGCTTTATTTTGACAAGAAAATGTCTCAAAATGCTTTTGACGATATGGATTATCTGCTGAAAACCAAGGATTATTTTCCGGATGACGTGTTGTATAAAATTGAAAAAAAGATTCACGGAAAGCTTGACTTTACGCTAAATAAATTGGCAGTTTCTGAAGTAAGCGATTTAGATTCAGTATTTTTTTTGAAGCAAAAAAGTTTTTATGATTTGCTTTCCAAGTTTAGTTCTCCAGAAATGGATGAGCGCGTTTCATTGCTGATTAACAGTATTGTAGAAATTTATAACGCTACAAAAAAGTCGGGTTTTGGAGAATCTGCAATGCTTTCTATTTCAAATTATGACGCTTTTGATTCAGATTTGAATGATTTGCTTGCGAAAAATAGAGAAGCAGTTCGCTCAAATATTGACAATACGAGCTCAGGAAGTTCGGGAATTTCTGGAAGAACGATCTTTTTTATTATTCTAGTTGTTTTGAAATTGATTTGGGCAATGAGCAAATGTTCGTCCAATGATTCGAATACGATTTACCAAAATAGTTATGATAATGGAATTTACAATTACGGAGTAAGTCCGTTGCCTAATTATGGATCACAAAGTTCTTATGTTGACAGTGTTTTTGATGCGGAAAGAGAGAGAATAACGAGTTTTAAATATTATTTGGTAACCAAAATTCCAGAGCAATCTGCAAAAGAAAATTTTAAAAAAGGAAATTTTAAAACAGGTGACAATCCGTTTACAAATGTATTTGGAACAGCAAAAACATCCGATTTCGAAAGTAAAGAAATAGTTTTCAAAAACAATACGAAATTTGATGTAGTAGTTTTAGAAAATGCTGTGAAATATACGACTTCCGGAAGAAAAAATAATTTTGCGTCAAGAGCTTATTTTATCAAATCAAAAGAATCACTTCCAATTAAAATTGATGAAAAGGAAGAAAAAGTTTTCAATTTTTATGCTGGAAATACGCTTTCGTCATTTGGTTCAGATGCTGAATTTCAGATTTTTGATGCAATGAGCGAATACCGTTTTCAAAGCTTGCCTGAAAATGCAACAGAAATAATAACAGAAGATTATTTCTTTTCAAATGATGTGGAATTGAAGCAGGAAGGAAAGAAAATTAAAGTCGTTTCAAAGGAAATGTCGTTAAGAGAAGAACCTGTTGAATATGTCAAGACAATGTCAGCGGAATAATCAAAAAAGCCATAAGTTTAGTTCTTATGGCTTTTTAATTTTATGGTTTTCGGCTAGTTAATAACCTAATTTTTGTCTTACTCTTTGCAAAACTTCGTTCGCTTTTTCACTTGCTTTTGCCGCACCTTGAAGCAATAATTTGTCAACTTCTGGTTTGTTGTTCATATAGTAAGTGTATCTTTCTCTTTCCACTTTGAATTTTTCTAAAATCAATTCAAAAAGTGCTTGCTTGGCGTGTCCCCAACCAAAATCTCTGTTGACATTTTTATATTTTTCGGTCATTTCTGCCAATTGACTTTCTGTTGCAAGCAATTTATAGATGGCAAAAATCTTGCAAGTTTCGGTGTCTTTTGGATCTTCCAATGGGGTGCTGTCGGTTTCAATTGACATGACTTGTTTGCGGAGAGCCTTGTCATCTAAGAAAATATTGATGATATTATTGGCTGATTTGCTCATTTTTCCGCCGTTTGTTCCAGGAACATATTTAGTGTCTTCTTGCGTATAAGATTCTGGCAAAACAAACGTTTCTCCCAATTGGTTGTTGAATCTTGCGGCGACATCGCGCGTGATTTCTATATGTTGTAATTGGTCTTTCCCAACCGGAACAAATTCGGCATCATACAAAAGAATATCGGCCGCCATTAACATCGGATAGGTAAATAATCCGGCGTTTACGTCAGAAAGTCTGTCAGATTTGTCTTTAAATGAATGCGCCAAAGTCAATCTTTGAAATGGAAAAAAACAGCTCAAATACCAAGATAATTCTGTAGTTTGAGGAACATCTGATTGGCGATAAAAAACTACTTTTTCAACATCAAGTCCGCAGGCAAGCCAAGTAGAAGCCGTGCTGTACGTGTTTTCACGCAAAGTTTCTCCGTCTTTGATTTGCGTAATCGAGTGCAAATCAGCGATAAAAAGATACGACTGGTTTTCGGGCTTGTTTGATAATTCAATAGCTGGAAAAATCGCACCGAGAAGGTTTCCCAAGTGTGGCGTTCCTGTGCTTTGAATTCCTGTTAAGATTTTTGACATTTTATTTTTTTTGTTTTAACGCAAAGATTTATTTGACAAAGTTTGGAAAGTTTATTTTGATGGCAAAGTTTTTTGTTGTTTTATTTTTATGGTTTGCAGCTTTTTTAAAAGCAAAGTTTGGAAGGTTTTCGCAAAGTTTCGCGAAGGTTTTAAATAGAAGAATTTTTAAAGTTTTCGTAAAGTTTTTTCACAAGTTATTTGCAACCCTTCTGATTCCGTTTTTTAAGAGGATTTCATTAAAGTTTATTAGCAAACCAAGTTTATAATTTCCTAATCTTAAGTAAGTGAGTGTTTGTGCAAGATGAACAGTATTCAAGGATTCGACACTTTTGATTTCAATAATCAATTTCTTTTCAACTAATAAATCAACGCGATATCCACAATCTAATTTTACATCTTCAAAAATCAAAGGCATTGCTTTTTCTTTTTCTACAAATAGTCCAGATTTGTTGATTTTATAAAACAAACATTCTTTGTAGGCACTTTCTAAAAGTCCGGGCCCAAGCTTTTTGTGTATTTCAATGGCTAAGCCAATTATCTTATTGGAGATTTCATTTTCAGTCATAAAAAATTCTATATGGCGTTACTAATTAAATCAAATATAGTTGTTTCTACTAACTAGAAACTTTCTTCTTTGCGAAACTTTGCGAAAACCTTCCGAACTTTGCGTTTAAAAACTAAAAAACTTTACATTTGGAAAACAAATTTAAAAATCCAAGTTTCATCTCTCGGAAGTTTATACATTCAAATCTTTATGCGGTTTCTTAAAATTATTTTTTGGGTTCTTTGGCGAATTTGGTTCTATTTTTTAATGGGACTTCCTATAATTCTGATGCTTCCGTTTTTAGTAATTTCCATCTTGAAAGAAAAATGGTATCCTTACTTTTTTGTGATGGCTAGAATTTGGGCAAAAGTGATTCTCTTTGGGATGGGATTTTATTACAAAGTGGAACGCGAACAAGAATTGGAACAAGGAAAAAGTTATATGTTGGTTTCAAATCACACGTCAATGACTGATATTATGCTGATGTTGGCTTTGGTTAGAAATCCGTTTGTTTTTGTGGGAAAAAAAGAACTGGCGAAGATTCCGCTATTCGGATTTTTCTATAAAAGGACGTGTATTTTGGTGGACAGAAAAAGTTCAAAAAGCCGAATGGAAGTTTTTGACAGAGCCCAAAAAAGATTGTCTCAAGGTTTAAGTATTTGTATTTTTCCAGAAGGTGGCGTTCCTGATGACGAATCGGTATTGTTAGATGAATTTAAAGACGGTGCTTTTCGTTTGGCTTTAGAACATCAAATTCCGATTGTGCCGATAACTTTTGCAGATAATAAAAAGCGATTTTCCTATACATTTTTAAGCGGAAGTCCGGGTTTAATGCGAGCTAAAGTGCATCATTTTGTGGATACAACGGGAAAAAGTGTAGCAGACAAAAAAGATATAAAAGAAGTGAGAGAACAAGTGAAAGCAATTATTTTTGATCAATTGCTGAAGTTTAATAATAAAAAAAGCGCCTAACCAGGGCGCTTTTTTCTTGTCATTAACGTATAATAATGACGTACTTAACTAATTTTAAAACTATAAAAACCAACTAAATCTTTAAAAACTAAAACTCAAACCAGAATAAATTCCGATGAAATAAGGCTTGAAACCGCCGTCATTTCCGCTGAATGTATTCAATTGGTACTTGAATTTTGGTTCTATATTTGCTTGGAACGATTTCCAAAAATTGTACTTAAATCCCAATCCGATATTTGACGTGAACGAAACATCGTTTAAATTTTCGGCTCTTCCGGCAGAAGTTACAAGCTCACCAGAAACGACGGAAAGATTATTTTCATTTAAAAACATCGTGCTCATTCCTCCAATCAATTCGATCCCAAATTTTCTGTCTAAAAGTTTGTATGAAAGCTCCACAGGAACTTCAATGTAACCCATCGTTTGGTTTAAATAACCTTGATTTTTCCCCGGAACATTGTCAAATGAAAGAACATTTGCAGCAGAGTTATCTTCAATTATAATTTGGCTTCCTTTTGCTTGAAAAGAATTTGAATTTCGGGCTTCATCACCAGGCAATCCAGCATAATAAACGATATTATTTGTGTTGTAACCCAAACTCAATTTATTGACACCGCTTCTGACCGACCATTTGTTTGAAAGTGCATAATTGACGCCAACGCCATAACTCATGTTTTTTTCGAAATTTTTAGAATTATCGCTAAGTTCTTGCGAAATCGGTGAACCGTTGGAAGCAGAGCTAAAATAAATAGGAGCTACGTTTGACGTAATTTGCCACCTATTTACTTTAGTTTCTGTCACCAATTCTTTCTCTTTTTCTTGTTGTTTAAGCAATTCTTCCAGCGCATTCGGGACAACAGTAGCAACAGCTGTTGAATCCTTTTTTTGTTCCTCGATTGGTTTTGTTTCAAAAGCAATCTGGTTATTTGAGTCTTTTTTCAGAATAGTTTTATTTTCAGAAGCCGAAGTTTTTTCCTGAATATTATTTTGATTTCCTGAAGTTTTATTGGTGTTTTCTTGATTGGCTAGAGCGTCATTTTTAGATTTTAAATCTTCAGAAATTGAAGTTTTGGTATTTTTATTCGAGGATTTATTTGTTCCTAAATTTGCAATGGCGTTATTTTCAGAATTTGTTTTTAGCGTTTTATTTTTGGTAATTGTTTTATTGTTAGCGCTTGCAACAGCATTAGATTTGTTAGTAATAGTTGCTTTGGTTTTATAATAATTTTCTTTTTTGGAAGAATTAATCATGGAATTTTCCTGATCGGCAACTGCATTATTTTTTGATCTATTTTTTTCTTGAGAAGAATTAGCGTTTAATTTTTGGTTTGAATCTAAATTATTTTTTCCAATTATTTCTTCCGATGAAATTGTATTTCCTGTTGCATTATTTTCAGCTTCAGAATTTCCGGCGTCGGTAACAACTTGATTACTTCGCACCGGATTTTTTGTCGGAAGCATATCTTTTCCGGTATTATTTGCATCGATATTTTCTTGATTTACAACACTATTATCTGGATTTGTGTTTGGCGAATCATTTAAAATTCCATAACCAATGAGCGCTCCAACAAGCAATAACGCCGCCACACCCGAAAGTCGAAACCAAATTGGGACAACTCTGCGTTTTTTCTTTTTGTGAAGTTCTTCTTCAATATTATCCCAAACTTTCTGCGACGGAATCGCTTCAAAGTCTTTAAACTTTTCTTGAAAAAGTCTTTCTATATTTTTTTTCTCACTCATTTTGCTACTGTATAGTTTCCGTTTCCGGTTTGAGCTTCTATTTTTTCCTTTAAAATCATCTTTGCTCTGGCAAGATTTGATTTTGTGGTTCCGGTTGTAATCTCCAGCATTTCTGCAATTTCTTTGTGAGAATAACCGTCCATTACATATAAATTGAAAACAAGTCGGTATCTGTCTGGCAATTCTTGGATGATTTTCATCAAAAATTCAAGCGAAATGTTTTCATCATCAATTTCAATTTCTTCTTCATCGGGAATATTGTCATTGATGATTTCAAAGACGGTATTTCCGCGATATTTTTGCAATACGTTGTTGACCATCACCCGTTTTGCCCAGCCTTCAAAAGATCCTTTAAAATTAAATTGCCCGATTTTCCTAAATATAATAAGAAATCCGTCCTGAAGATTATCTTCGGCTTCGGCATAATTTCGCGAATACTTTAAGCACACTGCGAACAATTTTGGCGAAAGCAACTTATATAATTGTTCTTGAGCTTTAGTATCGTTATGACTGCAATCATGTATGAGCTGATCTAAACTCAAAATATCTATCTGGTATAAGTTAAATTTTATTGAATAACGGGAATTTCATACTCTGCAAAAATATTTTGGCCTGTCGCGTCTTCGCCTTGGTAAAATTTAAAAATATAAGAATCTGGATTTGAAACGTAAAAATTAAAAGTTGCTGTTGCTACTTCTTCTTCTAAGATTTCGCAATTTGGCTCATCAAAAACAGCCATTTGAACGGCCACGGTTCTAATATTCGCATTTTTTTCATAATAAAAGCCGTCATAAAAATGGCAAGTCGATGGTCTTTTATAATATACTTTTATTTGTTTTGTTTCTCCTAAAACGAAATATTGCGGTACTTCTACCGAATCAATTGCAACTAGCTGAAACTGATAGTTTGACGTTGTATCGTCGCTCACATCACATGAAGAAAATGTAAAAAGAAAAGCGATGAATAAGATAAAAAGGGTAACAAATTTTTTCATTGGTATTTTAATATTTTAAGCTTTATTGAGTAGATGCAAAAAGAATTTATTGGTTGCGTCAAGATATAAAAAAACCCGAAAATAATTTCGGGTTCTTTTTATTAAGCGTTTTGCTCTTTTATCAAAGCTTTGATTTTTTGTTCTAATTCATCAGCCATTTCTGGATTGTCTTTGATCAATGACTTAACAGCGTCTCGGCCTTGGCCTAATTTTGTCTCGCCATAACTGAACCAAGATCCTGATTTTTTAACCACTTCAAATTCTACAGCCAAATCCAGAATTTCTCCCGTTTTTGAAACTCCTTCACCATACATGATGTCAAATTCTGCTGTTTTAAAAGGCGGCGCCACTTTATTTTTGACAACTTTTACTTTCGTTCTGTTACCAATTACGTTTTCACCATCTTTAATTTGAGTTGATCTTCTGATATCCAAACGAACCGAAGCATAAAACTTTAAGGCGTTACCACCAGTCGTTGTTTCTGGATTTCCAAACATCACCCCAATTTTTTCACGAAGCTGGTTGATGAAGAAAACAGTACAATTTGTTTTGCTGATTGTTCCTGTCAATTTTCTCAAAGCTTGCGACATCAAACGTGCGTGAAGACCCATTTTTGAATCTCCCATTTCGCCTTCGATCTCACTTTTTGGAGTCAAAGCCGCAACAGAGTCAATAACCACAATATCAATTGCACCTGAACGAATCAAGTTTTCTGCAATTTCCAATGCTTGTTCTCCATTATCTGGTTGTGAAATGATCAAATTTTCTACATCCACGTTTAATTTCTCAGCATAACCTCTATCAAAAGCGTGTTCTGCATCGATAAAAGCAGCGATTCCTCCCGCTTTTTGAGCTTCGGCAATTGCGTGTAATGTAAGAGTAGTTTTACCTGAAGATTCTGGGCCATAGATTTCGATGATTCTTCCCTTTGGGTAACCATTCACCCCAAGAGCTAAATCTAATCCTAAAGAACCCGAAGAAATTGATTCAACTTCTTCTACAGCTCTGTCTCCCAGCTTCATTACGGTACCTTTTCCGTATGTTTTATCTAATTTTTCAAGCGTTAATTGAAGCGCTTTTAATTTAGCATCTTTCTCTGAACTCATTTTTTCTTTCATTATAAATTGGCACTTATTTTTGGTAAAAATAGTTCTTTTTTTTCATCTTCCAACAGCAATTTTTAGCCAAAAAAAATCGTAAATTACTTTTAAAATTAACAAAAATATAATTCTTACTTTTGCACAGAATTTTATGATTATGGAAAAGCTTATTTCATACCCCATTTCAGTGGTATATTATCTGGTTTTTGGATTTTTTCTTGCCTTTTTTCATCCGATACAATGGATTTGTTTTAACCTTTTTGGATATCAAGCGCACAAAAAAAGTGTCGATTATCTGAATTTCTTTTTGTTAAGAACAACTCATTTGCTTGGAACTACCTATAAAGTAGAAGGAAGAGAATTGATTCCAAAAGACGTTCCTGTGATTTTCGTGGCCAATCACCAAAGCATGTATGACATCGTGGCAATCATTTGGTTTTTCAGAAAAGCGCATCCAAAATTTGTCAGCAAAAAAGAATTAGGAAGCGGGATTCCAAGTGTTTCATACAATTTAAGACACGGAGGTTCCGTTTTAATTGATAGAAAAGATCCAAAACAAGCGGTGCCAACAATCAAGGGTTTGGCAGAATATATTGAAAAGCACAAGCGTTCGGCAGTAATTTTTCCGGAAGGAACGCGAAGCAAAAATGGTTATCCAAAAGAATTTGCCCAAACCGGTTTAAAAATATTATGTAAGAATGCTCCGTCAGCGATGGTTGTGCCTGTGAGTATCAACAATTCTTGGAAAATTGTTAAATATGGCTTTTTCCCTGCAGGTTTAGGAAATCATCTTACCTTTACCGTTCATAAGCCGATTTCAGTGGCGCAAGTTCCTTTTGACGAATTGATGAAAGAGACCGAAAAAGCTGTAGTTGAAGGAATAAAAAATTAAAAAATATGTCTATAAAAAACATGCGTCTAGAAGTAATGCAGTTTCTAGAGAAAAACATTGACACGTTTGTTGACCAGTATTTAATCCCGGTGGAAAAAATCTGGCAACCAACTGATCTTTTGCCTGATTCTCAAAATGAAACTTTCTTTGAAGACGTAAAAGAATTAAGAGAAATCGCAAAAGAATTGCCTTATGATTTCTGGGTAACTTTGGTTGGAGATACCATTACAGAAGAAGCTTTGCCAACATACGAATCTTGGTTGATGGATGTGGAAGGCGTGAACCAGACAGATAATATTGGGAACGGTTGGTCAAAATGGATCAGAAGTTGGACGGGCGAAGAAAATCGCCACGGAGATGTTTTGAACAAATATCTTTACCTTTCTGGGCGCGTGAATATGCGTGAAATCGAGATGACGACACAGCATTTGATTAGCGACGGTTTTGACATTGGAACAGGAAGAGATCCTTATAAAAACTTTGTTTACACAAGTTTTCAAGAATTGGCAACTTATGTTTCGCACAATCGTGTAGCCCAAATTGCGAAAAAACACGGCGATAATAAATTGTCAAAAATGTGTAAGTTGATTGCTGGAGACGAAATGCGCCACCACCACGCTTACTCAGAATTTGTGAATAGAATTTTTCAAGTAGATCCAAGTGAGATGATGCTTGCTTTTCAATATATGATGAAGCAAAAAATCGTAATGCCAGCACAATTCTTGAGAGAATCTGGAGAAAAAATCAGCACGGCGTTTGAATTATTTTCTGATTCGGCACAAAGAATTGGAGTTTATACAGCGCACGATTATGTTGATATTATGCAGAAATTAATTGACAAATGGGAAATCTCAAAAATCAGCGGATTGACAGATGAAGCTGAAAAAGCAAGAGATTATCTTATGAAATTGCCAGCGAGAATGGCTAGAATTTCAGAAAGAATTGTCATTCCATCAGAATCGCATATTTTTAAATGGGTCGAGCCTGCAACTTTGAAATAAATAAAATAACTTAAATCCTTTCTTTACCGAAAGGATTTTTTTCTTCCTAATTATGAATACAGCTTTAATAGAAAATACCATTTCCTTCGTAAAAAAAGAACTTCAAAATGCCGAAGGAGGACACGATTGGTTCCACATCGAAAGAGTTTATAAAAACGCCTTGAATATTTCTAAAGAAGAAAACTGCGATGAAACCATCGTCGCACTCGGTGCATTATTACACGATATTGCTGACAGTAAATTTCATAATGGCGATGAAACGGTCGGGCCAAGAGTTGCCCGAGAATTTCTAGAAAGTGAAGATGTTTCCGAAGAAATTATCGTTCAAGTTATAAATATTATTGAAAATATTTCTTTCAAAGGAGGAAATTTTGAACGTAAATTTTCATCTATAGAATTAGATATTGTGCAAGATGCCGACCGTTTAGATGCCATTGGAGCCATTGGAATCGCAAGGTGTTTCAATTATGGCGGATTTAAAAACAGACCGTTGTACAATCCAGAAATTGAAGTGAATATGAATATGTCAAAAGAAGAATATAAAAATTCAGTTTCGCCAACAATCAATCATTTCTATGAAAAACTACTGTTGCTAAAAGACAAAATGAATACCAAATCTGGAAAGAAAATCGCCGAAGAAAGACATAATTATATGGAAGGTTTTTTGGAGCAGTTTTTTGCAGAATGTGAAGGAAAAAGGTAATAAAAAAAGCCAGAATATTATTTTCTGGCTTTTTCGTTTCTATTATTTTCCAGTGAAAACCGGCTTTCTTTTTTCTAAAAATGCCCCAGTTCCTTCTTTAAAATCTTCAGTTCCAAAAGCTTCTCCAAAGTTTTTGATTTCAACGGCATAACCGTCAACGCCATCTTTGAAATTTGCATTAATCGCTTCAATTGCTTTTCCAATGGCCACAGGTGAATTTCGCATAATTTTTTGAGCGATGCTGTTTGCTAATTCTAATAATTCCGCTTGCGGCACTACGTGATTTACCAATCCAGAAGCTTTTGCTTCTTCAGCAGTTAACATTCCGGCGGTCATGATTAATTCCATTGCTTTTCCTTTTCCAACCAATTGCGGTAATCTTTGTGTGCCACCATAACCTGGAATTACGCCAAGCGAAACTTCTGGCAAGCCCATTTTTGCATTATCCGAAGCAATTCTAAAATGACACGCCATCGCCAATTCTAAGCCGCCGCCTAAAGCAAAACCATTCACGGCCGCAATTACCGGAGTTTTTAAATTTTCTACAAAATCAAATAATGAAGATTGTCCTTTTGCTGCCAATTCAGCTCCTTCAGAAACAGAGAAATTTGCAAATTCAGAAATATCCGCGCCAGCGACAAAAGCTTTGTTTTCGCTTCCTGTCAAGATAATTACTCTTACTTTTTCATCATTTTCTAAAGCTTCAAAAGCGTCATGAAGTTCAGCAATTGTTGCTTTGTTCAGAGCATTTAGTTTGGTCGGTCTGTTGATTGTAACGGTTGCAATTCCGTTTTCAGAAGTTGCCAAAATATTTTCGTAGTTCATATTTGTATG
Source organism: Flavobacterium qiangtangense (assembly GCF_042658345.1). NCBI lineage: Bacteria > Pseudomonadati > Bacteroidota > Flavobacteriia > Flavobacteriales > Flavobacteriaceae > Flavobacterium > Flavobacterium qiangtangense. The sequence continues at coordinate 161,043 of NZ_JBHSQB010000009.1, forward strand.
TTTTTATTTTTTTAAAATCCTGTCATCGCGACGAAGGAAGTGATCTTATAATCAAATTCGCAATTGTGATGTGATTGCTTCGTGCCTCGCAATGAAGTGATTACATCCTTATAATAGGAAGAAATACGCAAAAAACCGTCCCTTTTCCGGGAGCCGTTTCAAAAGTAATCGTTCCATTATAATTTTCAATAATATTTTTGATGATTCCCAAACCTAATCCCATTCCCGAATTTTTAGTCGTAAATTTTGGTTCAAAAATGTGGTTGAGGTTGTCGCCTTCAATTCCGGTTCCGTTATCCTGAACGCTGATCTGCACTTGATTTTCTTCCTCTTTTACTGAAACAACTACCGATTTTTCCTCTTGATTTTCAGGAATTGCTTGAATCGCATTTTTAACCAAGTTCGTTACCACGCGAATCAATTGCGTTCGGTCCATAATCGTGATAATTTCTTTGGCTTCGCTTTTAAATTCGATATAATCTTCGTTGAAAATATCCAAAGTAAGATGAACAACATCAACCACATTCAGCGTTTCATTCTGTTGTGCTGGCATCGAAGCAAAGTTCGAAAAAGCCGAAGCCACAGAACTCATCGTGTCAATTTGCTGAATCAAAGTGTTCGAATAATCCGTCATTTTTTGCTTCACGTCTGGATCATTTGGGTCAAATTTTCGCTGAAAACTCTGAACCGTCAAACGCATTGGCGTCAACGGATTTTTGATTTCGTGCGCCACTTGTTTCGCCATCTCGCGCCACGCTTGTTCTCGTTCGCTTTGCGCTAATTTTGACGCACTTTCTTCCAATTCTTCCACCATCGAATTATAGGCGTGAACCAGCAATGCAATTTCTTTACTGCTGTCTTCGAGCTCAATTTTCTCGTTCTTTTGATTGAATCGGGTTTCGGTGATTTTATCGGTGATTGACTTCAGAAATTTGGTGATATAACTTGATAAAAAGTAAGCCAAGACAAAGGCCACAATCAACATTATCGAATAAACTTGTCCCAAACTAATCAAGAAATTTCGCAATTCCTTTTCATAAAATCCATCATCTGGAATGTAGGGAAGATTCAAAATTCCCAATGGTTTGAACTTGGTGTCCTTGATTTGTGCATAGGAAGAACGAAACTTATTTCCGTCGATACTTTGCACATCCACATATCTTTTGTCCATTGAAGATTGGACTAATTTCAAGATATAATCCGGAATCGGAGGCAAAATTGTGTCAACGGTAAACGACGCTTTTGATGATTTCAGAAGTTTTCCGTCTAAGCTATAAATGTTGATGGCCAAACTATGAATATCGGCCAATTTATAAATTTCGTCCTTAAAAATTAAAGGCAAATTTTCAGAAGTCAGCGGATAAGTTGTGGTGCTTAAAATGTAATTAATGTGCTCTTTTACGGCAGTTTCCCTACGTTCCAAACGTTCTTCGTGGTATTCTTTTGCCGCAGTTTTAAATTGATAAATCGACAGTGACGCCATCAAAATTGAGGATATCAAGGTCAAGAAAATCATCGAAAGGAAGATTCTGACGCGAAGTGAAAGTCGTTTTATTTTGATTGGTTGCAGCATTAATTCTGGTTTCTTTCCCGAATTCTTTTATAAAATTTAAAGCCCAACATGATGATTACAGAGAAAAGAATGATTCCGATGACTCCAAAAATCCAGTTGACGGCGTTCTTCAAAATTACCAAAAAAACTACAGCAAAAAGAATAATTGTAGCACCTTCGTTCCAAAGACGCATAAAATTTGAAGTATGTTTGACTTCGTCGTTTTGCAATTGCTTAAAAATCTGATGGCATTTTAAATGGTACAAATACAAAGCAAAAACAAAGCCAAGCTTAACGTGCATCCAAGATTGCTGTAACCAAAAATTGCCTTGTGGAGTGAAAAATAACATCCAAAAAGCAAAAATACTCGCCAAAATCGCTGACGGCCAAGTGATGATATACCAAAGTCGGTACGTCATTATTTTATATTGCGCTTGCAAAATTTCTTTTTCAGGAGAAGGTTTTTGAGAAGCTTCAATTTGATAGACAAACAATCTTACGATGTAAAATAATCCTGCAAACCAAGTGATTACGAAAATCAAATGGAGCGATTTTAAATATTCATAATAATTTTCCATCCGTATTTTCAATTAGGTTTTCGTTCATTTCTTTCTTCAAATAAATCGCGGTAATTATAGTAGATAAAACATCAGCAATCGGAAAAGCAACCCAAACTCCGAAGATTCCGAAGAATTTTGGCAAAATTAAAACCAGCGGAATCAAGAAAAATCCTTGTTTGGTCAACGTCAATAACAATGCTTTTTTTGCTTTTCCGGCGGCTTGAAAATAAGCAGCGCCAATTAACTGAATTGCGATAATCGGCGAAGCGGCAAAAACCCAACGCAACGCATTTGGTGTTTCGTTTATGACTAATTCATCGGTTGTAAAAACGGCAACAATCGGTTTGGCAAAGAATAAAATTACGACAAAAATCAAAGTGGCTAAAAGTGCCGAATATTTGATAGAAACCGAAATCGTTTCTTTTACGCGATGATAATTTTTTGCTCCGTAATTAAATCCAGCAATCGGTAAAAATGCTTGTGTAATTCCAAGAACCGGAAACAGCGCAAACATCAACATTCGGCTGATAATTCCATAAACTGTGACAGAATGTTCGCCACCATACGTATATAAAGTGTGGTTCAAAATGATTGCCAAGATACTCACAACGCCTTGTCTAGAGAACGTTACAAAACTCAACGATGTAATTTCTCTGACAATTTTTTTGTGGAATTTAAAATGGTGCCATTGCAATTTTAATTCGGTTCTATAAATGAAAAACCAAAGCACAAAAAGGAAACAGCAAGTATAAGAAATCGAAGTTGCCAAAGCTGCGCCAAAGATTCCCAAATCCATAAATTTGATAAAAACGACGTCTAAAATTACATTGACAATCGCCGGAATAATCATCGAAATCATTGCAAAAGAAGGTTTTCCTTCGGCCCGAATTACGTTATTTCCCATCATGCAAAGTGCCAAAAACGGAACTCCGAGTAAAACCGGGAAGAAAAATTCTTTGGCTGGAGCCAAAATATTTCCGTTCGCTCCAAAAACAAGAAGCATTTCGTTACTGAAAAATAATCCGAGAATTACAAAAATGGAAGCTAATCCAAAAGTCATCATGATTTGGTTGGCAAAAACCTGATCGGCTTTTTCTTTATCGCCCGAACCTAAAGCTCGCGACAAAACAGAACCGCCACCTACACCAATTGCCATTCCCAAAGAAGAAATTAAAAACGTAATCGGCAAGACCACCGAAACCGCCGCAATGGCCAGCGAGCCAACCCATTGCCCAACGAAAATCGTGTCTACCAAAATATTTACCGACATAAACAAAATCCCAACTGACGATGGAATAGCTTGTTTAATCAGTAATTTTTTGATGTCTTTTGTTCCTAATTCTTCCGATGAAACTGCCATTTTATACTGCTAAAGTTTCGGCGAAAGCCCATTCTTCAATCCAATTTGTAACGGTTTGAATCCAAGCATCATCATCATTTAAACACGGAATTGTCAAAAATTCTTCGCCTCCGTTTGATTCAAAATCTTCTTTGGCACGCATTGCAATTTCTTCCAAAGTTTCTAAACAATCGGTAACAAAAGCTGGCGTTACCACAGCAATTTTCTTGATTCCTCTTGACGGCATTTTGTCGATTTCAATATCTGTATAAGGATCGAGCCACTTGTCGCCCGCCAATCTCGATTGAAAAGTAAGGCAATATTTATCCTTCGGAATTTGCAATTGCTCGACAACCAAACGCGTCGTTTCATAACATTGATGGCGGTAGCAAAAAGCGTGTGCCGCAGAAGGTGTCGAACAGCAAGAACCGTCGATTTTGCAGTGCGATTTGGTCACATCTGTTTTTCTGATATGGCGCTCTGGAATTCCGTGATACGAAAAAACCAATTGGTCATAATCATAACCTTCCAAATGTTTTTGCATTAAATCAGATAGATTTTTAATGTAATCTGGCTTGTTGTAAAACGCAGGAACATCAGTAAATTTCATATGTGGAAACTTCTTCTTTCTGATTTCTTCGGCCAAAACCAAAATCGTCAGTGTCGAAGCCATCGCATATTGCGGATACAAAGGAAAAAGTAAAACCTCAGTCACGCCTTGATCGTGCAGTTCTTGAAACCCTTTTTCAATCGTCATTTCGCCATAACGCATCGCCAAAGCAACCGGAATTTCGGTTTTCGCTTTCACTTTTTTGTGCATTCTTTCAGAAAGAACGATTAAAGGCGAACCTTCTTCCCACCAAATTTTTTTATAAGCGTGTGCCGATTCTTCGGGACGTTTTCTCAAGATAATTCCGCGAACCAATAATGCTCTCAATAAATAAGGAACGTCAATCACATATTTATCCATTAAAAATTCGTCCAGATAAGGTTTAACGTCTTTAGGTTCAGGACTTTTTGGAGAACCAAGATTTACTAATAATACGCCTTTCATTATGTTTTGTTTTTATATTTTATAATAACCCTGCTAGGGTTTCAAACCCCAGGATTAAATTATATTAAGCATTCACTGTTATCGACATCAAATATTTCTTCGGAGTTGTTCCAAATTTCTTCTTGAACGCCGCAATAAAATGACTCGCCGTGCTGTATCCGATTTTCAAGCCAACTTCGTTTACATTATAAGAACCGCTGTCTAATAATTTTCGGGCGAATTCCATTTTGTAATCAAACAAAAAGCTGTAAACGCTGTCGCCATAAATCTGCTTGAAACCCATTTTTAATCTTTTCAGATTGATTCCGACTTGATCGGCCAATTCTTGCAATCCTGGCGGTTCGGCCATATTGGCGATGACAATTTCCTTAGCTTTTTTAATTTTTAAGACATTATCTTCATCAACCAAAAACGGACATTGTTCCACATTTGCGTCTTCGCTTCGGTTGAAATACAAGCTCAATAATTCATAAGCTTTTCCTTTAAAATAAAGATTTTTTATCGAAGGATGAAGATTAAAATTGAATAATTGGTTCAAAACAATTGACATTGACGGACTAATCGGTTCGTCTTTATAATATTTTTTGTCTTTGTTTTCTTCGCTCAAAAACGGAATATAGTCGGCTTCGGAAGAAAATAATCCGTGGAATTTTTTGATAGAAATTAATACCGAAATCGCCCAAGAATGAGGCGCAATTTCCAGATGAACCGGAAGCTCTTTTTGCGGATTATACAAGAACAAAGAAAGGTCTTCTTTCAAGTCCAGCGCGTATCTTCCTTGGTTGAAAATAAACTTGGCTCGGCCTTTAATTCCAAAGTGAAACTGAATGAGGTCTACATTTACTTCACGCTCAAAATGCGAAGTTTCATCACTGTCATTTTGAAATCGAAGAATGATAAAATCATCCTCAATTTTGATTTCTTCGCGTGAACTCATAGCGGTATTTTTTTTCTTGAAATTTTCAAAATTTGAAATCTTTTTATTTAGAATGGTTCTAAACTAAAAACGTGCTAGATGCTGATATGACTGCAAAAATAGGACTTTTCTAATTTATAATAGCCAAAATTATCAAAATATCTCATAGCGACATAAATAGTACTTTGAGCGTTACTTTTATAAAAACGATAACCATAATTTTGTAGGGTTCGAATGAAATTCCGTTTTGTACGAATTTTATTTCTGAACAAAAGATACTTAAAGTAGGACTATGAACAACAATAACTTGTCAAAGCATCAAACCTTCTATGCCGTAGGATTGAGTTACAAAAAGGCTGATGCGGAGACTCGAGGGAAATTCAGTTTAGGAAATGAAGCCAAATCTATCGTTTTGCAACAGGCAAAATCGGAGGGAATTGGCAGTCTGATTGTGATTTCCACGTGCAACAGAACCGAAATTTATGGTTTTGCGGAACATCCATTTCAATTAATAAAATTACTTTGCGACAACAGTTTGGGAAGCGTTGAAGAATTCCAAAAGGTTGGTTTCGTGCATAAAAACCAGGAAGCAATCAAGCATATTTTTAGAGTTGGTTGCGGTTTAGACAGCCAGATTTTGGGCGATTTTGAAATTATTGGCCAAATAAAATCAAGCTTTAACGAAGCAAAAAAATACGATTTAGCCAATGCTTTTATGGAACGTTTGGTGAATTCTGTGATTCAAGCGAGCAAGAGAATCAAAAATGAGACAGAAATCAGTTCAGGCGCGACTTCGGTTTCGTTTGCGTCGGTTCAATATATAATGAATAACGTTCCGGATATCAGCAATAAGAATATTTTGCTTTTCGGAACTGGAAAAATCGGGAGAAATACATGTGAAAATTTGGTAAAACATACTAAAAACGACCACATTATTTTAATTAATAGAACAAAAGATAAAGCGGAAAAAGTTGCAGGAAAATTTAATTTGATTGTAAAAGATTACGACGTTTTGCCTTTGGAAATTCCAAAAGCAGACGTTTTGGTTGTGGCAACAGGAGCGCAAATTCCAACAATCGACGAAGATATCCTGCAATTGAATAAACCGCTTTTGATTTTAGATTTGTCAATGCCAAAAAATGTACACGATAATGTGAAAAATATTCCTGGCGTGACAGTTGTCCACTTAGATGATTTGTCGAAAATTACGGATGTGACGCTGGAAAATAGAAAGAAACACATTCCGCAAGCGGAGATTATCATCGAAGAAATAATGGAAGAATTTTCTACGTGGTTAAACGGAAGAAAATTTGCCCCGACAATTCACGCTTTGAAAGCAAAATTAAACTCGATTAAAGACGGAGAATTAAATTTCCAACGTAAAAAATTGAGTAATTTTGACGAAGAACAAGCCGAATTAATCAGCAAAAGAATCATTCAGAAAATCACAAATCATTTTGCCAATCACTTGAAAGACAGCGATACAATGGTGGATGAAAGCATCGAATGGATTGAAAAAGTGTTTCAAATCGAAGCAAGTAAAGTAGCGAAATAAAAGTTTGACCGCAGATTCACAGATTTTTTATTTTCTGAACTTGCAAAAAAACTTAATTTACTTAATATCTTAATGGTCCATAAGAAAACCAAATTTTCAAATTACTACCTTTAAGAAATAAATAAAATTGTGGTAAACAAAGTTATAAAAATAGGCACCCGCGACAGCCAATTAGCGCTGTGGCAAGCACATACGGTTGAAAAAAAACTAAATGATTTAGGTTATAAAACAGAAATCGTTGCCGTGAAATCCACTGGCGATGTGATTTTGGACATTCCTTTATATGAATTTGGAATTACCGGAATTTTCACCAAAACCCTTGATATCGCAATGATTAAAGGCGAAGTGGATATTGCCGTTCACTCGTTGAAAGACGTTCCGACTTCGTTACCAAAGGGAATTGTGCAAACTGCAGTTTTGAAAAGAGCCAATCACCAAGATATTTTAGTTCACAAAGGGAACCTTGATTTTTTACATTCAAAAGGAACGATTGCCACCGGAAGTTTGCGTCGTCAAGCCCAATGGTTGAACCGTTTCCCGAATCATAAAGTCGAAGATTTGCGTGGAAACGTGAATACGAGATTGCAAAAATTGAAAGACAACGATTGGAACGGAGCTGTTTTTGCAAAGGCAGGTTTGGAAAGAATCGAAATTTTACCCGAAAACCACATCGTTTTAGATTGGATGATTCCCGCGCCAGCACAAGGTGCGATGGTGATTGTGGCAATGGAAAAAGATGATTTTTGCAAAGAAGCGACTTCGAAATTAAATCATTTTGAAAGTGAAATCTGCACGACAATCGAACGCCAGTTTTTAAAAACTCTCGAAGGCGGATGTACCGCGCCAATCGGAGCTTTCGCAGAAGTAATTGATGAAAATATCAGATTTCAAGGCGTTTTATTTTCATTAGACGGAAAAGAAAAAATCGAGATTGAAAAAGTTGTAGAAATTACGCATTATAATAATTTCGGGCAAGAATCAGCACTTGAAATCCTTGAAAACGGAGGACGAGAATTGATGGAAATCATAAAAAGAGATTTGAAAAAATAATCTCAAAAACTAGGCAGAATGCAGGAATCTATCCGAATTTTATCTACCAAAAAACTATTGCCAAACCAAAAGCAGTTTTTGCTAAATGCCAATTTTTCGGTCATCGAAGCTGATTTTATTGAAATAAAACACAAGGAATTCCGAATAAATAAAAATTCATCGAACTTATTATTTACAAGCCAAAACGCCGTAAAAAGTTTCCTTGAAAATGAAAAAGCAAATGATTTTAAAGACAATAAAATTTTCTGCGTAGGCTTAAAAACAAAAGCCTTATTAGAAAAAAACGGATTTAAAGTTGTGGCTTCAAAAGAATATGCTTCTGAATTGGCTGAAATAATTGTCAATGATTTTTCCAAAGAAAGTTTCACATTTTTCAGCGGAAATTTAAGAAGAGAAACGTTGCCAGAAGCTTTTAAAAAAGCCAATATTTTCTTTGAAGAAATTGAAGTTTATGAAACGATTTTGGCTCCGAAAAAGATAAATTCTGAAGTAAATGCGGTTTTTTTTTTCAGTCCGTCTGGTGTTGAAAGTTATTTAAAAGAGAATAAAATTGGAGATAAAAAATGTTTTTGCATCGGCACAACGACCGCAGAAGCATTGAAAGAAATTACAAAGAATGTAGTAATTGCGAATCAGCAAACCGTTGAAAATGTGATTATCCAAGCGATAAATTATTATAGCAATATGCTTTAGGCAGAAAGCCATAAGCAAAATTTAAGACAAACAATTTGGCCTAGAGCTTACAGCTTAAAGCCTAAAGCCCAAAACAATGATAAAAAACGACCTTTTCTTAAGAGCATTAAACAAAGAAACCGTTGAACGTCCGCCAGTTTGGATGATGCGTCAAGCCGGAAGATATCTTCCAGAATTCATCGCTTTGCGCGACAAATATGACTTTTTCACACGTTGTCAAACGCCAGAATTGGCTGCCGAAATTACGGTGCAACCAATCAGGAGAATCGCTCCAGATGCGGCAATTTTATTCTCGGATATTTTGGTCGTTCCGCAAGCAATGGGAATCGAAGTTTTGATGAAAGAAAGCGTTGGTCCGTTTTTGCCAAATCCAATCAGAACGGTTCAAGATGTTGAAAGAGTGATAGTTCCAAATATTCACGAAACTTTGGGTTATGTGATGGACGCGATTAAATTGACCAAAGAAATGCTGAACGATGAGGTTCCGTTGATCGGTTTCGCGGGCTCTCCATGGACGATTTTCTGTTATGCAGTGGAAGGAAAAGGCTCAAAAAGCTTTGATATGGCTAAAGGATTTTGCTTCACACATCCAGAAGCCGCGCACGTTTTATTGCAAAAAATCACCGACACGACGATTGCTTATTTGAAAGAAAAAGTAAAAGCAGGCGTAAATGCAGTACAGATTTTTGATTCTTGGGGAGGAATGCTTTCGCCAGTCGATTATCAAGAATTCTCTTGGAAATACATCAACCAAATCGTGGAAGCTTTGGCCGAAGAAACAAAAGTAATCGTTTTTGGAAAAGGCTGTTGGTTTGCTTTGGGAGAAATGGGAAAAAGCAAGGCTTCGGCTTTGGGAGTGGATTGGACTTGCTCGCCAAGAAACGCGAGATATTTGTCAGGAGGCGATATTACTTTGCAAGGAAATTTTGATCCGTCAAGATTACTTTCGCCAATTCCAACGATTAAAAAGATGGTCGACGAAATGATTAATGAATTTGGAAAAGACAAATTTATTGCGAATTTGGGCCACGGAATTTTACCAAATATTCCTGTGGATCATGCCAAAGCGTTTGTTGATGCGGTTAAGGAATACCGTCAGTAAACAGTTTGCAGATTTCAGTAATCAGTTTCTAAAATCCTGCAAGGTTTTCAAAACCTTGTAGGTGTAAAAAAATAAAAAATGCTTACAAAAGGATTACGCGACGAAGAAAACGAAAGAATCAATAATGTCTTGAAACAGTTGATTTCATTGACATATATTCCTGAAGATTGGAATTTAAATGATTTAGATAATCAGTTGAAGTACTTGGCGTTGACGATGGATGACGTTTTAAAATTTTCTTCGGAAGAAATGATTCAGCATTTAGAAAAGTTGCATTTTGATTGGGCAAATGCCGAATTATTTGCTGATTTTTTGATTCAGATTTCAAATAATTACGAAGAAGAAAAGGCACAATTAAGATTAAAAGCGATTGCAGTTTATGAATATGTGCAAAGAGAAAGCAAGACATTTTCGTTTGATATTTTTAATAAAATTTCTGGCGCAAAAGCATAGATAAATGAAAAATAAATTTTACCAATACATACAAAACCTCCAAGATCAAATCGTTGCTGGACTTGAAAAAGTCGATGGTCAAGCCAAATTCAAAGAAGATATTTGGGAACGTCCAGAAGGCGGCGGCGGCAGAACGCGCGTAATTGAAAACGGGCAAGTTTTTGAAAAAGGTGGCGTCAATATTTCAGGCGTTCACGGACCTTTGCCAAAAGCGATGCAGGCGTATTTTAATGTAGGCGATGTCGATTTTTTCGCCTGCGGATTGAGCTTGGTATTGCACCCAAAGAATCCGATGGTCCCAACGGTTCACGCCAATTGGCGCTATTTTGAAATGTATGATAAAGAAGGAAATGTGGTAAATCAATGGTTTGGCGGAGGCCAAGATTTGACGCCTTATTATTTGTTTGAAGAAGATGCAGAACATTTTCATCAGAATTGTAAAACGGCTTGTGAAAAACATAATTCTGAATTTTATCCAAAGTTTAAAAAGCAATGCGATGAGTATTTTTGGAATACGCATAGAAACGAAGCGCGCGGAATTGGCGGTTTATTTTTTGACCATTGCAAGGCATCCGAAGATTTTTCATTAGAAAACTGGTATGATTTTGTGACCGAAGTTGGGAACAGTTTCTTAGAAGCTTATGTTCCAATTGTTGAAACAAGAAAAGATTTAGAGTATTCTCCAGAAAATAAAAATTGGCAGGAAATTCGTCGTGGGCGATATGTGGAATTTAATTTGGTTCATGACAAAGGAACGCTCTTCGGATTAAAAACCAACGGACGAATTGAAAGCATTTTGATGAGTTTGCCACCCCATGTTCAGTGGGTTTACGACCATCATCCGGAAGCGGGAAGCGAAGAAGAAAAGTTAATTCAAGTATTAGAAAACCCAATAAATTGGCTCTAAAACATTGCATCGGATTTTTTTTTAGCGGAATTCTGGGCTGTTTTGCTCAAGAAGATTCTCTTCGTGTTCGCTATTTTAAAAAATTCGATGACAATATTTCAACAAAACTTTCGATAAATTCTACTTCAAACAGTTTTGTTCTGAACGATGTAGTAAATAATAGGAGGTATGATATCGTGCCAAATGACCGTGAGCGAATTGATCTTTCTTTAGGTTATCGGGCAATTGCTGTCAGCTTTGGTTTTGCTCCAGATTTTTTGGCTACGAACAAAGATAATAGCGATTCAAAATTGTTCAATTTGAATTTTAGAGCTTTCCATAATCAATGGACCCAAAGTTTTGATTTGTACAGCCAAAGCGGTTTTTATCTAAAAACAGGAGATGTTTCGGTGGTGCTTCCGGATATGAAAACGTTTAAAATTGGCGGCCAAACTTCATACGTTTTGAACAAAAATTTTTCGTTTCGAGCGATGGCCGCGCAAAGCGAATGGCAGCAAAAAAGTGCGGGAAGTTTGATTCCAACATTGTCCTTGTATTACACGAAGTTTCGATTTAAGATTGAAGATTTTGACGAAACGGCTCATATTTACACTGCAGCAATTTCGCCGGCTTATTATTACAATTTCGTTATCCGAAAAAACTTTTATATTTCTTTAGGAACCGCACCTGGAATTGGGATGGAATATGTAGATTCTGATATTTCGGCTTTGTACCAAATTGAATTCAACGTTGCTTTGGGCTATGCTTCTGACACTTTTTTTGCCGGAATTAATTCGAATGTAAAATCTTTTACGAGCAATACCGGTTCAGATGTGCAATGGGGCGATGCCGTTGCGAGAGGTGAAATTTACGTAGGATATCGCTTCAAGCCGCCAAAAAAACTAACAGAAATTTCTGAAAAAATAAACGAAAAATTACCTTTCAAAAAATAAAAAATATGTTTCCATTACAAAGAGACCGCCGTTTGAGAACCAATGAATCGATCAGAAGCTTGGTTCGTGAAACGCATTTGACACCAAACGATTTTATGTTTCCGATGTTTATTGCAGAGGGAAAAAACTTTCAGGTTGAAATTCCATCAATGCCGGGAATTTTCCGTCGTTCGTTAGATTTGACCGTGAAAGAAGTCAAAGAATTGTGGGATTTGGGAATCAAGGCCGTCAATATTTATGTAAAAGTTGACGACAAATTAAAAGATAACACGGGAAAAGAAGCTTGGAACAAAAACGGACTGATGCAAGATGCAATTCGCGCCATCAAAGACGCTGTTCCCGGAATGATTGTGATGCCAGACGTAGCTTTGGATCCATATTCCATTTATGGACACGACGGAATTATCGAAAAAGGGCAAATCATCAATGATGCCACAAACGATGCACTTGTGAAAATGGCAGTTTCCCACGCAGAAGCCGGTGCCGATTTCGTTGCGCCAAGCGATATGATGGACGGAAGAGTTCTGGCAATCAGAAAAGCCTTGGAACAAAACGGACATCACAATGTGGGAATTATGAGTTACAGCGCCAAATATGCGTCGTCATTTTATGGTCCGTTTCGTGAAGCTTTGGATAGTGCGCCGGTTGATTTAAACGACGTTCCGAAGGATAAAAAAACCTATCAAATGGATTATGCCAACAGAATCGAAGCCATTCGTGAAGCACTTCACGATGTAGAAGAAGGCGCAGATATTGTGATGGTGAAACCAGGAATTGCCTATTTAGATATCGTTCGCGAGATAAAAAATGCGGTAAATGTTCCTGTTTCTGTGTATCAAGTTTCGGGCGAATATGCGATGGTAAAAGCTGCTGCAGAACGTGGCTGGTTAGATCATGACAAAATTATGATTGAGCAATTGCACTGTATAAAAAGAGCCGGAGCTGATATTATTTCTACTTATTTTGCAAAAGAAGCGGCGGTAATTTTAAATAGATAATTTTTTTTGGAGCCATACACCTGGCATTTTTTTAAATGTAATTCCCGCTTTCTGCAGTAGTTTTTTTGGAAGAAAAATCCAAAAAAAGCTACTGCCGCCAATCGGGGCTAGAGGAAAACATTAGGCGTTTTTTAAAGTTCTGTTTTCCAAACTTTGACGACAACGCTTAAATTTGCAAAACAATACAAACCCAATGAAAAAACTACTATTTACATTTTCCATTTTAGCTTTAATTTCTTGTAAAAAGGAAGAGAAAAAAGAATCACTTTATCCGGAAAAACAACTTTCTGCCGAAGAAAAACAACTGCAATTAGGTGAAGAAATTTTTAACGGAAAAGGAATGTGCTATTCTTGCCACAAACCTGACCAGAAAGTAATTGGTCCGAGCATAAAACAGATTGCAGAAATTTACAAAGCAAAAAACGCCGACATCAAATTATTCTTAAAAGAGAAAAGCGAACCAATTGTCGATCCAAGTCAATATTCTGTAATGAAAACCAATTTTTCTATTACCAAGACTTTTTCTGATGAAGAATTAAAAGCTGTGGAAGCTTATTTTTTTAGTCATTTGAAATAAACGAAAATAAAAAAAGCCATCATAACGATGGCTTTTTAAATATATTGGAAAATCTAATTAAGATTGTGGCTCAATAACTTTTCCTTTGATAGTCAATACTTTTGGAGTTTCAGTATCATTAGTAGTTACTGTAATCGCTTTTGAAAACGGACCAACATTTGCAGCGTTGTAAGTTGCAGTTACACTAGCAGTTTCTCCTGGCTTGATTGGAGTTTTTGTGTAGTTTGTTGCAGTACAACCACAAGATGCTTTCACATTTGTAATCAAAATCGTTTCTTTAGTCGTGTTTTTGAATGTAAAATCATAAGAAGCAGGAACCGCTTTTTTCAAATCTCCAAAATCGTGAACGTCTTTTGTCCAAGTTACTAAAGATGGTTTCGCAGGTTTTGCAGGTGCCGTTTGAGCAACAGCAGCAGGCGCAGCGGTTTTAGCAGTTTGTGCAGATGCAGGTGCAGCAGCTAAAAGCAACGCTCCAGCAAGTGCAAAAAATGATAATTTTAAAGTTTTCATAATAGTAGTTTTAATTAATTGATTTTAATGTTGGGTTCGCAATTGAACAACACAAAGATATTTAGAAAATTTAATAAAGTTGTTAATCATTTCGCATCTCTTGTTAATGACCTGTTAACGGGTTGGTTTGTGCTTTAAATTGTAGTAATATCGTGGTCTAATTTGATACATATACCTTGAAATTCAATAAATTAAATATAATTATTTTCATCGGATTAATTGCCATCGTCGGGGTTTTGGTAATGCAATTGCTGACTTTAACGCAGGCGTATGCCTTTGAAAAAAAGGAATTTGCCGAAAAAATCCATTTTGCTTTGCAAGATGTGGTGGCCAAAATCCATAAGGATAACAACACCGAATTGCCGATTGACACACAAATCAAAAAAGTCACCGATGATTATTATGTGGTGAATGTTGATGACGTTTTTGACGCTTCGGTTTTAGAATATTATCTAAAGACTGAATTTCAAAAAGTGAAATTAAACACCGATTTTGAGTACGCAATTTACAACTGCGGTTCAGACGAAATGATGTATGGCGACTACATTTCTTCATCAGATAAAAAAGTTTCAAAATGTGAAAAATGCTTTACCAAAAAGCCCGATTTGGTTTATTATTTCGCCATTCGTTTTCCGCAATTGAAATACAATTATATCACTTCGTTGAACCAATATTGGATTTACACCGGAGTTTTGGTGCTGGTTTTGGTGATTTATGTCTATTCGGTTTTACTTCTTTTAAAACAAAAAAAATATACCGAATTGCAGACCGATTTCATCAATAATATGACGCACGAATTTAAAACGCCGATTTCCTCAATTTTAATTGCTTCAAATTATGCGAATAACCAACAAGAAATTCTGAATAACCCAAAGCTTTCGAAGTATGTAAAAATTATAATTGAGCAAAGTAATAAGTTGAATCAGCACATTGAAAAAATATTGAATATTGCCAAAAGCGATTCGAATTCAATGACTTTGGAGAAATCTAATTTTAATTTGGTTGAAACAATTTCGTTGGCAAAAGAAACGATTTTGCTTAAATACAATGAAGATATTTCCATCGAAATTGAAAGTAATAGCGACAATTTTCCAATTTATGCCGATGAATTTCACTTTTCAAATGTAGTTTACAACATCATCGATAATGCAGTAAAATACAATGACAGCGACCCAAAAATCAATATAAAAATCAATGATTCTGACAAAGAAATTAAGTTGGAATTTATTGATAACGGAATTGGCATTGAACCTTCAGAATTAAATACTATTTTTGATAAATTCTATCGTATTTCCACCGCAAAACGCAATGAAGTTGGTGGTTTTGGTCTAGGACTTTTTTATGTCAAACGAATTTGCTCGTTGCATAATTGGAAAATTACGATTAAAAACAACGAAAATTCAGGAATTACGGCAACGATTTTGATTCCGAAAACGTAAATCAGTATGGAAAAAAGCAAGATATTTTATGTGGAAGATGATGCGACTTTGGCATTTCTGACCATAGATTATTTAGAGCAATTTTATGACATCACCCATTTTTCGGATGGCGCTGAAGCCGTAAAAAATTTCCATAAAACCGATTATGATTTGTGCATTTTAGACGTAATGCTTCCCAAAAAAGATGGTTTTGAAATTGCCGAAGAAATCAGAAATTCTAACTCAGAAATTCCAATTTTCTTTCTATCAGCAAAATCGTTAAAAGAAGACAGAATCAGAGGTTTGAAGCTCGGCGCGGATGATTTTTTGGTAAAACCATTCAGCTTGGAAGAACTCAGTTTGAAGATTGAAGTTTTCTTGAAACGCAGTCAAAAAGCAACAATTCCTGTCCAAAAATCGTATGAAATCGGAAGCTTTCAATTTCATCCAAATGATTATTGCGTTACAAAAGACAAAGAAAAAATTAGCTTAACCGAAAGAGAATCAGCGTTGCTGAAATTATTTTTAGACAATAAAAATGAAGTGTTGAAGCGCGAAAAAATCTTGACCGCACTTTGGGGTGACGATGATTATTTTATGGGCAGAAGCCTCGATGTTTTTATTTCTAGACTCCGAAAAATCTTCAAAGACGAAGAAAATGTGCGCATAGAAAACATTCCAAGGATTGGATTTAAATTGGTAATTGAATAAAAAAAACGAGTACAGATTTGCAGATTTTCTCTTTTTTTTGCGAAATATTCTTATTTTTCTTCCAATAAAAAAGTTTTTCATAACTTTAAGTCCTAAACTCTTTCGATGTTACACGCCAATCTCAAAACGCCTCTTGGAACCGCTGTAATTTCTGGCGATGAAAACGGTATTTCAAGCATTTCTATTTTTGATGACGAAAGAGAAATTTCTTCGATAATTCCTGATGAATTGCAGGAAGTGTGTCAACAACTCCAAGATTATTTTAACGGAAAAAGAATTGATTTTACGTTCAAATTAAATCCGTCTGGAACAGAATTCCAAAAGAGAGTTTGGCAAGGTTTGCTCGAAATTCCCTTTGGAAAAACAATGTCATATCAAGAACTTTCGGTAAAATTAGGCGATGTAAAAGCGATTCGTGCTGTAGCTTCGGCCAACGGAAAAAATCCGCTTTGGGTTGTCGTTCCGTGCCATCGCGTCATTGGAACTGACGGTTCGCTCACCGGTTATGCCGGAGGTTTGTGGCGAAAAAAATGGTTGCTCGACCACGAAAATCCGGTGAAGCAACAAAGTCTATTTTAAAAATTTTCAAGTATGAGATTTCTGAAGAATTTTTTCCTTTGGGTTGTGGTCATTTTCACAGTTTTGCTTTGCGTGCTGTATATTTTGAATTATGGCTACTTGGTTCGTGCCGTTCGAACTATTTATTTCAACGGAGAAATGACAGCTTTTTTGAGCGATTACCACGAATTTCCGAATCGAGATATTAAAAAAGGAGAAGGGCAACCTTGGGCAATTAGCAAAAAATACAATAAAATTCCAGAAACTGAAGCACTTGCCGAAGCCAACAAAGAATTTGAAACCGTAGCTTTTTTGATTATAAAAAACGACAGCATCTGGCACGAAAGTTATTTTGACGGCTACGATAAAGACACCAAATCCAATTCATTTTCCATGGCAAAAAGTATTGTGACGGCTTGTCTTGGAAAGGCGATTAAGCAAGGAAAAATTAAAAGTTTAGACCAAAAAGTAACCGATTTTTTTCCTGAATATGCAGGAGAATTTGGCAACAAGATGACCGTTGGCGATTTGTCTTCAATGTCTTCCGGATTAGATTGGGACGAGTCGTATTACAGTCCGTTTTCAGTAACGACACAAGCTTATTTTGACGAACATTTGAGTGATGTTTTATTGGGATTAAAAGTCACGAGCGAACCCGGAAAAGAATTCAAATATTTGAGCGGAAACACACAGCTTTTGGCGATGGTCATTGAAAAAGCGACTGGAGAAAAACTTTCTGATTATGTTTCAAAGAATTTTTGGCAACCAATGGGAGCTGAAAATGATGCGCTTTGGCAAGTGGACAGAGAAGAAGGAATTGAAAAAGCATATTGCTGTATCGCCAGCAACGCCCGAGATTTTGCGCGTTTTGGGAAATTATACAAGCAAAACGGAAAGTGGAAAGGCGAACAGATTTTAGATTCCACGTTTGTTGAAAAATGCGTGACGCCAAAATTTAAGGACAGCCCGCAATATGGATATGGCTGGTGGTTGAGCGACCATTTGGGCAAACAATTGTATTATATGCAAGGCCATTTGGGTCAATATGTGATCGTAATTCCCGAAGATGATTTGATAATTGTCCGACTTGGACATAAGCGTGGCGACCGCGAAGAAGGGAAATTCCACCGAAATGATTTTTACTTATATATTGAAGAAGCCTATAAAATGTTAGAAAATGATAGAAAAAATTAGCCTTGAAAATATCCTTTTTTTAGATATTGAAACAGTTCCCGAAGAAGAGAATTTCGAACTTTTAGACGAAGAAAAGAAAGAACTTTTTGGACTGAAAACGCAATATCAAAGAAAAGAAGATTATACGCCAGAAGAATTTTATGACAGAGCTGGAATTTGGGCAGAATTTGGAAAAATTGTCTGTATTTCTGTCGGATATTTTACTTTTAAAGGAGATATTCGGCATTTTCGTGTGACTTCTTTTTATGGAGAAGAAAAGAAAATTCTGCAAGATTTTAGCAATCTTTTGAACACGCATTTTAATCAGCCACAGCATATTATGTGCGGGCATAATGCGAAGGAATTCGACTTTCCGTTTATTGCCAGAAGGATGATTATCAACCAAGTTCAGATTCCAAACAAGTTGAATTTATTTGGAAAAAAACCTTGGGAAGTGCCACATCTAGACACTTTAGAGATGTGGAAATTTGGCGATTTTAAACATTATACTTCATTAAAATTATTGACAAAAGTCTTGAATATTCCTTCACCAAAAGACGATATTTCCGGAAGTGAAGTCGGGCACGTGTATTATGTAGAAAAAGACATCGACCGAATTATCGTGTATTGCGAAAAGGATGTGATTGCTGTGGCGCAAATTATGCTTCGATTGAGAAGAGAAGATTTATTGATTGAGGAAGAAATTATACATATTTAACGGTGCTAATTATGGAGGAACAAATCGTAAAATATCGAGATCACATTAAAGAGATTTGTCCAGAAATAACAGAAAGCGAACTACAAAGCTTTACTGATGGATTGACAGTCACCCACATTAATAAAAATGGTTTCTATATAAACGCTGGCGAAATCCAAAAGCGAGGGGGCTTTTTGACAAAAGGGCTTATCAGGGCTTTTTACACCGACAAATTTGGAAACGAAAAGAACATTTATTTTGTACCTGAAAATGAGTATGCATTTCACTATGCGTCATTTATAGACGGAAAGGCGAGTCCTTTATCCTTTCAATGCTTGGAGAAATCGACTATTATTAACTTTTCTGGAGATCATTTGCGCAAAGCATTTGAACAGATTCCGAGATTCGAAAGATATGGAAGGCTACTTGTAGAGTCAAAATTAAAAATTCAACAAGAGCGACTCGAGAGTTTGCTATATAAAGATGCTGAACAACTTTATGTTGATTTCATCACCAATTATTCACAGCTTTTTAATCGTATAAGCTTATCGCAACTTTGTAGCTATTTGGGGGTCGAAAGACAAACTCTCACAAGAATTCGTAAAAAAATTTCCCAAACAAAATAAATTTGGCACAAATGTGTCAGCAATTAACATCATGAATTTTGAAAATTTGCGGTAACAAAATTACAAAACAATGGAAAATTTAAAAGGGTTCGTAAAAGAATATATTGAAGCTTGGAGTACGACAGACTTAAACACAAGAAGAAATCTTGTTAAAAAAATTTACGAAGAAAAGGCGATTTTTTATGCCAGTGAGCCTGGTGATAATGCGGTCATACGGACAGGGTGGGATTCAATTTTTGAAAATATTACTGAAGTTAATAGTCGATTGGTTGTCGATAATGGATTTAGCACAAGGGATATTGGCTATTTGTCGAACCACAACGTTTTAAGGGTAATGTGGGAAATGCGAACTCAGAACGGGGAAGTGGCGATGACGGGGATGAATTTTCTGATACTTCATAATTATAAAATAAAATACGATTATATTTTTATCAGTTAAAATTATTGCCGACCTATTATAAAAAAAAGCCTTGAATATCAAGGCTTTTTGCATTTAGGCCGATACATTACTTTTTGGTTTTTACTTCTTTTTCATTTGCGTTTCTATAATAAATATTGTCGTTTTGGTTATTGCTGTAACCTTGGCTGTTTCCGTAATAAGTAGAATTGCTTCCATTTTGTGCGATGTTGCTTCTTCCGTTTACGTTTCCAATCATGTCGATAATTTGACCTCTTCGGTTATAAATAATTTGAAGATTCCCAATTCTTGTCAAGGCATAATTGTTATACGTCATATAAACTGAACCAATTCTTTTGATACGGTCTTGCGCGTCATAATTGATAAAAACATTCCCAATTCTTCTCACGCGACCTTGATTATCGTGTTCAATTTTCACGCCACCGTTTACTGTTGCTGGAGCGCCATAAGTTGCATTTGGATTTCTTCGTCCGCCTTTGTAATAAATTCCTCCAGTTGAAGAAGCTTCGGTGTTGAAATCAAATTGTCCGTCAGGAAAAACATAAAATTCGATGCCTCTTTCGGTGAATGAAATTGGCTCAGCATCGCTGAAAGTTCTAAAAGTCGCTACATCAGAAAATTTGATTATCTCTGAAGCATTTGCAACGCCTCCAAAAAATAAGAAACCTGCCACTAAAAAAGTAAAATTTTTCATAATCAAAAAGTTTTGTGTTTTGCTTACTCTTGCGATTTTCAGCGTCTTCGAATCTTGAGTTTTTCAAGGTTACTTTGGAATATCCAATTTGCGTGCCAAAACTTTTTTAAAGCAATCCTTATAAATAAAAAATCCTGACTGCAAACCGCAATCAGGATTCAATATCAATGAATTAGCTTCTGAAAATAATTTTAAAAATTATCTATTTAAGACTAATTTTTTAGAAATTTTTGAAGAACCACTTTGAATATTTAAGATATAAACGCCATCAGAAAAGTTTTCGATGTTTAAAGTTTCTGACGTATTTGAAGTTTCTTTTTTCAAGATTTGTCTTCCTTGAATATCCACCAAAGTTAAGGTCGTCAACTCTAAATTCTGTGGCAAAGAAACAGTTACAATTCCTTTTGTTGGATTTGGATATACTTTTACCGTTGAAAAAATATTTTCGCTTACGCCTAAAGCGGAAGGCGCAACATTACAGAAATTTAAGCTGAAAGCATTGACAATACCGCCATCGCCATTGTATGGATCAAAAACATTCAATGTCCAAACTCCGTCTGCAGGAAGATTATTTAAAGAGTAAAAAGGATCGTAAGGTTTGATAGTTCCTGAAATTGCTGGTGCAGTTGTTGAGCAAGTTAATGTTGTTCCGGCATCGCTTAATGTGGCAGAGATGTCGTCATATTCTGTACAAGCGTGATTGAACAATCTAATTTCTGGCGAACCAATTGACGCTGGACCAACTAAAGTTACCACGATATCTTCTGTATAAGTGTGCGAAATATTTACGGTTGCAGTGATAGTTCCAATAGTAATTCCGCCAGAAACAGTCACCGGAATATTGGCTTCAGAATCTTCTGTATTTTCAATAACCGCATCTGAAAAATCAGTCGCTGTAAAGCTTAAATCGCAAGAAAGTATTCCGGTAGTGAATTTGTTTACGGTTCCAGAAGTTGCTTGACCACATCTATTTTCTGATAAAACTCTCCAAAAATAAGAAGTTTCTTGGTTTAAATTACTTACAGAATAGTTAGTTCCCGTAACAACTTCATTCGAAATTATGTTGTTAAATGTATTGTCTGTTGCAACTTGAACTCTATAAGATTCAGCATTTACAGAGGGTTGCCATGAAAGATTGACTGTAGTACTAAGTCCAGATTGATCATTCGCAGGATTTGTTAGAGTTAAATTTTCAAATGTTGTTGAATACACTTTAAAAGTTACATACTTGATTTTAGTCTCACTTCCCCTAATTCCTTTTACGCCAATTGTGTAATCACCAGCGGCTAAACCATTTAAGTTAGAAAGAGTCAATGTCAAAGGAGCGGGAGTTATCAAGCTCGAATTACTTAAAGTTGCAGTTATACCTGCAGGAACATCAACTAAAGAAAGAGCCGTTGAAGTAAATCCGGTAGCGTTATAGTTGAAGTTAAATGTAGCCGTTCCGGTATTGCAAACAATTTGGTCTAAAGAAACATCTGTCAGTGCAAATGAAGAAGTTACTCCTGTAACAACCAAACCAAAATTTTGCGGACCATTTTGCAAAGTTCCTTTGTGAGTTACTGTAATTGTATAAGATCCGGTAGCATTGGCGACATCAACTTTTTCAATATTATCTACGTCGTTTGTGCCTGTCGCCACTGCATTTGCACCCGCATTGTTTGTCAAGCGATAGGGATAAAAAGTAGTGTTATTTTTTGTGATTTTTATATCTAAGTCGTTTACCAAAGCTGGCGTAGTGCTATTTAGCGTTCCGTTATTTACTATCCCTGGAAGGTCAGTCCAAGCTATTGAAGCTTGTAAAGGTAAATTTCCGCTGGCGTTCACAGTCATTGTAAAAGTTTGTCCTTGTGCTAGCTTTTCTTCAGAAATAACTGTGCTTAAACCATTATTAGTTATAGTTTCGGCCGCTTTTTTTGCATTTAATAATCCCCAACCAAAAACAACGTCTGGCCCTGGACGACCTGCGTCATCTGCTGTGTGGCAAGCAAGTGCTTTTAATGTCGCAGCTTTCATAAAACGATTGTTTACGTTTTTATAATGCTGTTGCAAAAGTAACAACGTTCCAGCAACGTTTGGTGACGCCATTGAAGTTCCAGAAATAGTTCCGTATGCGGTATTTGAAGTTTCATAAGTGGAATAGACGTTAGTTCCATTTCCTGTAATATCTGGTTTTATTCTAGAATCATCTGCAGGACCTTGACTACTAGACGAATTGATCGCTACACTTGTTAAAACGCCATTCGCTCCAATAACTGCATCTTGCGCATTTGCTACAACTAAATTATTTTTTGAAACTTTATTTCCGGTTAATTTATCATAACCAATTGTAGAAGGATTGCCGTTCACAACTTGACCATCATTACCAGCAGAAGCCACTTGCAAATAATAAGGTGAATTATAGGCAACTTCGTCCCATTCATATGATTCATCTGAATATGCGCCAATATACCAAGTCGCCAACGGCTGTCCGTTTGAAACCAATGGAACTCCATAAGAATGATTTGAAATCAACATTCCTTGTTGCACTTCTGACAACGCTTCGGTGCTGTCATTCGTCCAGTTAAAAGTCCTTGCTTGAGCAACTGGCGCCATGCCTTTTGCATTCAAATCAACGCCGGCCGCAATAATAGTTCCCGTCACGTGCGTAGCATGAAAATTATTTCCATTTGGTCCGGCAACATCGTCAACAACGGTAACGCGACCACCAAATTCTTGATGTGAAGCTCTTACTTTTCCTCCGTCCCAAACACGTGCAATCATATTTTGACCATTCAAATTTAGACCTAAACCGCCTCCAGTGTTTAAGAAATTAGTTCGAGTTGATTTTGCAGCATTCACATTGCTCGTAGAATAATAAAGCGGAGAACCATCAGCGGCCAACTTCACTAATTCGTCAACACTTCCGTCCTCATTTTTAATGAATTCAGGCCAATTATTCTTCTTTGCCGCAAGGATGGCTTTGTTTTTTTCTGCTTGAAATTTCTTAAAATACTTGTTTTCAAGTTCTTTAAGTTTATTAAAATCATACTCTTTCGTAATCTGTGAAACATCTTCTTTAGTTTGAGAAATTGCAGAAAACGAAATAGTAAAAGCGAAGAATAAGATAATTTTAAAAGCGAAATTTGGTAGATTTTTCACTGTAAGGGATTTAGGGATTTTGAAAATTTTGTCAAATATAAGTAATTGTATGAAATTCAGATAACTTTTCAATTTTTGAATTGAATTATTAAAAAATAACTAGCAATAAGAATTTAAAATTGAGAATCTCTGAATTAAAAAGGCTAAAATTAAGCATTATTTACGTCTGAAAACTTATTTTGGATTTCTTTTTGATTCGAAATGGTTTTGTTACTTTTAGACCTATGAAAAATGAGTTGCTCAAAATAACGAATCTTGAAATTTCTTTTAAGCGAGAGAAAGAATTTTTTCCAGTAATAAAGACGATAAGTTATGCGTTAAATTCAAACGAAATTCTCGGAATTGTTGGTGAATCAGGTTCTGGTAAATCGGTTTCGTCGTTGGCAATTATGGGTTTGCTTCCGCCAAATATTTCAAAAATATCAAATGGAGAAATTTTATTCGAAGGAAAAAATGTAGCAGATTTTTCTAAAAAAGAACTTCAGAATTTACGAGGAAAAGAAATTTCAATGATTTTTCAAGAACCGATGAGTTCGCTGAATCCTTCCTTAAAATGTGGTTTTCAAGTTGCAGAAATTTTGCAACAGCATTCAAATCTTTCAAAGAAAGAAATTAAGGAAGAAGTTTTGCAGTTATTTTCAAGAGTAAAACTGCCAAATCCAGAGAAGATTTATGAAAGTTATCCGCACCAAATTTCGGGCGGGCAGAAGCAGAGAGTGATGATTGCGATGGCGATTGCCTGCAAACCAAAAATCTTGATTGCCGATGAACCCACGACCGCTTTAGACGTAACTGTTCAAAACGAAATCATTCAATTGTTGAAAGATATTCAGAAAGAAACGGGAATGAGCATCATTTTTATTTCGCACGATTTGGCTTTGGTCTCAGAAATAGCGAACCGAGTTTTGGTAATGTACAAAGGTGAAATCGTGGAACAAGGCGATGCGATCGATGTTTTTCATAATCCGAAACATATTTATACGAAAGCTTTAATTAGTTCAAGGCCTTCGTTAGATGTTCGGTTGAAAAGGCTTCCGACGATCAAGGATTACTTGGAAAATTCGGTAAAATCTGAAATTATTTCTTCGGAAGAAAGGCAAAAATCACACGAAAAATTATACAAACAAGATCCGATTTTAGAAGTTAAAAATGTTGAAAAGGAATATTTTTCAACGGCAGGTTTATTCGGAAGAAAAACTGGATTTAAAGCGGTAAACGATGTCAGCTTTAAAATCTATGAAGGAGAAACTTTAGGTTTGGTCGGAGAATCGGGTTGTGGAAAATCGACTTTGGGAAACACAATTTTGCAATTGGACAAAGCAACAGCCGGACAAATTTTTTACAGAGGCGTTGATATTACAAAGCTTCCGTTGAAAGACATCAGAAGTTTGCGTAAAGAAATTCAGATTATTTTTCAAGATCCTTATTCGTCTTTGAACCCAAGAATTCCTGTGGGAAGAGCAATTATGGAACCTATGAAAGTGCATAAATTGTATAAAAATGATGCCGAGCGAAAAGCAAAAACCATTGAAATTTTAGAAAGAGTAGGTTTAGGCGAGGAATATTTTAACCGATATCCGCATGAGTTTTCTGGTGGACAACGGCAAAGAATTGGGATCGCAAGAACGATTGCTTTGCAACCAAAATTGATTGTTTGCGATGAATCGGTTTCAGCTTTGGACATTTCCGTTCAAGCCCAAGTCTTAAATTTGTTGAACGAACTGAAGGAGAATTTTGGGTTCACTTACATTTTTATCTCACACGATTTGGCTGTCGTAAAATATATGTCTGACCAAGTTTTGGTAATGAATAAAGGAAAAATTGAAGAATTGGCCGACGCCGATGTCTTGTATGAAAATCCGCAAAAAGAATATACGAAGAAATTAATTGCTGCAATTCCGAAAGGATAAAAAAAATAAATATGTTGTTTACCGAAACTTTTTCTGAATTTTATGAAAAATTCAAAACCAGTCTTTCTGACGGAACTTTTGCCAAACTTACTTTTGCCAAAACAATCGGGCAAGCCGAATTAAAAAATATTTTTATTCGTCCCGTTTTAGATGAAAATGAATTGAAACTAGAATTGAAATTTAGATTTCAGCAAGAAGAATTATTTGAAATCCATTCTGTCGATAGTGCTTTTGACCGTTTGCTTCCGTTTATAAATAATCCGTTTTTGTCGGTTATTTTATTTACGACCGAATTTGATTTGACTTATAAATTGAATAAAAAAAGAGCGGTCAGTGTTACAGAACAAGCACCAACTTTTGGAAATGCAAGCGAAGTTTTGTTGGAATATTTGAACAAGAAATAAATTGTTCCAAAATAAAAATAGAGGAAAGACAAATTGCTTTCCTCTATTTTTTTATAATTTAATCAATAATCATTTCCGGAATTTCTCCTTCAATAATCAGATTTCCTTCTGTTGCTTTCTGAATTTCTTCGACCGAAACGCCTGGAGCTCTTTCTAAAAGTTTAAACCCTTCGGGAACAATCTCCAAAACGGCCAATTCAGTAACCACTTTTTTCACGCATCCAACGCCAGTTAAAGGCAAAGAACATCTTTTCAAAAGCTTTGATTCACCGGCTTTGTTGACGTGCATCATCGCCACGATAATATTTTCTGCGGAAGCGACCAAGTCCATCGCGCCACCCATTCCTTTAACCATTTTTCCTGGAATTTTCCAGTTGGCGATGTCACCGTTTTCGGCAACTTCCATCGCGCCAAGAATTGTTAGATCCACTTTTTGGCTACGAATCATTCCGAAACTAAAAGCAGAATCAAAAAAACTTGCACCCGGAAGTGTTGTGATAGTTTGCTTTCCGGCGTTGATCACATCAGCATCTTCTTCTCCTTCAAAAGGAAACGGACCCATTCCAAGAACGCCGTTTTCACTCTGAAATTCTACCGAAATATCTTCACGAACATAATTCGCGACCAATGTAGGAATACCAATTCCAAGATTAACGAAATATTTGTCTTTAACTTCTTTTGCTATTCTTTTTGCAATCTGATTTTTATCTAAAGCCATCGTTAATCTCTTTTTCTGGTTGTTCTTTGTTCAATTCTTTTCTCAAATTTCTCGCCTTGAAAAATTCTTTGCACCATAATTCCTGGAATGTGAATTTGGTTTGGATCTAAGCTTCCTGCCGGAACCAATTCTTCGACTTCAGCGACGGTAATATTTGCAGCGCCAGCCATACAAGAATTAAAATTTCTGGCGGTTCCTTTGAAAATTAAGTTTCCAGCTTCGTCACCTTTCCACGCTTTTACAATGGCAAAATCTGCTTTATACGCTTCTTCCATGATGTGCATTTTTCCGTTGAATTCTCTGGCTTCTTTACCTTCGGCTACTTCGGTTCCGTAACCGGCAGGGGTGAAAAATGCAGGAATTCCGGCTTGCGCGGCGCGGCATTTCTCGGCTAAAGTTCCTTGTGGCGTTAATTCTACATCTAATTCTCCAGAAAGCATTTGACGTTCAAATTCAGCATTTTCGCCTACATACGAAGAAATCATTTTTTTGATCTGACGCTTTTGAAGCAATAATCCCAGTCCGAAATCATCAACTCCGGCATTGTTTGAAATACAAGTCAAATCAGTCACTTCTAATTTTACCAATTCAGCAATACTATTTTCAGGAATACCACAAAGTCCGAAACCTCCCAGCATGATGGTTTGCCCGTCTTTAATATCTTTTAGTGCATCACTCACCGACGCGACTTTTTTATTAATCATATAATGAATGTTTGTTTTGGAGGATAAATATATAAAAAAACGCCTTAAAAAAGGCGTTTTTGATATAATTTAGAAATCAAATTCATCGGTGCTTTGTTCTTCAACATCCACTGCGGTTGAATCTTTTTTAACCGGTGGCGACCAACAATCTACTTTAATAGAAAGATTTTTTGGACGTTCAAACGCTTCTTTTGAAACTGTCAATTCTTTATCAGCGTAGCATTTTTTCATATACAATCCCCAAACCGGCAGGGCCATCACGGCTCCTTGACCATAAGTAATGCTTTTGAAATGCGCAGAACGATCTTCGTTTCCAACCCAAACTCCGGTTGCCAAATTCGGAACCATTCCCACGAACCAACCATCAGACTGATTTTGCGTCGTTCCGGTTTTACCAGCAATTGGGTTTCTTAAAACATAAGGATATCCGGTCATCATTTCATAACCAAAACCGCCACCGTCAGTTCTCAAACGACCTCCAGAACCAAATTCAGTAACTCCTTCAAGAAGTTTAATCACCGCGTAAGCAATGTCTTGGTTCAAAACATCGTGAGAAACTGGAGTAGATTCATATAAAACGGCTCCATTTTTATCCTCAATTCTCGTGATAACTTGCGGTTTTACATAAACGCCTTTGTTTGCAAAAGTGCTGTAAGCCGCAACCATATCTTGTACCGTAATTTCAACAGCTCCCAACGCGATTGACGGTTGCGAGGGAATTTTCGAATTTACACCTAATTTTTTCACCAATTCAATTACCGCATCCGGACCAACTTTATCGATCAATTTTGCAGAAACCGTGTTGATGGAATTTGCAAGCGCAGATTTTAAAGTAACCATTCCTTTATAGGTTCCGTTTGAATTTCTTGGCGTCCAAGTTTCAGTCACGTTGTGTCTTCCTTTTGGAATCGTGTATGGCGCGTCAATGATCGAGTCGCAAGGCGAATATCCTTGTTGTTCAATTGCTGCAGCATAAACAAACGGCTTGAAAGTGGAACCAACTTGGCGCGCACCTTGGCCCACGTGATCGTATTGAAAATGCTTGTAATCGATACCTCCAACCCAAGCTTTCACGTGACCTGTTTGCGGTTCCATTGACATTACACCTGTTTGAAGAAAATGTTTGTAATATCTAATTGAGTCGTTTGGAGTCATCGTTGTATCGCGTTCACCTTTCCAAGTGAAAACGGTCATATCAGTTTTTACGCTGAAAGATTTTCTAATTTCGTCATCGCTTTTGCCTTGAGCGCTCATTTGTCTCCATCTTTCCGAAGCTTTTCTGGCGCGATCCATCAGCGAATTCGTTTCGGCATCAGACAATTTAATAAACGGAGCATTTTTGTTGGTTTTTGCTTGCTTAAAAAATTCTTTTTGAAGATTTGTCATGTGCGCAGTAACCGCTTCCTCAGCATATTTCTGCATTCTAGAATCGATTGTCGTGTAAATTTTTAAGCCGTCGCGGTATATATCATATTCGCTTCCGTCTTTTTTAGGGTTTTCTTTTACCCAAGTTTTCATAAAATCACGAAGATATTCTCTAAAATAAGTAGCAATTCCTTCGTTATGACTTTCTGGATGGTAATCTAAAACCAATGGTTTTTTTGACAACGATTCTTTTGCAGCAGGCTCTAAATGGCCATTTTTAACCATTTGTCCCAAAACCGTATTTCTTCGGTCAAAAACTAATTGCTTTCTTTTTTCACGCATCGGGTTGAAATACGAAGGATTCTTCAACATCCCAACCAAAACTGCTGCTTCTTCGATTTTCAAATCGCGCGGTTCTTTGCCAAAATATACTTTTGAAGCCGTTCGAATTCCCACAGCATTATTGACAAAATCGGCTTTATTGAAATACATTGCAATGATTTCTTGCTTTGTATATTGTCTTTCCAAACGAGTTGCAATAATCCATTCTTTTGCTTTCTGAGTTACCGCAACCAGTGGATTTCTAGACCTTTCTTTGTGGAATAATAATTTTGCTAATTGTTGCGTGATCGTACTCGCTCCACCACTGCTTCCCAAGCCGGCGATTGCTCTTAAAGTTCCTCTGGTATCAATTCCTGAATGGTCGTAAAAACGCTCGTCTTCCGTTGAAACCAATGCATCAACTAAGTGTTTTGGTAAGTCAGCATATTTTATTGCAGTTCTATTTTCGTTGTAAAATTTTCCAAGCGTTTCTCCATCCGAAGAAATAATTTCTGTAGCAAGATTTGATTCTGGATTTTCTAATTCTTCAAACGAAGGCATCGAACCAAAAAGTCCCCAAGAAGCAAAAAGGAAAAACAAGAAGCCACAACCCAAACCAATCAAGAAAATTTTCCAGAATTGTCTGTTGTAATACCCTAAATCTTTGACTTTTGTATTGTTATTTTTTTTAGTCGCCATAAACTTTAATCTAATTTTTCTATTCTAAATCCAACTTCAGTAATTCCTGCCAAATCTTGAACACCGTCTATTTTTCCGGTTTGGCGAACGGCTTGCTGAATCCCGATTTTATAATCTCCAATTTTTTCAAACTTGAATTTCTCCTTAAAATATAATTTGCTTTCTTTTACGTCAGAAAAGCCGTCGCCAAGCAAACTTCCGTCTGGATTCGCCATTTGATATTCCACGGTATCGACTTTTGTCAATCCGCCAGGAGCTTCTGTCATCACGATTAAAAAGATATTGTTAAACGGATAATCGTTGTTAGAACGCAGGTTTAGATACAAATCGTATGCCTTTGTGGTATCTTGATTATTGTAAACAAATGAAGCAACGCTGTCTTTTGGCCAAGTGGTTCCAAAGGATTTATATTGGTCAAAAACCCTTTTCTTGTCGCAGGAAACCAAAAGAAGTACTGCAAAAATAAATAGGAGGCTATTTTTCAGGCTCATTTTTTTTGACTGGAATTATTTTATTATCAGGTTTATTTTCGTTTGCGGGTTTGTTCTCGTTTGTCGGTTTATTTTCATTTCCCGGTTTTGGAGCTCTGTTTTTATTTCGATTTGGATTCGGCTTCTGATTCGGATTTGCCTTTTGATTTGGATTCGGAACCGCATTTGGGTTAGCATTTGCAGGTTTTTGATTCGGATTCGCCGGTTTTTGGTTTGGATTTTGAGCCGGTTTTTGATTCGGATTCAAATTTTGCTTTTGATTCGGATTCGGTTTTTGATTAGGATTCGCATTTGGCACAATTTTTTGAACCGGTTTTGGACCTAGATTTCTATTTTCAGGCGTATTTTTTTGAATCGCCGGACCTTTTGAAATTACCGCTTCACCTTCTGGTTTGCGTTTTTTGGTTGGTCTTTTTTTCTTTTTTGGTTGGTCAAAACGTGTCAAACTTTCTTGACCCATCGCATTATTGAAATCTTTTTCAGGTTCTGAAACAATCTCAAGAGCATAATCTTCCAACGAAGAAACTTTTATTTTCTGCTTATTTTCAGCAATGATTTCGTTTACTTGGTCAATTTTCAAAACGTGCCAATTTGCAAAATTATTGGTGTAAGCAAACCACATCAATCCTTTAAAAATGTCTTGTTTTTGACAAATTGCGTCCCCTTTTTCAGTAACTAATTTGGTGTCAAAATCAGGAAAACTTTTCAAAGCATCCATATAAGTATCCAATTCATAATTCAAGCAGCATTTCAACTTACCGCATTGTCCCGCCAATTTCTGCGGATTCAATGAAAGTTGCTGATATCTTGCTGCAGAAGTGTTTACGCTTCTAAAATCAGTAAGCCAAGTCGAGCAACAAAGCTCTCTTCCGCAAGATCCGATACCGCCTAAACGTGCCGCTTCTTGACGGAAACCCACTTGTTTCATCTCAATTCTGGTACTGAATTCTTTGGCAAAATCCTTGATTAACATACGAAAATCGACACGATCGTTTGCTGTGTAATAAAAAGTAGCTTTTGATCCGTCGCCTTGAAATTCAATATCCGAAATTTTCATTTCTAGTTTTTGAGCAATCGCCAATTCACGAGCGCGAACTTTCATCGGCTCTTCTTTTGCACGGGCGTCTGACCAAATATCGATGTCTTTTTGAGATGCTTTTCTATAAATTTTAGCGATTTCACTGCTTTTGTGATTCACGCCTTTTTTCTTCATCTGGATTTTCACCAATTCGCCCGTAAGCGTGATAATACCCACGTCATGCCCAGGAGAAGCTTCTGTTGCCACAATATCTCCAATGCTTAACGTTAATTTCTCAGTATTTCGGTAAAATTCTTTTCTTCCGTTCTTAAATCGTATTTCGACACAATCAAAAGGAGCTTCGCCATTTGGCATACTCATATTTGAAAGCCAGTCGAAAACAGTGAGTTTATTGCAACTATCTGTGCCACAATTTCCCTTATTTCCACAACCTTTTGGTGCGCCACCATCAGATGTTGAACAACTTGTACAGGCCATAATTTTATATAGATGTTGCGCGAACACAACTTAAAATTCTTAAAATGTTTTGAGCGTAAAGATAGCAATTTTTCAGCGGAACTCACAAAGGTTATAACTTGCTGTATTTTAGTACAAAACAAAAAACCTATCTCACAACTGAGAAATAGGTTTAACGTAAATTATGCGAAAATATTTTTAATCTAAAATCTTGTATAATTTATCTGAAAGACGGATTCTGAACGGAAGACTCAGCGTCATTTTGTCGCCAGGTTTTGCAACGGATTCTTCCTGACCATTGATGAACATCTCGGAAATTTGTAATTCTTGGTTTCCGGTTGTTGGTCCAGAAATTAAGATTTTATCGCCAATATTCAATTCATTGTTTTCAATCAAAAACTGCCCGACTTGTGATTTTGGAAAATAATGTTCTGCATTTCCGACTAACGTTTTCTTGATTTTAATTTTCTGACGGATGTCTTTTGGTTTTGCAATTTCAGTTTCTGCCGAAGTGGCTTTCGCCAAAGCGACGTCTGAAAGTTCACCTGAATGTTTGAATAACAATTTATCAGACTTTCCTTTTCTGAAAATCATATTGCCATTTTTCACGCCACGGCGCAATTTTACTTGGTCTGCCAATGACATGTGGATGATTTCTTGGCATTCTTTTGAACAGCAGTTTTCCATTTCGGCTTTACATTCATCGCATTGAATGAACAATAAATGACAGCCTTCATTTTCACAGTTTGTGTGATTGTCGCACGGTTTTCCGCATTGGTGGCATTGCGAAACGATATCATCTGTAATTCTTTCGCCTAATCTGTGGTCAAAAACAAAGTTCTTTCCGATGAATTTGCTTTCGATATTTTCTTCCTTGATTTGCTTGGCATAATTGATAATTCCACCTTCTAATTGGAACACATTTTTGAAACCTTGATGCTTGAAATACGCCGAAGCTTTTTCACAACGAATCCCGCCCGTGCAATACATTACCAAGTTTTTATCTTCTTTAAAATCTTTTAATTGCTCATTAATTATCGGCAAAGATTCACGGAAAGTTTCTACGTCCGGCGTAATTGCTCCTTTAAAATGACCAATTTCACTTTCATAATGGTTTCTGAAATCCACTACAATTGTATTTGGGTCGTCCAAAATTTGGTTGAATTCTTTCGCCTTCAAGTGAACTCCGATGTTTGTTACGTCAAAAGTTTCGTCGTTCAAACCATCGGCGACAATTTTGTCGCGAACTTTTACTGTCAATTTCAAGAAAGAATGGTCGTCATGTTCCACGGCAACATTCAATCGGATGTTTTTCATGAAATCATAAGCTTCTAAAGTTTCACGAAAAGCTTCAAAATTTTCTGCAGGAACAGACATCTGTGCGTTGATTCCTTCTTTGGCAACATAGGTTCGGCCAAGGGCGTCGAGTTTGTTCCATTCGATAAATAAATCGTCGCGAAATTTTTTTGGGTCTTCAATTTTGGCATACGCATAGAAAGACAAAGTAAGTCTTTGTTTTCCGGCTTGGTCAATAAGCTCGGCTCTTTCTTCTGCGCTTAAGGTGTTGTACAGTTGCATGCTATAAACGTTTTAAGTGAGAATGAGATTGTTTCCAATGTCGCAATGACAGAAGAATTCGGGTGCAAATATACGGTTAATTTGGAGATTTGAAAAATGACAATTGTCATGGGTTTGAGAAAAACCGCAGATTCGCAGATTTTTTTTTGGTTGCAGTTTTTTGGACAAAGATTGGGAAACTGGCTTTTAAAAAACAACTAAAAGTTTGAAAAATAGCCCAGATGCTGCCATTGTTTGAGCTCTTTCACGGCTGATCAAGCCGGGAAAAGCGAGTGGTTGCAGCGGGAATTTCATTTAAAAAATGCTTTTTGTTTGGCTCTTGATAAAACTATTTAATTTAAAAACCCTGCCAGAGTTTTAAACTCTGGCAGGGTTGGTATTAATTTTTGTTACTTTTTAGCAGAATTCTGCGTAAGCGTCTTTTAAATTTTCAGCGATTAATTCAGCTGGGCGACCTTCAATGTGATGACGCTCAAGCATGTGGACCAATTCTCCGTCTTTGAAAAGTGCAACGCTTGGCGATGATGGAGGAAAAGGGAACATAAATCCACGAGCTGAATCTACTGCTTCTTTGTCCACACCAGCGAAAACCGTTACCAAATGGTCTGGTTTTTTTTGTCCGTCAAGGCTCATTTTTGCTCCTGGACGTGCGTTTCTTGCTGCACATCCGCAAACTGAATTTACGACAACCAAGGTTGTTCCTGATTTTGCGATAGCATTTTCAACCGCGCCTGCGCTATATAATTCTTCAAAACCTGCATCTGATAATTCAGCACGCATTGGTTTTACCATTTCTTCTGGATACATAATTTTTTGTTTAAAGTTTAAGGCTCTATTTTGTGCAAAGTTACAAAGTTTTCAGTTTGGGAAAACATCTGTTGTGATAAAGATTTGTTATAGTTGGATAGCTATTTTTAACGGATGATCCTGTCAAATAGTGCTTTCAAAAATAAACCTGTCGGACACTTTAAAATCACCTGAGTATCTTCATAAAAGGTAGTTTCTTCATCTAAGAATTTAAAAATCAGACTTGGATTTCCTTTTTTGAACATTGCAGAAAATATGGAACTTCCGACGTGATTTTTTTTGTCTAAAATATCCAAAAGCAATAAATCATAAAACCAAAATTTGTCTCTTTTATAGAATTTTCTAAAATCATTTTCTTGCAATAAAAAAGAAACTAAAGCTTTTGATTTTTTGGAAGCATTTTTAAAAGTGTAACCGGTGCTGGCTTTTGTCCAACCTCCGGCCGAGCCTATGTTTATTATGTTTTTAGAGTTTTTATTCCAAAAAGGATAACTTGTCATTGGAATATTTCCTTTTTCTTTTTCAATAATTTCGTAATTTTTTATGCCTAATTTTTCGATGTAATTTTTGATTTCGTCTTCGTATTCTTTTTCTGAAAGCAAATCTTTTGAGAACAAAGTATATTCTAACAAAGCTTCGGTTTCTGAAAAAGGCAAGACGTACATGAATCGCGTATTTCCTTTTTGGGCAACCGAAAAATCCATAAAAGTCGCTTTTTCTGCAGTGAAAACTGATTCTGCACTTTTGATTTTCCAACCAATAAAATGCTGTTGCAAAAGCGGATATTTGTCTTGTGATAAAACTTCTTTTGGATTAAAAATGCTGTTGAAAAGCTTCTGGCACGTGAAATGTTCTGTTTCTGTTTTGACCGAAACTTGGTTGTTTTCTTCTTGGAATGAAATTACTTTTTGATTTGAAAATTCGATGTTTTCTTGTTTAGAAATAACTTCGAAAATAAAATTATAAAAATCCAATCCTTGAATCATCTTGTATTGATATGGATTCAAATCTAAATCTCTCGAATAAATTTCATTGGAAAAAATGGCAGTATTCCACTTTTTGCTGACTAAATTCTCGTAAGTTCCATTTGGCTTTTCCCAGAAACACCACGTTCGATCGTTAGTTTTTTTGGCATCTGAATCGAGAAGCAAGATTTTTTTGGAAGTAAATTTCTTCGAAAGTATCATTTCGTAAACCGTCATCAACGCTGCCAATCCGGTTCCGGCAAAAATGTAATCGTACTTTCTCATAGCTCAAAAATAAGGATATTTATTTTGCCACGAATTCACGAATTTTAATTCTTTGCTTTTTCAAGAATTTGAAGCAATGTTTTTGAGTTGGCGAATGATTCTATTTGGGTTACAATTGAATAATCTGGTTGTAAAATTGTGATTGTGGGATACGTTTGATTTGAGAGTAATTCTGCCAATTCATGGATTCCGGAATTGGTTCCTTTTGGCTTGAATTTAAAAATGGTTTTATTGAATTTTATTTCTTTTTTGTCTTCGGCGTTGAAAGAAATAAAATAGAAATTATCATTCAAATTCTGAATAACTTCTTTGTTTTTGAAAGTTGTGTTTTCTATCATTTTGCAGATTTTGCACCAATTTGTGTGGATGAAAATCACGAAAGGTTTTGGGTTTTCTATGGAAAGTTTTTCTGCGTTTTCAAAAGTGTGCGTGTTTAATTGGGCAAAATTTTTATTTGCAATTAAGAAGAAAGATAGAAGCATAATTTTTTTCATTTGCCACAGATTAAAAAGATTTTCAAGGATTATTTTATAACTTATATGAACTTATATTCCTTATATGGTCGGGATTGGAATTACCATATAAGGCATATAAGGTCATATAAGGAAATGTGAAAATTGTTTTCCGTTTAAATTCTTGTTCTAAATTATTTATTTCAAAGTATATCTTACTCCAAAAAAACTTCGAATTCCCTGATTTGGGCCATAAACATAACTCGGGTCAAAAGTCAAACCATATGGGTTTTCTGGTGTTACCAACACATTTCCACTTGGGCCATATTGCACATTTTCATCAAATGGGTCGTTCGCACGCGCGATGATAAACGGATTTCCTTTGTTAGGCGTCCAATTTAAAAGATTTTTTATTCCCATATAAATCTCAATATTTTTCAATTTGTTGTATGTAAATTGAATGTTTTGAATGCTCCAAGTTGGCGAATATTCTCGTCTTGGATCATTTTCTCCAAGCAATGGCAAACGCATCGGGCCATAAATATTTCCGGTGTAATCAATGTCTATGAAAAACTTTGGAATTTGATAGGAAATTGCCCAAGTTCCTGAGAATTTTTCTGTCAAGATTTGTTTTGTTTTGATATCGTTTTCCGTTTTTGAAACATCCATATAAGTTGCTCCTAAAATCAGTTTCAATCCGTTTTGGAAAACAACATCAACGTTTGTGCTGATTCCTGTTGTTACTGCAAAACCATCTAAATTTTTATAAATAATCTGATTCGGATTTGTATCATAATCGGGAATAATCGAGTTTGTAAAATAGGTGTACCAAGCCGAAGTTTCAATTCCGATAAATATTCCGTTTTCAGTATAAATTTTCGTCAAATAATTCAAATTCACGTTATATGATTGTTCTGGTTTCAATTTTTCTTGTACAATAACTTCGCGAGAGCCCGTCAATGCAGCGTGTTCTTCGGTAAAAAGATTTACAACTCTAAAGCCAGTTCCGGCATTCAAACGAATGATGTCATTATCGGTCGCTTTAAATTTATAAGCAAAACGTGGTGTGAAAATCGAACCGTGATCTGAATTGTAATCATATCTCGCGCCAAGCAAAACGCTATGTTTTTCATTGAATTTAATTTCATCTTGCGCAAAAACACTCGGAATCCAGGTTTTATCTGAAGTTTCTGTTGCTGGCGTGTTGTCGTTATAATATTGGTAGCGAATTGCGGTTCCAAAAAGCAAATCATGATTACCTAATTTTTTGTCCCAAGTCAATTGCCCAAAACCAATTTTCTGCTGCGCCAAATAAGGAACATCGCCATAAACCGAGTTTTGATCGTGATCAGTAATCGAAAAAGAAAATAGCATTTTTTCTTCAATCGGAAGTTCATAAGCTCCTAATAATTCA
Source organism: Flavobacterium qiangtangense (assembly GCF_042658345.1). NCBI lineage: Bacteria > Pseudomonadati > Bacteroidota > Flavobacteriia > Flavobacteriales > Flavobacteriaceae > Flavobacterium > Flavobacterium qiangtangense. Next base: position 198,285 of record NZ_JBHSQB010000009.1, read on the forward strand.
TAGCGTTTTGTGTAAATGCTTTCTCCATAAACCTCGCTTCCGCCACGGTATTTTTTCTCCCATTGCATTTCTCCACCCCAACGATCTTCATAAAAATAACGCCCGGCGAGCGAAAATAATTTGCCACTTTTTCTTCCGAAATTCCACTTTTGGAAAACCGAAATTCGATGTTGCAAAGTCACATCCGTGAAATTATCGTTGTTGTTATCCGTAGGATCATTGTAATTGAAGTAATTTACGCCTAATAAAACCGAAGATTTTTCGCCCAAATTCGCTTTGAAACCCAAATCCAAATTGGCTTCTCCCCAAGAATTGCTGAATCCATCAACCGAAAACCGTGGCGCACTCGAAGGATTTTTAGTGATAATATTGATCAAACCGCCAACCGCCTCACTTCCATACAAAGACGAAGCCGGCCCTTTCACGATTTCGATTCTTTCTAACAATGAATTTGGGATTCCAGACAAGCCATAAACCGTTGACAATCCACTGACAATAGGCATTCCGTCGATTAAAACCAAAGTGTACGGACCTTCCAAACCATTGATGTGAATGTCGCCTGTGTTGCAAATATTACAGTTCAATTGCGGCCGAACGCCGTTCACATTTTGCAAAGCTTCAAAGATATTTGCCGTTGGATTTTTCTTGAAAAAAGTGGGTTTGTAAACTTCCACCGGAACCGGACTTTCCAATCGGCTGACAGGTTTTAAAGTTCCAGAAACCACAACTTCGTCTAAAGAATTAGTGTCATTTTCAAGTTCAAAATCTACGACAAGATCTTCTGATTTAATCGAAATGTTTTTGCGAAGCGTTTTATTTCCGACAAAAGAAATCTGGATTTTATAATTTCCAGCCGGAATATTTTCAATTTTATAAAATCCAGATTCATCAGAAGAAGCAGAAAAATTTGTTCCAATAATTTTAATATCGGCATCCGCCAAAACCATTCCGCCGGAAGTTATGATTCCGGAAATTGATTTTTTTTCTTGCGCTTCGGCTATTTGGAAAATAATTATCGATAAAAATAAAATTATATTTTTCATTTGGGTAATTATAAATTTAGACAAATCTAAAAATTATATTTTAGTAATCAAATAATTTTATTAAATTTGTATAATAACTTATGTTTCATATGGGTAAATCTTTAGAGGAAGTTCACGAATCGGTTTCCACTCAAAATAAAAAATCGGGTTTTCGAAAGATTTTGGCCTTTTTAGGTCCGGCTTATCTCATCAGCGTCGGTTATATGGATCCCGGAAATTGGGCGACTGACCTTGCCGGCGGAAGCCAATTTGGTTACACTTTGCTTTGGGTTTTGCTGATGAGCAACATTATGGCTTTGCTTCTTCAAAGTTTATCGGCTCGTCTGGGAATCGTCACACAGCGCGATTTAGCACAAGCTTCCAGAGAAACTTATTCGCCTTTTGTCAATTATATTTTATATTTCTTGGCGGAAATTGCCATCGCCGCTTGTGATTTAGCCGAAGTTTTGGGAATGGCAATTGGTTTAAATCTATTATTCGGATTGCCCTTGATCGAAGGTGTTTTGATTACCGTTTTAGATACTTTTCTACTGCTATTTTTGATCAATAAAGGAATGCGAAAAATGGAAGCTTTTATCATCGCATTAGTTGCCATCATCGGGTTTTCGTTTGTTTTTGAGATGATTTTTGCACAGCCAGAAGTCGATAAAGTTTTTGCAGGATTGATTCCGTCGTTGCCAAATGAAGCTGCACTTTATATCGCAATTTCCATAATCGGAGCAACGGTCATGCCTCATAATTTGTATCTGCATTCGTCATTAGTACAAACTCGAAAATTTGACCGAAGCAAAGCTGGAATCAAGCAGGCGCTTAAATATAATTTGATCGATTCTACGATTGCACTTAATTTGGCTTTCTTCGTAAACGCCGCGATTTTAATTTTAGCTGCCGCAACTTTTCACAAAAACGGCTATTTTGAAGTCGCTGAAATTCAAGATGCACATCAGTTTTTAGAACCGCTTTTGGGAAATAAATGGGCGCCTATTTTATTTGCCGTAGCTTTGATTGCTGCAGGACAAAGCTCAACAGTCACGGGAACTTTGGCCGGACAAATTATTATGGAAGGTTATTTAAATCTAAGAATTCAACCTTGGGTCAGAAGAATTATCACGCGGTTGATTGCAATTGTTCCGGCGGTTTTAGTCATTTGGATTTATGGCGAAAGTGTTACCGGAAAACTGCTGATTTTTAGCCAGGTTATTTTGAGTCTGCAACTCGGTTTTGCTATAATTCCTTTGATTCATTTTGTGAGCGACAAGACAAAAATGAACGGTTTTCATATCGGAAAATGGACTAAAATTGCTTCCTGGATTATCGCCGCAACAATTGTTTCGCTAAATGCAAAATTGGTTTACGACGAAATAACTGGCTGGATGGAAGCTTCTGAAAACCCAACTTGGATTTGGCTGACAGTCGTTCCGACGGCTTTTGGTTTCTTGTTTTTGCTTCTTTTTATCGTTTTTAAACCGTTTTTTACCAAATCAAAAACTGAATTCCAGAATCATTCGCCACATAATTTAGCCCTGAAATTTTCTAAAACCGGAACGTATTCCAAGAAAAATATTGCAATTTCAGTAGATTTTTCAAGTTCCGATGAAGCTGCGATTAACAATGCGTTTGAACTTGGTGGCAACGAAGCAAAATATACTTTGATTCATATTGTGGAAACCGTCGGAGCGATGGTTTATGGAGAAAATATCAAAGATCACGAAACGACAATCGACGAAAAATTATTGGAAGAATATAAAATTATGCTGACGCAAGAAGGCTATAAAGTGGAAACCCAACTCGGATTCGGTGCTCCAGATAAAGTGATTCCAGCGATTGTTAATGCAGGAAATTTTGACATTTTAGTAATGGGAACGCACGGCCACACTGGTTTTAAAGATTTGATTTTTGGAACCACAGTTGATAAATTGCGCCATAAAATATCGATTCCGTTATTTATCGTAAACAAATAAAAAACGCCATAAACCTTATACCAAATAAAAAATGACTTTTTCAGAAGAAAATTACTTAAAAACAATATATCACTTGACAAATGCTGTTGATTCAGATGTTTGCACGACCAACGCAATTGCCGAAAAAACGGAAACGAAAGCGTCTTCTGTAACCGACATGTTGAAAAAATTAGCCGAAAAAGATTTGATTCACTATATAAAATACCAAGGCGTTTCATTAACCGAAAAAGGAAAATTAGGCGCTAAAATGATTGTGAGAAAACACCGTTTGTGGGAAGTTTTTTTAGTGGACAAATTAGACTTTTCTTGGGACGAAGTGCACGATGTCGCCGAACAATTGGAACATATTAAATCAGAAAAATTAATAAATAAGTTAGATGATTTTCTTGGAAATCCTACGGAAGATCCGCACGGTGACCCGATTCCGGATAGTGAAGGAAGAATTATTAAAGTCGAAAAACAGTTGCTTTCTGAATTATCAGGAAAAAATATTGGCGTTTGTGTCGGCGTAAAAGATACTTCTTCGGAATTTTTGCAATACCTTGACAAACAGGAAATTTCGCTTGGATCAAAAATCGAATTTATTTCAAAAGAAAGCTTTGATCAATCCTTAAAAATAAAGGTAAACGGACGAGAATTAAATATTTCGAACAAAATTGCGAGCAACCTTTATGTAAAAACAATTTAATATGTTTCAATCTTTAGTTGACTATTTTGAAAGCATCGACCCGATTTTAGCTGCGCTTTACGCCACGCTTTTTACTTGGTTCATTACTGCTTTTGGTGCTTCTTTCGTGTTTTTCTTCAAAACAATGAACCGTGCAGTTCTTGACGGAATGCTTGGTTTTACTGGCGGCGTGATGGTTGCGGCAAGTTACTGGAGTCTTTTGGCGCCAGCAATTGAAATGAGTGAAGGCGAGGGTTTTCAAAAAGTAATTCCGGCTGCGATTGGATTTATGCTTGGCGCGCTTTTTCTTTTTGGTTTGGATAAAATTTTACCACATTTACATATTAATTTCCAAGAAACGGAAGGCGTGAAATCGCCGTGGCAACGAACAACTTTACTGGTTTTAGCAATTACTTTGCACAATATTCCTGAAGGTTTGGCTGTCGGAGTTCTATTTGGAGGTGTTGCAGCCGGAATTCCCGAAGCTTCGATTGCTGGAGCTTTGACATTAGCCATTGGAATCGGAATTCAGAATTTTCCGGAAGGAATTGCGGTTTCAATGCCGTTGCGACGAATGGGAATGAGCCGAAGAAAAAGTTTTATGTATGGCCAATCTTCTGCTTTGGTCGAACCAATTGCCGGAGTTATTGGCGCTGTTGCCGTGACTTTTTTCACGCCGATTTTGCCTTACGCTTTGGCTTTTGCCGCAGGCGCAATGATTTTTGTGGTTGTTGAAGAAGTGATTCCAGAAACGCAACAAGATAAAAATACAGATATTGCAACGCTTGGTTTTATCGGAGGATTTGTCGTGATGATGACGCTCGACGTGGCTTTGGGTTAATGACAACCGCAATCATCACCGCCACAATCGCCCGCTTTTTTTCTTTTTTTCCAGAAGAATTTCTTGATTAAAAAAGCTACGGCGGCAACGACCAAAAGATAAGCTATGACTGATTGTAGATCCATTTTGCAAAGTTAAAAAATACGACGATTTTTAGTCCCAAAGAAAGCCTAAACTATTTCAGGACTTGATACGCAATCAACGAAACCACATAAGCAAAAACGCTCATAAAGCCCAATTGCAACATTGGCCATTTCCATGAATTTGTCTCTTTTTTGGTAATCGCGAGCGTGCTGATACACTGCATTGCGAACGAATAAAATAGCAAAAGTGAAATTCCCGTGGCAAAGTTGAAAATCTTTTTGCCCGTTACCGGATCGACTTCGGCCTCCATTCTATTTTTTATCGTGACTTCTTCTTCACTGTGGCTTCCGACGTTATAAATTGTGGCTAAAGTTCCTACGAAAACTTCTCTTGCTGCAAACGAAGTTACAACTGCAATTCCTATTTTCCAATCATAACCAAGCGGACGAATTACTGGCTCAATACCTTTTCCGATGATTCCGATGTATGAATTTTCTAATTGATATGAAGCGATTTCGTCTTGCAAAACTTCGTCAGGAATTCCCATATTTTGAGGCATTTCTGTCACGATTTGTTCAGCGTTTTTAAAATCATTTCCGGGTCCGTGTGAACCTAGAAACCACAGAATAATTGACAAAGCGAGGATGATTTTTCCGGCTCCAAAAACGAAAGCTTTAGTTTTTTCAATTACATTAATTGCCACATTTTTAAACAATGGCATTCTGTAATTTGGCATTTCCACGACAAAATAAGACTTGTTTTTGACTTTCAATATTTTGTTCAAAATGTAAGCTGAAAAAACTGCCATCCCAAAACCTAAAAGGTATAAAATCATCAAAGTCAGTCCTTGTAAATTGATGAATCCTAAAACTTTTTCTTCCGGAATTACCAAAGCAATTAAAATGGCAAAAACCGGAAGCCTGGCCGAACAAGTTGTAAATGGCGTGACTAAAATGGTGATCAATCTTTCCTTCCAATTTTCAATATTTCTGGCTGCCATAATTGCCGGAATCGCGCACGCAGTTCCCGAAATTAAAGGCACGACGCTTTTTCCGCTGAGGCCAAATCTTCGCATGATTTTGTCCATCAAAAAGACAACGCGACTCATATAACCGCTTTCTTCCAAGACGGAAATAAACAAGAAAAGGAAGGCAATCTGCGGAATAAAAATTACGACGCCACCAATTCCTGGGATGATTCCTTCGGAAATTAAATCGGTTAAAGTTCCTTCGGGCATTGCTGTTTTTGCCCAAGAACTTAGCTTTGCAAATGATTCGTCAATGAAATCCATCGGAATACTTGACCACGAAAAAACCGATTGGAAAATCAGCATTAAAATTCCGAAGAAAATCAAATATCCAAAGACTTTGTGCATCAATATTTTGTCTAATTTGGCACGAATTCCTTTGGCTTTTGAAACATCAACAGTGTAGCCAATTTTCAGCACATCATTGATAAACTGGTATCTTTTTATGGTTTCCTTCTGCTGCATTTTTTTCAGCTCAGGACTTGACTTTGCAAACGATTTTTCTTCAATTTCATTACGCTGCAAGTTTCCAAAGTTGACGTCTTGCGTGATTACGAGCCATAATTTATAAAGCAATTCTTTTGGAAAAGCTTTGCGAAGTCGGTCAAAATATTCTGGGTCGATGCTTGACGCGTTTAAGCAAGGTTCTGTGGACAATTCTTGGTGGTTGGCAATTAATTCTTTTAAATTGTCAATTCCAAGGTTTTTGCGAGAACTGATCAGCGCAATTTTTGTTTTCAGTTCTTTTTCCAAGTAAGCAATATCAAGGGAAATTCCTTTGTAAGCCATTCGATCTGACATATTTATGGCCAAAATCGTTGGAATTTCAAGATCTTTTATCTGCGTAAAAAGAAGCAGGTTTCGTTTTAAATTTTCAACTTCGGTAACCACAACGGCCACATCCGGAAAATTTGGATCGTTTCTATTTAAAAGCAATTCGATTACCACATTTTCGTCGATCGAACTGGCATTTAAGCTGTAAGTTCCGGGTAAATCAAGGATGGTTGCTTTTGTATTTCCGTTCAGCTTGCAAAAGCCGATTTTCTTTTCAACGGTAATTCCGGGATAATTTCCCACTTGCTGTTTTAAGCCCGTCAATTGGTTAAAAACCGAAGTTTTTCCTACGTTTGGATTACCAATTAAGGCTACTTTTAAATTATTGTGGCTCATAATTAAGGATTCAAGACTTCGACACTAATTTCTTGCGCAACTTCTTTTCTGATGGCCACAAAACTGTCATTAACATTGATATAAATGGGGTCGCCAAGAGGTGCGACTTGCAATAACTCCACGAAATTTCCTGGGAGACATCCCATTTCCAGAAGTTTTAGCGGTATGTTGTCAATATTAAAATCGAGGATGAGTGCTTTTTGGCCTATTTTGAGTGTTGCTAACGTTTTCAAGTCTTATTTAGATTGAATTTAGATTGCAAAAGTAAGGATTTTTTTTTGGCTACACGATTTTGGTCAGCGCTTTTAAAATCAAGGCTTTTTTGCATCTCTAATTTTCTTAAATTCTTCGTTTTTTGCAAACAAAAAATCTAAGGTAGCTAAATTGTTGTTTTGAGTTGGAATGGCAGCCGACTTCGGATCAGCCTCGCAGAATTCTAAAAACAGAAACATTTCATCTTCAGGAATTTTTAGCGTTTCGGCAAAAAACTTTTGGTTGAAATTATTAGTCGAAAATTCAGTAAAAGTCGAATTTTTTTCAACGGTTTTCTTATCTTTTTTCTTGAATAATTTGCTGACTAATTGGCCTACTTTTACAAAATCGACGCCCATCGTTTGTCCGTCATAAACCAAAGTGTTCTTTGGCGAAGTTTGTAAATCATCGACATATTGTTTGTCCATAATTTTGCTCATATAATCGCTTGACCAGGGATTTTCTTGTTTTTCAACGATGACTTCATCAATTTCTATTGGCTTTTTTGAAAGTAAAACGACAAATTTTTCAGCAAACGATTGAGAGTTAACAGAAATCGTTTTTTGGTAATAGTCAATTCCGTAGAAAAGAATTTTGTCTTTTTCTGTAGCCAAAATAGAAAATCTTCCATAATCATCGCTTACAGCAACGTTCTGCGTAGTTTGGTTGATAATTTCAATTCCTTTTAATGGGAAATCATCGGTCTTTACAACGCCGCTTAAAAGTTTTTGAGTTTGTGAAATGCAAAGTTGAGTACTAAATAAAAAAAGAGCAAATAGTATTTTTTCCTTCATATTTAATGGTTTTAAATTTACAGATTTGACCGAAAAATCTAACAGTAAGCAAATATGCAAATTAAAATACAGCACGATTATTTTTTAAGTTTTATTTAGGCTAAAGTCAGATACTAAGTTAAAATTCTTACTTTTAAGAATCATTTCGCGCAACTTTTTAAATGAAATTACATCTATCTAAATAATTGAAAATGACCAATTATGAATAAAATAATAGCTTCCTTTTTATTTCTTTTATGTCTGTCTTGCAATAATGACGACGCAAATGACGGCAAACTGACAAACTTAAATTATGACGGAACCGGAGGAATTTCCTGCAAGGTAAATGGCGCGGTGTTGAAACCAAGAGGTGGCGGAATGTATGGCAACGTTCATTTTGATTTAGAGCAGGATTTCGAAAATAGCAACTCCTATATTAGAATTGGTTTTTCTCACAAGGGAGATGCCTACGATGATTTTAAAAGTGTGGATGTAATCGGTGGTGGTATCGATATTCACAATGTAGTGCCACAGACTTTTGACCTTGCCGCAGTGGAAAGTGCTTCGGGTTATGGAAGATATTTCAATAATAATTTAGAAAGTAACGAATTTTATACAACGGATATCGAACGTGGAGAATTGAAATTACTGCATTACGACAGCCAAAAGCACATCGTTACCGGGACGTTTTGGTTTGACGCGATCAACTCAAATGGCGAAATCGTAAGTGTAACTGACGGAAGATTTGATATTCGGTTTTAATATCTTGTATCCTAAGATATCGCTATCTATTGGCGTAAACCGGGTTTTCTTCTTTACTTAAAATCACACTATATTTATTCTTTTTTGGAGAAAGCGGCAGTAAAAAACCATTCAAAATTAAAACGCTTCCGAGTAAAAAATGAGGCAAAACAATACTTCCGAAAAATCCAAACAAAAAGGGTGAAACCGCCAATAACCATCCTAAAAATATATCAATCTTCAAGTGCGTGCGTTTCGTTATGATTTTGGCAAGGCCAAGACGATGCTTCGTGATTGTGTTTAATAAAACTACTGCCAACCCGGTAGTGAAAATGATTTTGGCTTCTGTCGATTCTGATTTCAACGAAAATAAAATTGGAGAAAATAATAACAATGCCCCGATAGTGTAGTCCACATAATTGTGTAATTCGATTTTTTTTGTGCGTTTCAATTTCATATTCATTCCAATAATTTTAATTTTTCTTAGCTTAACAAAATTGCAGATTATCAGATGGTTATGTCTTATATCATTCTCCAAAAAGTTTACAACATGCTATTATTTTAAAAACTTGGCATCGTTTGTGAGTGTCTCATTGCTATAATATTAAAACGAAATCGTGTAAGGATATCCTTGGCGAACCAAACTATCTTTATCCACACATTAATCCTAAAAAAGAAACGTCATGAAAAAGGTACTTTATATAGCAGTTATTGCGTTCGTTTTTACATCTTGTAGAGACACGGCAGCAGAAAAAGTAGCATTAGACCAGCAAAGAGAGTTAGACTCAATTAAAGCGGTGATGAAAGTTGAAAAAGAAGCATTGGCGAAACAAAAAACAGTGGATTCAATGAACGCAATTATCGCTGAAAAGGAAGCTGTGGCAGCCCAACGTGTCGCAAACGCATCAGCAAGAAACTCAGCGCCAGTTACAGCTGAACAAAAGAAAAAAGGCTGGAGCGGAACTGCAAAAGGAGCCGTAATCGGAGCCGGAGCCGGAGCAATTACAGGAGCAGCGGTTTCTAAGAAAAAAGGTGAAGGAGCCATCATTGGCGGTTTGGCCGGAGCAGCCGTTGGTGCTGGAACCGGAGCAATCATCGACGGAAAGAAGAAAAATTAATTAAAATTATAGTTTGTTGATTAGGGCATCGTTTTAAAACGGTGCCCTTTTTTTATAAATTTTTTGGCAGACGAACTCACCCATTATTATTTATCTTCGCTTTTATTCTCAAAAAGCAATCGTATGGCAAATCATCCAATTATTCAAAAATCGAGTTTTGATTTCTTAAATGACTTAAAAGAAAACAATAACAGAGATTGGTTTGAAGCCAACAAACAGACATACTTAAAACAACACGAGTTGATCATTGATTTTGCGGAAGATTTAATGGCAAAAATGAATTCTCACGATGTGATCGAAACGGCGTCGGGGAAAAAGAGTTTGCATCGAATTTACCGCGACACGCGATTTTCAAAAGATAAAATTCCGTATAAAAATAATTGGAGTGGCAGTTTTTCTAGGGCTACAAAAGAAAGACGTGGCGGTTATTATTTTCATATTGAACCCGGAAACACTTTTGTCGCAGGCGGTTTCTTTGGTCCAAATGCTGAAGATTTAAAACGTGTTCGCGACGATATCAGCAGAGACAGCAGTGAATTGCGAGCTATTTTAAACAGTAAAAATTTTAAAGAAACCTTCAAGGAATTAAAAGGAGAACAATTAAAAACCACTCCAAAAGGTTTCAAAGCTGATGACGAATCAATTGATTTATTGCGTTTCAAGCAGTTTTTATTGGTCAAAAATTTTACAGATAAAGAAGTTTTGGCTTCAGATTTTTCAGAAAAAATGAATGATGCTTTTAAAAATATGCGTCCGTTTTTTGATTATATGAGTGAAGTTTTAACAACTGACGGAAACGGAAATCCGCTTTAAATTGATTTGAAAAGTAAAAAATAATGAAGACAGAAAAGCAAAAGATGATTTCGGGAGAACCTTATTTGGCCAATGGCAAAGAACTTTTCACCGAAAGACAAAATGCAAAAGAGTTGGTTTTTGAATTTAATAATTCACATCCGAAGGAATTGAAATTCAGAACAGAAATCATCAAAAAACTCTTCGGGAAAGCTGAAAAAGGAACGTATATCGAACCGCCTTTTAGATGCGATTATGGTTACAATATCTTTGTCGGAAAGAACTTTTACAGTAATTACAATTGTACAATTTTAGATTGTGCCGAAGTAAAAATTGGCGACAATGTGATGTTTGCACCAAATGTAAGCTTGCTAACCGCCGGGCATCCCATTCATCACGAACAAAGAAATACTGGTTCAGAATACGCTTTCCCGATAACAATTGGAAACAACGTTTGGATTGGAGGAAATGTAGTTGTAAATCCCGGAATCACAGTTGGAGATAACACAATAATCGGGTCTGGAAGCGTTGTTACAAAAAACATTCCTGATAATGTAATTGCCGTGGGAAACCCCTGCAATGTTTTGAGAGAAATCACAGACGAAGATAAATTGTATTATTTTAAGGACAAAAAATTCTAAGAATCAACAGAAATTGCCAATTTTTAGCGAAGTATTGAAATCTATTAAAATAGAAGAAGTGTGCGCTTGTTTGTCGTAATTTTGCATACCACAATTTTATCAAAATGCAAGTTTCAAATACAAAAGGCGCAACCCTTTTACTGCTGTTTCTATTATTAAATTTTTCTGTTGTAAAAGCTCAAATTCTTCCCGATACATTGCAAGTTGCCGAAGCAAAAGTGGATACGCTCGTTTTGCCAATCTCGCAAGTTGACACAATTAAAAAGAAAAACACCATCTGGCAAAACTTAAGATATGATGGAGTTACCGCTTTTGGAGCCATAAAATACACTTATTCACGACCATTTCATTGGCAAAAAGATGATTTGCTGACTGCTGGCGGCGTTTTGGCCGGTACCGTTCTGCTTTCTTTTGCAGATGAATCGGCTGGTGATTTTTTTGCTGACCAAGGTAAAAAAATGCCTCAGAGTTTAAGAGATTTTGGATGGTATTTTGGAAGTCCTCAAAACAATTATGGCATCACCGGAAGCGTCTATCTCTTTGGACTTTTTACCAACAATGAAAAAATAAGAAGAACCGGAGTTTTGATGATTGCATCAGCTTCGGCATCGGGAATTATTCAAACCTTGGCCAAAACAGTTGGCGGTCGCGCAAGGCCAGAAATGGACAAAGGAAATTTACATTTCAAACCTTTTGCCAATGATCCGGGATATAATTCTTTTCCTTCCGGGCACACGATTTTAAGTTTTACAACCGCCTATGCAATCGGAAAACAGTTTGAAAATCCATTTGTTCGCTACGGAATTTATGGTGTTGGATTGATTTCTCCGGTATCCAGACTTTGGGAACGCCAGCATTGGGTAACAGACGTTGGGTTGAGCTTGGTCATGAGCGTTGCCGTGGTTGAATGCATCGACAAATATTTGAAAAACGAGAAAAAGTACAAGTATAAAGATCCAGATAAAATAAGTTGGAATTTTAGAGTAGGAGCGCGAACCCTTGGTGTCGTTGGAGTATTTTAGATTAAAGCAACCTTTTTGGTAAAACTACATCTTTTATAGAATTGCAAACGATGAAACATTTTTTAAACGCGAAAGCTGTCACTATTCTCGTCATAATATCGGTCGTAATTATCGACTATATTGTTCCTTTGGGAATTTCCGCAGGAGTACTTTATATTATTTCATTGCCAATTTTGATCAATGAAAAAAGAGCGACAATACTTTCTTTTGCAGTCTTAATTTCCACTTTTGTTTTAATCAATCTTTTCCATTTTGCCCAAAAAGATACTTTCAGTTTTATTTATATAAATCGAATTTTGTCAATATGTTCCATTTGGATTGTCGCCTATATTTTGATTAGATACAAAGCCTTAAAAGCTAGAAAAGAAGTGATAAAGCAGAAACAGCAGGAAGCTTTAAAAGAAATGCTTTTTATTACAAATCACAAGGTGAGGCATCCGATTTCAACATTATTAGGAATTTTAGAAATCTTGAATAATCCGCAATTTAATGCGGAACAGAAAATTGAAGTCATTAAATTAGTGCAGCAACCAATTGACGACTTGAATGATTTTACAAAAGAATTGTCAGATTTTATGGCATTCCAAAAATCTAATTAGATAAAATCTCAATTTTAAAAAAGTAATTTATTTTTATAGAAATTTATACCTAAATTTAGCTTTTGAATTTAGAGTAAAAAGATGGCAGAGAACGACTACGCAAAAGATATTAGAGACATTGGGAAAATTCCCATTATCGCTAACTTGCTCGATGTTGTTTGCCAAACTACAAAAATGGGATTCTCGGCTGTGGCCAGAGTTACAGACGAGCGCTGGATCACTTGTGGCGTTCGTGATGATATTTCTTTTGGATTAAAACCAGGCGACGAATTAGAATTAAAAACCACAATTTGCAACGAAATCAGACAGCACAAACACGCGGTTATTATTAATCATGTTGCTGAAGATCCTGATTTTAAAAACCATCACACGCCTTTGCAATATGGTTTTCAAAGTTATATCTCAATGCCAATCGTCAGAAAAGACGGACGTTTTTTTGGAACACTTTGCGCTATTGATCCACATCCGCACAAGGTAAATACTCCTGAAATCATCGGAATGTTCACGTTGTTTACAGATTTGATTGCGTTTCACCTCGAAACAATTGAAAAGATGGATGATTTTGAACTGAAGCTCGATGAGGAACGAGAATTGCATAAAATCAGCGACGAAAATCAAAAGAAATTTACTGATTTACTCGAACGAAAAGTTGAAGAAAGAACACAAGAACTGAAGGAAAACAATGACTCCTTAGACAAAATGAACAAGGAACTTCAAGCGTTTGCTTACATTTCAAGTCATGATTTGCAAGAGCCTTTACGAAAAATACAAATCTTCTCAAGCGCAATTGCTGAAAAAGAAGCAACAAATCTTACCGATTCTGGAAAAGATTATTTTGAAAGAATTCAAAAAGCGGCCGGCAGGATGCAGACTTTAATCAATGATTTATTGGCATATTCTAGAGCCAGCGTGGACGCCAAAAAGTTTGAGTTTTTAGATTTAAGTCATGTAATGATTGATGTTGTTTCAGATTTAAAGGAAGAAATTGAAAATAAAAACGCAATAATTGAAGCCGTTGATTTGTGCCATTGCAATATTATTAATTTTCAAATGCGCCAATTACTTTATAATTTGGTTAGCAATTCTTTAAAATTTTCTGCTCCCGATAAAACGCCTCATATCAAAATTACAAGCGAGATTATTGACGGAAACGAGCTTTCAGAAAAAATTTGCCACATAAAAGTGGAAGACAACGGAATTGGTTTTGACCAAAAATATTCAGAAAAAATATTTGAATTGTTCCAAAGTCTGCACCCAAGAGAAAAATACGACGGCACAGGAATCGGGCTTTCAATCGTCAAGAAAATCGTTGAAAACCACAAAGGAAGAATCACGGCGACCAGCAAAAATGGTCAAGGAGCCCGATTTGATATTTATATTCCAGAAAACTAATTATTTTTCAGCGCTCAAAAAATTAATATCTTCCAATAATCTTTTCACTTCTTCCAATTTGGTTCCGTCATAAAAACCGCGGATTCTTCTTTTGGAATCAACTAAAACAAAATTTTCGGTGTGAACCATATCATACAATTCGCTTGAATTTGTAGTTTTTACGGCCAAATATGATTTTCTGGCGATATAATAAATGTCTTCTTTTTTTCCGGTGACCAAGTTCCATTTGCTGTCAATTACGCCTTTTTTCTGGGCATACGCTTTTAAAACTTCAGGTGTATCCACATCGGGCATAACGGTGTGAGAAAGCAACTTTACCTTTGGATTTTCCTTGATTTGATCTTGCAACCAAGCCATATTTTCGCCCATCGGAACACAAATTGAAGGACAAGTCGTGAAGAAAAAATCGGCCACATAAATCTTTCCTTCATAATCTTTTTGAGTAATCGTTTTTCCGTTTTGATTGGTAAAAGAAAAATCGTCAATCGTGTGGTATTTTTTTACATATTGAACCGTGGTGTCTACCATTTCTGGATTCACGTCTGCCGGATTATAAACTTTTAATGTTTTTGAAGGCTTTAAAGCAAAATAAAAAAGCGTGAGAATAATGGCAGAAAGTATGAAAAAGACAACAAAGAAAATTCGATATTTTTTAAAGAAGGTAAGCATCCGGAAGAAATTTTTGCGAAATTACGAACTAAACAATCATCGAACTCTATTTTTAACAGTAAATTGATTCCATACCATTATTAACTTTTTAAATTTGTGACACTAAACAAATTTTCAACATGAGAATAATCTTAAATAGAAGCATGCTTTCCATTACTGCGCTAGTTTTAGCATCAATGGGAGCGAATGCTCAGGAGAAAAAAACCCACGGTATTGAATTGCAATACATGGACAAAAGCGTGAAACCGAAAGACGATTTTTTCAGTTTCGTAAACGGAACTTGGGTGAAACAAACTGAAATTCCAAGCGATAGAACGCGTTGGGGAAGTTTTGACGAATTACGCCAGAACACAGATAACGATGCTTTGGCCATTTTAAAAGAAGCGCAAGCTGATAAAAAATTAGATCCAAAATCAGATCAGGCAAAAGCGGTTAATTTATACAAAACGATCTTAGACACGGTTTCAAGAAACAAACAAGGTATTGCTCCGTTAAAACCAATTTTGGCTAAAATCAACGCGGTTAAAAACGTAAAAGATATTCAGGCGTTGCTAATTGAAATGGAACCTTATGGCGGCTTAGGTTTCTTTGGATCATACATTGGCGCTGATGACAAAAACAGTAACAGAAACGTTCTTTCTGTTGGTCCGGGTAGAGTGGGACTTCCTGATCGTGATTATTATGTTTCTGAAGATGCCGATTCAAAGGAGAAAAAGCAGAAATATGAATTGCACGTTGCCAGAATGTTGCAATATCTTGGAGAAAAACCAGCTGACGCTACAAAAGATGCAGCGAGAGTTTTGTCAATTGAAACAGCCATGTCAAAACCAAGATTTGACAGAGTGGAAAGACGCGACAGCAGAAAATCATACAATCCGATGACGGTGGCTGATTTGCAGAAATTAACGCCTTCGATCAACTGGAATGCTTATTTCACGGCAGTAAAACTTCCGAAAATTGATACTTTAATTGTTTCTCAACCAAAATACATGACGGCTTTGGAACAAATTTTTAAAGATTATAAAGTTGAAGATTTTAAAGCTTACATGAAATGGACGTTGTTGAACCGTTCAACTGCAATGCTTTCTACCGAAATTGAAAACGCAAATTTTGATTTCTACGGAAAAACTTTGACAGGCGCAATCAAACAAAGACCGCGTGACGAAAGAGCGTTGCAAACAGTAAACGGAACTGTGGGCGAAGCCTTGGGTAAATTATACGTAGCTAAAAAATTCCCGCCAGAAGCAAAAGCAAAAGCGGAAAGCATGATCAAAAACGTATTTTTAGCTTTTGAAAATAGAATCAATAATCTTCCTTGGATGAGCAAAGCGACGAAAGTTAGCGCTATCGAAAAATTGCACAAATCAAGAATTAAAGTTGGTTATCCAGATAAATGGAAAGATTATTCTGGCTTGACAATCAACGCTCCAGAAAACGGCGGAAGCTATTTTGAAAACATGAAAAACCTTTCAAAATGGAGTTATGAAGATGATTTGACAAAATTAAACAAGCCAGTTGACAAAGACGAATGGTTCATGTCGCCACAAACGGTGAATGCTTATTTCAATTCTTCTTATAACGAAATTGTTTTTCCAGCAGCAATCTTGCAACCGCCATTTTATGATTACAAAGCTGATGAAGCTGTAAATTATGGCGGAATTGGAGCTGTAATCGGGCACGAAATCTCGCACGGTTTTGATGATTCTGGTTCAAGATACAACGCCGATGGAAACTTGGTTGATTGGTGGTCAGCAGAAGATTTAGAGCAATTTACAGGTTTAGGTGGTGCTTTGGCTGATCAATACAGCGCATTGCAACCGTTGCCTGGAACTTTTGTAGATGGTAAATTTACATTGGGTGAAAACATAGGAGATTTAGGTGGTGTAAACGCAGCTTATGACGGTCTGCAGATTTACTTGAAACAACACGGAAACCCAGGATTGATCGACGGATACACGCCAGAGCAACGTTTCTTTATTTCTTGGGCAACGATCTGGAGAACGAAAGCCAGAGACGAAGCGATCAAAAACCAAGTGAAAACAGACCCGCACTCGCCAGGAATGTACAGAGCGTATGTGCCACTTCAAAACGTGGACGCGTTCTATCAAGCTTTTGACATTAAAAAAGGCGACGGAATGTATGTCGAGCCAGAAAAGAGAGTTAAAATCTGGTAATAGTTTACCGGATATTATAAAAAAATCCCAAGTGAAAGCTTGGGATTTTTTTTATTTTTTAAATTTCTGCTGACTTACTTTTAGTATTGAGTCAATATCTTCCTTTCTGCTAAAATACACTTCTGCAGTATCCCAATTAATTTCTTGAGGATCATAATTGAGATGATTTATTTTATGAAAAAGCACTTGATTTTCTTCAAAAGTAGTACGTCTGATGATGTATTTCTTTTGTTTAACGGAAGCAAATCCTTGCATTATTTTTTCAAACGCTTTCGATTTTATAGAATCATAGGGAGAAACGATGTTATAAATGTCAGAAAAGGCGGAATGGTGTTTTTTATTCAATTTTATAAATTCATCAATATTTTCGTACGGTAATTCAATGATATCTGAAGGCTCAAGATTTATGAAATAAGGTGGATTGTCTGTTGGAATACAATTCCAAAAACGAGGACCCTGAAAAAAATAAACTTTATTACGATCACCCAGAATTAGATTAAAACCAGCATAATAATCTTCTCTATTGATAAAGTTGAAGGAAGTGTCCTTTGAAATTACATAAACTTTGTCTTGTTTTTTCGCAGGCAATTTACCTTCGCACGAAAGCAAAATTGAAACACAAAATAACAATAAATATTTTTTCATAAGATTTTCATTTCAATCAAACTGCCAGTGTTTCCAAAGAAAAATCACAACTCCCCAAATTGATAATCCAAAACTTTTTCAACTTTTGAACTATCAATAATTTTCCCAACAGAAATTTTACTTTCGTAAAAACCAACTAACGGCAATCCCAACTTTTCAGCTTGTCCGTTATAATATTCTTTTCGAGTTGGATGTTTTGGATTTACGCCATTAAAAACTTCGTTCCAAGCATTTTTCTCGATGATTTTTTCAATAATTCCGATGCAATCATATAGTCCGATTAAGTTTATCGGCGCATCAGGATTTGCAATGCCACTTCTTCCTGACAGATATTTTATCGGATGGCGCTCTTCTCCATACAAACCTCCAAAACGAAGACTCGTGGTTTGAAAATTTTTATTTTGAAACAAAATTTCTTCTGCTTTCATCATTTGTTTGGCACTTTCAGTAACGGGATTTTCAGGAGTTTCTTCCGTAATATTTCTGAAAATTTCGTCGTCGTCATAAACCGAAGTCGCGCTTACAAACAACACTTTTTGAACCATAGATTTTTCAATTTCTGGAATCAGATTTTTAATTTTAGCCGTGAAATCTTCGTTTTCACTATTGGTGATATTTGGCGGAATATCGATTATCAAAATTTCGGAATCATTTAAAAATCCAGAAACATCGCCTTCAATTACATCAGAGATTGAAATCAAAAACGGATTTAATCCAAGATTTTTCAGATTTTCAATTTTCTCTTGAGAAGTTGTTGAGGTTTTTAATTCGTGCTTTTTGGCTAACAAAGACTTCGCTAATGGCAAGCCTAACCAGCCACAGCCGAGAATACTAATTTTGGACATTGAGTTCTGTATTTAAAATTGGTTGCGGAATAGTATCCAAAACTGGCAGTACAATTTCTTCTCTATAATTCGCTTTTATTTTCTGTTTTATAACCACTGCATCGTTCAAAACAAAAGGCGTTGGCATCATCCAATTTTCTCTTTTTGGGATGCTGAACATTTTATTCGAAAGCAAATCAAACGACGCTTCCATCAATTCCATATCTAAAACTGCTTTAGAATCCACGCTAAATTGCATTTCTAGAGGTTCATTATCAGTCACATAATAACTCAATAATTTTCGTCCGTTTCGCTTGAAAGCAGAACCTTTTTGGTTGATATGTTTCACGCCATTCGTTCTCAAATTATGGAAAGTCAAGTTCTCGTGGGCAAAAATATCATAACGATTTACCTTTCGGTTCGGAGTTATTTTTATGGTTAAATAACGTTGATTTCCAATCACAGAATCTTTAGTAAAACGAATCGTCGGGCCTTCTAAATCCTTGGCTTCCGCCGGAGCAGAATATGCAAATTTTGAATTGTATTTGCTGAATAAATTATAGTTTTCGAGCTGTTTCGCATCACCCGGATTTTGTCCCAAATAATTCTTAGTCCAATCGTCTAAATTTTGGTCATACGTTACCCAAAGCGCTTTTTGCGTATCATTATCAAAGACATAAATCAAGCTGTTTTGTTTTGCTTTTCCTTCTTCGTAACCAGAACCCAAATGTGCTTTGATGAAAAATCCAATTGCAATCAAAACCATTGCCAGCGCCCAATTTCCTTTCTTTGGATAATATCCAAAAACAGGCATCAGCAGACTGAAAACCAAAGCGACTAAAACCGCGCTTCCGGCCAGCATTTTCAATCCCAAACCAATCGGAAACATCACAATAAACGGAACTAAAATCACAAATGCGGGAATTGCCAAAATCAAATTTAATACCCAATTTGTCTTCTGCGTAATCACATAATACGCCAGCATAATCAAACTGCAAAACACAGGAATGATAAAAAAACCAGCTCCCGGAAGATACATTGCCAATCCGATATTGATTAAAATCCAAAGAAAAATCGGAGCCACGACATAGTTCATCGCTTGGTGCTCAAAATAAAATTTCTTATAAAATGCGAAACACAATGCCAGCGAAATGAACACAAAAAAAGCGATGTACGAATGTCCGTTGTATGTAAATCCGTGCAAAATATCTTTATACTGCGGATAAAAAACGTTCAAGACTTTCCAACCTAAAAAAGCTACACCGCCAGAAATTACAATTGATAAAAACATTGGAACAAATCCTCTTCCGATTTCTTGAAGCGATAAAGTTCGTTTGCCAATTCCGATAAAAACAAAGAAAATAAATAAAATTCCAGCGACTAAAATCAGCAAGAAATTCCAAGAAAACGGATAATTGATAAACCCAAACGGAACATTGAAATACACATTATCATCAACAGAATCAAGCGATTTTAAGTCGGCATTGGCAAAATAATTCAACAACGGAACCAAATACGTTCCTTGATGTTTTAAAGTTTTTTGGCTCAAATGTCCATAATCATCTTGCTGTGTATGGTAATTAAAATGGTCGTCGATAAAAGCAAAATTAAATCCGGGAATTTTTCCTTCTTCCCTAAAAACCGTCAAATCTGTATCATTCGGCAACATTTTGTAAATGCTGTACATCAACGAATTTGACACTGGAAAACCAGGATTTGCCTTCGAAAATTCTTGAATCATTTTTGAATTTCCCTTGTTGGTTTCCATTAACATATACGATGGCCCGGCGGTTCCGCGGGCTTCCAGATTTAAAACCAAACCCACTTCTTTTGCCCAAGCATGTTCGGTTACAAACAAGGCAGCGCCGTTCAAACCTAATTCCTCTCCGTCAGAAAATAAAATTATGATGTCATTTTTATTAGCCGATTTCTTGGCTAGAAAAGTTCGAACAGTTTCCAAAATTGTTGCAATTCCGCTTGCATCATCACTCGCGCCAAGCGAAGAAGAATGCGGCGCGCTGTCATAATGAGAAAGCAACATCAATGCTTTTGATGAATTTGAACCTTTAATTCGCGCTAAAATATTCTTTGATTTTGATAAATTTCCCCATTCGGTCAAAGTAAAACCTTCTTGAGTAGAAGTTTCCAGACCCATTTTCTGCAGTTCCTTTTCAAGATTAGAAGCCACCGATTTATGATTATCAGAACCCACAAAATGCGGTTCTTTTGTCATCGCCGAAACCTTTTGAAGTGCACGTTTGGTAGAAAATTCAGTCAACGGCGCATTTTCTTCAGCAACATTTTGGGGCATCATTGCAAAGAAGATTCCATAAATAATCCCAGCGACAAGCAATGCTGAAATCAGGTAATTATAACTTTTTTTCATTAGTAGTCTTGATTATTTCGCGCTATTAAATATCTTTTCTAACTAAAACATAATATTCATTTTCCAAAGCCATATAACCTTGGTCGTACAAAAAATAGTAGGTATTTCCTGTTTTGGTGTGTAGAATGCTCGTAAAAAATTCAAAATCAAAACCTTTGCTCAAAAGTTTCGACCGAGAAGTCTTCGTTTTGCCTTCCACATTTATTTCCGATAAAATTCTATAATTTTTGCGTAATTTATTGTTAATATTCCGCATTAAATTATTCGAATCCTTATTAATTTTGTTATTATATGCGTTTCGACAACCGTCACTGCAGAACTTTTTGTCCTCGCGACCCATTATTTTTTCACCACATTCCAGACACGATTTTGGCATAATTTTTCTTTTTTTGGAAGCAAATCGTCGTTTTGTATTAGTAAACCATTTTCCTGCTGGTTGTCACTATCTTTTATTCTGAACCCCAGAATAAAAGGATAGTCGCCACCATCAGGGCTATTTGAGAAAGGTCTTTTTTAAATTGTCATCTTTTGAACCGTTGCGTTAAAACTTCGATGAATCAAAAAATAAAATCAAAATTAAACTTCCTTTTCTTACACAAACATATATAAATTTTTCTATTTCAGCTTTTTAATCTTATATAAATCGTGTCTTCTGTCTTTTAAAATCCTCACACTTCCTTGTTCGTGCAGTTTTTTCAGCATGTCTAAATCCACATCGGCAATCAAGGTCATTTCGGTATTTGGCGTTGCTTCCGCCTTAATTCCATTACTCGGAAATGCAAAATCGGATGGTGTGAAAACCGCCGCTTGGGCATATTGAATGTCCATGTTGTTAACTCGGGGTAGATTTCCCACGCAACCCGCAATCGCCACATAACACTCGTTTTCAATCGCACGCGCTTGTGCACAAAGCTTCACGCGCGTGTAAGCATTTTGCGTATCGGTCAAAAACGGAACAAAAAGAATTTCCATTCCTTCATCAGCCATCAATCTTGACAATTCTGGAAACTCAACATCGTAACAAATCATAATACCAATTTTTCCGCAATCAGTGTCAAAAGTTTTGATTTCAGAACCGCCTTTCATTCCCCAATATTGCACTTCGTTTGGCGTAATATGAATTTTGGTATACATTTCTGAAGTTCCGTCGCGCTTGCATAAAAAACCTACGTTGTATAAATTTCCGTCTTCGGTGAAAGGCATGCTTCCGGTGATAATATTGATGTTGTATGCAATGGCAAATTCCTGAAATTTCTTCCGAATCGGTTCGGTAAAATGTGAAATTTCGCGAATCGCATCGGCTTCATTCAAATGATTGTAATCTGCCATCAACGGCGCAATAAACAATTCTGGAAACAGAACAAAGTCACTATTATAGCCCGAAACCACGTCGATAAAAAATTCGGACTGCTCAAAAAGCGCCTCTAAGTTTGCCAACGGACGCATTTGCCATTGCACCAATCCAAGACGAATTACACTTTTTCTGGTATTAATTAACTTCGGACTTTTGTCATAATAAATATTGTTCCATTCCAGCAAAACCGCATATTCCTGAGAACTTTTGTCACCTTCAAGATAATTTTTCATCACCTTAATTACGTGAAATTCATTGCTCAATTGAAAAGATAAAACCGGGTCATACACTTCTTTCAAACGTACTTTTTCAATGTATTCTTTTGGAGTAATATCATCGGCAAATTCGTTGTAATTCGGGATTCTTCCGGCAAAAATGATGGATTTTAAATTCAATTGCTCGCACAACTCTTTTCGGGCATCATACAAACGTCTTCCCAAACGAAGTCCGCGAAATTCTGGGTCGATAAAGACATCGATTCCGTATAAAATCTCGCCATTTGGGTCGTGCGTGGAAAAGGTATAATTTCCGGTAATTTTCTCGTAAGTGTGATTGGAGTTCGCTTTTTTGTAATCTACAATCAATGAAAGCGCCGAACCAACGACTTTGTCATCAACTAAAATCACAAGCTGTCCTTCGGGAAAAATATTTAATAAATTTTCAATTTCGTCTTCTCTCCAATACGGCTCATCCATTTCGCAATAAGCCTTGACCATTGAGTTTTTGAGCTGTTTGTAATCTTCAATCTGTAAATTTCGTAGTTCTACTTTATTAATTTCCGTCTGCATAAAATTGTCGTTTCCCGAAAGTTACGCATTATATTTTCCGTTTGCAAACGGTTACAAGCAATTACAACCGAAAGTAAACGAATAGCAACCGACTAATTTTCGTGAACCTTCACATCTTTGCCATGTCGATTTGAAACAACGATTTCATTTTTAGCAATAACAATAAATTTAATAATAAACTAAAATTTAAACGCCATGAGTACATTAAGAAACAGAGTTCAGTTAATCGGAAACGTGGGCAACGACCCAGAAGTAAAAACATTTGAGGGAGGAAAAAAAGTAGCCAATTTGACCATTGCCACAAACGAAAGTTACCGAAACGATAAAGGCGAAAAAGTAGAACAAACCGAATGGCACCGAGTTGTGGCTTGGGGAAAAACTGCAGAAATCATCGAAAAATATGTGATGAAAGGAAAAGAAATTGCCATCGACGGAAAATTAACACACCGAAGTTATGACGACAAAAACGGTGAAAAAAGATATATCAGCGAAGTTGTGATTAACGAAATTACGCTGTTAGGAAATAAATAAAATACGTTGCCTTATTCGCCATTTAAAATGTTAGACAATTGAAACCATCCTCATTCCTGGGATGGTTTTTTTATGTAAAAATGTTTTTTGCCACGCGATACGTATTCGTGTGCGCGTCAATGATGGTTTTGATTTCTGGGGAATAACCACCGCCCATACTGCATTGAACCGGAATTTCAAATTTTTTACAATTCTCAAAAACAATTTCGTCACGAGTTTTGCAAGCTTCAATCGAACATCCCAATTTTCCTAATTTGTCAGATTCTAAAATGTCAACACCGCTCAAATAAAAGATGAAATCAGGTTTTTCTTGAAGGATTAATTTTGGAATAAATTCATTCACGATTTTTATATAGTCGTTATCAGAAGTGTTGTCCGGAAGTGCGATATCCAAATCTGAAATTTCCTTTTTAAACGGATAATTGGATTTTCCATGAACCGAAAACGTAAAAACATTTGGATTATTTTTAAAAATTTCTGCAGTTCCGTTTCCTTGATGAACGTCTAAATCGATAATTAAAACTTTGGAAGCCAGATTTTTATCCAATAAATATTTTGCGCCAATTGCTTGGTCATTTAAAAGGCAAAAAGCTTCGCCGTGGTTAGAATAAGCATGGTGCGTTCCGCCGGCAATGTTGAATGCGATTCCGGTTTTTAAGGATTTTTCACAACCCAAAATCGTTCCGTTTGTAATTCTTAATTCACGTTCAACTAATTCAGCAGAAAGCGGAAAACCAATTTTTCTAGCTTTTCTTGGGTCTAAAGTCAAATTCAATAATTCATCAACGTATTCCTTTTCGTGAACGGCCAAAATGTATTTTAAATCCGGAATTTCCGGCGAGAAAAAATCGCTTTCAGAAACAATTCCTTCGAGCAATAATTGTTGTGGCAACAATTCATATTTCAGCATTGGAAATCGATGTCCGTCAGGCAAAGAATGTTTGTAAATGGTATGAAAAGCGACTGGAAACATTGGTTTTTCGATTAAAAATCAGACGCATCTTCAAATCTTCGCATCACCAATTCTTTCTTTTTTGCATCATAATAATTTACGATATAATAATTTTCAAAAGGAAAAACAGACTGCAAACTAAAGTTGTTTTCTGCCAAAAATTGCGAAATTCCGTCAACCGCCAGAGGCAATTGTTCCAAATTTTGATGCTCAAATTTATCATCAAACAAAGCCTCAAAATAAGTGGATTGAAGGTCTTGCGCGTCAAACATATCCGAAACATCGGCGCCCGTTCCAGTGGCAACCATTGCAGCGCCAGCGGTAATTCCTAGCAAAATGCTTCCGGTAGAATTCACGTTTCTGATCCCACCAACGGTCAGCATTAATTCGTGAGGCGTTTGATAAACTGAAATCCCAATTTCAGAAGAACTTAGTCTTTGCAGGAACTTTTTGGTGGTTTTCATTTCGCGTCCAGCTTGTCGCCCGGTTTGGGTCAGAAGTGGCGAATTTCTGAATGAAATTTCATCTTTTGAATTGGCATAATATTTTTTGAGTACATTTCCAGAAGCTAAATCTACCGATGAAACGGCCAATTCTCCGTCGTTTACTTTTATTTGGTACAATTTATTTTGGTGAAAATAAGAATTAGATTTTCCTGAATTCACTAACATTTGTTGCGGAATTATCTGTTCTGAAACGGAAAAAGAATTTAGATCAACTTGGAAAATTTGCGTCTGCATCGTAGAATCAAAAGTCAAAACCATCTTGTTTCCTTCGATAAACATTTTTGATTTTCCAACGGTTTGAAACAGCGGATTTACTGCTTTTGTATCAATCATTTCCAAACCGTTTTCTCTAATCAATTGATTAAATGCCAGAGATTTTCCTTTGCTGTCGATAAATTTATAATTCGAAAAGTCAATCGATTTTTCATAAACTTGTCCTCTTCGAAAGGCGTAAATTTTTAGTCTATCGTCGTTTTTTGGAAGCGTTAAAATATAAAAGAAGTTGTTTTCGCTGAAGGTATTCAGAATCGATTCGTCGGTAAAAGCGAGTTGGAAATTATCAACTTTGGTGTTTCTATTCTCGAAGTCAAATGTTATCGATTGTAATTTTCTAAAATCTTCGGAAGCCCAATAAGTACAAGGATTTCCGTTGTTTTCAAAACTGTATCCGGCCATAAATTCATACTCTTTATCGGGGCGATTCACGGAAATACTATCCTGAAAAAATAAAAATTTGCTGTATTTTAAAACGTTCAGTTTTTCTTTATCAGAAGCAAAGGTAAATACGTCTTTTTTAAGATTTACGGCATTTAAAAGTTGTTGGTTATTTCTTGATTTTCTTAGTTCCAAAGGATGTGACGCCAAAATTGTCTGACCAAAAGAAGTGAAAGTCGTGAGAACAAAAAGCGCAAATAATAATTTTTTCATAGTCCCATTTTTAATTTCTTGCTCAAAAACGATACCGCAAGTTTAAGAATCCATAAACTCTTGAAATTTAGTGAAAAATTCGCCAACGTGATACCCGTCCATTAAGCCGTGATGCACATGAACCGAAACGGCCATTGAGCGTTTTCCGTTTTCAGCAATCGTCATTTTTCCTATGGAAATCTTCGGACAACTGTCTGGAAAAGTAAAACTTCTGGCGTGCGAAAGCGACGTGAAATCAACCCAAGGAATCGCCGAAAAATGAATCAGATTATCAACTTCAAAGCTTCTGGTAAAAAGTCCTGGCGTATTTCTGACTCTTTCAATTTCTTCCAAAGCTTTCTCCTGAAATGTTTCAAAATCTGCATAAAACGGAATTAGGGAAAACCCAAAAGTGTTGTCATCACGCGTCAACGTTGCCGAAGCGTCGATTCTGTCAAAAATATAAATTTCGCCATTATCAATTCTATAACGGAAATTTTCAACTGCATTTACCGCCGAAAGTGTTTTATGAAGATAATATAAAAAAAATGAAACTCCGTTTTTCTTTGAAGTTTCATAGGCTTTGGTGCAATCGATATTAGCTACAATTCCAAAGAAAGGCTCTTCGAATTTACTGAAAAATTCAAAATGCTGTTTTCTTGGCCAGTTGTTTAAGTCTAATTTCGTTTTCATCTTATTATTTGCCACAGATTAAATGATTTCAAAAGATTTTAAAATCCATTTAATCCTGTAATCTGTGGCTTTCGAATTTTTAAAGTAAAAAAGGCAAAACCTCTGTAATTTTTTCCAAAGCTTTAAAGTTTTTATGTTTCACTTCGTGGTCGATTTTTTCGTGTGCCCAAGTTGTGTGAAACGGAATATGAACGGCGTGACCTCCAATCCCTAAAACCGGTAGAACATCTGATTTCAGTGAATTTCCAATCATAAAAAACTCCTCAGGTTGAACTTCCAAGCGGCCTAATAAATCATGATAATCTTTTTCCTGTTTGTCTGACATCACTTCAATATGGTGGAAATAATGACCCAGACCTGAATTGTGCAATTTTCTTCTTTGGTCTAATAAATCGCCTTTTGTGGCCACGACCAATTTATATTTTCCGTGTAAAGCCTGCAACGTTTCCTCAACTCCGTCTAATAATTCGATTGGTCTTTGCAGTAATTCTTTTCCGTATTCCAAAATCTTATCGACAACCTGAATGCTGATGGTCTTGTTCGAAATTTTCATCGCTGCTTCAATCATCGAAAGGATATAGCCTTTGATTCCGTAACCATAAAGAGGCAAATTATCAATCTCCACTTTAAAAAGTTCCTGAGAAATGCCTTGTTTGGAAAGATAATCATTCATCAATCCACAGAATTTTTCTTCTGTTTCTTGAAAATAAGGCTCGTTCACGAATAAGGTATCGTCGGCGTCGAAAGCGATTACTTTTATGTTCATTTTCAGTATTTTAAAAACCCTGTCAGAGTTAAAAACTCTGGCAGGGTTGGTATAGTAATAATTTAATTTATTGTCTCTCCATTCCCAACTTCAGCATCAGGATTTACAAAAACCAATTTACCATCTGCATTTGTAGTCATCAAAATCATACCCTGACTTTCAACGCCACGTAGAGCTCTTGGAGCAAGATTCACCAAAACCGTAACTTTTCTTCCCACAATTTCTTCTGGAGTGAAACTTTCGGCAATTCCAGAAACGATGGTCCTCACATCAATTCCAGTATCCACTTTCAAGACTAAAAGCTTGTTTGCTTTTGGCATTTTTTCAGCTTCCAAGATAGTTCCAACACGCAAATCCATTTTTGCGAAATCTTCATATTGAATAGCCTCTTTCTGCGGTTCTAATTTTTTAGTCTCGGCTTTGTTGGCTGTTTTTGTAGCTTCCAATTTGTCTATCTGTTTTTGAATTTCCTCGTCTTCAATTTTTGCGAAAAGCAATTCTGCCTCGCCAATTTTATGTCCGGCCAGAATCAAATCGGAGTTTTCAGAAATGTCGTTCCAGCTTAAACTTTTATTATTTCTAGCTTCCGCCAAAACTGCAGTTTCATCCGTAATTCCAAAAGTTGAAATAGAAGATGGAGTTGCATTCAAGATTCTTTTTAATTTTTCAGAAGTGAAAGGTAAAAAAGGTTCTGCCAAAACGCTCAATGCACCTGCAATCTGCAACGCAACATACATCTGCGTTTTCACCCTTTCTGGATTGTCTTTTATCACTTTCCAAGGCTCTTCATCGGCCAGATATTTATTTCCTAAACGTGCCACATTCATCAATTCGCCCAACGCTTCTCTGAACCTGTAACGTTCCACGGAACTTGCGATTACCGCAGGATACGCTTTCAATTCTGTCAAAGTCGCTTCGTCCACTTCAGAAAATTCATTCGGTTCCGGAACGATTCCGTCATAATATTTATTGGTCAAAACCACAACTCTATTAATGAAATTACCAAAAATAGCCACCAATTCATTATTGTTTCTCGCCTGAAAATCCTTCCAAGTAAAATCATTATCCTTGGTTTCCGGAGCATTTGAAGTCAAAGCATAACGCAAAACATCTTGCTTATCCGGAAAATCTTCCAAATATTCGTGCAACCAAACTGCCCAGTTTTTAGAAGTTGAAAGTTTGTTTCCTTCCAAATTCAAGAACTCGTTTGCAGGAACATTGTCAGGCAAAATATAACTTCCTTCGGCTTTCAACATTGCTGGAAAAATAATACAATGGAAAACAATATTGTCTTTCCCAATGAAATGAACCAATTTCGTATCTTCTGATTTCCAGTATGGTTCCCAATCTTTTCCTTCTCTCAAAGCCCATTCTTTCGTCGAAGAAATGTAGCCAATCGGTGCGTCAAACCACACATATAATTTCTTTCCTTCGGCACCTTCAACAGGAACATCAATTCCCCAATCCAAATCTCTGGTCACGGCACGAGGCTCCAAACCGCCGTCAATCCAAGATTTCACCTGACCATAAACATTTGGTTTCCAGTCGTTTTTATGTCCAACTAAAATCCATTCTCTCAAGAAATCTTCGTATCTATCCAAAGGCAAAAACCAGTGTTTTGTAGACTTCAAAATCGGAGTTTCACCCGTAATGGTAGATTTTGGATTGATCAAATCTGTCGCATTCAAGGTCGAACCGCATCTTTCGCACTGGTCACCATACGCTTCTTCGTTGCCACATTTTGGGCAAGTTCCAATCACAAAACGATCTGCTAAAAATTGATCTGCTTTTGCATCATACAATTGTTCTGTCGTTTCTTCGATAAAATCACCGTTATCATACAATTTTCTGAAAAATTCAGAAGCCGTGTCGTGGTGGATTTTCGCAGAAGTTCTCGAATAATTATCAAAAGAAATTCCGAAATCCTGAAACGATTTTCTGATAATTCCGTCGTATTTATCAATCACTTCTTGAGGTGTAATTCCTTCTTTTTTCGCCTTCATTGAAATTGCAACTCCGTGTTCGTCGCTGCCGCAAATGAACGCCACATCGCGATTTTGCAAGCGCAAAAATCGTGCATAAATATCAGAAGGAACATAAACTCCCGCCAAATGCCCAATGTGAATCGGGCCGTTAGTATAAGGCAAAGCCGCCGTAATCGTATATCTTTTCGGATTCTGTATCATCTTTTTCTTTAAATAAGTATGCAAAAATAAGCATTAGCATTTACATTTTGGTTTTTTATCGTTGCGTTTCATTGTTTCAACAACTTTAGAATATTTCTATTTTTAAATATTTTTCACGATTCTTAAATTAATTTAACATTTCGGGAACTTTGCTTTAAAATCTATATTATATTTAGCAACAAATATAATTTTATGAAAAAAATTCTCGCCTTTTTAATACTATTTGTTTCAGCGTCAGTGTTTGGTCAATTCGATAAAAATTGGAGCAAAGTTGAAAATTATGAGAATTTGGGAAGAACAAAATCTGCTTTTTCTGAAGTAAAATCCATTTACAGAAAGGCAAAACGAGATAAAAACGAACCTGAAATTATCAAGTGTTTTTTCTATAAATCAAAGTATTTGATGATTTTAGACGAAGAAGCGCAACGAAAAATCATGGAGAATTTAAAGACTGAAATCACTCAAAATTCTTTGCCTTCGCAAGCTATTTTGAATTTGGTTTATGCCAGATGTCTGCAAGATTATAAAAGTCAGAATTATGATAAATTATGGCGAAGAACGAAGCTCGATAGCGTAAATGCAAATGATTTCATGACTTGGACCAATCAAAATTTTGACCAAGAAATAAAACTTGCCTACCAAAAATCACTTGAAAACAGGGCTGATTTAAAAAATATTTTGTTGAAAAAGTATGATGTTTTGTTTTCGTATGGAGATGGCGAAAATTCTAAATTTGAAACTTTATATGATTATGTTTTAGACGAAAATATTGCCCATCATTCGGCTCATATCAGTATGTATCAAGATGCCGACAATATCAGAAATTATGGTTACAGCCTTTTTGGAAGTCAGTTTAAGTCGCTGAATTTTGACAAAATAAAAGATGAAAATTTAAAAACAGCTCTAAAATTACGCCAAGAAAAAGAACAGGATTTTTCCAACGAAAAGCGGATGAACCGCTTAATTTTTATTAAAAATTACCTTTCAAGTTATTTTGAAAACCGCAATGAGCATTATCTGAAAGCGCTAAATGAAATTCAGAAAAATTCTACAAATAAAATTCTTATTCAGGAAATTCAGTTAGAAAAAGCAAAAACATTGGTGGGCGTTGCCCATAAAAAGGATTTTCCAGATAATAATATTTTGGCGATTAAAACTTTAGATAGTGTTTTGTTATTAAATAATCGTTCGATTCCTTATAAAAATGCACTCAACCAGCGTGAGCAAATTTTGGAAAAAATGATTGGGGTGAAGATTCAAAAATATTGTTGTCCTAATGAAAATGTTCGGGCATTTGTGGAATTTAGAAATGTGGATAGTTTACAAGTTTCGTTTTATAAAGTTCCTAGTTCTTGGAACATACAAAAAGGACGATATTATGACTACCAAATGCGAAAATATGTCAACAATGACAGCATTTTTGAGGCATTGGTTAAACGTCAAAAGCCTGTAAAAACGCATTTGGCACTGCTTCCGAATCAGCACGATTATTTTCAATATTCCACTGAAATTTTACTACCTCAGATGGAAAAGGGAACGTATGTGATTCAGTTTGAAACTTTAAAACGAGGAAAAAAGGCAGAGAATGACTTCACTTTTTCAACGGTAACCTACACCGATTTTATGCTTTCAAGTTATTCCAAAGATAACAGAAATTATTACCAAGTTACACATCGAAAAACAGGAAAACCGATATCAAATGTAGAAATTAAGTCTGATAAATTTTTCTTGGAAACAGATGGAAACGGCTTGAGTTCCGCACAAAAATATGGTGACGAAAATTACTATAATTTAGAACTAAAGTTGTCAAAAGCGGGTGATACATTACATTCTATAACCAATTATTCTCCTGAATTTAATCGTTATAAAAAGGAAAATTACACTGATGCAAAGATGATATTTTATTTTGACCGAGCCATTTATCGCCCGGGCCAAACGGTTTATTATAAAGGTATTGCGGTTCAAAATATAAATAATACACAAAGCATTGTTCCCAATGTTTCCTTTGAAATTATCATTGAAGATGACAACAGGAAAGAATTGAAAAAATATGTGGCAAAGACGAATGAATTTGGTTCTATTTCTGGCGAATTTGTGATTCCAAAAGATGTTTTGACCGGAGAATTTTCGGTATGGGCGCAAGAACCAGAAGAAGATGATTTTAAGAATGATGTTTCTTATGACAAGGAGACCGAAAAACATCTTTTTTGGGATGAAATTGATTATGATGATGACGAGTTTACGTTTAAGGTGGAAGAATATAAAAGACCAAAATTTGAGGTTGTTTTTAATCCGATAAAAGAAAATATTGCAGTTAATAAAAACGTCTTTGTGACCGGAAAAGCCAAGGCATTTGCAGGAAGCAACGTCACAGATTCTAAAGTTGTCTACAAAATTGTTCGAAAAACGTATACCAATTTTTACAGAAGTTATTACGCGCGTTCCACTGATTTGGCGCATGGAGAAGTGACCACAGACGCGCAGGGAAATTTTAAAATTGAATTTCTCGCCACGCCAGACAGCACTTACACGCAAAAGGATTTGCCTGTTTTTAATTATGAAATCACTGCCGATGTTACTGACATGAATGGCGAAACCCAAAGCAGTATGACCACGGTCCGCGTGGGTTATCACACGCTGGAATTGAAAGCGGAAATGCCTAATAGTATCGAAACAAAAGACAAGAATTTTATTACGTTCAATTCCACTAATTTGAACGGTGAATTTGCGCCTGTAAACGCCGAATTAGAAATCTTTCAATTATCAGAATCTAAGAATAAATTTAAGCCTAGAGTATTCCCAATTCCCGAAATCGCAACTTTATCAAGCAAGGAATTTGAAACACTATTTCCAGATGAAAACAATGAAAAACCTGATGAAAAAGGCAGTTTAGTTTTCTCAAAAACAATTAATACCGAGAAAACTAAGGAGTTACTTTTAAGTTTTTTGCAAAATTTTAAAACAGGAGATTATCGAATGGTTTTTAAAGCAAAAGATGAATTTGGAAATGCCATTGAAACTTCAAAAAACTTCAAAATTTTGCAAAACAATGATGAAAAAGTAGCGATAAACCAAATAATTACAATTAACCAAATCAATGCAAACCCTGAGAAAGACGGCTTTGTGGAAGTAGAATTACATTCCAATGTCCCTGAATTGTATGTTTTTGCCAATGCCTTTTTCGATGGAAAAACATTCTTTGAGAAGTCAATTGTTTTAAAAAATAAGACGCGAATTAAAATTCCGTTTGAGAAAGAATATCGACAAAATGTGCAGTTGACCTTGGAAACTGTCTTTGAAAACCAAAATTATTTACAGTCAAAGGAAATAATTTTGAAACAAGAAAAAGACAATATGAACATTGAAATCGAAAGTTTCAGAAGCAAGATTGAACCCGGAAGCAAAGAAAATTGGAGCTTCAAGATTAAGGAAAATAACAAGGTTACGTCTTCAGAAGTTTTGGCTTCGATGTATGACAGTTCGCTCGATAAATTTACCGTAAAAGATTGGGAAAAATTAAATTTTACGGATAACATCAGCAATTATTTCAGTCAAAAAACTTTTTCTAACTTGGGAACAGAAAGTCTTTATATGACAGATTTGTATTCCCGTTATTTTCACTTTAATACCGCAGTAAAACCAATAGAATTAATGTGGTTTGGATTTAATTTTAGCAACAAAAATGATTACGAAGCGAAAGTTAAATATGAAACCCAAATTGCCGAAAAACGCATTCCAGAAGACGCCATTTTAGTTCACGGAATTGTGACTGATGCATCTGGAAATCCTTTGGTGGAAGCCAAAGTCTACCTTTCGGAAGAAAATAATAGAGCCACGACAACAGAATATGACGGATATTTTCAAATCAAAGCCAATAAAGGCGAACAACTCGTTTTTTCAGCGCCTAAACTGGGACTAAAAATTATCACGGTTTCTGGAAACGAAATAAATGTAACATTGGTGGAAGATAAAGATTCGCCCACAATGCCTGTGGTTATCCTTGATGGCACAGCTAGCGAAGTCAAGGCAGATTTACAAGAAGCTTCGATGATGATGAAATCAGTGAGTTCTACAGCCGTAGTTGTTACCACGCTAGGCGAAAAAATCAACGGATTAGAAATTTCGGGTTCTGGAGATAATCAAATGGTTTCCTTGAATGGTGCACGTTCTGGAGCGAATTTTGCGCTGTTTGTGGTTGATGGTGTTGTGGTTCCAGCAAATTCTTCGGTTCAATTAAACAGCGCCGATGTTGAAACCGTGACGATTTTAAAGCCAGAAGCTTCGGTTAAATTGTATGGCACAAAAGGGAAAAATGGAGCCGTAATCATCACTACAAAAAAGGCGTTAGAAGAATTGACAAATGTAAAAGCAAGGAAAAATCTGAGTGAAACCGCCTTTTTCTATCCAAATTTAAGAACCGATGAAACAGGAAAAGTAAGCTTTAATTTTACGTCGCCCGAAGCGTTGACCAAGTGGAAACTCCGCTTGTTTTCGCATAACAAAAAGGGCAATTCTGCGTATCTCGAAAATTATACGGTGACCCAAAAAGATTTGATGGTTATCCCAAATCTCCCAAGGTTTTTGCGTGAAAACGATACTTTGACAATCACCACAAAAATTGCGATCTCACTGCTGAATCCAAACAAGGAATGGCGGTTTTACAATTATTTGACGCTGTTTCGATGGAAAAAATCGATGTCAAGTTACATAATATCGAACCCATAAAAAACTTCTCGATTAATGCCAAAGGAAACACGGCGGTGAGTTGGAAAATTATAATTCCCGAGGGATTGCAAGGTGTTCAATATAAAATTTTGGCGAAAGCGGGAAATTTTTCCGACGGCGAGGAAAATATTCTGCCCGTGATGACAAATTCGATGCTGGTTACTGAAACCATTCCGTTGTGGGTTCGGGAAAAATCGACGAAGGAATTTACGTTTGAGAATTTAAAAAACAACACTTCTTCAACGCTTCGAAATCATAATTTGACATTAGAATACACGTCAAATCCAGCTTGGATTGCTATTCAGTCATTGCCATATATCATTGAATATGAACACGAATGTGCGGAACAAACTTTTGCCCGGTTTTATGGGAATACGTTGGCAAGTGAAATTATAAATAGCAATCCAAAAATTGCTGAAGTCTTTGAAACGTGGAGGAAATCTGGGAAACCAATCTCAAAATTGAACGAAAACGAGGAATTGAAAAGCATACTTCTGGCAGAAACTCCGTGGGTTTTTGATGCCGAAAGTGACGAACAAAAAAAGAAAAATCTGGCACAACTTTTTGATTTGGAAAAAATGAAAAGTTCGTTAGACAAAACTTTTGAAAAATTGGTAAAAAAACAAAAATTATCTGGCGGATTTGTTTGGTTTGATGGCGGTAACGAAAGCGATTTTATTACGAGGCACATTGTTTCAGGTCTGGGACACTTAGAAAAATTAAAAATTAGGCCAGAAATCAGCGCGAAATTTTCTACAATTACCAGAACTGCTGTTCCATATATTGATTCAAGATTTGTTCAAAATCATAAATATTATGAGAAATTGAACAAGAACAAAAAGTTTACGTGGCCGTATCGCTACACCGATTTGCATTATCTGTATGCGCGAAGTTTTTATGCAGAGAAATATCCGCTGACCGATAGTTTGCGGTTTTATGTCAAAAAATATACTGACGAAGTCAAAAAAGATTGGACTAATTATTCTATCTATGAAAAAGGTTTGAGCGCGCTGATTTTAAACCGTTTTGGCGAAGTTTCCACCGCAAAAAATATCGTAAGAAGCTTGAAAGAAACTGCTTCGAATAATGAAGAATGGGGAATGTATTGGATTGAAAATAATAACGGCTGGTATTGGTACCAATCGTCCATTGAAACGCAAGCGCTTTTGATTGAAGCATTTTCAGAAGTTGAGAATGACAAAAAATCAGTGGATGCTATGAAAGTTTGGTTGTTGAAAAATAAACAGTCAAAAAACTGGCCTACAACAAAATCAACAACCGAAGCCGTTTATGCATTATTAATGCAAGGCTCCGATTTTCTTTCGTTAAAAGACAAAACCGTTTTTAAAATTGGGAACGAAAAAATCTTGACCAAGAAATTGTCCGAAAATGAGAAAGAAGCAGGAACAGGTTATGTGAAAATGAATTGGAAACCAGAAGAAATCAATGCTTCGATGGCAAAATTGACGGTCATAAATAAAAATGATTCTCCCGGTTTTGGCGGATTTTATTGGCAATATTTTGAAGATTTGGATAAAATTAAAGGAAGCGAAAAAAGCGTGATGACCATTTCTAAAGAATTATATCTGAAGAAAAATACGGACAAAGGAGAAAAATTGCAACCGATAACCAATGAAAATTCTTTGAAAATAGGCGATTTGGTAACCATCAGATTGGTAGTTTTGACCAAAGAAGATATGGAATTTGTCCATTTAAAAGATATGCGTGCATCTTGTTTTGAACCAAAAGATGTGATTTCTGGCTATGAATATAAAGACGGTTTGGGATTTTATAAAAGCACGAAAGACCTTGCCACGCACTTCTTTTTTGACGAGATAAAAAAAGGAACTTACGTCCTGGAATATGACGTGAGGGTGACAAATCTTGGGAATTTTTCAAACGGAATTACAACAATCCAAAGCATGTATGCGCCTGAATATTCGAGTCATTCTAAAGGAATTCGAGTTACCGTTACAGAATGATTTAATGACAGTACTTTGTGAAATAGCATCGTAATAATTCCGTTATATTTGTAACCGGAAATCAAAGAAGATGAAATCATGGCAAAAGGACCCGAAAAAAACACAAAGAATAAGGCTTTGCACACCAAATTACTGAACCGAAAAAAGGCAAAACTCCAAGAAGAAAAAAAGGAAAAAGCCTTGCGGATGAAAGCTTTGGTGGCCAAAATGAATCAGCAGAAAAAGGATGATGATTTGAAAACAGAATAAATTTGCTCTAAATTAGAACCATTGTAAATTGGGCTTTCACGAGTAAAAACAGCACAAAAGCTTCATTTCCTTCAAATATATTTTGCAATCTTTGAACTCCAAAAAAGAGATTCATGAGTAAGACAAAATTAACCGTTACAAAGAACGGATTTATAAAAATTGATGGCGATTTTGAAATCGTTGATGCGGAAGGAAAAGTATATCATTTGCAAGGTAGAACTGCGCTAGGACTTTGCCGTTGCGGATTATCAGCAAACAAACCTTTTTGCGATGGCGCACATCGAAATGGTTTTGAGCATGATGCAACTGCATTTGATTTGCCACCGATGAAAGCGAAATAAGAAATTTTAAGATTATAAGGAAAGCCACACTCAGAATGTGGCTTTTTTTGTTTTTTGTTTAAAGTTAAATCCAAAAAATATTTTGTTGCTCAACTATTTAATTGAAATTTGCACCTACTTTAAAATTTGAAAATATGGAATTCGGGAAAATAATAGTTTCAGAAACAGCAATGAATAGCGAGAATCCGCATGATGTGATTTTGTCGAATATCTCAGTAATCAATTTAATGCGCGAAGAAAAAGTGGACGATGATTTGATTCACGAAGACGCTTTGATGAGCTATTATTTGGATTATTACTGGACACAGCTTTCCGAAGGAAATTTTGCGCAATTTGTGCACAAATCAGGTTGGGACAAAGAGTTGAACGAACTTATCGAAGAAGGTTTGGCGTTAATTGGCGCCGAAAAACATTTGGAATTGTTCCAACAGCAATCTAAAAAAGTGAAATTGATGAGCAGTGTCAAGCTCGGTAAGTTTTTGAAAGGAAAATTAGAAGGCGTAAATGCGGTGAGAGATTCCTTGAACAGCGACACTTTTTTTGAATTGGAAGAAAATCTTATTACGCTAAATGCTGATTTCTTAAAATCACACCCCGATTTTGAAGTGCTTTCTGTTGATGAAATTTTTGCTACCTTAGAAGAATTCGTCGGGCACGAAATTAAAAGAGTATAAATTAATCCAACCGAAATGTTCCTAAAAAAAATAATTGCCTTACTTTTCTTTTTCAATCTTTCCATTTTACATTCTCAAACTAAAGTTATTATGCCAGAATATTTAAAAAAAGGTGACACCGTTGGGATTTTGGCCACAGCCAGAAAAATCGATTTGGTTACATTACAACCCGGAATCAAATTATTAGAAAGTTGGGGATTGAACGTGGTCATCGGAAAGAGCATCGGAAAAGAACAAAATCAATTGGCCGGACCAGATTGGCAACGTGCCACCGATTTTCAAGAAATGCTTGATAATCCAGATATAAAAGCAATTTGGGCTGCAAAAGGCGGTTATGGAACCGTGAGAATCGTTGACAGAATCAATTTTGATAATTTCAAAAAGAAGCCAAAATGGGTCATCGGGTTCAGTGACGTCACGGTGATGCACAGCCACATTAATAATATGGATATTGGAACTTTGCACGCAATTATGGCGATTAGCGCAAAATCAGCAACTCCAGAAGCGATTGAAAGTTTCAGAAAAGCATTGTTTGGAGAAAAGCTAGAATACCACATTCCGCATCATGCTTTCAACAAAAACGGAAAAGCTACTGGCGAATTGGTCGGCGGAAATCTTTCGGTTTTGTACAGCATTCAAGGTTCAGAATCGGCAGTGGATATGAACGGGAAAATTCTTTTCTTAGAAGATTTGGATGAATATCTTTATCATATTGATCGAATGATGATGAATTTGAAACGAAATGGTTCTTTAAAAGGATTAAAGGGAATTATTATCGGTGGAATGACTTCGATGAACGACAACGATATTCCGTGGGGACACGATTCCTTAGAAATCATTCAAGACATTGTAAAAGATTTGAATATTCCGGTTTCTTATAATTTTCCGGCTGGACATATTAAAGATAATCGTGCCTTGATACTTGGAAAAACTGTTACATTTGAAGTGAATGATAAAGAAACCGTGTTAAAGTTTCAGTAATTTTTATTTTTCTTTAAAATCTATAAACGCCATGGCAGAACATAATGAACTCGGGAAATTAGGGGAAGAATTGGCTGTAGAACACTTGCAAAAAGAAGGTTATGAAATTTTAGAAACGAATTGGGTTTTTCAAAAAGCAGAGATTGATATCATTGCAAAAAAAGGCGAAATCATAGCGGTCATCGAGGTTAAGACGCGATCAAGCATTGAATTTGGATTGCCACAAGATTTTGTAAAACCAAAAAAAATCCAACTTTTGGTGAAAGCCATTAATGAATATATAATTTCTAACAATTTAGATTCAGAAGTTCGATTTGATATAATTTCTATTCATAAAGATGCGAAAATTTTTAAAATTGAACATTTAGTGGATGCTTTTTATCATTTTTAAGTAACAAAGTTTTAACAATTTGTTTTTAAATTGTATGTTTGCAATACAACTACCACTAAATACTATTTTTAATATGAAAACAATTTCCTCTGTAGTAGAGCATTACATTAAAACCAAGCCGTTCTTATTAAGCGCCTTGTCACAAGGAATTATAAACTTGACTTCCCTATCAAGAAATATGCTTCCAGATTTAAAGCAAGAATTAGGAAAAGACGTGAAACAAGGAGCCGTGGTTATGGCACTGAAACGTCTTTCAGAAGATTTAGATTTTAGATTAAATCACAAAATTATCAAAGTTTTAAAAAGCATTGGAGAAATCACGGTTCGTTCTTCATTAACAGATTTTACTTTTGCGGTTTCAGATAAAATTTTAGATAAACAAGCAGCTTTAATTTCTGAAATAAACACACATTCTGATATTTTTTATACGTCTTCAAGAGGTGTGAGCGAAACAAATATCGTGATCAGCGCAAGTATGGCGCACTTGGTGGACGAACATTTCGTTGGTGAAAAATTGCTTCACAAATGGGAAAATTTGGCTTCAATCACAGTGAAATTACCAAAGGATAACGTTTCAACTCCAGGAGTTTATTATTTTATTTTCCAGCGTTTGGCTTGGGAAGGAATTATCGTTAACGAAGTAATTTCTACATCTTATGAATTCACAATTTTAGTGAGCGAAGACGAGGTGGATGTTGCTTTTAAAGTAATCAAAGACTTGAGAAATCTATAAGATTTTCAATTAAATAAAAAAAATGCCTTTCAGTTTTGAAAGGCATTTTTTTATATCATTTCGATAAGTTCCAAAGCTTTTTTTACCGATTTTACATTCTCAAAAGTCAGCAACAATCGAAGTCCGTTTTTAGTTTCTTTTTCTTTCATTCTGCAAAGGTTTCCGTTCTTTTGAACAAATTGCAAAACCTTGTGAAATTGATTCGAAGTGTAATATTCAGATTGCTGGTCAGAAACAAAATAAGCAACCATTTTTCCTTGTTTTAAGACTAATTTCTCTATTCCAAGTTTTGTAGCGCACCATTTAATTCTGATGCTGTTCATCAATGCAATTGCTTGTCTTGGCAAAGCGCCGAATCGGTCAATCAGTTTCTGTTCGTAAGCAAGCAATTCGGCTTCATTTTTCACATTGCTCAATTCATTATACAAATTCAATCGCTCAGAAACATTGTTGATATATTCATCTGGAAACAATAATTCAAAGTCAGAATCAATCTGAATTTCCTTCACATAATCTTTCTCAGGCGCATTTTCATCTTCCGGATACAAATCCTTGAATTCGTTTTCTTTCAATTCTTCGATGGCTTCATTCATGATTTTTTGGTAGGTTTCAAAACCAATTTCGTTGATGAAACCGCTTTGTTCGCCACCCAATAAATCTCCGGCGCCACGAATTTCTAAATCTTTCATAGCAATATTGAAACCGCTTCCCAATTCGCTGAATTGTTCTAAAGCCTGAATTCTTTTTCTCGCATCATCAGTCATCACAGAATAAGGTGGCGTGATGAAATAACAGAACGCTTTTTTATTGCTTCGGCCAACTCTTCCACGCATTTGGTGAAGATCTGAAAGACCAAAATTATTGGCATTATTAATGAAAATTGTATTGGCATTTGGTACGTCCAAACCGCTTTCGATAATGGTTGTGGCCACTAAAACGTCAAAATCTCCATTCATAAAAGCCAGCATCAATTCTTCTAATTTTTTTCCATCCATTTGACCGTGGCCCACGCCAACACGCGCTCCAGGAACCAAACGTTGGATCATTCCGGCAATTTCTTTGATGTTTTCAATTCTATTATTAATGAAGAAAACTTGTCCGTTTCTTTGAATTTCATACGAAATCGCATCACGAATCAATTCCTCGTTAAATCCAACAACTTGCGTTTCAATCGGATATCGATTTGGCGGAGGCGTTGTGATTACAGATAAATCTCGCGCTGCCATCAATGAAAACTGCAACGTTCTCGGAATTGGCGTTGCTGTCAAAGTCAAAGTGTCAATATTCGCAGCAATCGTTTTTAATTTGTCTTTTACGTTTACTCCAAATTTTTGCTCTTCATCGACAATCAGCAATCCAAGGTTTTTGAAGGAAACATTTTTGTTGACCAATTGGTGCGTTCCAATAACAATATCAAGTTTTCCGTCGGCCAATTCTTTCAGCGTTTCAGATTTTTGCTTTGCAGTTCTAAATCGGTTCAAATAGCCCACCGTTACTGGCATATCTTTTAAACGTTCTGTAAAAGTTTTGTGATGCTGGAAAGCCAAAATGGTCGTTGGAACTAAAATTGCAACTTGTTTTCCGTTGTCAACTGCTTTAAAAGCCGCACGAATCGCAACTTCGGTTTTTCCAAAACCAACATCTCCACAAACCAATCGATCCATCGGACGCTCGCTTTCCATATCATTTTTCACGTCTTGCGTCGCTTTGTACTGATCTGGCGTATCTTCATAAATAAAAGACGATTCTAATTCGGCCTGAAGATAACTATCTGGCGCATATTGAAACCCTTTTTCCAGCCTTCGCTTTGCGTATAATTGAATTAAGTTGAAAGCAATATGTTTGACTCTGGCTTTGGTTTTTTGCTTTAAAACTTTCCATGCATTAGAACCTAATTTGTATATTTTCGGCGGAGATCCATCTTTTCCGTTGAATTTTGAAATTTTATGCAACGAGTGAATGCTCACGTAAACAATGTCGTTATCGGCATAAACCAATTTAATTGCTTCCTGTGTTTTTCCTTCCACCTGAATTTTTTGCAAACCGCCGAAACGCCCGATTCCGTGGTCAATATGCGTTACATAATCGCCAACGGAAAGCGTATTGAGTTCTTTTAAAGTAATCGTCTGCTTTTTAGAATAACCGTTTTTGATGCTGAATTTATGATAACGCTCAAAAATTTGATGATCAGTGTAACAGGCGATTTGGTTTTCTTCGTCCACAAATCCTTGAAATAACGGAAAAACAACAGTGTGATATTGCTTTCGGATATTTTCGCTGTTGACTTCGTCTAAAGATTCAAAAATATCGTGGAAACGTTTTGCCTGCTGTTCATTCGAACAAAAAATATAATTTTTGTATCCGTTTTGCTGATTGTCATTCAAATTATTTAGCAATAAATCAAATTGCTTGTTGAACGAAGGTTGTGGCTGAATGTGAAATTCAAAAGTTTTTTGAGTTCTGAATATTGCTTTCGAACCCATTTCTGCCACCGTAAAATCAAGCGCTTTTTTGATAAATGCTTCCTGATTTAAGAACAATTCTTCTGGAGCAATGTGATTTACAGTCGCATCCATTGTTCCAAAAATTTCTTTTGCTCGTCCAAAAAGCTGATCTAATTTTGAAAAAAGCAAATCGGTA
The DNA here is from genome assembly GCF_042658345.1 of Flavobacterium qiangtangense. Taxonomy (NCBI): domain Bacteria; kingdom Pseudomonadati; phylum Bacteroidota; class Flavobacteriia; order Flavobacteriales; family Flavobacteriaceae; genus Flavobacterium; species Flavobacterium qiangtangense. Next base: position 240,504 of record NZ_JBHSQB010000009.1, read on the forward strand.
TTTTGAATAAAAAGAACCGTTTTTTCGTTGATATAATTTAAAAAACTCTCTCGATTTTCTTGGAAAAATTTATTTTCGACGTTTGGAATTATCGTAATTTTCTTTTGTTTTTCAACCGAAAGTTGAGTTTCTACATCAAAAGTTCTGATGCTATCTACTTCATTTCCAAAGAATTCAATACGAAACGGATTTTCATTCGAAAAAGAAAAAACGTCTAAAATTCCACCTCTGACTGAAAATTCTCCTGGTTCAGTGATGAAATCCACTCGTTTAAATTCATATTCAAACAAAACTTCGTTGATGAAATCGATGGAAACTTGATCACCAACAGCCACTTTCAAAGTGTTTTTGTCTAATTCTTGTCGGGTAACCACTTTTTCAAAAAGGGCTTCGGGATAAGTGACAATTACGGCCGGTTTTTTTCTAGAATTTATCCTATTCAAAACTTCCGCGCGAAGCAAAACACTTGCGTTATCAGTATCTTCAATTTGGTAAGGACGGCGATAAGATCCGGGATAAAACAAGACATCTTCCTCGCCAACAAGCTGTTCTAAATCGTTCAAATAATAAGCGGCTTCTTCTTTGTCCTGAAGAATTACTAAATAAGGAAGCTCATTTTTCTTGAACAAACTCGCCACAATCACAGACAATGAAGAACCCAAAAGGCCTTTCAAATGTACTTTATTTTCTCTGACTTCAAGGCTTTCTGCAATTTGCTTGACCTTTGGAGAATTGGCGTAAATATTTAAAATTGGTAGTTTCAAATGATTGTTATCTATGTAGTTTTGGATCTAAAGTTGGAACAATACCACTGTTTCCTCTGGAGTTGCTTGGTTTTTGCTGCTGCAAATTAATTGGAGCTTTTGGTTTCACAACCGAATCTCTTGGAATTGATCGAAGCATTTCGGCTTCACCTTCTTCTAATTTGATTTCACTTTTCTTGATAATTTCTTCCATCTGAGATTGCAGTGAAGCAATTTCCTCGTTGATTTCTGGAATTAACTTAACGACTTTTTGATCTTGTATGTAGCTTAAATTCATGAATAAGTCGAGCGATTTGACTTTTGTGCTCAAGGTCATAATTCGGCTTATAATTTCTGGCTTATTGAAAACTGACGGAATGTTGTTTTGCAATGCCGTAACTTTTAACGAAAGTGTTTTGGCTTTTTGCTGAAATGCCCCGATGGAACTTTTTGGTTTTTGATTTAATTCTGTCAAAAACAATCTCCATTCTGCCCAATTTTGAATTCTGCTTTGAACTTGTGAATTTGGCGGTGGTGTGTTAAAGATCCAAGCTTTGTTAATTGTTGTAAAAAGTTGTTCTTTTTTTTGAACTTCTTTTGCATTTGCTTGCACTGTTTTCGAGTCATCATCCTTGCAAGAAAAAATGGCAAAACAGGATATAACGATTATTAATAATTTAAGTTTCATAGACTTTCGGTAAGTTGCAAATTTACAAATGTTATTGAAACTTTTGAGTTTCTGCGATTTTGAGAATGATAAATTTTTGATAAAAAAAAAAGCCTTGATTTCTCAAGGCCTTTCAAAATTATTTGATGATAAGTTTGTCTGATTTTACAAACTCATTTTTGTCATAAATTCTCAAGTAGTAAATTCCCGATGCTAAACCGTCAACATTCATTCTATAAGAATCAGTTGAGTCAACTTTAGCAGATTTTACCAATTGACCGTTTTGATTGTAAATTTCAACTTCGTCTATTGATTTAAAAGGAGACGCTATAAAAAATTCAACACTCACCGGATTTGGATAAACCGTAATTGCTTTTATAGCTTGAAAATCCTCAACGCTTAGCGCTCCACACGCTGTTGATGCAGAAGTTAATAAACTGGCTCTTGGCCCGCTCATTGTGTTTTGAACCAAAGCTTTTTGGCCATTTGTGAACATTGCCATGCAAGCGTCATTCACATAATCCATATAATTCATGAAAATAGAACCGTTTGGAGTTGCAGTACAGGCAAATTCATTTGAGGGAAACGTTGGACATTCAAAATAGGGACCGTTAGTGGCAGGAGTATCAGCAACACCGTCGTCGTTTGAAGCACTTCCGCATAAACTATCATCTTCGCCCCAAGGATGATCAAGACCTAAATAGTGACCGATTTCGTGAGTACAAGTTCTTCCTAAGTTAAACGGAGCAGTAGCAGTACCAGTTGTTCCAAAATACCTGTAGTCACAAACAAAGCCGTCCCATGCTTGTCCGGCTTGATCCGGAAGATATGCCCAGCCTAAGATTCCGTTGTAATCTCCATTTAAAATCCCAACCCAAACGTTTAAGTATTTCGTTGGATCCCAAGCAGGATCTCCGGCAGCTAAATAATAACTGTCTCCAAAAGAGACACTTGATGCAATCGATTTTCTCACGATCCCAGTTGTTGTGGCGCCAGAAGGTGTTTTCGTTGCTTTGCAAAAAACGATTTCCATATCTGCAGAAATTCCTTGAAATACAGAAGGAACCACTGCGCTAAAATCAGTATTCAATTTTCTGTAATCTCTGTTCAATACATCAAGTTGTGATTGAATTTGAGCATCAGAAATGTTTTGGTTCGGATTTTTATATAAAACGTGAAACACAACAGGAATTGTAATTACAGTATTGGTACTTTGAGTTCCGTTAGAGCCACTAGTTCTAAAAAGATTGTCTTGTGACGAATTTTTGACAAAGTTCATCACTTCATCATGGTGCGCTTTTTTTTCGGGAGTATTCAAAACATTATTCATTTTTTCATGTGTTAAACATGTTCTTTGGGCAAATAATGTAGAAGAAGCTAATAAAAGCAAAAAGGTAATTTTTCTCATTTTTAAAATTTTAAAGGGACAAATTTAGAAAAATAACAATAGGAAATCATTTTGTTGTAAAGTATTTTGATTCAAATCATTTTAAAAGTATAAGATAGTTTATGCCATTCTTAAAAATGCTGACGATATAGCATTTAACATTCTTAATTCTTAATAAATTATTTATTTTGGATCGATTACTCTTATAATTTTTGAAGATTATCTATTTCGATATAGTATATTTGTGCCAACTACCAAATCATGTGAAATGCACGCAAAAATTTTAATCATTGGCGCTTGTGGCCAAATCGGGACAGAGCTGACCAAACAGCTTCGCAAACAATATGGAACTGACGCTGTAATTGCTTCAGACGTTCGAAAAGGAAGTGCTGAATTTGTAAATTCAGGTCCGTTTGAAGTTGTAAATGCTTTAGATTTCAACCAAATTGAAACGATTGTTGAGCAATATAATATTGAAGAAGTATATTTGATGGCGGCTTTGCTTTCTGCAACGGCTGAAAAAAATCCAGCATTTGCTTGGGATTTGAATATGAATTCGCTTTTTCACGTTTTAAATTTGGCCAAAGCCGGAAAGATTAAAAAAATATTTTGGCCTTCGAGTATTGCGGTTTTTGGACCAACAACTCCCAAAGAAAATACGCCACAATATACCATTATGGAGCCTTCAACGGTTTATGGTATCAGCAAGCAATCTGGCGAAAGATGGTGTGAATATTACCACAATATTTTTGGCGTGGATATCAGAAGCATCCGTTATCCTGGTTTGATCAGTTGGTCAACGCCTCCTGGTGGCGGAACGACAGATTATGCAGTCGATATTTATCATAAAGCGTTAAATGACGGAAAATATGAATGTTTTTTATCAGAAGAAACAAAACTTCCGATGATGTATATGGACGATGCAATTCGCGCGACCATCAGTATTATGGAAGCTCCGGCAGAAAATATAAAAATTCGTTCTTCGTATAATTTAGCCGGAATCAGTTTTACTCCGGATGAAATTGCCGCTGAAATTAAAAAGCATATTCCAGAATTTACAATTTCGTATGAGCCAGATTTCAGGCAAAAAATCGCCGACAGCTGGCCGTCAAGTATTGATGACGCCGAAGCTAGAGAAGATTGGGATTGGAAACACAACTTTGACTTGGAAAGTATGACGAAAGATATGTTGGAACATTTGAGAGAATTAGGAAATTAGCCAATTTGATAATTAGATAATTTTTTGGATTTTTCTTATAAATAAAAAACCGAGAATAGTTTTTTACTGTTCTCGGTTTTTTGTTTTATTGCTTTTTTAAATCTTCAATAAGTTTTGTCTCAATAGTTTCTTTTGCCTTGATGACTTCGTTAGAATTATCGTTTGGGATGGTCATGGACAAAACATAATGCTTAATTTTCCATTTTCCATTTGATTTTTCAAGAACTCCTGAACCTCGGCAGATTTTCATTTGCGTGTTTAAAAGTTCGTCAAACCAAGCTATTTTTTTGTCTGGACTGAAATAAATATTTCTTTGCAAAGCCGTAAAACTCCAAGCTTTTCCTTTATCAAAGTATGGTTTCGCCCAAATTTCGAATTCTTTTTTGTTCCAATTTTCTGTAGCGTCGGTCCCGATGTAAATGGAGTTTTCGGCTAATGCGCTGAAATATTCTTTAAAATTGGCGTCAGATGCGGCTTTGTGCCAAGAATCTAAAAGGTTGTTGATAGTTTCTTTTTCTGCGGTTTCTGTTTGCTTTTTTTGGGCGAAAGTTGCTGTTGAAAAAGCTATGGCTAAAAGCAAGACTGTCTTTTTAAAATTCATTTTAGTTTATTGAGAAGTTGGTAAGTCTCAAAGTTACAAAGTTGTTTTGCTTGAAAATTAAAATGATAGTTTTTTTTCTGCGTAAAGTAGGCAAGCAATCTTGTCGTCCCGAAGCTTCGGGATAAAAGAAGCCTGAAAGTTTGATTTCTAACCCCGATGGGCGGCAGTAGCCTTTTTCTGCTGCCCCGAAGCTTCGGGAGCAGGAAAAGCTACTGCAGACAGCGGGAATATGGATTAAAAAATACGTTTAGTTTGGTTTCAAAAATTAAGCGTGGCCAATTTGTTCGTCGTGCTGTGAAAGGTCGAGTCCCATTTCTTCAGATTCTTCAGAAACACGAAGCGGAATGAAAAGATTGGTGAATCTAAACAAGAAATAAGAACCGAAAAACGTGAAAGAAGCCACCAAAACCAGCGCCATCATGTGATGCGCAAAAACGGACCAGCCACCGTGAAGAAGGCTGGCGTTTTCGCCTTGGGCAAAAATGGCGGTCAAAATCATTCCGGTAATACCCCCAACTCCGTGGCAGGCAAAAACGTCTAAGGTATCGTCAATTTCTTTTAATTTTTTCCAATATAAAGCTTTGTTTGAGATCAAGGCAGCGGCGAATCCGAAGAAAATACTTTTGGGGATGGACACGAATCCTGCGGCTGGGGTAATGGCAACTAACCCAACCACAGCTCCGATGCAAGCTCCCATTGCAGAAACTTTTCGTCCGTTAATTCTGTCGAAGAAAACCCAAGTCAGCATTGCAGCAGCCGAAGCGATTGTGGTTGTTGCAAAAGCCATCGCTGCTGTTGCGTTTGCGGCTAAAGCAGATCCCGCGTTGAAACCAAACCAACCGAACCAAAGCATTCCGGTTCCTAAAAGTACGAACGGAATATTGGCTGGAATGTGACCGTTATTTTTTCTTTTTCCGAGTACCAAAACGCCTGCGATTGCGGCAAAACCGGCACTCATGTGAACTACAGTTCCTCCTGCGAAATCTTTCACTCCGAAATAACTTCCTAACAACCCGTCGGGATGCCAAACCATGTGGCATAACGGCGTGTAAATAAACAAAGTAAACAAACAAATGAACAAAAGAAACGAGATAAAACGGATGCGTTCCGCAAGAGATCCTGTAATAATAGCTGGTGTTATGACTGCGAATTTCATTTGGAAAAGCGCAAACAATATGAATGGAATGGTGGTGGCCATCTTTGCGTGTGGATGTTCGCCGACGTTATCAAAAAGCGAGTAAGTAAAGGGGTTTCCGATAATTCCATAATGTTTTCCGTCGATTGAAAAACCTATGGAATCTCCGAAGGAAAGACTGAAACCAACAACCACCCAAAGAAGGCTGATGACGCCAAGGCAAATAAAACTTTTTAGCATCGTGGAAATTACGTTTTTCTTGCCAACCATTCCTCCGTAAAAAAATGAAAGTCCGGGAGTCATTAAAAGTACCAAACAAGAAGCGGTAAGCAACCAAGCAACATCTGCCGGAACAATATTTTCTAACGGACCAAAATCTTTTGACGGGAAATCTGTTGCTGGTTCATAGAATAATCCTGCGATTGCAGTTATGGCGACTATGGCAAAAGATGCGATCCAACGTTTTTCTATTTTCATTATAAATTTATTTAACGCCTAATTTTATGGGGCAAAATTATAAAAAATATATCTTAATAACGTTTTAACCCTTATTTTTTTATATTCAAAAATTAAAATTTATATATTTTGTATCAAGGGAGATAAAAGGTCACTGAAAATTTTTCATATGACAATCAAAATATGGTTAAACTGCGTATATGATAAAATTTACCAGAAAAATGCGTTCCTTGTGGGAGATTTAAATTCTCGAATATGAAAAAACTGATACTATTTTTGTTTGTATTAACTCCAATTTTTGGATTCTCGCAATTGAAAGTTATATCTGGGGATTTTAAAAATCTAAAAGGTATTTCGCGATATAATGTCGTTTTCGACTATAAAGATTTACAAGTTCATGGCTTCGAAACTGAGGAGGCTTATTTAAAAGAAAAGATGGAGAAGCGCGAAAAAAAAGAAGGCGAGGCGCAAAAATTTAAAGAAAATTGGTATTCTGACCGTGAAAATAAATATGAGCCGAAATTTATAGAGTATATAAATAAAAGGTTTGAAAATGGAGAAATCACGGCGTCAAAAAATGGTGATGCTAAATTTACGATGAACATAAAAACAATTTGGATTTATCCTGGATATAACGTTGGCGCAGGAAAAGAACCAGCAAAGATCAGCGCTGTAATTACGATTTTTGAAACAGCAAATCCGCAGAACATACTTTTAATTGTGGATTTTAAACGTTCGATCGGTTTGGAACCTGGAACTTTTGACTTTGATCAAGGCTACAGAATTGCTGGCGCTTATGAAAAACTGGCAAAAAATATGGCGATGCAACTCAAACGATTTTTGTAATTATATTTTTACTATACTTGCACCATAAAATCAACCACTAAAAACATTTATTTATGAAAAAAATTACGCTTATTGCATTGTTGATGGTTTCTGCGTTGACAATGGCTCAAAAAATGAAAGTCGTGAAAGGCGATTACAAATTTTTAAATGGGCAAAAAGAATTAAACGTGGAGTTCAATTATGATAACCTCAAGCTTTTGAAAGAAAATTTGTCTGAAGAACAATATGTTTCGCAGAGAACAGCTGATTTAAATGAAAAAAGTAAAGGAAATGGCGATGTGTGGAAGAAAAAATGGAAGACCAGTCGCGAAGCAATTTGGAATCCGAAATTTCTGGAGTTGTTAAATAAGACTTATGGAAACGAAAAAGATGTGACGATTCAAGAAGACTTGAAAAGCGCAAAATATACACTTATTGTTGACGTAGCTTGGATTTACCCAGGTTGGGACGCAGCAATTATGAAACAACATGCTAAAGTTTCATTAAATTACAGATTCGTAGAAACTTCAAACAGAAGCAACGTTCTTTTAGAAATCACAAGCGAAGAAGCGCCAGGTGACCAGTGGGGAAATAACTTCAGCAATGAATCAAGAATTGGTGAAGGTTTTGCAAAGTCAGCAAAATCTTTAGGAAAAGAAATAGTGAAGAAAGCATTCAAATAAGATTCTCAGAAAACAAAAAAAGCGCCTTATTGGGCGCTTTTTTCGTTATTTAAAATGTGAGCCATATTTCGAATCACATTATCGTGTTTTTTCACAAACGGATTTTCTTCGTCCCAAACATATCCTGCCAAAACTGCGCAGATTTTTCGTTTTACATCCGGATTTTCTGGTCTGTGAAAAAATAAAGTCTGCAAGTTTCCGGTGTACCATTCTTTGACATAAGTCGCAAAAACATTGACACCGCGACGCATATATTCGGTGTATTCTTTGTCCCAATCCACTTTTTCACCGTTTAATTCTCTCAAAAATAATTTTGCAGAAAGCATTCCGGATTCTGTTGCAAAACAAACGCCGGAAGAAAAAACGGGATCTAAGAATTCAGAACTATTTCCGGTCAAAGTAAATCCTGGCCCGCAAAGTTGCGTCACAGAACACGAATAATTTTCAATTTTATGCGGTTCAAAAAGAAAGTCTACGCCTTCAAAACGGTCTCTGTAAAAATCAGATTTTTGAATGACGGATTTTAAAGCTTCTGTTTTATCTTCTGAAAGTGAATTGATGTAACTCGTTGGTCCGACAACTCCAATACTTGTATTTCCATCCGAAAAAGGAATCACCCAAAGCCACACTTTTGTTTCCAAAATATCAAAAGAAATCAACGTTCCTTCGCGACCTTCGGGTCTGTTCACATCTTTCACGTGCGCAAACATTGAAGAGTTTTCAGGAATAGAAGACGGTGCATCTAACTTTAAAATCCTTGGCAAAACACGGCCATAACCGCTGGAGTCAATAATGAATTTTGCTGAAATTTCTTTTAGGTTTCCATCTTTGTCTTTTACGAGCGTTTTTGAATTTGTACCTTCAAATTTTACGTCTAAAACTTCGGTCTCAAATTCCACGTCAACGCCTTTTCTTACAATTTCTTGCGCTAAAGTATTGTCAAAATCGGCTCTTGGAACTTGCCAAGTCCAATCCCAACCTTCAGAAAATTTATCAGAAAAATCAAAAAGACAAACTTCTTCGCCACGGATAAATCGTGCTCCAAATTTTTTTTCGAAGTTTTTTTCTTTTAGAGAATCTAATAAACCAGCTTCTTCATAATGTTCCATTGATCTGGGAATCAGACTCTCTCCAATAACAAATCTAGGGAACAGCGATTTTTCAACCACTTTAATAGAAGCATTATTTTTATGCAAATATCCAGCAGCAACGCACCCTGAAGGTCCGGCACCAATGATCAAAACGTCCACATTTTCCTTTAACATACTTTAGTTTTTTAAAACCTTAAAATTATCTTAATAAATCTTACATTTGCTCTGTAAAATTAGCAACAATATTTCAATATAAAAATAAAATAACGCTTATCAAATTAGCGCTATAAACTTGAATTAATGAATGTAATTAATGAATTTTTAAGTCTGGAGGAATTTAAGTCTGTCATTTTCAAAAAAAACGAAGTCAATGTAAGCGACGCTGTTTTGAAAAGAGTGATTGAAAGTTTCGATTTCCTAAAAGAATTTTCGGAAAACAAGATTATTTATGGCGTAAACACTGGCTTTGGACCAATGGCGCAATATAGAATCAAGGACGAAGACAGAATCCAACTTCAATATAATTTAATCAGAAGCCATTCTTCTGGAACGGGAAAACCACTTAACAAAACGTTTGTAAAAGCAGCAATTTTGGCTCGTTTGAACACGCTTTCTTTGGGCAATTCTGGCGTTCATCCTTCGGTAATTCATTTGATGAAAGAATTTATCAATCGCGACATCACGCCGTTGATTTTTGAACACGGAGGCGTTGGAGCGAGCGGAGATTTAGTGCAATTGGCGCATTTGGCTTTGACATTAATTGGCGAAGGCGAAGTTTTTTACAAAGGTGAAAGACGAGCGACAAAAGAAGTTTTTGAAATCGAAAATTTACAGCCAATTCAAGTGGAAATCCGCGAAGGTCTTGCCTTGATGAATGGAACTTCGGTCATGACCGGAATTGGGATTGTGAATCATTACCATGCAGAAAAATTGCTCGATTGGTCGCTTCAATTTTCGTGCGCAATTAATGAAATTGTAAAAGCGTATGACGATCATTTGTCTTCAGAATTGAACAATACCAAACTTCATAAAGGACAGCAAGATGTTGCCGAACGCATGAGAAACCATCTTTCTGACAGCAAATTGGTTCGAAAAAGAGCCGACCATTTATATACAGGAGAAAATACAGAAACAGTTTTTACCGAAAAAGTCCAAGAATATTATTCGCTTCGTTGCGTACCTCAGATTTTAGGTCCGGTTTTGGATACTATAAATAATGTAGGAGAAATTTTAGAAAACGAAATCAACTCTGCCAATGATAATCCAATTATTGACGTAAAAAACAAGCACGTTTACCACGGAGGCAATTTCCATGGAGATTATATTTCCCTTGAAATGGACAAGCTGAAATTAGTAATTACAAAGCTTACGATGTTGGCAGAAAGACAGTTGAATTATCTTTTGAATTCAAAAATCAATGAGATTCTTCCTCCATTTGTCAACTTGGGAACGCTAGGTTTTAACTTCGGAATGCAAGGTGTTCAGTTTACGGCAACTTCCACAACGGCTGAAAATCAGATGCTTTCCAACTCAATGTATGTTCACAGTATTCCAAACAACAATGACAATCAAGACATTGTGAGTATGGGAACAAATGCGGCTGTCATCACCGGGAAAGTGATTGAAAACGCTTTTGAAGTGCTTGCCATTGAGTTGATTACAATTGTTCAAGCGATAGATTATTTAGGGTGTAAAAACGAAATTTCTTCGGCAACAAGAAAATTATACGATGAAATTCGCGTCATAATTCCTGAATTTAAGGAAGATCAAGTGATGTATCCTTTTGTTCAAAAAGTAAAAGATTATTTGATAAATAATTAATAATTAGCTTATTATGAAAAAATTATTCTTCTTATTATTGGTTTTTGTGCAAATTTCAAATGCGCAAGAATTGGCTTTGGTTCGAAAAGACGGAAAATTTGGATACATTTCTCAAAAAGGAGATTTTGCAATCCAGCCAAAATTTAAAACTGCAAAAAACTTTTCTGACGGACTAGCTGCCGCAGAAGAAAACGGAAAATGGGGCTTCATAAATCCAAAAGGCGATTGGGCAATTCCTCCCACTTTTGACGATGCAAAATATTTTAACAGCGGTATTTGTATGGTTTCAAAAGACAAAAAATGGGTTTACATCAATAAAAAAGGTGAAGTTCAAAAAGCGCCTGAAACTGATAAATTATTTGATTTTGAGGAAGGCGTTGCATTTTTCCGCCAAAATAAAAAAGTAGGGTTGATTGGTCCAAAAATGAACGTGATTTTAGAACCAAAATACGATATGATAAAACCATTTGAAGATGGATACGCCAGAGTAAAAAATAACGACCGTTGGGGAATTATTGATAAAACCGGAAAAGTTGTCGTAGAAATAATTTATGACGAAGTCGGAAACTACTTTAAAAATACAACTTGGGCAAAAAACGGTTCTGCTTTCGGATTAGTAATCGCAGGAAAATTCAAAGCCATTGACGGAGTTGAAAAAATCTGGGATTTTCATTCGCAAGATTTGACTTACGCTAAAAAAGCAGGAAAAATTGGTTTCATCGACTTAAAAGGAAATTGGGCAATCGAACCAAAATTCGATAAAGCAAGGTCATTCTCAAAAAACCTCGCTCCGGTTTATGTCGGAAGCAAATGGGGTTACATTAATATGAAAGGTGCGATTGTAATTGAGCCTCAATTTAAAGATGCCGAAATTTTCAGTGCTGAAGGTTTGGCTCCAATCAAAGAAAAAAATTGGGGATTTATCAACGAATCTGGAAAAATCGTAATTCCAACGCAATACGGAATCACGGCTGGTGGCGTTTTTGCACTTTTCAAAGACGAGCAAAAAGGCTTCATCAACGGATTGGCAAGAGTGAAAAACGAAAGCAAATGGGGATTCTTAAAACCAGACGGAACCGTTTTAGGAAAACAATGGTTTGAAAACGCAGAACCATTCCAAAAATAAAAATTTTACAGAAAATATATGAAGTGTGCATTAGTAACAGGCGGTTCAAGAGGAATTGGAAGTGCGATTTGTCAAAAATTGGCAATCGACACCGATTATCACATTCTGATTAACTACCAATCTAATAAAGATGCGGCCGAAGAAACTTTGAAGAAAGTAATCGAAGCCGGAAATACGGGAGAAATCATCAAATTTAATGTGGCTGATGCCGAAGAAGTGAAAACTACGCTAACACAATGGCAAGATGCAAATCCAGAAGCGATTGTTGAAACCATCGTGAACAATGCCGGAATCACGCGCGACGGACTTTTTATGTGGATGAACCACGACGATTGGTCGCAAGTAATCAACACCAGCTTAAACGGATTCTATAACGTGACGAACTTTTTTATCCAAAAAATGCTTCGAAACAAATATGGCAGAATCGTGAATTTAGCTTCGGTTTCTGGAGTAAAAGGTACGCCCGGACAAACCAATTATTCTGCTGCAAAAGGCGCTTTGGTTGCCGTTACAAAAGCCTTGGCACAAGAAGTTGCTAAAAGAAATATCACGGTAAATGCTGTGGCACCTGGTTTTATAAAATCTGATATGACGAGTCAATTAGATGAAAAAGAATTGGTGAAATTAGTTCCTGTAAATCGTTTTGGCGAAGCCGAAGAAGTGGCTGATTTGGTTAGCTTTTTGGTGTCTAAAAAGGCGAGTTACATCACGGGAGAAATCATCAATATCAACGGAGGAATTTATTCTTAAACGTTCACAGTAAAGAAAATGGAGAGAAGAGTAGTTATCACGGGAATGGGAATTCATTCCTGCATCGGGACATCGCTAGACGAAGTGAAGCAATCTTTATATGAAGGAAAATCAGGAATTGGTTATGACGAAGAACGAAAAGAATTCGGATTTCGTTCGGCCTTAACCGGAATTGTTCCAAAACCAGACTTAAAAAATCTGCTAAACAGAAGACAGAGAATCAGCATCGGCGAAGAAACCGAATACGCTTATATGGCGACAATTCAAGCTTTGGAACAAGCCAAAATCGATGACAATTTCTTGGATAACAATGAAGTCGGAATTCTTTACGGAAACGACAGCGTTTCAAAAGCAATCATCGAAGCCACAGACATAGTTCGAGAAAAAAAAGATACAGCATTAATCGGTTCTGGAGCTATTTTTAAGTCGATGAATTCTACGGTAACCATGAATTTATCTACCATTTTCAGATTAAAAGGAATCAATTTGACCGTCAGCGCGGCGTGTGCCAGCGGTTCGCATTCCATCGGAATGGGTTATTATTTGATAAAAAGCGGATTGCAAGACACCATAATTTGCGGTGGCGCTCAAGAAATAAACAAATATGCGATGAGCAGTTTCGACGGATTAGGCGTTTTTTCTCCAGATGAAGCCGAACCGGCAAAAGCTTCAAGACCTTTTGATTCGTCTAGAAACGGCCTGATTCCAAGTGGCGGCGGCGCAACTTTGATTTTAGAAAGTTATGAATCTGCGGTAAAACGTGGCGCTCCGATTTTGGCAGAAATCATCGGCTACGGATTTTCTTCCAACGGCGACCATATTTCAACGCCAAATGTTGAAGGTCCTTCAAAAGCGATGCAAAAAGCACTTGACCAAGCTGGAATAAAAGCGTCAGACGTAGATTACATCAACGCTCACGCGACTTCCACGCCGGTTGGCGATGAAAATGAAGCGAAGGCAATTTTTGAAATTTTTGGCGAAAGCAATCCTTATGTAAGTTCCACAAAATCAATGACAGGCCACGAATGCTGGATGGCCGGCGCAAGCGAAGTCATTTATTCAATTTTGATGATGCAAAACAATTTCATCGCGCCAAACATCAATCTCGAAACACCAGATGAAAACTCAGAAAAATTAAATATTGCTAAAAATACGATTAATAAAGAAATTAATATATTTTTGTCCAATTCTTTCGGATTTGGAGGCACAAATTCCGCATTAATCGTAAAAAAGATATAACCCCAGCAGATGAACAAAGCAGATATTATCGAAAAAATAAACGGATTCCTTTCAGACGAATTCGAAGTTGACATTGAAACCATCGAGCCAGACGCCGTTTTAAAAGACACGTTAGGCCTTGATAGTCTTGATTATGTTGACCTTGTTGTGACTGTGGAATCGAATTTCGGAGTAAAATTGGGTGAAGCAGATTTCGTCGGAATTTCAACTTTCGAAAATTTTTATGATTTGATACAAAACAAAATTAAGAACAAATAGCATTTTTTTTAGAATCCAAGCAATAGGCGTTTTTTAAACCATTTTCCCGCCATCCGCTATATCTTTTCTCCCGAAAAAAATCGGGAAGAAAAGGATGCCGCTTCTGTCGGGGATATAAAACAAACAATAGGCCTTTTTTAAACTTTTGTACGCTCACAGAACCTGTTACGTTTCGCAAAAAACATAACAGGTTTTTTTAGTATTATTGTCATTTGTTGCAAAAACAAATTTGGAAATATTCTCAGAATCTATAAATTTTAATAACTGTTCAAAGCCACCAAAAAAATAATTCGTGTAAATTCGTGTAATTAGTGGCAAATAAATAATTTCAAATGAGCAAATGGGATGGTAAATCCAAAGGAGGCGTTTTAGGTTACCAAATATTCGTGTTCTTAATCAAGACTTTCGGCGTGAGAGTCGCCTATTTTATATTATATTTCGTTGCCACCTATTATTTTCTTTTCCTCAAAAAGAGCAATAGGGTGATGTTTTATTATTTCCAAAAAAGACTTGGGTACTCCAATTTGAAAGCCAGAAAAATGGTCTTCAAAAACTATTTTGCTTTCGGCCAAACCTTGATTGACAAAACAGCAATCGCTTCCGGAATGCGTGAAAAATTCACTTACGAATTCGACGGAATCGAAACCTTGCAAAAACTTTTAGCCGAAAAAAAAGGTGGCGTTTTAATCAGCGCCCACATCGGAAACTTTGAAATCAACGAATATTTTTTCAACGACATTGATTTTGACCTCGAAATAAATGTCGTCACTTCAGATACCGAACATCGCGCTATCAAAGAATATCTGGAAAGTGTTTCACAAAAAACAAATGCCAAATTCATTATCGTTAAAGATGATTTGTCCCATATTTTTGAAATAAATACTGCGCTTGCAAAAAACGAACTCGTTTGTTTCACAGGCGACCGATATATTGAAGGAACAAAAAGCATCAAAGAAACTTTCCTGGGCGAAGAGGCAAATTTCCCAGCCGGACCGTTTTTGATTGCATCAAGATTAAAAGTTCCGGTGGTTTTCGTTTATGTAATGAAAGAGCCAAAACTGCATTATCATTTATACGCAAGAGTCGCCGAAGTCACGCACAGAAACGACCGTGAACTACTGAAAACATACATCAAAAGCGTCGAATCGATGCTGAAAAAATATCCGTTGCAATGGTTTAATTATTTTGATTTTTGGGACCAGTTTCCGGATAAAAAATAAAAAATCACCACAGATTCGCAGATTTTTTGATTTGTTAATCTTGAAATAATAATTGGAAAATAAATCTTAAAATCTGCGGTGTAAAGAGACAGAAGAAACCAAATTTCAACGATTTCGAACATTCCTTAGTTACCTAACATTTCTGAACATGATGGATAAAAATTGTAAACTTTGTGTAAGTAGAAAAGCTGATAAAAGTAACTCTCACATTATTCCGAAATTTATGGGGAAAGGCCTCTATGAAGATATACAGCCTAAACATGCAATAATAGTAAATAAACTAGGAAAAGTTAGAAAGGAACAAGATACACCCAAAGAAGACAATCTACTTTGCGCTCAATGCGAAAAGCGCTTAGAAAAAATTGAAACATATTTTGCAGGAGTTTTTAGAGATTTAGGAAATATTCAGAGTTCTAAAAGAAAATACAAATTAGATAATTTATTCGGACAAGATTACTTAATCTGTGAAGAACTTAATCCATCGCTTTATAAACTATTTGTTTATTCGATAATTTGGCGATTATCCGTTTGTGAAATTTACGAATTTGGAGCCTTCAAATTATCAAAAGAAATCGAGGAAGAACTCAGACTATTTTTAGATGCTAATTTGACGGATACTCACAAAGAACTCATGGAAATTAATTTAGAGTTTTACCCTCTTTACCATAATATTCTAATTAAACCGAAAAGCAAGATAAGAGGATATTTTATGGCTTTTCAATCGAGCAACTTTACATTTAGTATCTTCACAGTTGATTATGCAATATTATTTTATGTAAATGAACGAGAATTGGTAAAAGGATTAGAACATTTCAGTAATAACAATGAAAATCCTGTCAAAATAATTTTAGGCAACGATAAAACTTGGATGGAATGGAATAATTTGGTATTTGCACAAATGCTAAAGAATTGAAACGTTAGTGGCCAAACGGAATTTAATATCGGTAGGAATAATGCATTTTTTGATTTTTACCTGAAGAAACTATACACATAAACAATAAGAATCTGCGGTAGAAAAAGCCAGAAAAATGGAAGAATTTGATTCAATAATTATAGGTTCTGGAGCTGGCGGATTGGCCACAGCTTTGTGTTTGGCGCGAGCGGGACAGAAAGTTTTGGTTTTGGAACAACATTCCGTTCCTGGCGGTTGGTGCCACAGTTTCACGCTGAACGGCCAGCGTTTCAGCCCCGGAGTTCACTATATCGGACTTTTGGACGAAGGGCAATCGACCAATGATTTGTACAAAGGTTTGGGCGTGGCAAACGACATTATTTTCTTTCGGATGAAAAAAGAAAGTTATGACCATTGCCTTATCGGAGACAAAAAATATGACTTCCCAGCAGGAATTGAAAACTTAGAATCTAGCTTAATTCTCCATTTTCCGAAGGAAGAAAAAAACATCAAAGAATATCTTTTCCTGATAAAAAAAGTCAACGAACAGTTGCAAATGATTCCGAAATTAAAAGGTTTTTGGCAACATCTGATTGTTCCTTACACGATGAAACATTTTGGGAAATTTGCACTTTTCAACTTAAAACGAGTGATTGATTGGCACATCAAAGACCCAGAATTAAAGGCAGTTTTGAACGCGCAATGTGGCGACCACGGTTTGCCACCAAGTCGGGCGAGTTTTCCGGTGCATTGTTCGGTGATGAATCATTATTTTGACGGCGGATTTTACCCAATGGGTGGCGGAAGTGGTATCGTAAAAGCAATGACCACAAAAATAAAAAGCTACAACGGCGTGGTGAGAACGCAACAATCCGTGGAAAAAATATTGGTAGAAAATAAAAAAGCCTACGGAATCCAATTGGCTGACGGAACAAAAATCTTGGCCAAAAATATTATTTCAAATGCCGACCCATCAACGACTTATGTTAAATTCATTGGAAAAGAAAACATCAGCAAAAGCCTTGCGAAGAAATTAGAAAACACCAAATATTCAGTGACTTCGCTGATTTTATTTCTGACTTTAGATATGGATGTTTCCAAAGCAGGAATTGATTCTGGTAATATTTGGAAATATAAATCAGAAGATATTGACGGTCATTTTGAAACCTTGACCAAAGGAAATATTTTGGAAGGTGACGAATTTCCGGCTTTCTTTTTTAGTTGCACAACGATGAAAGACCCGGTGAGTTTCAACGGAAGATATCACAATTTTGAAGTCGTGACGTATGTGGATTATGACAGTTTTAAAGATTTTAATAATTCAGAAGAGTATCATTCGCCAGAATACGAAGCGTTTAAAAAGCGAATCATCGAGAAGTTTATGAACAGCATCGAAAAAATTATTCCAGAAGCCAAAAATCATGTGGTTCAAGCCGAATTGGGAACGCCAAAAACCAACCAATTTTATATAAAATCCACAAGAGGAAATGTATACGGAACCGAAAAAACGCTCCGCCAAATTGGACCTTTTGCTTATAAAAATAAAACTGAAATCGAAAATCTTTTCTTGTGTGGCGCAAGCACTTTATCGCACGGAGTTACTGGCGCGACGTATTCAGGAATTGCAACGGCTTCCAAGATTTTGAACATTCCTTTTGATGATTTATTGGTAAAAGATGAAGGTCAAAAAATAACGATTTATGATGCGGAAGACCCATCGACTTGGGACGAATTCATCCATAGAAAAAGGGAAGATAAAATCAGGACTTTCAAGGAAATAAAAATTAATTAACATCAAATAACTGTTGTTGTTTTTATATTTGCTTTAAAACAAAATCCCAATTAATGAAAAATGTTCTCGTCATTCATTATTCGCAATCCGGACAATTGAGCGAAATTGCTAGAAATATTGCGAAACCGCTTCTTGAAAATCCAGATATTGACGTTTCATTTCATACGATAGAACCCGTAAAGCCGTTTCCTTTTCCTTGGAATAAAGATACTTTTTTTGACGTTTTCCCTGAATCTTTCCTTCAGATTCCAACCGATTTAAAGCCTGTTCCAGAAGAAATTCTGAACAAAAAATATGACTTGATTTTGTTTTCGTATCAAGTTTGGTATTTGACGCCATCGATTCCGGCGAACTCATTTTTGAAATCTCCAGAAGCTAAAAAACTCCTTGAAAATACACCAGTTGTAACAATTATCGCTTGCCGAAACATGTGGGCTTTGGCACAAGAAAAAGTCAAAAAATTATTGAAAGCAAACAACGCCGATTTAAAAGGAAACCTCGCATTCATTGACAGAGCGGGAAATTTAATCAGCGTAATCACGATTGTGGATTGGATGTTTTCGGGCGTAAAAAAGAAATATTTGGGAATTTTTCCATTGCCGGGAGTTTCTCAAAAAGATATTGATGAAGCTGATAAATTTGGGAAAATCATCAACGAAAGTTTAGACAAAAATAATCTTGAAAATCTCCAAGAAAAATTGGTACAAAACAACGGAGTTTATGTGAGTCCGTATCTTGTGAACGTTGATAAAAAAGGAAATTTTATCTTCAGCAAATGGTCAAAATTCATAAAATCTAGAAAAAATACAAGAAGTTCTTGGCTCAAGGTTTTTTATGTGTATTTATTCCTCGCAATTTGGGTAATCTCACCAATTGTCTATATCTTGCACGTGTTAACTTACCCTTTTACGTTCAAAAAAAGGAAAAACGCCATTAAATATTATCAAAGTGTCTGACACTTGAATTATCGCAAAACGCTATGTTTGAAGTATATATCACAAAATCCGGAAAATATTTGCCTAATGAACCCATTTCAAATGACGAAATGGAAAATTACCTGGGAAAAGTAAATGACACCGCATCGAAGGCGAGACGGCTGATTTTAAGAAACAACGGAATTCAATCACGCTATTACGCCATTGATGAAACCGGAAAGATCACGCACACGAATGCCGATTTGACCAACCGCGCCATCGAAGAATTGTATGATGAAAGTTTTACAAAAAAAGATGTAGAATTGCTTTCTTGCGGGACTTCCACGCCTGATAATCTGCTTCCGTCGCATGCGGTGATGGTGCACGGATTGATGAAAAATCATTCGGTGGAACTGAATTCTTCGTCAGGAGTTTGCTGTGCGGGAATGAATTCGCTGAAATATGGTTTCCTTTCTATAAAATCTGGAAACACAAAAAACGCAATCTGCACAGGTTCTGAGCGCGTTTCGTCTTGGCTGAAAGCCGATAAATATAATAATGAAGTTGTCAATCTTCAGAAATTGCAAGAACAGCCAGTTATTGCCTTCAAAAAAGACTTTCTTCGTTGGATGCTTTCTGACGGAGCGGGTGCTTTTTTATTGGAAAACCAACCAAAAGGAGACATTTCACTTCGAATTGATTGGATGGAATCGTACTCGTTTGCCTTCGAATTGGAAGCGTGTATGTATGCCGGCGGAGACAAATTAGAAAACGGAGAAATCAAGCCTTGGAGCGATTATTCTTCGGAAGAATGGCTGAACGAATCGGTTTTTTCCATCAAGCAAGATGTGAAAGAATTAGACAAATATATTTTGAAAAAAGGTTCGGATTGTATCCAAACAACCTTGGAAAAACATAAAATGAATCCGTCAGATTTTGACCATTTCTTGCCTCACGTGTCGTCGAATTATTTTGTAGATAAATTTTACAATGCGATGATTTCACGCGGTATGGATTTTCCAAAAGAAAAATGGTTTATGAATTTGTCGCGCGTTGGAAACGTGGGTTCGGCTTCGATTTATTTGATGGTTGAAGAATTGATGAATTCTGGCAAATTAAAAAAAGGAGAAAAAATCCTATTGATAGTTCCAGAAAGTGGCCGTTTTTCTTATGCTCACGCTTGTTTAACTGTTTGCTAAATTTTTATGGAACCTATTTTAGAGAAAAATAAAGTCGAAGAATTGTTGCCTCAAAAGTTTCCTTTTGTGATGGTAGATAGCCTTTTTTCGTACGAAGAAACCGCGCTGACTTCTGGTTTTACGATTAAGGAAGATAATATTTTTGCAGACAACGGAAGTTTTGCCGAAGCTGGATTAATTGAGCACATGGCGCAATCGGTGGCTTTGCATACGGGCTATAATTTTTTTCTAAAAAAGGAACAGGCGCCAACAGGTTACATCGGTTCGATTAAGGAAATTGTAATCCATGAAATTCCGAAAATCAACGATAAAATTGTGACTGAAGTTAAAATTCTTCAAGAATTTATGGGAATAACTTTGGTGGATATTTCAACCAAATTGAATGATAAAGAAATTGCTTTTGGGCAAATGAAAACTGTTTTGGCTAAATAAATGAGCGCGACAATCGACATACAGCATTTTCTTCCACATCGAAAACCGATGCTTATGGTCGATTTAATACTGGAATTAAATAAAGAAAAAGTAAAGACGACTTTTGAAATTTTGCCCGAAAATATATTTGTAGAAAATGGCTATTTCGCAGAAGTCGGGTTGATTGAAAACGCCGCGCAGACGTGTTCGTCAATTGTCGCACAATCTTATTTTGACAAGGCCGATTTAGAAAATAAAGATAAAAAAGACGTCATCGGATTTATCAGTTCGATTAAGACTTTAAAAGTATATTCGTTGCCAAAAGCAGGCGAAAAAATTGAAACGATTGCTACTCTGATTGCCAGTTTTGTTACCGAAATGTACACGACTTGCACAATGAAATGCGAGACTTTTTGTGGCGAAGATTTTTTGATGGAATGCGAAATTAATTTATTCATAAAGGAAAAAGCAGATGAAAAAGGAGGAAGTGCCACAAGATAAAAGCAATCTTTCTTCCATTAATATGAAGGAATTGTGTTATGCGGTTGACGAAAACGGCAACTATACCACAGCTTTAAGCGAAGGTTGGGAACCAAAAACAATCGCGCTTGACAATTCAATGCAATTGATAAATGAACGAATTGAAGACGCAAAAAATCAAGTTTTAAAAGGAGAAGCAAGCCCGATTTTATATTTTATGGAATTGCATCGAATGGACGAAGGTATTCTGGCAAGTTATGTCGGGAAGTGGGTTTGGCAAGTTAAAAGACATTTTAAACCGAACGTTTTCAGGAGCTTAAACGAAAAATTGCTTCAAAAATATGCCGACGCTTTTGGGATTTCAACAGATGATTTAAAAAATTTTAAAATAGACTAATGCAACTGGATTTTAAACATCATCAGTCCGCACATTGTGAAAACGGCGTGGCTTCTAATCTTTTGAAAGACAAAGGAATAAATATCAGTGAGCCGATGGTTTTTGGTATCGGTTCGGGACTTTTTTTCGTGTATCTTCCGTTTATAAAGGTGAATCACGCGCCAGTTGTGAGTTACAGACCATTGCCAGGAATGATTTTCAATAAGCTTGCAAAACGTCTTGGAATCAAAATTAAAAGAATAAAATTTTCTTCGGAAGCCAGTGCCAACAAAGCTTTGGAAGAAAATCTAAAAAATAATATTCCCACAGGTTTGCAAGTCGGAGTTTACAATCTGACTTATTTCCCAGATGAATATCGCTTTCATTTCAATGCGCATAATTTGGTGGTTTACGGAAAAAACGATGGTCAATATCTGATTTCAGACCCGGTTATGGAACACGTAACCACACTTTCTGAAGATGAATTGAACAAGGTTCGCTTTGCCAAAGGCGCGTTTGCTCCAAGAGGTCAGATGTATTATCCGATTCATATTCCGGTGGAAATTAATTACGAAAAAGCAATTATTACAGCGATAAAAGATACGTGCCGAAATATGCTGGCTCCGATTCCAATTGTTGGAGTAAAAGGAATCAAATTTGTTTCAAGACAAATCAGAAAATGGCCTGTCAAACATGGCAATAAAAAAGCAAATCATTACCTCGCGCAACTCGTGAGAATGCAGGAAGAAATTGGAACTGGGGGCGGTGGTTTCCGTTTTATTTACGCTGCGTTTTTGCAAGAAGCTTCTGTTCGATTAAAGAATGAAGAATTGCGAAAATTAGCTACCGAAATGACTGAAATCGGTGATTTATGGAGAGATTTTGCCGTCCAAGCGTCACGAGTTTACAAAAACAGGAGTGCTCAAAATGATGTGTATAATATGTTGGCAGACAATTTATTAGACATCGCCAATCGCGAAGAAATTTTCTTCAAAAAACTTAAAAAGGCAATCTAATGGAAAGCCCGATTATCCAGATAAAATCCCTTTCAAAACAATACAGAGATGCCGATATTTTCTCTGTAGATAAGCTGTCTTTGGATGTCAAGAAAGGCGAAATTTTTGGATTATTAGGTCCGAATGGAGCGGGAAAAACCACTTTAATTTCAATGCTTTGCGGATTGATAAAGCCAACTTCGGGAGAATTTTATATAAACGGACTTTCGTATAAAAACGATTCTAAAAATATCAAGAAAATAATAGGGGTTGTGCCTCAAGAATACGCATTATATCCAACATTAACCGCAAGAGAAAACTTGGAATATTTCGGTGCAATGTATGGCTTGAAAGGCAATGATTTAAAAGAAAAAGTGGTCGAAAGTCTTGATTATCTTGGGCTTTTAAAATTTGCCGATAAAAAAATCGATACGTATTCTGGCGGCATGAAACGCAGAGTAAATCTCATCGCAGGAATTCTTCATAAACCGACCGTTTTATTTTTAGATGAACCGACCGTTGGCGTTGACGTTCAATCGAAAAACGTGATTATTGACTATCTAAAAAAGTTAAATTCTGAAGGAACGACGATAATTTATACTTCGCACCATTTGATTGAAGCGCAAGATTTTTGTACCCAAATTGCAATTATCGACGCCGGAAAAATCTTTGCTGAAGGAACACCTGAAAACTTAATTTCAGAGACAGAAAACGCACATAATTTAGAAGACGTTTTTATTTCATTAATCGGAAAAGAACTTCGCGACAATGTATAAACTCTGGAGTTCCATAAAAAAAGAAGTGTTATTGCTCAAACGAGATTTGGGCGGATTGGTCATACTTTTCGTGATGCCGTTGGTATTGATAATCACGATTACGTTGATTCAAGACAGCACTTTTAAAACGGTAAACGACTCAAAAATTCCAATTTTGATTGTGGATAATGACAACGGCGAAGTTTCAAAAGTCATCCGAAAAAATTTGGAAGAAAGCAATTCCTTTGAAGTGATTTCTAAACCAAATGAAAACGAAGCAAAAGACTTAGTTCTCAAAGGAAAATACCAACTTGCCATCGTAATTCCGACAAAGTTATCCACGGATTTACAATTAAAAGTAAACCAAAATGTCAACAAAATAGTTTCAGAATTTGGAATGACAGATTCTACAGATGTTTCTTCAGACCAGAAAATTGACGCTAAAGAAGTCAAACTTTATTTTGACCCGGCGGTACAATCCACATTTAAAAATGCCGTAAAAAGTTCTATCGACAAAATGATTTCTCAAATTGAAACCAAATCGATTTACAGCGCTTTTCAAGAACAATTGGGCGAAGACGAAACCGCATTCCAGCAAGAAAATTTTATCACTTTTAAAGAAATTACGCCCAAAAAAGGCGATAAAGAAATTATCCCAAATTCAACACAGCACAACGTTCCGGCTTGGACACTTTTTGCGATATTTTTTATCGTAATTCCGCTGTCTATCAACATTGTAAAAGAAAAAAACCAAGGAACAATGATTCGTTTGCGAACCAATCCGGTTTCTTATTTTACGGTAATCGCCGGAAAAACAATCACTTTTTTGGTCATTTGCATGGTGCAATTTTACCTGATGGTAGCCGTCGGTGTTTACTTATTTCCACAAATTAATTTGCCCGCTTTACAAGTCGAAGGCATTTTAGGACTGATGAGCATTGTCGCACTTTTTGCAGGTTTCGCAGCCATCGGATTCGGAATTTTATTAGGCACAATCGCCAAAACGCAAGAACAATCAGCGCCATTCGGAGCCACTTCGGTAGTTATTTTAGCAGCAGTTGGTGGCGTTTGGGTTCCTGTTTTTGCAATGCCAAAAATTATGCAAGTCATCGCCGGAATTTCTCCAATGAATTGGGGACTTAACGCGTTTTATGACGTCATTTTAAGAAACGCAACATTCCTCGATATCGTTCCAGAAATCAGTTATTTATTCCTGTTTTTTATCGCAATGATATTGATTTCACTATTTTATGATGAGAAAAAAAGAGCAGTATAACGAAGCCGAATATCTGACCGTTTCTGAAGAAATCAGAATCAGATTCAATGAAACCGACCCGCTGGGAATCGTGTGGCACGGCTATTATATCACTTATTTTGAAGACGGACGCGAAGCTTTTGGCAGAAAACACGGCATTTCATACCTCGATATTCACAAATCAGGTTACACAACGCCCATCGTAAAATCAAGTTGCGAACACAAATTGACATTAAAATATGGCGACGTCATCCGAATCGAAACCTCGATAATTGACACGCCGGCCGCCAAAATAATATACAGATTTAAAATTTTTGACAGCGATAACCAGCTCGCTTGCACCGGCGAAACCGTTCAGGTTTTTGTCGATGCCGAAGGAAATCTGTCACTAAATATCCCGCCATTTTATGAAGAATGGAAACGAAAAGTGGGACTATTAAAATAATTTGAAACGAAAGTTCAGGCATTTGGAGAATCCATTTTCCCGCTGTCTGCAGTAGCTTTTCCTGCGAACCCCGCAGAAAAAGGCTACTGCCGCCCATCGGGGTTAGAGGAGAAACCATTTGAATTTCGAGAAACGCCAGTACCAAGCAATGCCAAGAGAAACCTACATAACAGCAACAAACTGCATCACGCCACTGGGTTTTGATGTGGAAACTAACATGCAAAATATTGAAAAAGGCATTTCAGGAATTTTAGAACACAACAATGAAAAATTCTCCCAAAACACTTTTTTAGGAGCAATCATAAATGATTCTGAATTAGAAATAGCTTTCAAAAAAATAAGCGAAGTTGAAGGTTTTACGAAGTTAGAAAAAATGCTAATTTTAGCTTTGAAACCAATTATTCAAAGAAATCCAACCGAAAAAACAGCGCTAATTCTTTCCACCACAAAAGGAAATATTTCAGAATTAAATACATCTTCCGAAGAAATTTCAGAAAAAGTATATCTCCAAAATTTAGCAAAAACAATAGCCGATTTCTTTGATTTTAAAACAGAACCAATTGTAGTTTCAAACGCCTGCGTTTCGGGAATTTTGGCTGTTGCAACGGCAAAAAGATTAATTCAAGCCGAAATTTATGACGATGCTTATGTAATTGCCGGCGATGAATTTTCAGAATTTGTATTTTCAGGATTTACCTCTTTTCAAGCTTTGAGCGACAAGCCGTGCAAACCTTACGACGAATCAAGAAACGGACTAAATTTAGGCGAAGCAACTGCGTCAGTTTATATTACTTCTGATAAAAATCAAGTAAAAAAAGACGCTATGAAAATCAGTGGCGATGGCGCAATTAACGATGCGAATCACATTTCTGGTCCGTCACGAACGGGCGAAGGACTTTTTAGAAGTATCGAAAGCGCTTTGAAAGAAGCCAAAATCAAGAGTTCAGAAATCCAATTTATTTCCGCCCACGGAACCGCAACTATATATAATGATGAAATGGAATCGATTGCTTTTTCACGATTGGATTTACAAAATGTTCCAATAAATAGTTTGAAAGGTTATTACGGCCACACTTTGGGAGCTTCCGGATTATTGGAAACCGTCATCGGAATTGAGTCTTTAAAACGAAATAGATTGTACAAATCGTTAGGTTTTGAAAATCCAGGAACTTCCGAAAAAATAAATGTCATTACCGAAAATAAAGATGCTGAAATCAGTTGTTTCTTGAAAACAGCTTCGGGTTTTGGCGGTTGCAACACAGCGGTTATCTTTGAAAAAATTTAGATGGAAAGCAAAACCTACATACAATCGTATTGCAAAATTGAAAAAAATGCAATTTGGCTGAACGGAGAAAAAATCTTCGAATCAGATGATTTGGCGTTTCCAGAATTTGCAAAAGAAGCTTACAAACATTTTGAGATTTCATATCCAAAGTTCTTCAAAATGGACAGTTTAAGCAAAATAGCTTTTCTGGCTTCTGAATTAATTTTCAAAGGAAAAATAAACCCTGAAATCGAGAACGATATTGCCTTGCTTTTTGCCAATAAATCATCAAGTTTGGATACCGATTTTAAATACCAAGAATCGATTTCTGATAAAAAGGAGTATTTTCCGAGTCCGGCGGTTTTTGTTTACACACTTGCAAATATCTGCATGGGCGAAATTAGCATCAAGAATCAGCTAAAAAGTGAAAATTGTTTCTTTATATTTGACACGTTTAATTCAGAATTTATGGCAAATTACGCCAATATTTTGTTGAAAACAGAAAAATCTGAAAAAGTGCTTTGTGCTTGGACAGAATTATATAAAGAAGATTACGAGGTATTTATGTATCTTGTTTCCAACGAAAATTTGGGCGAAACTTTAGAAAACACAAAAGAAAACTTAGAAAATTTATATAAAAAATAATTATGGAAGCATTAAAATTAGAGCTAAAAGAAAAAATCATCAATCTTTTGAATCTTGAAGATGTGAATGTGGATGAAATTCAAGATACGGATGCGCTTTTTGGCGACGGATTAGGCCTAGATTCTATCGACGCTTTGGAGCTGATTGTGATGCTTGACAAAGATTATGGAATCAAATTATTGGACCCAAAAGAAGGAAAAGCGATTTTTCAATCGATTAATTCAATGGCGTCTTACATCACTGAACACAGAACAAAATAACAGATGAGCAAAGTTGCCATAACCGGAATGGGAATTATTTCTGCTATAGGAAATTCTGTGGAAGAAAATCTTAATGCCTTGCTGAACGCGACTTCTGGGATTTCGACTATTGAAAATATAGATACAAATCACGAGAATGCGATTAAAGTGGGCGAGATAAAAATGACCAATCTTGAGTTGTCGCAACTGCTAGATTTGCCTGAAGATAATAATTTTTCGAGAACGTCTTTGCTCGGACTTTTTGCTGCAAAACAAGCCGTAAAAAATGCCGGAATCGAAAATATCAACGAACATAAAACCGGATTAATTTCTGCCACAAGCGTTGGTGGCATGGATATGACCGAGCGCTTTTTCTATGATTTCATTGAAAATGAAGAAAATCGCCGTTATATTTTGACCAATGATGCCGGAGATTCTTCGCATAAAATTGCGGATAATTTAGGTTTGGAAGGAATCGTGACGACCATAAGCACGGCGTGTTCGTCGTCTGCCAATGCGATTATGCTTGGCGCAAGATTGATTAAATCTAAGAAATTAGACCGCGTGATTGTTGGCGGAACAGACGCTTTGGCAAAATTCACCATCAACGGTTTTAAGACGCTGATGATTTTGTCAGACACTTTTAACACGCCATTTGACAACGACCGAAAAGGTTTAAATCTTGGCGAAGCGGCCGCTTATTTGGTTTTAGAATCGGATGAAATTGTTCAAAAAGAAGGCAAAAAAGTATTGGCGTACGTTGCTGGTTATGGAAATGCCAACGATGCTTTTCACCAAACGGCTTCTTCAGAAAATGGCGAAGGCGCTTATTTGGCAATGGAAAAAGCACTTAAAATCGCCAATCTAAAACCTGAAAACATAGATTATATCAACGCTCACGGAACGGCAACTCAAAATAATGATTTGTCAGAAGGAAGAGCGATTCAAAATATTTTTGGTCAAAATGTTCCCGATTTTAGCTCTACAAAACCGTTCACTGGACACACTTTGGCGGCAGCTGCGGCGATTGAAGCGGTTTACAGTATTTTGGCCTTGCAAAAAAACATCATTTTTCCAAACTTGAATTTTAAGACAAAAATGGAGGAATTAAATTTGGTTCCTGTGACTGAATTGAAAGAAAAAAACATCGAAAATGTGTTGTCCAATTCATTCGGTTTTGGAGGAAATTGTTCAACCGTAATCTTCTCAAAAAGCTAAATGAAAAAAGTATATATCAATGGTTTGGGATGTATTTCTTGCCAAAAGACTTTTGATTCTGTCTTTTTGGAGGAAGCTGAAATTGAAAAAAATCAGAACGTTTTAACCGCAAAAGAACCGGTTTACAAAGATTATATTTCGCCTGGCGCAAGCCGAAGAATGGCAAAAGGCGTGAAAAATGGAATTGTGGCTTCGGCGATGGCGATGAAAGATGCGAACGTTTCAAATCTTGACGCCATCATTACCGGAACGGGTTTGGGTTGTATCGAAGATTCTGAAAAATTCTTGAAATCCATTATTGATAATAAGGAAGAATTTTTGACGCCAACGTCTTTTATTCAATCGACCCACAACACT
Source organism: Flavobacterium qiangtangense (assembly GCF_042658345.1). NCBI lineage: Bacteria > Pseudomonadati > Bacteroidota > Flavobacteriia > Flavobacteriales > Flavobacteriaceae > Flavobacterium > Flavobacterium qiangtangense. The sequence continues at coordinate 268,962 of NZ_JBHSQB010000009.1, forward strand.
GTTGGCGGTCAAATCGCGCTTGGTTTGCAATGCAAAGCCTATAATTTTACGTATGTAAACGGCGGAATTTCCTTTGAATCAGCTTTGCTTGACGCGAAAATGCAATTGGAATTGGATGAATCAGAAACGATTTTGGTTGGAGGAATTGACGAATCGGCTGATTTTACAACGCAGTTTTTCAAGATTGCTAAAGTCATAAAAAGTGACGACGAGAGAAACATTTCCATTTTAGATAAAAAAACAAAAGGACACGTTGCCGGAGAAGGCGCTTCTTTTTTTGTTTTGGAAAATAAAAAAACCGAGAATTCTTATGCAGAAATTGCTTCGATTTCTGTTGTAAATACTTTAGAGCCAAATCAAATTGAAAACCAAATAAAGGATTTTTTAACTGAGAATTCCTTAGAAATAAATGATATTGACGCAGTTATTTTAGGAATTAATGGAGACATAAATTTCGATAACTATTACGACGATATTTCTGAAAATCTCTTTAAAAATACGCCACAAGTGTATTACAAACACTTGTCTGGCGATTATCACACGGCTTCTTCCTTCGGATTTTATGTAGCTTCAAAAATTTTGAAATTGCAAGAAATTCCAGAAATTATTCGGATGAATTCTGTTGAAAAACGCGATTACAAAAACGTTTTATTATACAATCAATATTTGGGGAAAGATCACAGTTTTATACTTTTAAAGCAATGCTAACACATAAAAGCAATACTTTTTTCTTGCTTGCGGTTTTATTTCTATTGTCGGTTTTAAGTTTTTACATAGAAATAAAATGGTACTATTTTGTGCTGGTTTTTTTGTTTTGGTTATTGATTGCAGTCGCTGGTTCGGGGTTGATTCGTATGAACTATCACTTGAAAGCACGTTCCAGGAGTTTTACTTCCGAAAGGAAAGTCGCCATAACTTTTGACGACGGACCCACTTTAATTACGCCAGAAGTTTTGGATATTTTAAAGAAAAATAATATTAAAGCTACCTTTTTTTGCATCGGACAAGAAATTGAAAAATATCCTGAAATCTTTGACAGAATTATCGCGGAAGGACATTTGGTCGGAAATCATTCCTTTACACATTCCAAGAAAATCGGGCTGTTTTCTAAGGAAAAAATGATGGAAGAAATTGCTTCCACGGATATTTCAATCGCCAAGTTTTTAGGCAAAAAGCCAAACTATTATCGCCCGCCGTTTGGAGTTACAAATCCAAATATTGCAAAAGCTTTAAAGTTATCAAAACACTATGTTATTGGCTGGAACGTTCGATCTTTAGACACCAAAATTAAATCAGAAAAGAAGATTTTAAAACGTATAAAATCCAGAATTTCTCCGGGCTCGATTATTTTATTGCACGACACTTCTTTAAAATCGGTGCGGGTTTTGGAACAATTATTGGTATTTTTACAAGAAAATAATTATGAAGCGGTTACGGTAGAACAGCTTCTGAAAATTCCTGCTTATGAAAATTAAAATGTTAACTGCAATACTTTTTTTATGCTCGATTGCTGGCTTTTCGCAAGAACAGAAAATGTCTGAAAGCGAGATTTCCAGCTTTAAAAGTGCGGTAAATTCCACGGCAAAAAGCACCAAAACATTGACTACAGATTTTACGCAATACAAACATTTAGACTTCCTTGAAAAAGATATTGAAACGTCTGGGAAGATGAATTTTAAAGCTCCGGGGTCGCTCCAATGGGAATATTTGAAGCCATACAAATACAGTATTGTTTTTAAAAACAACAAGATTTACATCAATGACGCTGGCAAAAAAAGCAACATTGACAACAATAAGATGTTTGATAAATTGAACAAATTAATCGTGGGAAGCGTAAACGGAAATATGTTTGATGACAAAGAATTTGCGATTTCATATTTCAAAACAAAGGATTTCAATATCACTAAATTGCTTCCAAAAGATGCGACTTTAAAGAAATATATCAAGCAGATGGAACTTTATTTTGACAAATCGAGCAACACCGTTTCTCAAGTGAAAATGATAGAATCTTCGAACGACTTCACAAAAATCGTCTTTAAAAACAAATCAATCAATGCAAAAATCGACGATTCCGTTTTTAATAATTAGCTTTTTTCTGTTGGTTTTATCGAACTCTTGCGCGGTAAAAACGGTGAAGGATTTTGACAAAACTGCCGTTTCTTCGGAAATATTTACGGCGCCATACTTCTTAGATAAATCTATCGATTACGTTTATAAATCAAGTATTTCAGTTTATGCGCGAGATTTCGGAGGCATTTTTATAGCCAAAAAAATCAACGATACCACTCACCGAATCGTTTTCACGACAGAATTTGGAAATAAATTATTCGATTTTGAAATCTCCGGAAACGAGTTCAAAGTCAATTTTATTTTGGAAGAATTGGACCGAAAAATCATCTTGAATATGCTGAAACGCGATTTTACGCTTTTGCTTAAAAAGGAATTTGTTGTCGAAGAGCAATTTGAAAATGAAAATTTTACGGTTTTGAAATCCCTTGAAAATAATCGAATCAATTTTTTATTTGTAGGGAAAAAATCTTTAAAACTCGAAAAATTAGTGCATTCCACAAAATCAAAAGAGAAAATAAGTATTGAATATTTGTCAGAAAATAATACTTTAGCTGATAAAATAATAATTGACCACAAAAACATTAAATTAAGAATTGAACTTAATTATTTGAAAAACTAAACTTTCCCCACTATGAAAAAACTTATTATTGCTACATTATTTTTATGTTTTGGAATTGCAAAAACGAATGCACAAGTTACGGTAAAACCGGGTGTTAAAGCTGGTTTGAATCTTTCTTCATTGACCAATTCTGAAGCTGATAGCCGAACAGATTTTTATGCTGGGGGGTTTGTCGATATCAAATTAGCTAGTTTTTATACGTTGTCACCAGAGATAATTTATTCTCGCCAAGGAGCTACAGTCAACAATTATTTTGATGAATTATATTTTCCAAATCCTGACGACCCAGCGTTTCGTTCCAGAAGTTTTGATCTCGAATTGCAGTACGTTTCGATTGGCGTGATGAATAAATTCAGAATTGTTGAAGGTTTTCATGCGATGGTTGGTCCGTCTTTTGATTTTAAAGTTGGTGATAATTTAGATAATGATGATTTGATTGATTTTGACTTGGCGATTTTAGGAGGTCTGGGTTACACTTTTCCAATTGGTTTGACGGTTGAAGCTCGTTTCAAGCAAGGTTTGGCTGATATTTTTGGAGATAATTACAGCTATAATTATGATTATGATGACAATTATAATGATAATTTAGACCACATTAAATTGAACCAAGTTTTGCAATTTGGAGTTTCTTACGCATTCTAATTTTTCAAACTGCTATGAAAAAATTAGTACTAATTGCAATTTTTTGTTCTTTAGGAGTTTCTGAAATGAACGCGCAAGTAACTTTCAAACCCGGAATCAGAGGTGGTTTAAATTTGACAAGCATCACACAATCGCGCGGTGATTTTAAGCCGACTTTTTACGTTGGCGCGCTTGGTGAAATTAAATTGACGCGAAGATATGGGTTGCAACCCGAAATTATCTATTCGAGTCAAGGTTCTAACAACATAATTACAGAAAATTACGATTACAATACCGGAGTCAATTTTAGAAGTAAAAAAGATGTAGAAATAAATTACATTTCGCTTTCGATGTTAAATAAATTTTACATCGTTAACGGATTTCACGCGGTCGTGGGGCCAACATTAGATTTTATGGTCAGCGATAATTTGGTTGCGCACGATTCTGATGTCGATTTGGGAATTGGCTTCGGTCTTGGATACACTTTGCCGTCGGGTTTAACGTTCGAGGCACGGTTTAAAAAAGGAGTTGTTTACGTTTTAGAAAGTGAATATTATCAAAGCGGAAGCGACTTTTTTTTCGGTGACTACAACACAAATATCCTTTTCCAATTCGGAGTTTCATACGCTTTCAACTTAAAAAGTAAAAAAGAATAATGCTATTAAAAGATTTTTACGAAGTTCAATTAATCGATAAAGTTTCAGATACAAAGTATTTTGCAACAATCATTTTGAACGAAAAACACGAGGTTTTCAAAGGACATTTTCCGGGAAATCCGGTGACTCCAGGAGTTTGTATGATGCAAATTATCAAAGAGTTAACCCAAGAAGTTACTGGTTTTTCATTGCAATTGAAAAGTTCCAATAATGTGAAATTTATGGCGCTAATTAATCCAGAGGAAACGCCAGAATTAAGATTAGAATTAGAAATTCTGCCAAATGAAGACGAAGTGAAAGTAAAAAACACGACTTCTTTTGGCGAAACTGTGGCATTAAAATTAAGCAATACTTACAAAAAAATCTAAAGTTGAAAACGATAATTTTAGTTGCATCTTTGTTCCTATTTGTTGTTACTCCAGAACTTTCGGAAGTCAGAAAACAGTACACAAATGCCATTGATTCAAAGGCAAATGCAGAGAAATTTTATAAATTATTAGAAAGCGTTTCAAAGGAAGATTCAAAAACTTTGGTCGCTTATAAAGGAGCTTCTATCGCATTGCAAGCCAAATTTTCTCCAAAAAAAGAAGACAAGAAAAAGCAATTTATTGAGGGAACACAACTTTTAGATTTTGCCTTAAAAAATGATGCAAAGAATTTAGAAATCAGGTTAATTCGGTTAAGCATCCAAGAAAACACGCCGAAAATAATGAAATATAAAGGAAACATCGCTGAAGACAAACAGTTCATTGTTTCCAATTTTTCAAAGCAAAATAATTCGCTGAAAGAATTTGTGAAATTGTACTTAAAACAATCCAAAGTTTTTTCGGCAGAAGAGAAAGCCACAATGCAGTAAACGTCTGTTTGCCAAAGCAAAATTAAAAAGTATCTTTGCAGGCAATCCCCGAAGGAATCAATAATGGACGCATCGTTAGAAATGTATGACAAGATGAAAAGGCTGAAGTGCTGTGTTATTATTCCTACGTTTAATAATCACAAAACTTTAAAAAGAGTTGTTGACGGCGTCTTGAATTACACGCAAGATATCATCATTGTCAACGATGGCTCTACCGATTCTACCTCGGAAATTCTTTCCAATTATACACAAATTACCCAAATTCATCTCGAAAAAAACAAAGGAAAGGGAAATGCCTTAAAATTTGGTTTTCGAAAAGCCAAAGAATTGGGTTTTGAACACGCCATTACAATTGATTCTGACGGACAGCATTTTCCCGAAGACATTCCAATTTTTATAGAATATTCAGAACAAGAAGGTGAAATTCTTTTAATCGGAAGCCGAAATATGGCCCAGGAAGGAGTTCCAAAAAAGAGCAGTTTTGGGAATAAATTTTCTAATTTTTGGTTATGGTTTGAAACAGGAAATAAGTTAGAAGACACGCAATCTGGCTTTCGTTTGTATCCGTTAAATAAAATTCCGAATCGTTTTTTTACCAATAAATTTGAGTTTGAGATTGAAATTATCGTGCGCTCGGCTTGGAACGGAACGCGTGTAAAAAATATCCCGATTCAGGTTTTATACGATATGTCAGAACGCGTTTCGCATTTCAGGCCGTTCAAAGATTTTACTAGAATCAGCATTTTAAACACGGTTTTGGTGACCATCGCCATTTTTTATATCAAGCCGAGAGACTTTTTTAGGAAGCTTAAAAAAAAAGGTTTTAAGAAATTTTTCCTTGAAAATATTTTAGAAAGTGAAGACAGCAAATTGATAAAATCGCTTTCCATCGCGCTCGGCGTTTTCATCGGAATTGCTCCTTTTTGGGGATTTCAAACGGTTTTGGTTTTGTTTTTAGCTTATATTTTTCGTCTAAACAAAGTCATTTCTTTTGCATTTTCGAACGTAAGCATTCCGCCGATGATTCCGCTTATCATTTTTGGCTCACTAAAAATTGGAGGTATTTTTATGGAAAATCCGCAAAATGTGTTCCCAAATTCATACACCGATTTTGATGAAATCAAGCAACATCTTACGCAGTATCTCATCGGAAGTTTTATCTTAGCATCGATTATGGCAGTGATTTTTGGAATTGCTGGCTATATTTTGATGACGATTTTAAGTTCCAATAAAAATAAACAAATCAGAAATGCATAAGTATTTCATCGCCATACATTTTTTCATCAGCAGAAACCGGTTGTTATCGGTTTTCTTCGCGTTTTTGGTGCTGGCTGTCTTCGGATTTTTCGCTTCAAAAATTAAATTTGAGGAAGATATTACCAAGTTAATTCCAAAAAGCGAACGTTCTGACGAAACCGCAAAAGTTTTGGGACAACTAAATTTTGCGGATAAAATTACCGTAATATTTAATGCAGAACGAGGCGCAACTTCCACCGATTTGACCGAAATGGCGACTGTTTTTTTAGACAGTTTGCAAAATTGTGATTCCTATATAAATTCGGTTCAAGGTCAAGTCGATGATGAAAATATTCAGGAAACTTTTGGCTTCGTTTATGAAAATCTTCCATTGTTTTTAGACGATGCCGATTATATAAAAATTCAAGAAAAGCTCAGAAATGACAGTATTGCCGAGACCGTTTCTGCAAATTATAGAAACATTATTTCACCAACCGGAATTGTAACCAAAGATTTCATTCTTCAAGACCCGCTCGGAATTTCGTTTATCGCTTTAAAAAAATTACAGCAATTAGGAAACAGTGATGATTTTATTTTGGAAGATGGTTTCATTTTGACCAAAGACAAAAAGAAATTACTGCTTTTTATCAACCCAAAACTTCCCGGAAGCGAAACGGAAAAAAACACGCTTTTTGTTGCTAAATTAAAGGCAATACAAGAAAATTTAAATACCAAATTTAAAGGAAAAACCAAGCTAGATTATTTTGGTTCCACGCTTATTGCCGTTGCAAATGCCGAACAAATCAAAAGCGATATTCAAACTACAGTAATCGTTTCGATGGGCGCGCTGATGCTGATTTTGTGCGTTTATTATCGAAAAATTTTCATCCCGATAATCATTTTTATTCCAACGATTTTCGGAGTTTTAGCTTCCTTGGCATTGCTTTATTTTGTAAAAGGAACAATTTCGGCAATTTCGTTGAGTATCGGCGCGGTTTTATTGGGCGTGACGATTGATTATTCGTTGCACATTCTCACGCATTACAAACACAACAGCGACATAAAATCGCTTTACAAAGACATCACGATGCCTTTGATAATGAGCAGTACGACTACTGCGGTGGCTTTTTTGTGCTTATTATTCGTGAAGTCAGAAGCGTTGCAAGATTTGGGAATTTTCGCTTCATCGAGCGTGGTATTAACTTCGCTGTTTTCGCTCTTGATTATCCCACATTTGTACACGCCAAAACCAGGCGAAAGCATTGAAAGAAAGACGGTTCTGGATAAAATGGCCGGTTTTGCATTTGAAAGAAATAAAATTTTGGTGATTTCAAGCATAGTCATAATTATCGTGAGTTTGTTTACCTACCAAAAAGTTGGTTTCAACAATGATATTTCGCAATTAAATTATGTCCCGACCGAGATTAAAAAGGCGGAAAGAGATTTAGAAACATCCACAAGTTTAACTTCGAAGTCGCTTTATGTGGCGGTTTATGGAAATTCCATCGATGAAGTTTTGCAGAAAAACGGAAGGCTGTACAAAGATTTGACCCAAGAAAAAAAGGAAGATAAAATCTTAAATTTTAGTTCTGTCGGAAGTTTATTGCTTTCAAAAACAGAACAGCAAAAGAAAATTGAAAAGTGGAACTCCTTTTGGGACCAAAATAAAAAGACAAATGTAACCAATGAATTAATTTCAGATGGACAAAAATTTGGGTTTAAGCCAACAGCTTATGAACCATTTTATAATCTTTTAAATAAAGATTTTGCCCAAGTTTCCCACCAAGAATTTTTGAAAATTAAAGCGTTGTCGCTTCAAGAATTTGTTACCGAAAAAAACGGTTTTTTCACGATTTCAACTTTGGTTAAAGTCAATGAAAAACAGCGAGAAGCTTTAGTTCAAAAACTTTCTAAAAACAAAGATTTGATTTTAATTGACCGTCAAAAGATGAATGAAACATTTTTAGGCGAATTAAAAAATGACTTTAATTTATTGGTCAATTATTCGTTTGTGGCGGTAGTTTTAATTCTATTTTTATTTTTCCGAAGAATCGAATTGGTCATCATAAGTTGCATTCCGATTGTAATTACAGGCCTTGTTACCGCTGGGATTATGGGTATTTTTGACATTCAATTGAATATTTTTAGCTTGATTGTTTGTACCTTGATTTTTGGTCATGGCGTTGATTTCAGTATTTTTATGACCAGCGCGTTACAGAAAGAATATTCCACCGGAAAAAACGAAATGGGAACTTACAGAACTTCTATTTTGCTGGCGGCGTTGACCACGATTTTAGCCATTGGAGCTTTGGTTTTTGCATCGCATCCGGCGTTGAAATCGATTTCAAGTGTTTCCTTAATCGGAGTTTTCGCGGCACTTTTAATTACGTTTATTTTCTATCCGATATTGTTCCGATTTTTTCTTTCTTCAAGAGTAAAAGCCGGAAAATCTCCGTTCGAATTTAGGACTTTGATTCATTCAACTTTGTCGTTTATTTATTATGGTTTAGGCGGATTTCTTCTTTCGATTTTGGGCGTTTTTTTTGTGAAATTTTTTCCGATAAAAAAGAAAACGAAGATGAAATTTTTTCATTATGTGATGTCAAAATTTATGAAATCGGTGCTTTATACGAATCCGTTTATCAAGAAAAAAATCATCAATACGCAACACGAAAAGTTTGAAAAACCGGCTGTAATTATAGCAAATCACACTTCGTTTTTAGACATTTTAGCTGTAGGAATGTTGAGTCCTAAGATTATTTTTTTGGTGAGCGACTGGGTTTATAATTCGCCAATCTTTGGAAAAGGCGTTCGCTTGGCAGGATTTTATCCGGTTTCACAAGGATTGGAGGGCGGTGTCGAACATCTTCGCGAGAAAGTGAACCAAGGATTTTCGCTGATGGTTTTTCCAGAAGGTTCGCGCTCGATAGACAATCACATCAAGCGTTTTCACAAAGGCGCGTTTTATTTGGCCGAACAATTTAATTTGGATATCGTTCCGGTTGTGATTCACGGAAATTCAGAAGTGCTTCCTAAAGGTGATTTTATCATCAACGACGGACCTTTGACGCTGAAAATATTGCCACGAATTACGCCAGAAAATAAAGAATTTGGAGAAAATTATGCAGAAAGAACCAAGAAATTAAGTGGTTTCTTTAAAGCTAATTTCCAACAAATGCGAACTGAGATTGAAGATGAAAACTACTTTAAGAAAATGATTCTTCATAGTTTTGCTTATAAAGAGACTGAAATTATTCAAGCCGTAAAATTAAACCTGAAATCAAATTTAGAAGTTTATTATAATTTAAATAAAGTCATTGATTCGAAGGCAAAAATTCTTAGAATTTCGAGTGATTACGGAGAATTAGACTTACTTTTAGGATTGCAAGAATCCCAACGAAAAGTAGATTCTTACATCGAAAACGAAGAAAAAAGAGCTATCGCCAAGACAAATTATATTGTAAAAAAACGTTCAATAAACTATTTAGATTCTTTAGAAGGTAAGGCTCTAAAATATGATTATTTGATAATTTCTTCGGAGGATAAATTGCTTTCAGAAGAAACGTTTTTCTCTAATTTCAACAAAATAATTGTTCTTGACATCGCAAATAAAACTTTCAAAATAAATTAATTATAATTGCATTTTCAACCAAAATAAAACGCTGTGAAAAAGGAATATGACGTAGTGATTATCGGAAGCGGGCTTGGTGGCCTGGTTTCGGCAATCCTGCTTGCGAAGGAAGGTTATAGCGTTTGTGTGCTCGAAAAGAACAATCAATTTGGCGGAAATCTCCAGACTTTTGTGCGTGATAAAACAATTTTTGATACGGGAATTCATTATATCGGCGGACTTGACGAAGGTCAAAATCTGAATAAATATTTCAAGTACATCGGGATTATGGATGACTTGAATTTGAAAAAAATGGACGAAGATGCGTATGACGTGATTTCGTTTGGAGACGATAAAATCGAATATCCGCACGCACAGGGTTATGAAAATTTCATTCAGCAATTGCTGAAATATTTCCCGGAAGATGAACCGTGTTTGCGACAATATTGCCGAGAAATTCAGGAAATATGCAATTCTTTTCCGCTCTATAATTTGAAGTTTGGAGGCGGTTACAACGAAGAAATTCTATCTAGAAACACAAATGATTTTTTAAACAGTTTGACTTGTAACGAAAAGTTAAAAGCGGTTTTGGCAGGCTCGAATTTTTTATATGCGGGAATCGAAGACAAAACACCTTTGTATGTTCATGCGCTATCGGTGAATTCTTATATTCAAAGTTCGTGGCGTTGCATTAATGGCGGCAGTCAAATTACAAAACAACTTATCAAACAGCTGAAAAAACATGGCGGTGAAGTCTATAAATACAAAGAAGTAAAAGGCTTTGGTTTTGAAGAAGGAAAGTTGGTTTCGGCCAAAATAAATCAAGACGAAGAAGTTTTTGGAAAACTGTTTATTTCGAATATTGAACCAAAGACGACGCTGAAAATGATTGGCGAAGAAAAGTTCAGAAAGCCTTTCTACAAAAGGGTTCAGAGCTTGGAAGGTGTTCCGTCTGCGTTCAGTATTTATATCGTTTTTAAGCCAGAAAGTTTCAAATATTTCAACCATAATTATTACCATTTCAATAAAAGTACCGAGGTTTGGAAAGCCAATGATTACACCGAAGAAACGTGGCCAAAAGCCTATATGGTTTCGATGAATATCGGCAAAAAGATGGAAGTTTGGGCTGAAAGTATGACCGCGATTACGTATATGAATTTTGACGAAGTCGAAGAATGGGCAAATACTAAAAATACGACTGCAGAAGAAATGGATAGAGGCGAATCGTACCAAGAATTTAAGGCCAGAAAGATTGAAAAATTCTTGAAAGCAATTGAAAAAAAATTCCCAGGAATCAGAGATTGCATTCGTTCAGTTCACGCGTCAACGCCGTTGTCTTATCGCGATTATATCGGCGGAGACCGAGGAAATTTATACGGTTACATCAAAGATTCAAACAATCCGATGAAGACTTTTATTACGCCAAAAACCAAGGTTGAAAATCTGTTTTTGACAGGCCAAAGTATCAATATGCACGGCGTTTTGGGCGTGACGATCGGTGCGGTTGTGACGTGTTCTGAAATCGTTGGGAAAGAATATTTGATTAATAAAATTAATGCCGAAGTCAGTTAGTTTTTAACTCTATTGCAATGAAGAAACTTTGTTTATTTCTACTTGTCGTCCTTTGTTCATGCGGTGTTAGAAAGTCCATCAAACATCTGCCACAAACCGAAGGTTACAATAATGAAATGCCGATTGTGACCAAACATTCCCCAACAAGTTTCAGCTATCAAGATAATTTTTTGTTCAAAAACCAGCAGAATAATCTGTGGGAAATGTATGTGGAAGGCGACGCGTTGCAACGCGGATTGATAATGGGAAGCTTGAGCGATTCATTGATTAAAAAGCAGGAAATCGTGTTTTTTGGGAAGATAAAACAGCTAGTTCCTTCAGATTTTAAATTGCGATTGTTGCGCCAGTTTTTGAAGGTTTACAATCGGAAATTATACAAAAATGTTTCGGAGGAATACCAAACAGAAATCTACGGACTTTCGCGATTTTCTTCCAGAGATTTTGATGATATTGCACCACCTTATTTGCGAACTTTATACCTTCACGGTGCGCACGACATTGGCCACGCGCTGAGCGATTTGTCGCTGGTTGGCTGTACTTCTTTTGCCGTTTGGAACCAAAAAACAGAGGATGGTTCGCTATTAATTGGAAGAAATCTAGACTTTTATGCCGGCGATGATTTTGCTGAAAACAAAGTCGTTTATTTTATAAAACCAGATTTGGGACATCCCTATATGTCGGTTTCTTGGCCGGGAATGATTGGCGTGGTTTCTGGAATGAATATGGAAGGTTTGACAGTGACGATAAACGCCGGGAAGTCAGATATTCCGTGGGTTGCCAAAACTCCGATTGCTATTTTGGCTCGGGAAATTTTGCAATATGCTAAGAATATTGACGAGGCGATTGCGATTGCCAAAAAGCGTGAAGTTTTTGTCTCGGAAAGCATTATGATTGGAAGCGCCAATGACGGAAAAGCCGTTTTATTGGAAGTTTCTCCGAATCATTTTGGAGTTTATGACGTCGCCAATTCTTCTGAATTAATTTGTGCCAATCATTTTCAGAGCGATACTTACAAAGACGACAAAAATAACAGCAAACATATCCTTGAAAGTCACTCGAAATACCGTTTTGACAGAATGGAAGAATTGCTTGAGGAAAGTGAAAAAGTAACTCCGGCGGAAGCAGTGAAAATCCTCCGGGACAAAAACGGATTGAAAGACAAATCGATTGGTTTTGGCAATGAAAAGGCGCTGAATCAACTTCTTGCACATCACGGAATTGTCTTCAAGCCTGAACAAAAATTAGTTTGGATTTCAGCAAATCCGTATCAATTAGGCGAATTTGTCTGCTATGACTTGAACAAAGTTTTTGGTTATGAAATCGAAAATAATTCAGAAAGTCGGGTGTTAAAAACGATGGCAGAAACCAAATTAAATATAGCTAAAGATGCTTTTTTAGATACAAAAGAATACGCCGATTATGAACAATTCCGAATCAAAAATCGGGAGTTTGATAAAGCTTTGAACGATAAAATAGAACTTTCAGAAGAATATATTTTGGAGTTTAAAAACTTGAATCCAGAACTTTGGGTGGTTTATTATAAAATCGGAAAATATTACCAAGAAAAAAAGCAGTTTCAGAAAGCTTCGGACAATTTTGAAACCGCATTGACAAAAGAAATTACTACATTGCCAGACCGAAAAGAAGTGGAAAAGCAGTTAAAGAAAGTAAAGCGTAAACTCGGATAATTCGATTTTTTGATAGTTCTATTTTCGAATTATCCAAGAATCTAAAAATCGACAATCTCAAATAAATGATATTCCCAGCAATAGAAAAAGCATCAAAAAACGAAATTAACAAGCTCCAGGAACAATTGCTTCAGGAAACTTTGCTTTATGTGAAATCGAATTCTGAGTATTACAAAGCGCTTTTTCTAGAGCAAAATATTGATGTGGATCTAATCAAAACCATCGCTGATTTACAACAGCTTCCGGTGACGACGAAAGATGATTTGCAGAAAAATAATGATGCTTTTTTATGTGTTCCAAAGCATAAAATTATCGATTATTGCACAACTTCAGGAACATTGGGCGACCCAGTGACTTTCGGCTTGACCGATAAAGACTTGGACCGATTGGCATATAACGAAGCAATTTCTTTTGATGTTGCAGGCGTAAAAGAAGGCGATGTCGTGCAATTGATGACCACAATTGATAGAAGATTTGTGGCAGGTTTGGCGTATTTTCTTGGCTTGAGAAAATTGGGCGTAGGCGTGATTCGCGTGGGTGCCGGAATTCCGCAATTGCAATGGGATTCTATCTTGAAATACCAGCCAAATTACTTGATTACGGTTCCTTCCTTTTTATTAAAACTGATTGAATTTGCCGAACAGCACAATATTGATTATAATAATTCTGGAATCAAAGGTGCGATTTGCATCGGAGAACCGCTACGGAATCAAGATTTTTCTCCGAATATTTTGGCCAAAAAAATTACGGACAAATGGAACATAAAGTTGTTTTCAACCTATGCTTCTACCGAAATGAGCACAGCTTTTACCGAATGCGAACATTCAAAAGGAGGTCATCATCATCCGGAATTAATTATTACCGAAATTCTCGACGAGCAAAATAATCCAGTAAAATCTGGCGAAAGTGGCGAGTTGACCATTACAACTTTAGGCGTAGAAGGAATGCCGTTAATTCGTTTTAAGACGGGCGATATTGTGCAACTTTACGAAGAACCGTGCGAATGCGGACGAACAACTTCCCGTGTCGGTCCCGTTTTAGGAAGAAAACAACAGATGATTAAATATAAGGGAACGACATTGTATCCGCCGGCGATGCACGATGTTTTGAACCATTTTGATGCAGTTGAAAATCATTTGATTGAAATTTCGATCAATGATTTGGGAACCGATGAAATCTTGATAAAAGTGGCTTCAGAAAAAGCTTCGGAAGAATTATTGCACGAAATAAAAGATTATTTCAGGGCAAAATTAAGAGTGACTCCAAAGATTGAATTTGCTTCAGTTGAAGAATTAAACAAATTAGTTTTTCCAGCAATGAGCAGAAAACCGATTCGTTTTTTTGATTTGAGATAAAAAAAAACGCTGGACTAGCCAGCGTTTTTAAAATTTACCATTTTATTATTGCTTAACAATTTTCAGATTTTTAGTTCCGTCTGAAGTTGTAACTTTTGCAATATAATTTCCTGTTTGCAAGCTTGAAAGATCCATCTTCGCCTCATTAGAATCAAAAGATTTTACCATTACTTGTTGCCCTACTAAGTTGTAAATAGTCACGTTAGTAATAGCATCTGTATAGGTAATATTAAGCATGTCTTTTACAGGATTTGGGTGAGCGCTTAACTTAGCTAAGTTAAAATCCCCTACTGACAACGTTGCCGTTATAGAAATATCATCTACATACAAAAATGCTTGATCGGGAACTGATGTGTTGTGGAACCCAACATAATAAACTCCGGTAGTTGGCGGTGTGAAAGTTGAAGTTGAAGACTGAAAAGGGCTTGCAATTGCGCTGTTAATCCCAGCTAAAGTCACAATTGGAGCAGAAGTCATTGCGGCAGCATTTGCAGCGGTTCCAAATTTTACTTCAAGATTTTCAACATAAGTTGGTCCATCAGAAGATTTATAATTAAAAGTAAGCGTATAAGAAGTTCCTGCGGTCAAATTAAGGCCTGCTGTGTAGAACCAGTCATCGCCCGGAGCTGTCGCATCCCAATTATAGCGGATACTTTTCGTTCCAGTTGAGGCCGTACTAGTCGTTCCAGTAAAGATTGACCAAGTTGTAGCGCCATTTACATTTTCTATTGTGATACATGCTCCATCTTGCACAGTCTCAAATCCCATTGTATAAGGAATATCAACGATTGGATTAGTGCAAACAGGTGGCGTACCACATTTGAATATTCTGCTTCTAATAGTATCTGATCCCACACAAGAAGCATTATCATGCGAGTAAAATCTAACCGTTCCGGTTACTGTCGAAACCCAAGTCAATGGACCAACGCCTGATGTGTAGGCAGTGGTTCCACCTGAATTGCTAATGGTTATGAAGTCGGTAGCAATGCTCGTGCGGAATACATAGGTTTGTCCTGTTGTGACACTAACGTTCGAATATTCATTGTTGTAAGCTAAAGTGGTGATGGTATTGTCAGTAGTTCCATCACAAACAGCAGTAGCAAAAGTAGCTGTTGGATATAAACCATTTGTGGCTGTCAAGCACTGCCCGTTCATTGATGAAGCGCCCAAAATACTCAAGGCAACAATCATTTTTCTGTAGTTAAGTAGTTTTTTCATCATAATTAAATATTTAAAATTTATCCTAAATTAGTAATTTTTAACTTACATTGCTTAATTTTAATGTTAAAATTGTTGTGTTAAATTAATTAGAACTGAATAATTTACAAATAATGAATCCTTTTGTGAATTTCTGCAATCTCTTTCTCAATCTTCCTGACTGTTGTGAATAATTTTTTCTGAACATCTTTACTCCAAAAACGCAAAACAATCCAGCCTTTTGAAGCGAGATAATTATTGACAATTACATCTCTTTCTTGATTTCTTTCAATTTTATTGATCCAATACTCTTTGTTGGAATCCAATCGCTTCTTGACATTTTCCCAGTCTTTTCCGTGGAAGAATTCACCGTCCACGAAAACAGCAATTTTATATTTTTTGAAGGACAAATCGGGAGTTCCAAAAATGGTTTTGTCATGTTTTCGATAGCGGTAGCCACGTTTCCATAAAGCTTTTGCCAAACGAACTTCTTCCTTGGTGTCCTTACTTTTTATGGCGCGCATGATTTTGCTTCGCTTCTCTTTTGAAAATACGTCCATTGATTTGGGGAATTTTGATGGTTTTATAAAGTTAGCGAAAGCACATTTTAAAGCGCGTTAAAGTCTCGTGAAATTCTGTAAATTGTTCGACATCGGTTACTAATAAATTCTTAATTGTTTTAAAGGCACGCGCTTTTTCACTATATTTATAACAACCAACCAACACAAACACAATGAAAATCTACATTAAATATGATATTAATGTGGCTTGTCGCACGATTGTTCAAGAGCAATTGGCAAAGCTCGGAATTGAGTATGATTTGCAAGATTTAGGAGAAATCCAAATTCCGAATGGTATTCCTCCGGAGGTATTTGCTCAATTGCAAGAGAATTTAAAACGTTATGGTATTGATATTTTAAATGACCAAAAAAGCCAGTTAATACAAAGGATAAAAAATACAATTATTGAAATGATTAATCAGGATAAGCTTCCGGCTTCGAAAATTTCATTGTATTTGGCCGAAAAAATGAATATGAATTACAGCTATATTTCAACGCTTTTTTCAGAGTTTACGCATAGTTCCATTGAAAATTATATCATTCTCCAGAAGATTGAGCGCGCCAAAAAGTTACTGCTTCAAGAGCTTTCACTAACAGAGATTTCATATATGCTGAATTACAGCAGTGTTGCCCATCTTTCGGGACAATTTAAGAAAACAACCGGACTTTCTCCATCGGTTTTCAAGAAAATTATTGACGGTAGAAAAAGACGAGTTTATACTACATAAACAAATATACATATGATTGAAGAAGAAAAAATGCACATCATCTTGGCTGATGATGATGAAGACGACCGCAATGTTTTTAAGCAGGCAATTGAAGAATTGGGCTTAAATATCGATTTAACAATTTATAAAAGTGGCGATGAGCTGCTTGACTATTTGTATGAACCAGCCACGGTTGAATTACCTCATATTCTGTTTTTAGATTTGAATATGTTGTGCACAAAATATGATGACTGTTTGAAAGACATCCGCAAAAATGCTAAGTTTCAGGATATGTCGATTGCCATTTATTCTACTTCCACATCTGAAAAAGACATTCAGGAAACATTTATCGGCGGCGCAAATATTTATATCAACAAGCCAAATGATTTTGAAGTTTTGAAGAAATCATTGCGCGAAGTTTTAAAAATCAACTGGCAATTTCACACTTCGGGATTGAGCAAGGACACTTTTTTATTTAGTATTTAGTTCCAAAAAAAAGCAGGTCACGAATGCACTAATTTTCCAACTTAAAAAGGAAAGACAATTAGTAGATTCGTGGCTTTTTCGTTATATTTTCTTAAAAAATCTTTTGAATTTTGTTCGAGCTACTTGCGAAGGATAACTTCTCTTGGAAGTCAAATTATTAAAAATCAGGGCGATTACCAATAAAATCAAAGCTCCTGAAAGCACCGGAGAAATTACATAGAAATAACCCAAATTCTTGATTTCAGCCGAACCCGTTACCGCAATCAGAGCCGTTGCGCCACCTGGCGGATGCAAGGTTTTGGTAATCTGCATAAAAACAATCGACAGCGAAACGGCCAATGGCGCCGCAACCCAAATTAAATCTGGAAGCAGTTTTTGGATCGTAACTCCGATAATGGCCGAAACCAAATGGCCTCCGACTAAATTCCGTGGCTGTGCCAACGGACTCTGGATAACGCCATACACCAACACGCACGAAGCTCCGAATGATCCGATTAAAAAGACCAAATCTGATTCAGGGAGCAATTTGTATTCTAAAAAAGTAATGATTCCCAAGCCAATAAAAGATCCGATGAATGCCCAAAAGTGTTCGGTAAAATCGACTAATGTTTCTTTGTACAAAACATATTTGGTCTTGCGGTACGTTCGCTTGATTTTCTTGATTGGCATTAGGCTGTCGCTTTTTCCTGGTAGGTATAAACGGTGTATGAACAGAAACGTTCTGCCGTAAATTTAGAAACAAAACAAACGATCAAAATAGGGAAGAAGAGCGTGTAATCTCCCACCAAACCGCACACTAAAAATAAAGCCGTGAACGGAGCGCTGATGCTTGCAGACAACATTGCTGCCATCCCAATGATCATAAAATTCAGCGGAATTACCTCAGCGTTAGCAAATTTATTCAAAAGCAAAGCAGTCAACAACCCGATGAAGGCGCCGATGAAAATGCTCGGTGCAAAAACACCGCCATCACCGCCGGCAGAAAGTGTTACCGAAGTAATAATTGGTTTCAAGATTATCACGGCGAGCAACGTCATGAAAATTGAAAGCGTTGGGATTATCGAACTCGACGTGGCAATATTTTGTTTGATGGCGTGATAACCGTCGCCAAAGAGCTGTGGAAAAAACGCAATGCTGATTCCGATGATGGCCGAACCGATGATTACTCTGTGGTATTTGGTTTTGATTGTGGCAAATTTTTTCTTGAAAAACAAAACGGTCTTGGTCAAATAAACCGAATTCAAGCCCGTAATAACGCCCAATAAAATAAAATATGGGATGGCGTGCCAGTGCCAAGTTTGGATATTGGTGGCAAACAACGCGGTTTCATGCAAGAAAAAAGACAAGGCCGTTGCCACGCCAATTGCGATGAATGTAGCGATTAAAAATACCTTTGAAATTTTCTTCGAAAGCACTTCATATACGAACAGAAATCCCGCCATTGGGCTGGTGAAAAGTGCTGCGATTCCGGCGGCTGTTCCGGCACAAATCAGTTCTTTTTTATATTTCTTCAAGAATTTTTCCTTCGAATGTGCGATTGATCCGATAGCGGCGGAAGAAACTACGGTAGAAACCTCGATTCCGGTAGAACCTCCAAAAATTACGGTTAAAAATCCGTTTAAATAATGCGACGGAATTTTATATGCCGGAAGCGCCTTGTTGGTTTTTAAGCTTTCAAAAACTTCCTTGATGCCTTTGTTTTCTTTATTCTTGAACAGGTATTTTCTTAAGATATAAATTATGGAAAGTCCGATGAAAGGCAAAATCAAGAATAAAAGCCAGTTGTTTTCGGCCTTGCCAAAAAAGACATCTTCATAATGTTCTGTGATGTGTTTTAAGGAAATGGCCAGCATTGCAGCTAAAAAACCAATGACCGCAGAGGCGATGATCAAGGTTTGCCATTGCAATCTGGTTAGCTTTTTTTTGCGGGAGGTGAAGTCAGACATTTTATAAAGTTTGAAGAAATACAAAGTTACCGATAAAAAGAGGAAGGGTAAAATGTGGGGAGAAATTAAAGAAAGTTTAACGTTAAAGTATCCCAGAATACCATTTTTTAAAAACAATTTCCAAATCTTACAATATTATCTCCGATTCATATAAGAATTTCCAGACATCTTCGGCTATCTTTATTGTATTAATTTTCACTAATCTCAAATTATCAAATGGAACAAAATCCAACGGAAACCATTGCCATCATTGGCGCAGGACCAAGCGGTCTTTTTATGCTGAAAAACTTGTTGCAGCATTCAAAACCTAACCGCATTATTTCCATATTTGAGAAAAAGCAAACTCTTGGCGCTGGAATGCCTTATAGTGAAGAAGGCGCCAACGTGGAACATATCACCAATGTTTCGGCTAACGAAATTCCAGAATTGGTGACTTCTGTTGCAGAATGGCTCGAGGGCGTTCCGACAGATGTTTTGGATATTTACAACATCAATGCTGACTATTTTAACGAGTATAAAGTGTTACCACGACTGCTTTTTGGAAGTTATCTTGAGGCGCAATTCCACCTGCTTTTATTGGCGGCCGAGCGATCTGGAGTTGAAATCAATCTTTATTTGAACAGTAAAATTAAAGATATAAAAGAGGCTCCAGCAACTGAAAAAGTGAAGATTTTCTTGGAAAACGGAGATCATTTTGAATTTGATCGCCTTGTGGTCTGCACCGGTCATTCGTGGCCAAAAAAATTAGAAGGAAAAATTGAAGGGTATTTTGATTCTCCTTATCCGCCGGCAAAATTGAAATTTAAGGCAAATCATCCTGTCGCTATAAAAGGTTCATCGCTTACCGCGATTGACGCAATCAGAACTTTGTCGCGGTTTAACGGAACTTATTCTCAAGATAAAGACGGAAAATTCAGCTTTACAAAAAATGCCGACAGTCCTGATTTTAAAATTGTGATGCACTCCCGAAGCGGTCTTCTGCCAGCCGTTCGTTTCCATCTAGAGGATTCTCATCTTGGCACGACTTCTTTGCTTTCAGAAAAAGAAATTCAAGCGCATATCAAAAGTAACGGAGGTTTTCTTTCGTTAGATTATATTTTTGATCAAAATTTTAAAAAAATATTGCTTGAGCGCGACCCAGATTTGTATGCAAAAATTGCTTCGATGAAAGTTGAAGAGTTTACCGAAACCATGCTAAAATATAGAGAAGGCGTTGATGCATTTGAACTTTTAAAACAAGAATTTGAAAATGCGGCGAAATCAATTGACCGAAAAGAATCGATTTATTGGAAAGAATTGCTGGCCATTTTAAGCTTTGCCTTAAATTATCCTGCAAAATATTTATCGGCCGAAGATATGATTAGGCTTCAAAAATCATTGATGCCATTGATTTCTGTCATCATTGCTTTTGTACCGCAAAGTTCTGCAGCCGAACTTTTAGCGTTGCACCAAGCCGGAGTCCTAGAAATTATTGCCGTGGGCGAAGACAGCGACGTTATTGAAAACGAAGAAGGCGGTATCTATTACAAGTATAGCGATGAAAACGGAGCGCATTTAGATTATTACAAAACATTTGTAAACTGCGTGGGACAGCCCCATTTTTCAATAGAATCGTTTCCTTTTGAAGGGTTGCGCGATGGAACCGTCAGCGCTGCGTTTTTAGAATTTAAGTCAGAACAAGAAGGGAAAGAGGCTGAAAAGGAAAACAAAAATGTGTTCAAATCAGACGATAAATTTTTACTGAAAGTGCCAGGAATAAGGATAAACGACGATTTTCAAGTTATTGGCGAAGACGGAAAAGCAAATAACAGCATTTTTGTAATGGCCGTTCCATACATTGGCGGTTACAATCCAGATTATTCGGGTCTTGATTTTTGCGAAGAAGCTTCCGGTCGAATTGCAAATACCCTGCAATAATTGCAATTCCATAATTTTATCTGTACGAATTTTAAATCGTAGGAAATAGTATGCTTTCCTACTACGAATTCCTTAAAATTCTCACAATGTATTTACTTATTCTAAAAAATCGATATATTTGGCTATCCCAATACAGCCCCTTTGAAGCAGTTATATATTCTCCTACTCACGCTTATTTTAATAAGCTGCAATACAAAAGACAAAAATGCAAATCGCGTTTTGGCCGTTACTGAGCCTATGGATTCGATTTTGGACAGTCCGAAGCTTGAGGAACTGCCACGCGAAGAAAAAATCAAACTTTTAGACAGTTTAACGCAAGTTGTGGCCAAGAGCCAAAATGATTCGGTTTCACGGTTTAATTTGATATTGGTTGCCAACCAATATTTTTACATTAACGAAATTGAAAAATACCAGGAGGTTTCTCAAAAACTGGTAGCAATGAGCGCTCAAGCCAATGATACGATAGGTTTGGCGCGTGGTTATCATTATTTGGGCGACTATTTTACAGACAGAAATAATCCTGACAGTTCTTATTTTTATTTTACAAAGGCCGAAAAACTTCTTGCGGATTCTCGCGACCGGGAAAACTTTGGTCGGGTAAAGCTGAAAAAAGGATATTTGATTTATAAGATTAATGATTTGGCATCTTCCGAAGCTATTGGAATTGAATCGTTAAAAATTGCCCATGAAGTAAAAGACTTAACGCTTGAATATGAGTGTTATAATTTTTTGAGTTCGGTTTTGACTTCAGAAAAAAAGTTTGCCGAGGCCATTGATTATAACGAAAAAGCTTTGAAAACGCTTGATGAATTTAAGGATGATCCGCAGTATTTTACCATTTTAAAATCCCAAACTTATAATAGTATTGGAACGGTTTATATGTCTCAAAAGGAATATATAAAAGCGTCTGAATACTTTAAAAAAGGGCTTGAGATGGAAGATCTAATCTCGATTCATCCTGCTTTTTATGCCTATATCTGGAATAATTTGATTTACTGCAGGGAACAATTAGGCGAAGAAAATATACTGGAAGATTATCAAGATTGCCTAAAAATCAGGGACAGCATGGGCGATCTTGCCGGAATTGTGGATAGCAAAATCAAACTTGCCAATTATTATCTTTCCAAAAAAGACACAGCTTATGCCTTTCGCTCGGTTCAGGAAGCAAATAAGCAGGCGATCGAAATAAAAAGCCATGACGCTGTAAATGAATCGTTGCAAATTTTGGCCAAAGCCGATACCAAAAACAGTACGGTTTATTTCCAAAAGTATGTTGATTTAACAGATGAAAATCTGAAACAAGAGCGGGAACAACGCGATAAATTTGCCCGAATTGAATATGAAACCGATGAAATTATTTCGCAGAAAAAACTAATAGAATCTGAAAAAGATCGCATTTCATTACAGCGTTGGATGATTTTGGGTTTCAGCTTGTTGATTGTGCTAATCGTTGCGCTTTGGTATATGATTCAGTCCCAACGTAATAAAAATAAAGAATTGCGCTATATTCAACAACAGCAGGAAGCAAATGAAGAAATTTATGAGCTGATGCTTGACCAACAGCAAAAACTAGAAGAAGGAAAACAGCTTGAGAAAAAGAGAATTTCGCAAGAATTGCATGACGGCGTGATGGGAAAATTAACGGGAATCAGGCTCAATCTCTTTGTTTTGAGTAAGAGACGGGACGACGCCACGATTGACCATTGCTTGCAACACATTGGAGAAATCCAGAATGTAGAAAAAGAAATCAGGACTATTTCACACGATTTGAACAAGAACTTTTTCTCTGATGTGGTCAATTTTATTGCCATTGTAAAAAATCTTTTTGCTTCGATTGAAAATCATTCTGATATTCATTTTGACTTAAAAGTTGATGAAAAAATCGACTGGGAAATTGTCAACAGCAATGCAAAAATGCAAATCTATCGTGTGTTACAAGAGTCAATCCACAACATTGAAAAGCACGCCAACGCTAGTGAAGTTCTTATTTCTATGGCAAAATCTGGAAACGATTTAACGATAGAAATAAAAGACAACGGAACCGGTTTTGACACAACAGTTGTTAAACACGGAATTGGGTTAAAGAACATCCAAGACCGCTTAGAACAAATTGGTGGCAAGGTTACCATTACATCTTCTTTGGGCAGTGGCACAATAATTCATCTTATTTTTCCGATATAAAACAGATACAAGAAGTAAAACTTATGGCAATGCGCATTTTAATGGTGGACGACCACCCAACTCAGCTTGACGGTTATAAAATTATTTTGACTTATAACAACCAAGGGATTGAAATTGATACCACAATGGCTTACAATTGCAAAAGCGCTTTTGAAATCATCACTGATCCTGAAAGTGAAGGTTTTGATATGGTTTTCTTAGACTTAAATCTTCCCGGTTATCCCGAAGAATTGTTGAAATCTGGTGAAGACTTGGCTTATCTTGTGAAAAAATATTTGCCAGCGGCTAAAATCATAATGCTGACTTCACATTCGGAAACCTTCTTGTTATATAATATCGTAAAAAAAATTGAGCCTGACGCATTTTTGGTCAAAAGCGATTTTGGCGGAGATGAACTTCTTGATGCCTTCGACGCGGTAATCAATAACCAAACTTATCATAGTGAAACCGTGACGGCGAGCATCCAAGAATTGCTTTCAAGAGAAGAATATCTTGACAGTTACAACAGGCAAATTATCACGCTTTTGGCGCAAGGCGTGAAGACAAAAAATCTTCCAGAACATTTGAATCTTTCGATGAGTGCCGTTGAAAAGCGCAAGTCGCAAATCAAGGATTATTTCTGCATTGAAAAAGGAAACGATGAAGATATTGTTCGCGAAGCCAGAAAACTAGGATTCATATAATTCCCTTCAAGTCTTTATTTTAACAATTGGTACGGTTTTTCCGTACTTTTTTATTTGAGTTACTTATTATTTTTACAGATAAATATAGAAAAGATAATTGTAGTTATCTCAAACATGATAAAATTGGTCACATTTCTGATATTTCTTTTGACTTCTTTGATTGCAAAATTTGAAGTGAAGCCAGAAGTTGTCGAGAAGAAAAGAGACATCAAGATTCAAAATTTACATCAAAAAATAAATCATCCGTTGCTTTTTCAATTTAATAAGAAAAAGGTAGATGAAAAATAATGTAGTTTTTAGTTTAAATAGGTAGTAGTTTTTACAAAGACGATGGTTTGGTAGGCCATCGTTTTTTTTTGTTTATAAGCCAGGTATTTTTTTGCCTTTCAGATTTTTTGCTTCGATATAAATCTTCTTAATCGACGGATACTTTTCCTTAATTCTATTTTCTAAATGATTGATGTTTTCAAAAAGTTGATCCATCGTCATTTCTGTTTTGAACTGAACATCAATGGCCAGCAAAATTTCTTCGGGAGCCAAATGCATCGTCAATGGATAATACAACGTCGAAACAGCCGGTTCTTCATTGATTAAAGTATAAACACCTTTGACAATATCGGCGTGGGCACTTTCGCCAACCAAAAGGCCTTTACTTTCCTTAACCATAATAATCGCTACAAAGATCAGCAACAAGCCAATCAACATCGAAGCGGCGGCGTCATAAACAGGATTGTTGAAATAATGGCACAAAAACACTCCTGCCAAAGCTAATAACAAGCCGAGTAACGCAGCACTTTCTTCATAAATAACGGCAAATAAAGCAGGATCTTTTGACAGTCGCACTTCTTTCCAGAAACTAAATTCTCCTTTGGTTTGGTTAAAAGTTTTCACGGCATAAATCAACGAAGCGCCTTCAAAAAACATTGAAACAATCAAAACGATGTAATTCCATTTTGGATCTTTTAATGGTTCAGGATGTTGCAAATGCGTGATTCCTTCATAAAGTGACATTCCACCACCAAGAGAAAATACCAAAACAGCAACAATTAATGTCCAGAAATAAATCTCTTTTCCGTGTCCAAAAGGGTGTCCGGCATCTGCAGGACGTTTGCTTCGGCTGATTCCCAATAGTAATAAAAGAGAATTTCCAGAATCTACCGCGCTGTGAATTCCTTCAGAAACCATTGCAGAACTTCCGGTAACTCCAGCGGCAATAAATTTAATAACGGCAATTCCAATGTTGGCACCAAGCGCGCCATAAATCGCCAATTTTGATTCTCCTGTCATGAATTTTGGTTTTACTTAAAGTTACCAAACAAATCAAGAAGTTGTATGAGAATTAGCATTTTTTAAGACTAATATTTTCTGCCAAATCTTGTTTTTAAGTATAAATAATTCGAAACGGAACAATATTTATCGCTCTGTTTTCAATCATTAATTTTAAATCTTCGCTCAAGAAATACCATTCTTCGTCGTTATAAAAGTCTTTATCTTTTCGGTGCAAATAAATGTCAATCGTTGGCGTATAACCCACGTTGCTGTCTAAACTCGTCTGGATTCCGTTTTTGACATCTACTTTTGTAATCGCATCTCCATAATGATTTTTGCACAAAATAATGATGTCTTGTCTGGTTACAACTCTTTGATTTGACACCAAATTTTCGCGATAAGCGTATATTTTCTCTGAATTAGAAAGTTCATCTTTTCCGCCTTGCGTTGTCGATAAAAGCATGATGTTATCTCTTTCAAAATCAGAACCTTTGTGAGAAACCAATCTTGAAAATGTATTTATTTTGTTCGCAGCTTCGCCGTTTGTGGTCCAATATTTTGCAAATAAAGTCCCGCGATTTGTGTTGTCTGTCGTATTTAAAATCAAATAAGGATTATTGATATTTTGCATCCCAACTTGCGACATTTTGTTTCTAAAACGAGAAATTATTTGGTTGATTTCCTTCAAATTATTATCGGTAAAATCATGTCCGAGTCTTGAAAAAGCCGCCGCTTCATCCCGAATCAAATCGATTAAATAATTGATTTCTTCCGTTGCATTTCGTTCGTCAAAACGCGCAACGCCACCAAATCTCAAATAAGCATAATCATTGTCGCCTTTTTCATCGTCGCTTTTTATGACATCAAATTCTTTGTTTTTATCGTCAACAACAGAAAATAATTCTAAGAAAAATTCGTCGTTCAAGTTCAGCGGATAAATGTTCAACAAGTTTTTAATATTTCCCTGAACTTCATTCAGCTTTTTATTAATCACCGGAAAACAATTATTGGCGCAGAAAACTTCTGATAAAATGTCTTTTCCAATAACATTTGGAAACTCAATTCGAATCCAAATTAATTTTTCTTCCGCCAATTTTTTAATGTCCTCAACAGGCAAAAAAGCACTCAACTCTGGTGGCAATGAATTGTTGCTATCGCTAATATCGATCACATCTTTTACCGTGATAAAATGCTGCTTATAAAAATCATTTGTGTGTTCTTGCGTTCTTTCGATATGGTAAAAATCCTCCTGAATTAATTCGCCATATTCGTTTGAATGCCTGTCATCATTGTTATAACCTTGAGTTGTGGTCAATAAATGGCCGTTTAAAAACCATTTTGCCCTTGGCAGAAAGTGAAAAAAAGTATTTCTGTCATGGATGTTTTTTAGGTAAAAATAGAACATCAAATCTTTTATAATTCCGTCACCTTGATGTTTTAATCCCAACCAAATTGTTCCGTGTGGCGCGGGTTTTGTGTAATTTGTGCTACTGATTGTTTCTCGAAATTGCTCTTTCACAATCTCTTGAACGCCATTTGGTAAAATGACATAATTCAACTTATTTCGGTTTAATTTTACTGGTTTTGTTGGCCCAAAGAAATAGTTTTTGATCACATTTTCTGTCGGATTATACGGATTTACTTCTTTTCGCTGAAAATAAAACTGGTGATAATCATTTAAAGTAACTTCGTTTTCCACCGGATATGCGCGCATAATTGCTCTCGCCGGCGTCGCTTTCGCGGAAGCTGTAGGCGTTAAAATATCGACTAATCTTTCGGTAATTCTTCTTCGGCTTGAGAAAATTTCATTTGATATTTTCTCTAATTCTTTGGCACAAACATCAAAAAGCAAATTGACAATTGGATCAAAGACATTTTCAAGCTCCACGTCAGAATATCCCCATTGTTTGGAGGCACGTTTGAGTAATCGGTCTTTTATTTGGTCTTTTGAAAGTTGCTTCATCGATGCGTTTAT
Organism: Flavobacterium qiangtangense; assembly: GCF_042658345.1. Taxonomy (NCBI): domain Bacteria; kingdom Pseudomonadati; phylum Bacteroidota; class Flavobacteriia; order Flavobacteriales; family Flavobacteriaceae; genus Flavobacterium; species Flavobacterium qiangtangense. The sequence goes on from NZ_JBHSQB010000009.1 coordinate 296,166, forward strand.
TTAAATGAAAATGGGGCTAAAAAGTAAGAGCTTTTGTAATAATAAGGTTGATTTGTTTTTTTAATTACGCCATAAACCACAATATCCAGACGCTTTTTTACACGAATATTTGTTTCATAACTGATCGTATCTTCGCTTACGCCTAAAGTTACATCGGTCACAATCAGGCGTTTTTCATATTGTTTTACCTTTTCATGAACAGATTCTTTGATCATGTCTTTCAGCTGATTGGCATTGGCCAAAAGATTAAAATCGGTTTCCCAAATCACGGTTCCAAAGCCGTCGTCATATTTATATTCACCAAAAATCGTGGTGATAATCAATGAAATATATTGGGCCAAAGATTCTTCGATAGTGACTTTTCTTATGTCTTCGCCAGTTGTCAATCGCTTGAAATCAATTGGAATTTTGTAAAATAGGTCTTTCATTTTCTATCGTAAATTTAATTTCTCCGTTTTTATCCAAAGTCACTTTTAAAGAATCTCCTTTTTTAATTTCGTTAGAAATTATCATTCTCGAAAGCGGTCTTTTCAGCTGATTTCTGATCGTGCCCTTAATTGGTCTTGCGCCATATTCTGGCGTGAAACCCATCAATGCGATTTTTTCTTTGTCTTTTTCGTCGATTTTTAAAGTGATGTCTAATTTTTCCAAAAGCTGTAATAATTCTTTTTTCAAATGGATGTCGAAGATTCGCGAAACGCTTTTTTTGCTGATTGGCGCAAACGGAATAATTTCTGTCAAACGGCCCAAAAACTCTGGACGGAAATAACCTGTCATCAATTGAATCAAGTCGTTTGATTTCGGAATTACCTCTTTTTCAAACGATTTTACGATATAATCCGAACCAATATTTGACGTAAATAAAATTACTGCATTTGAAAAATCACCTTCTTTCCCCAGTCGATCGTGGAGTTTTCCTTCGTCCAAAATTTGCAGAAATACATCAAAAACCGATTTGTGAGCTTTCTCAATTTCATCAAAAAGCACGATAGAATAAGGCTTTTGACGAATTTTATTGACCAACAAACCGCCTTCTTCATAACCCACGTATCCAGGAGGCGCGCCATATAAAAGTGCAGCCGAATGTTCTTCTTTAAACTCAGACATGTCTAATCTGATGATTGCGTTTTCGTCTCCAAAAAGAAAATCTGCCAATGATTTTGCCAGCTCTGTTTTTCCAGTTCCTGTTGGTCCGAGGAAGAAAAAAGAACCGATTGGCTGACCTGGTTTTGTCAATCCAGAACGTGATTCTAAAATGGCGTCTGCCACAACTTTTACCGCGTGATCTTGACCGATAACTCTTTGTTTTAAAGTGTTTTCAATGTCTAAAAGTCGCTCGCGTTCATCAGATTTTACTTTTCCAGCAGGAATTCCGGTTATTCCAGAAACCACGTGAGAAAGATGTGTATTTAAAACTATATTTTCTTCGTCATTCAGCTTTTCTAAACTTTCTAAAAGTGATTCTAAATGCGAAATTTTCTGCTCTTTTTCTATCGTAGAAAATTTATCATCGTCGTCGCTAAAAAGTTTTCCGGTCTTATTTTGAATATCCGAATGAAGCCAGTGAATTTTTTCTTCTTTTTCGATTTCCTCAATAATATCACGGATTTCTTCCAATTGCTTTTTCAATTCTGGAAGATCTTTTTTGATGTTTTCTTTGGCTACTTTTAAGGAAGACATCGTTCTGTCAATCAAGTCTAAAGCAGAATCGGGAAGTGATTTTTCCTTTAAATATCTTTTCGAAAGTCTTATAGATTCTTTCAAACCTTCTTCATCAATGCTGAAATCGTGGTGCGTTTGGTAATGAGAAATTACGTTTTTGATCATTCTCAATGCCAATTCCTGCGTTGGTTCTGTAACTTCCAACGTTTCAAATCTACGCGAAAGCGCATCGTCTTTGCCTAAAGATTTTCTGAATTTCTCTGTAGTTGTGGCTCCGATAAAAGTAATATCTCCTTTGGAAAGTTCTGATTTTATGATGCTTCCGATGCCATTTCCTTGGTTGGAATCAAATAACTCATGAATGTCGTCGATGAACAAAATTGGTTTTTCGTAGTTTTTTACTTCGTTGAAAATCTTTTGCAATCGATCTTCAACTTCACCTTTATATGAAGCGCCGGCGAACAACGGACCGATATTTATTTCAAAAACATTCGCGTTATTGAAAGCGGTCAAAGTCGATTTATCAGCAATTTTTCCGCAGAAACCTTCAATTAAAGTTGATTTTCCAACGCCAGATTCTCCGATTACGATTACGTGCGGTTTTAATTTTCGGTTTAAAATCTCGGTAATTGTCTTCAATTCGTCATCGCGACCAATCATCGGAATTGATTCTTTCGACTTGTATTGTTTCACTTTATCAGTGCAATATTTATCTAAAGTGGAAGAATTTCCTGTTTGATTTACTTTTGGTTTTTCAGAATTATTTGCTGTTTTTCCTCCATCAAATTGCTCAGACAAATCATTCGCGCTCAACGGAAGCGACTTCAACTGATCGTGCGAAAATCCCACGCCAGGAGTTACCAACGCCTTTAAAATCGGAATAAAATCAACTTCATCGCCGGTTTTTCTGGCAATTTCTTCGGCTTCAGAAAGCACGGTATTTACAGCGCTGTCAGGAGCCGGATCGTCATTTGGTTTCGAAGCTTTTGGATATTCGCTGATTCTGATGTCTGCCCATTCGTCTAGATAAAAAACGTCAATTCCTTTAGAATCTAATTCGCGCATGAACGAAAATTGAGGATTAAAAAGCGCTTTCATCAAATGTGCCGGCGAATATTTTTGGTTGAAATTGTCTTTCGCGTGTTGCTTTGCAATGTGAATTGCCTGCAAAATATCTTCTGTAACCATGATTTTTGAAATTTTAGTTAGCTCTTCTGCTCAATTGTGTTGCCATTTTTAAGTCTCGAACGAGTTCTTTATTTTCTTCTTCATAAGCCTTAATTTGCTCATTTAACGTCTCAATTTCTTTTTTAGAATCGTTTACTTGAAGCAACAATCTTTTGGCATTTACCAAATCTTTCAAGGACAAAATCACGTTGTCATAAAGTTTCAAACTTTGGTCAGAATCTGCCGGAATTTTTTCTTGAAGTTCAACCAATTCATAGTTGATATTTTGTTCAATGAACTGAAAACTTTGTGGCGCTTTGTCAAGAGAATCAATGAGAACGCCAATGTTTTCGATCTTTTCAGAAAACATTTTTTGAAAATTAAATTCAGCTACAATTTTATCATTTTCGTTTTTTAAGACCTCATTTTCTTTTATAGGTAATTTGTAATTGAAAAATATCGCAAAAAACAAGACTCCCGTTGTGACGATAAACATCAAAAGGAATAGCAAAAATGCCGAAGTTCTTTCTTTTTTATTTAAAATATCCATCTTTGGTGTAGGTTTTTGGTTGGTTTTATTCTGCTAAAAAGGAAGGTGATGAAGGCGGATTGTCGTCTTTATTTTCATTCCCGAAGAAGCTCACTTTTTCGTTTCGAACGATATTTTCATTAACAAAAATTCCGGTATCGCGTTTCTTTCCGATGTAATCTAATTGGTTTAAAAGATTAAACAAATAGTCGATTTTTGCAATAAAATTATTGGCGTGGGCAACGGTTGGTTCAATGTCAAAAGCTTTGTATTTTGAATTAATTGTTTCTGAAAAAAGCCTTTCATAATCGCCACTTGAAATCTCAGTCCATTCTGAAAAATAGTTGAAAAGCATTTCTTTTCCATCGCCAGAAAATGAATCAAAGCTGTTTTTGATAATTCGTGCCAAACTGACTACGTTTTCTAAAACCTCCATCGGTTTCATTTGGAAGCTTGTCCATTTGTTTCGAGTAATGTTTTGGGCAACATAATTTAGGATTTTTCCGCAAGAATCAAAAACCATATTTGCAATCAAATTCTCGTCTTCGGTACTATTTCTAAAACGAATTTTCTGAGAAATCTGAACCGCATTAAATTCCAATTGCTTGAAAAAAGATTCATAATTTTCGAACAAAGTTATCAACGTTTGATGGCTGTTCACCGTTAAACTTGGTGGAATATAATCGGTTAAAATTTCATAGCTGTTCGCCGAAGTTTTGAATTTTGCCAAAGGAAATTGCAACGCTCCAATGTTATTTTGATTGACTTCGCTTTCAATAACGCTGGTCAAAAAATAACGCGACATTGCATTTGGAAAACGCGGCGGAATTTCTTCCATATTTTGTTCTCCGGTCGGGATTCTTTGAAATGGATCAACATTCAATAACAAATAATAATTGTTTTCTTTGAAATCAAAATCTTTCAATTCGATTTTTTCATTGAATTCTCCTGTAAAATCAGTGATTTCGATTCTTCCACCGCCAGGAGTTACCGCCTTCATCATTTTAATATTGACACTCAATTCGTTGTGGGCGTCAATGGAAATTGAATATTGAAAAGGTCGTGTCAAATGTGTTGACATCAAGCCATAATTTAACTCATTTACGCCTAAATTTCGAGCGTCACGAACCAAATCTTCGATATTATCCTGTAACGTGATGAAGTGATTTTTGTTGATTTTCATTCCATCAATCCAGTTTACTGGAAAGTGTTTTATATTCTCAGCCATAATTAAAAAATTATATTCGTTGACATATTATTGTTTCTCCGTCTTTGATATTATTGGTATCGATAGCCAATTCTGGATCGATGTAATCTGATGAGCTGAACCATTTTGGCTTTGTATAAAAATACCAACCATACGGCTGATTTTTTTCATCTAAATAGTGAACCTGACTGTTCGGATTCTTCTCGTTATAGTCATTTATGAAATAATAAAACAGTTTTCCAAAGTCAAATGCACGAGGCGCTTTTACTTTAAAATTGATAATTGTTGAATCGTTTGCTTTCTTTGTAAAAACCAGATTTACAATAATTATATTTCTCATTTCAGAAATCTGCGGCGCCGGATATCTTGAATTAACCGGATAAAACCAACGTTTGTGCAACTTTGCCGGAATGGAAATCGCTGTTTTGAACAGTGCAAATACAAATGTGGGAATCAAGAAAAAAAGCATCGCTCCAAAGAAATAAAACATGTATTCCAATTCTTGAAAATGTCCCAAAAGCATGATCAAAAAAGCCAATAAAAACGTTCCGGAAACAATGGAAATAAAAATCTCTTTGTAGGTTTCTTTGGCGTCAAATTGCTTAAAATATAATTGATAAAACGTCAAATGAACTGATCCGGCGATTAAAAGATAAACTTGAAAAGAGATAAATCTGATGTTGATTGTGGTTTCTTTCAAATTGTATAAAATGGCTCCAAAGATCAATAGCATCAAGCCTTGGCATAAAATATATATAAAATAGCGCTTTTTATCTTGCCTGAATTTTGGAGTTTTCATTCCGATAAACATGCTTATAATCATCGCAATTGCAATGGCTAAAAAAATGTAAACTAACGTTTCGCCTCCGCCAATTTGGTTTAAATATTTTCTCATATTACTGTTGATATTCCAAGTCTTGATTTATAAATTGTGTCGTCCATTGCAAAAAGTTCATCTTCAGAATTCAATTGAATCTCGAAAGAATATTGTACTTGAAATGGCAAAAAAAGGTTGAAGAACGTATTTAAAAAGTTTTGCAAAACCTGCTCGTCAAAATAATTTGGCAGGTTGTCTGGGTTTTTCAAAGGACCAATATTAAAGTTGTATTTTTTCAAGAAAATCTCTTGATTGCTTTGTAAAGTTGTTGTGATTCCCATGATCATTTCGCTTGAATCTGCTTCCACGTCGTGACCATTTTCCAGCTGAATATTTCTGGAAGTAAAAGACACTTTTTCACCTAAAATCTTCTCAAGAATTTGACTGATATCGTCAACACTTTGGCCTGCATTTCCTTTTTGTTTCATTAAAGCATAAAACATTTTCACGGTCAAAAGATCAGGAATATTGTCTTCAACGCCCAGAATCATTCTGATGATATCGGCAATGCCATTTGTATTTATTTTCGAAAAGAAATCAGATTCATATTTTTCGATTTCATGTCTAAATCGAAACAGTTCATTTTCTAACGGATTGTAAAAATGGCGCGCTTCTTTTTCTTCTTTCTTCCGAATTTTAAATTCTTGTGAAGCGTCATTTCTTTGATCTCTATTTCTGTAATTGTGCGTAATACTTTCGGGCAAAATATCATAAAAACCATCGCGACTGATGTCAATATTTAAGATGTCAGAATCATTTGAATCAGTTGTTACATTCATGAAATCTTTACTGAACTTTCTGAAAAACACGCCTTTTGTCTGCAAAACAATATCTAAATCGTCTGTTTTGTTTTTTAAAAGCATGTCAAACAACAACTCAGCTCTTAAATCAAAAGAGGCGAGATGTCTGTAATTATCAACAAAATAGCGATTTTCTATCATAAATTAGTCTTGTTTAAATCTTCCGGCGGCCATGAAATTTTTCTTCCAATATTGTTTTTTCAAATTGGCGATTTCAACTCCTCCGACCAAATTCGCTGCAAAAAACTTATCATTTTTTAAATAAATTCCCACGTGCGTGATGATTCTTTCTTCGTTTAATCTAAAGAAAACCAAATCGCCTTCACGCAAATTTTCGTCAGATTTAAACAGCTCTAATCGTTTGTCAAGCGTCATTTCTTCTGCAGTTCTGGGCAATTCTTTTTTGTAAACATAACTGTATAATTGTTGTACTAAAGCAGAACAATCAATGCCATTTCGAGATTCTCCGCCCCAAACATATTTTGTGCCTTCCCAGCTTTTTATAAAATTATAAAGCCTTTCGTTGATGATTTCGTCTTGACTTACACTTAATTTTTTAGCAAAGTATTTTTTGTCATCTTCCGTCAGCTTTGTGTCATAAGTGTATTTAGGTTTTTTTTCTTTTTTACGACTTTCAGATGCTACCAATTCGTCAGTGATCGTAAACTCTTTTTGCGGACGGCATGACGCCATACAAATGAGTATATACGAACTTAAAAGACATAAGTAAATAATCTTTTTTAACATAAAGGCACACGATTTCGTTAATGAAAAACTTACTAATTTAATATAATTTTTGTTGCTCTTAAAGGGGGGAAAGCAATTATTTAAACGTAAAAATATTGGGAACTAATTTATACAATTCTAATTGATAAACAGTTTTAAAGGTGTTAAATTAATACTTTTTGGCTACAAAAAACATATTTAACAATTCCGTAAAGTGAATTTAACAAAATATTATCATTGCCTAAAATTGTAGGAAAATCAAGGTTTGGCAGATTATGCATATGTTAAAAGGCTGTTACTTAAACAACAAATATTGCAATTGTCTGCTGAATGTTGAAAATGGAAAGGAAATTTTTATAAATTTGGAATAAGACAAACTTCACTTATTTATTGCCCCCAGCAGTTATAATTAAATTAATTATAAAAATGAATAAGAGCAACCAAATCAAGACCCACTTCGATGGAAAAGTTATATTGTTTTTCTTTATAATTTTCATTGTTGCGTGCGGACTTTTAGCCTTTAAGATTAACACAAAAGAAGTTTGTACTGTAAAAGACTTTAAAATTGACGCGCCAAGTTTTAAATCTGGCGAGCTGATTACTTTTTCAGATAATACTTTAAACGCATCTGAATGGAGATGGTATTTTGGCGACGGCTCTAAAATTTCATACCGTTCAAAAGTGGCGCACTCTTTTTCGAAACCAGGAAAATATACCATAAAGCTCTTAGTAAATAATAGTTGCACTGTTGAAAAAACAATTACCATAGTTGAAAAAAATGAAGTTGTTGACGAAAGTCTTCTTCCAAAATTTACCGGGCCGGCTTTTGCTTACGTCGGAGAACCAGTTGCTTTCATTGACACAACGGCACACGCAAAATCATGGGAATGGCGATTTGGCGACGGAAGTAAAATAGATGCAATTGATAAAAATCCGACTTATACATACCGAACTGCCGGCGAAAAAGCGGTAACTCTTGTCATCAATGGCGATATGAAATATTTTGCCCAAAGAAAAATAACCGTGCTTCCGGCAAGAAAAGAGCAAAAAGATTTGGTTGCAGAAAGATTGGCCAGAAGAAGTAATGCAAGAGGTGACGTTGTTAATGATTATTTCAATAGTTTGCCAGATGCGCCAGGAAGAAGTCCAGAATTTGCTGGTCTTAACGAAGAAAAGTTTAAAGGAATTTTAAATGGAATTTGCAAAGACGAGCTTTCTTATGACAATGTAAAACGTTACTTCTGTGAAGATGATTTGCCTTTGATAAAGTTAAGGAATGACAAAACGATTTCTTTAAAACAGCTTGATACTGAAATTCGAAACAGAAATATCAATGTAAAAAAGATTCAATTTCAAAAAGATCAAGACGGATGTATTACACTTATCAACTTGAATTACAGGTACAAAACAATTTTTTAAATCTCATTTCTATATATAATTACTAATATTAAATAATCGACAGCATGGCAAATAATTTTTCAAACAGTTATGGAATTGGGGGTAACGAAGTCAGACAAGAAGGACAAGAAGCAATTTTAGAAATCCCTCAAAATAAAACATTAATCGCTCAAAAATTGACTCCAAATACTCCGGTTCGTCCAGAAATTGTAACCGGACTTAAAAATATGGATGAGGTTTTTGAACATTTTGACCCAAAGATTAACGTAGCCTTTGAAGATGACGAAGGGAAACTTACACGAGAGGAATTGTCATTTAAAAATGTTGGCGATTTTTCAATCAACGGTTTGACAGCTCAGAGTCCGTTTTTGACAGATTTGAAAACAAAAAATGAGCAATATCAAAAAATGATTAAACAATTAAAAACAAATAAAGTTTTAAAATTGGCTCTTCAAGATCCTGAAGCACGAAAATCAGTGATTGAAACTATCGAAAAATTAATCAAAGAAATCGAACAAACTGAAAAATAATTGAGCCATGGCAAATCAAGAAAACACTAAAGCGACAAATATTGCATTTGAAAATCAAGAAAATCAAACCAGAACTCTTGAGCAAAATGTAGAATCTTTTATACAATATGGAGGTTTTGATTTATTGGAAGGCGCAATCGAAGGCGTTCAAAATTTAAATCCCGAGAGAAAAGCGCGTAAAAATATCTTTTTGAGCGAAAGCAATAAAAAAGCAGAAAGACAAGCTTTAAAAACGGTGTTGAAACTTTGGGCAGAATCATTAAAAACTACTGATGACCTTTTAGAATTGGTAAATGAAAGCACAAAAAAATCAGAACAAGCAGCAAAAGCTTTGAAGAAAAATTTGGCTACAGCCGTTGAAGAGTCAAAAGAATTAGAAGAAAATTATAGAACACTTTCTCTTTTTTATAAAAATACTGAAGAAAGCAAAGTGAAAAATATTTCGATTATGAACGCAGAATTAGATCAATTGAAAGATCTTGACAATTCTCGTTTTATTGACAATATTCAAGAAGAATTGGTGAACGGATTTGACCGATTGGACCTACGTCAAAATTACTCACTTTTGGTAATCCCAGGATATTTGGGTTCTAACAAAGTGATTGAAAAATGGGCAAAAATCGCGTATGACAACAAAGTTATGTTGATCACCGATTTTCAACATTTAGACGAACCAGATGATGTTATGGAAATGTTTGAATCAGCAAATTTAACTGGCGGTGACACCTATCGTTCGAATGTGATGATGGCTTGTAATTGGTTAGTTGGTCGTGGAAAACACGACGAAATAGATGAATTAGATCATTTATATATTCCGCCATCGACTGCTTTGGCCGGAAAAGTGTACAATACTTTAATGTCGCAAGTTACTGCGGGTAAGAAATTTGGAGGAATCAATGAAGTTGACGGAGTGAAATTTGACTTAAAGAAAAGTGAAATTGCAAATCTTGAAAATTTAGGATTAATTCCGATGGTAAATGAGTATGGAAAAGTAATGGCTTTCTCAGGAAAAACGCTTTTTAGTGGCGATAATCTTGGACTGCAAACCTATTCTGTTGTTCGTGTTTTTGATTATGTAACAAAAGTTTTGATGGATTTCTTAAACCGAAGAGCTTTTGAAAACTTCAATGCAAAAACCAGAAAAGAGATTTTGAACCAAATCGTGAAATTCTTAGATAACGTTGCTGGTCCAGATAAATTGATTGAAGATTTTGAAATCAAAAGATTCGAGCAAGATCCAAACCAAAAAGATAGAATCTTTCTTGATATTCGATTGAAGCCTTATTTTCCGGCTAAAAACTTCTTGATTAAAATGGATGGTCAAAAAGGAGACGATGGAAACGACTGGGATACTGAGTACGCAGAGTCAAAATAATCACATTAACAGATTATGTTGCTTGAAACCAGTTAATTAAACCTAAATTTTTCAATTTTTTAACATTAATTTTATTGCAACTAATCTAAAAAAGTAATACCTTAGAATACAATTAATTAGCAGGAAAAATAGAATAGAAATTCCCCCAATTCTATCACAATTAATAAATTTTAATCTTTAAATTTTTTTATTATGTCATTCAAATCAAAACTAAAAGTTGGCGGGAAAGAATTAAACATTTTGAACGCTTCGTATGATTTGCATCAAGAAGTAGATGCTAGCGGACGTCCATCATCAGTAACACGTGGTGGAACAATTAATTTAACTGTAGAATCAACTGGAGATTCATTCTTCTTCGAATGGATGACCAACAATTTCGAAAGAAAAGACGGTTCAATTCAGTATGTAAAAAGAGACACCGACGCCAAATTAAAAGAAATGAACTTCAAAGAAGGATATCTTGTGAAGTACAAAGAATCTTTCGACGCTTCAGACGGTAGCCCATTAACTGAAACCTTCACAATTTCTGCCAAAGAACTTTCAATGGGCGGTGGAGAACACATTAACGAGTGGGTTTAATTCAATTAGAATTACTTTAAAGTCTTAATGATAAAGGGTTTGTGCACACATTCCCTTTGTCATTATATCTTATTATTTCAGTTTTTTTAATAATTAAATCTTATTCAAATATGTCATTTTTAGCTAAGCTTGAAATTGACGGAGAGGTTTTGAATGTATTAGAATTTCAATGCACTCTTGGTCAAGATACCGATAAAAGCGGAAAACCCTCGGCAGATCCTGCTGGAGGAAAAATCCGAATAGTTGTAGAATCTACAAAAAGCACTATGTTATTTGATTGGATGGTCAGCAATTCGCAGACAAAAAATGGAAAGCTCACTTTTTATAGGAGAGATGCCATTTCAAAAATGCGTGAACTCCAGTTTAAAGAAGCTTATTGCATCAGATATGATGAACTTTTCGTGGCTTATAACACGATGTCAATGAAAATTGAGATTGTAGTTTCGGCCAAAGAAATAAATATGAATGGTTCACAATTTGCCAGAAACTGGCCGTTGAAATTCTAAAATAATTTTTTATGAACGAACTTGATGCTAAATTTTTTGTAGGATTGAGTTGGCATTTCGGTGGCGGAAAATCTTATATGAGTGGCACTGCCGGCGTCGGTGTCAGCAAACGTTTTGGCAATGTGGAACCAGGCGTAAACCTTGCCATGAATTTTTATAATGGAGGAATGGGAGCACGTTCAGACAGCAATGCCATGAACTTTGACACCGTTCTTACCGGAAAAGTTACTGCGGGAGCAGGTCGCGCCAATCCAATGTCAGTTTATCCTTTGCACATGGAAAGCGGTACCGGAATGGATGATACTTATAAATACTCAGCAACTTTGGGAACCAGCATGATTTTGAACAATAACGGACGAAATCAGCAGGTTGGTTTTCTTCAGTTAAGAGCCTCTGATTTTGCCTTTCAGTTTTATAATGATTTTGGAGGTTTCAAAAAAATTGGAATCGCAGATGGTTATGACCGTTGGTGGACTGGTGGCGGAAAAGTCATTTTAGGAAACAACAATCAAAATTACCAAATGATAATTGCGAGCGATGTTTTTACTGCAGAAACAGATTCTGACAATGAATTTGATGAAGCAACCGCTGAACGCAATTTAGAGGAATTTAAAAGCCAAAATACGGGCGGATTTTTTAAAACGTTAGGCAATAAATTTTCAAATTACACGCCTGCCGTGGCTTCAGAAGTGAACCAAGAGTTTTTAAAAGAGTTTAGAAACAACGTTCCTTATAACAGCAATGCACATTCTTTTGACTTGAATACAGGCAGAACTTCCTTCAAATTAAAAACGCCACAAGGTTCTTTTGGAGTAAATGGATTGGGATCAGGTCATATGTATTCTCAAGATGGAATTCATAAAATTATAAATTTTCACTTAATTCCTTCTGAAAGACCAAATTATTGGGAGGTTCAAGTCGGACCTCAATTTAATACTGGTTTTTAATGAAAAACAAATTAACGATAATGATACTGCTTTTTGGATTGTTTTCGTGTGCGCAAAAATTGTATGTCAAAGACGATTATACACTTTATGACAAAAACTTTTTGCTTCCAGCAACATCTTTGTTACAAACCAATGGAGTATATGTTTTAGAAAGCATTTGGACGGATGAAAACGGAGAACGTAAACCAAATGAAAAAGAGCATATGTTTTATAAATTTTACAAAACAGGGCAAGTGAATTTGACAGTTGATTTAGACAATACAATTAAAACTGAACAAGATTTTATCGAAAGAATTAATCAAGATTTTCAACAATATAAAGAAGGAAAGAAACACACGCTTTTTGAAGGATATTATAAATTAAAAGACAATAAAATTGTCATTCAAAGAAAGGTTGTTCCAAGAAAACAATTCAATTATCGATATGGATATGTGCAAGATGACAAGCTGATAATTGTAACGAGCACGCATTTAGGCAAAGGTGAATTTGACGAAAAGCATTTTACAAATTTTTATAAAGAAACATATCAATTTAAGCCACTTTCCACGGCAAAATTAGAAAGCCAAAATCCTTATTGGTAATTCTATTTCATATTGTGAGCTTAATTTATAGTAAGGAATAGTTTAAAAACTCAAATATGAAAAAAACAGCTCAACTATTTTTTTTCTTATTATTCGCAGTTCAAGTTTTTGGACAAGAAACCACTCTTGCCATTTCTGATTTTGATGCGGCTTATCTCAAAGAAATAAAGACAGAAAATAACGCATTAACAGAGAGAATTTCTGCTTTTCCAAAAAATATTCAAGACTTAAACAAGCAAATTGGTCAAGCCATCAGAAACAATGACGATTCAAAAGCACTTGAATTGGCGTATGAAACCGATAAATTGTATCCAAACAATGCCGATATAAAAAATTTCATTGGAAAAAGACAGGCTAAAGCGCAAGATTATTCAAACGCATTAAAAAGTTTTGATGAAGCCATTAAATTAGACGGAAAAAATAAATGGTTTTACATCAATAAAGCTTCCGTTCAAGTAGAAAATAAACAACTTGCAGAAGCTTTAAAAACCATAGAAGCGCTTATCATTTTACAACCAAATTGGAGTTTAGCGTATAATTTAAAAGCGTCATTTTTGCGAGAATTGAACCAGCAAAGCGAAGCTTTGAGAGCCTATGAAATGGCAATTATGGGCGAGCCAAAAAGTGCGCAAATCTACACAAATCGAGGTGATTTATACAAAGAATTGAGCAAAGAAAAGGAAGCAATTGCAGACTACAAAAAAGCGTTGCAAATTCAGCCAGATTATTCCAGAGCCCAAGAAAAATTAAATATGATTTCAAAAACAGTTTCTGAAAAGAAATAGTTTCCACATAATTTAAAAAATAAGAGCGATGCCAATAAGTACACAAATCAAAATAGAAATTGCAGGCGAAGCGTTAACTCGTTTTTCAAAATTGGTGATTGAACAAAAAGTGCAAACACACCACAAGTTCTCATTATTGCAACCGTTGCCAAAAGAATTTGTGAGCCAAGCTATCGACAAGGCGCAAAGTTATATTGGAAAATCGATCAAAATCACCATAAATCCGTCAAATATGATGACTGATTCGCCATTGGTTTTTAACGGAATCATCACAGAAACTCAAATGGTAAGAACGGCAGGAGCTTCTGGCGGTATCATCATTAACGGCTACAGCCCCACAATTTTATTAGAAGGAACGCCTCATATCAAATCATTTACAGATAAAAATATTGCAGCAATTGTTCAAGAAGTCTTAGGTAATTATTCTTCTGAAAGTTTGAAACCATCAGTTTCAGTACAAAAAGATGCGACTTTATCTTACACCGTTCAATATACAGAAAGTGATTTTGGATTTCTTTCAAGAATTGCTCAAAAGAAAGGACAATGGTTTTATTTTAACGGAGAAGAATTAATTTTTGGTCAGCCAAAATCTAAAAATTTCAATTTAGAATATGGTAGAACTTTGCATTCTTTTAATATCGAAATGCGCGCAAAATCTTTAGGTTTTGAATATTTGGGATATGATCCGTCAAACGGAGAGTTGCAAAAAGCAAATTCTTCAGACGTAAATTATCAGCCAGAAGGTTACTCAAAATCGGTATTTGAATCTTCAAAAAAATTATTTCCAAATACTTCAACTTTGCTTTATTCGCATTCCTTGGAAGAAGGAAATTCGAAAACACATTTAACTGACAGAATTACAACGCAATTGCAATCTAGAACCGCTGATTTAGTTACTGCAAAAGGCGATTCAGATGAAACTGGTTTGAGAGTTGGCGACGTTGTAAATATTAAGGAACCCGCATTCTCGTTGACCGGAATTCTTACGGATGGTTTACAAGAGCAAAATTTTGGGAGCTATATTATTACCGATATTGTTCATATTTGTGATGAATCAGGTAATTATCACAATACTTTTGATGCCGTTCCAGAAGCGGTAATTTCTCCACCTTATGGAAATGTGCACAGTTTTCCAATTGCAGAATCACAACCTGCAACGGTAATTTCAAATGACGATCCCGCCGGATTGGGAAGAATTCAGGTGGCATTTGCTTGGCAAAAAGAAACTGAAAAAAATACGCCTTGGATCAGAATGACAAACCCACATTCTGGTAGCGGAAAAGGTTTTTATTTTATTCCAGAAGTTGGTGAAGAAGTTTTAGTGGGATTTGAAGGGGGAAATGCTGAAAAACCATTTGTTCTTGGATCAATGTATAACGGAAGTGCTTCCAGCGGTTACGCAGCCGAAAATAATTCTATAAAAGCAATTCACACACGCAGCGGTCATATCATAAAATTTACGGAAGATGAAAGCATTTTGATTACTGACAGAAGCGGTAATAAAATTCTTTTTGACACGCAGGGAAGCACAATTAATATTTATGCGCCACAAACCATTAATATTGATGCGACCGATATCAACATTTCTGCATCAAATAATATAAACATCAGCGCCGGCGCGAATCAAAATAATACTGTGGGAATTGACAATTCAACATCCATCGGAGGAAATCATTTTGTGAATGTGGGTGGTGAAATGTCTGAAAAAATTCTTGGCGATTTAATCTCGCATACTGAACAAGGAAGGTCAATTAGTTCTGAAAAAGGATACGAATCTTCAAGCAATGGCAATATCAACAAGCATTCACAAAAGGAAATTCAAAATAATAGTGTAGAAAAATCTCAAGCACATTGATATGAGTAAAACTACAATAGTTGGCGGAAGAATCATTGAATCGACGGGCGGAAATTTCAATATTTATGCGAAAGAAAACATCGTGTATCGATCTGCTACGACTATTACAGAAACTGGAGTTGAGAGAGGCGTAAATTATGGAAATCCTCAAAATCCGCCAGAAAGAAAAAATTATTTTACAAAAGGCTGGTGGTCGCTTGATATTGAGGGAAATAAAATTATCAAAAACGCCATTCCGTTTATGACCGTTTATTTTCATCTTGAAACAAAAAATATTCCAAATGGTGGGAATGTTTTTATGACGCTTTATGAAGAAGACAATAGCGAACCAGAAGAAAATGATACTGTTGCAGATAAAGATGATAAAATTACACTTGTCAATAAAAGCACCCAAAAAGAAACCCAAGTTAGGCCGGTAAATAATAACAAAATCGTGGTTCCCATTGAACTTGGCGGACTCGATAATTTTTTAGAAAATGAAGCTGACAAAGTTTTAGAATTATATTTTAGATGTAGTTATTCAAACGAAAATGCGCAATATCCGTCTAATATTCAAGACTATTTAAAAGTCAATGAAATTGTTGCAGACCGATATAAAATGCCAGGATTAAACGAAGAAGGTAAAGAAATTGCGAGCGATTTATCTTTTGGTTATGGTGTTAAAGGTCCAAATCCCATTTATTCGCCAAGCGCAATCACCACATATATTGACCAATATTCAGAAAAAGGTTTTCAACTCAACGACCACGCTTTATTTGTTAACAGCACCGCAAACTCCAATCAAAATGACAAGGCAAAATACAGCAGAGAAGAATGTTATAGTGCAAAATATACAATGGCAACGGTTCCATTTATTAATGTAGACTTAAATGTTCCAACAGGTTTAGATGTTCGAATTTTTGATAACCTTTCAGACGAAACGCTTTTTTGGGATTTTGAGCAAACTGCTTCACTTTATTTTGCAACAGGCTTATTACAAGGAAATTTGAAAAGAATGATTGCAAAATTTAAGTCAAATCAAGGTGGGATTTATGAAGATCCTGTTTTAACCGAAGCAATAATAAATAGTGACGTAACAAAAAAATATTGTGCTGATGTAGAGAAATATCTTTCTGAAAGCATCAAAACAAACATTACAAGCTTAGATAAAATTGAAGATAAGAAACCTTATTTTGGGAATCACAATACGCTTCAAGCGGATCGAAAAAACAAAAATAAAACGTTTTCAAGACCCATTTATAATGTCAATCGAACAGAAGGTTTGACAATTGCATTAAATGATATTTGGGCAACTCAAATTGTGATTAAAGAACTAAAAAATACAAACAATACTTATAAATGCAAATATGAAGTAATTCTTTGGGATCATTTTGGACTTGATTTGCCAGATATGGAAAAAATTTTCAACATAATTCCAAGTGTTGGAGAAGCGTTTGTCACTTGGTTTATTTTGCAACATTTGAGAGGATATAAGCCATTTGTAACGAAAATTAAATTTGAAAAAAAATTTGAAGGTACATTCTAAATCAATTTATATAATTTGAAAATGAATAAATTATTAATCATAATAAGCTTTTTACTGATGTCATGTGAAAATCAAGAAATGTTTGTCAATTTAAAAAATCATTCCGGAATTGGGGTTTTTAGTCGTGGAGAAAACGAGGGAAAATCTTTTTATTACCAAAGTATTTTGGTGACCGATGATTCAAAAGATAAGACGTCGCTTAAAGCGGAATTATTGGCGTATCACTCAAAAAAAAGCGACTCTATTTTTTCAGATAATAAAATAATACAATTCAGTTCGACTTTTTATGAAAGCAATAGCAAAACAGTATATTTTATTGAAAAAGGCGATGATCCCGGAGGTTTTTCAAGTGAGATTCTCACCGATTACTATGATGAATTTGGGATAGCCGAAGTGGTAACGAAAAGAGTAAAAAATTCTAATGAATTTAAAACAGAAATTAGTTTTAAAAAATAAAACACAAACGTTTGATTTGGTTTAATGGAGAAATTTACGCCTATGGAAAAAAGCGCTTTTTTTAAGACAAAAGTGTCTTCTAATTATTTTGAAGTAAGAAATGAAATTAGTTTAAAAACCGAAGAAAGTGATTTTAAAGCAAGTTCTACTTATGAAATAGTTATGAAAAAAACGCCTGATGAAGACTATGATTTGTTTGTGGACCGATTAAAATTTAAGGTCAACGGAAAAGAAATAGAGAACAAATTTTCAAAGGTTTCTGACGAATATTTTAAATGTATTTTTCCAATAAAATTGCTGTTGAATGAAGAAAGTTTTGAGTTGGCAAATTACGAAGAAATTAAAAATAGAATAATCGAAAAAGACAGACAATTGCAAGATGAGATGGAAGGTGATGGTCTAAAATACATTCGAGATCAATTTTTTGAAAAGACAAATTCTTATGAAAAATTAAGCGAATTCATTTTTTCTCTCGGAATCATCAAAACATTAGAAAGCGCGATGCAACGATATTCTTTTGAGAAGAAAAGCAAATTTGACTGGACCTCACCAATTGTTGGAAAAACAGTTTGGCAATTAAAAAATGCAGACGAAGCTAAAGTTTCTGGTGAATATATTTATCAAAATAGTGATCAAAGTGAATTGTTAAATCATTTTAACCAGTACAGAATTGAAAATAATTTAGAAGAAATTAAGGAAGAGGTTTTGATAAAATCTGCGCTGAAACAGCAAATAAATTATGCAAACGAAACGCTATTTTTTACAGAATCAAAAACCGATATCAGCATTGAAATTGGTTCATTTTTAGATTATCAAGAAACACTTTTTTTAAAATCAGTGATGTAATTAAGTTATAAAAACGGCATTATGGAAACAGAAACCATTGATAATAACGAGGCAAAAGTTCAAGATAAATATGATCAAGAACAAAAAAAACAGGCCGAAGAACAACAACAAAAAGAAGCCGAAAAAAGTGAACACGATGATAAATATTTTGTAGTTCACGGAGCGACTTGTGTTTGCAATAAAGCAGAAGATATTACCAAAGAGGCAAAAATTGAAGTCACATCACACAAAAAACTCGTGATCAACGACAGCGACGGAAAATTTGCCGTGACAGAAGACGATAAAACGATAAATCCGCCAACGGCAACTTATGGAAAATGCACTTTAAAACCTTCATCTTCGGGAAATATGCCGTGCGCGCCAGCTTTTGGTCCAAAATGGGATAAGACATACGATAAAAAAATAGTTTCTGGAAAAACAGTGCTTACAGAAATCTCCACATTGCAGTGTACAGTCGGCGGAACAATTTCCATTAAAAAACACGGTCAGACAAATACTGTGGTGAAAGAACACGCAGAAAATACCGATCCTGCAGAGCAAATGCTGATAAATCCCGCGGTTCAGAAGCCGGTTTTGGAACAAGCATTTCCGGTGGTCGATACTATCGTTTTAAAAAATATCACTGGTCGAACAAATTTCACTGAATTAAGTTCTGCAAAATCTAAGGAAGTCGAGAAAATCAGAATCCGAAAAAATGACGAATGTGTTTTTACGGCCAAGTTAAAATCCGGGAATTCAGATTTGACTTCTTGGGTAATTTATGAAGGCACAAAAAAATCATTCGTCAGAGAGCAAACTGGTCCTCAATTTCAAAATGCCTTTTTAGCTTTAGGAACGTATCGCGTGGAAGGTTATGGGAAACCAAAGAGCCCTGATTATAGCGACGGTAGATACGATAAAAATTATACAGATTGCTCCATTGACGTGGAAGTTCTAGAAAACAAACTTGACGGAAACTCTTTAGGAACAAAGGATGGTGATGTTTTTTCTAGGGTAGATAAAGCCAAAACAAATCGTTTGAGGCAAAATTTTCCTGCCGTTTTTAAAGCTAAATTTTTATTAGAACCAAACCAAGAAGAGCTTCAGAGACTCAAATTTTTTGCCAAAGATGAAGCCGGAAATTTGATAACTGACGGAACTCAAAATGGTAATTCGTATACTTTTATACCCACAAATACAACCTCGCAATATACAATAACGGCAGATTATACCAATGAAAATGGCGTTGTTGAAACCCAAACATTTTCTGCAAAAACAGAAAATTTGTCTGTTTTGAGCATCACAAATGCGGCTGAAGTGATTCGTCCAGAAACGCCAATGAAATTTTCTGTAGGAAATACACAGTACAAAAGTTCAAATAATATTACGTCTGAAGAAGGAAATCAAATTAAATGGAATTTGAACGGAAGACCTGTGGGAACGGGTTCTTCCATCAATTTATCTGGATCAAATTTTCTCAAATTAGGAAATTATGTCGTTGAAGCTTTTGTGAATACCAGCAATGCTTTTGGTCCTAAATCAAAAGATGAGGCCGATGATTGGCGTTTTTCGGTAAAACATAACGATGTTGTGAGCATCAGTTTTCCTGAACAAACGAAAGCTGGGCGAAAATTTACGCTAAAAGCCGACAAATTTATAATGCCAAAAAACGACGAAGAAAAAGTTGTTTGGGATGTTAACGGCAAGCAAATCGAGGCAAATGCAATTGATGTCAAAATCGCCAAACCAGGAAAATTGACCGTTACTTGCAAGATCAACAGGCAACCAGGTATCAAGCAAATTATCGATATAAAACAGGCTGAACTTTTAGATGTAGTTTTTACTGATAAAAACGGCGTAAAGATGCAAAAAGCCAGTTGGGGCCATAAAGCCAATATTTATATAAAACACAAAGAGCTTTTGGGCGAGGATTTTAAAGTTCAAATCATTGACGATTCTAACGCAAAAGTTGTTCATGAAACGGCGATAAAAAAATATGACGGCGCTCTGATTCCAATGTCTTTTGATGGAAAAATGAAGTCAAGCGCTGGCGGTCATACCAAATTTCACATAAAAATAGAGGCGCAAGAACTCACGGTTAAAAATGAAGAAGTTAAATTCCCAAAAGCGGGAAGCTTTACTATAACAAGCGACAGAGAAATTTTTGACGCGATGCTTGGCGAAGAAAATGCTTCAAAAAAACACACAGCTGTTGATTACGACAAAATAAGTTGGTTTTATGCCCATACAACAGGAATTCCGGCCAATGAAGAATTAACCGTTGAGGTTTGGCAATCAGTTTTTGGTTTTGACAAAGACATGAAATACACCACAAAAGCAAAGGTTGACGAATCTGGAGTTCTAAAATGTCAGATCAAATGGAGCAAAATTCCGAAGATAAAAGAAATGCGGAAGGTTTATATCCAAGTAAAAAATAAAAATGGAGACAGTCTTTATGACGCTGACGGAAAAACAGAGGAAGCAACAGTACTTTTGCTATTTGCGCCCGCAGCCGTTAAAATGGTTGAGAATAAAAGTGCAGTTATTGTTGGAACCAGTCCGGCAGTTAAAGCAGGCGGTTGTCCAAATTGTCAAAAGCCAGTTACCGTGGCAGAATTAAAGCAAATATTTACACAGGCAGACGACACGACTTTAAGCAAAGTGGCTGATTATTACACAAAGCACATGAAAGATCTTGGCATGGATACCTGCTGGAATAAAGCACACTTTTTTGCGCAAGCTGTGGTTGAGTCTGGGTTAAAATTGCACGTAAAAAGCGGAGAAAATTTTAATTGGTATTACAAAGGATTGATAACCACGTTTGCTGCCTTTCAAACAACAGAAGGTAGAAAAAAAGCAGAATTGTGGGGAAGAGCAGTACTTAAACCTGCACTTCCGGGTGTTTCAGATGAAAACCAAAAAAACATTGCAAATTGGGCTTACTCGCCAACTTCTGCAAAAGGAAAAGAATTAGGAAATACAAAAGCAGACGACGGTTGGAATTTTAGAGGAAAGGGACTTGTGCAATTAACAGGAAGAAAAGCTTATGAATATGCAAACACTTATACTTTAAAAGAAAATTCAAACATTGTAGAAAATCCTAATTTGGTTTTAACCGATGAAGGAATTGCCGTGTTGTCGTCGATGGCTTTTTTTAAATGGAAAAATATTAATACCTTAACGAATGGAAAAATGGATACCAAGCCTATTTCCATTAAAGTTGGTAAAGAAGTTGACGGAAGTTACACGAAAAAGCAAAACGCGTTTAAAGATTTTACTTCAAAAGTATTTAAAGTCGAAAGTTGCGTTTATGGAAAATCAGAGCCAATTCCCGGAAAAGCACCTTGGGTTCCGTTTGCTCTTAAAGAAATCGGACAAAAGGCGATTCTTGGAAAAAAAGATAATAATCCAAGAATCTCTGAATATTTCGATGCATCTTCCAATGGAAAAGGATCGAATGAAGAAACAAATTGGTGTGGCGCATTTGTGAGTTGGTGCTTTGTACAAGCGGGTTACACGCCTCCGGCACTTTCTTGCAGAGCGGCGATGTGGCAATTTTGGAAACAAGACAAACCAATTTATGGTTCTGCCGCAGTAATCGATTGGGATGATAATCAAGAGGCGAAACCAGATGGAAAAGGAGGAGCCGTGGGTGGTTCTGGTCACATCACTTTTGTAATAGGAATCAGCGAAGACGGAAATCATTATTACTGCGTCGGCGGAAATCAAGGCGGTTCGCCAGGTGCAAGAACCGTTAAGATTTCAAAATATAGCAAAAGCGACATCGATTGGTTTGTGATTCCGCCAAATTACACGCCAATTGCAGATGAATATAAACTTAAAATTATGAAAAGTGAAGCTGACGTTGACAAAGCTTCCACCACTAGAAATTAAATATTCAATACTTATGAAATTAAAGATGCTTATTTTCTTGCTGTTTTTGATAGGATTTTCTTCCTGCCAAGAAAAAGATAAGGACCAGTCAGAACAAATTAATACCAGCGATATAATGGAAAATAAAGAAATTGAAACTTTGTTAAAAAAGCAAATTGAGGCTGGATATGCAGCCGAAAGATCTGAAACAGATTATCCAAATTACACGCTTTCTGAAAATGACTTGAATGCTTCCAATGAAATTTTAAAAGGATATTTGTCTTCCAATGGATATAAAGCGCCTTCGAATGATGAATTCGGAAAAAGAATTGAAACCATTTTTGGAAGAAAACTCGATTTTAGTTCTGATAAAAAAACCGTGTTTGTAAGTTTTACTTCGCCTTGTCAAAAAGAAATGAAATTCTTTAAAAACACCGATTTAGATTATGCAAATTATATCAGCAAAGAAGGGAATTTTATTTCAGAGTTGTTTTTTATTCCTGAAATAATGGATTACCAGAAAGTATTTCCTGAAATCGCAAAATTTGAAAATGATTTGCAAGAAGAAACCGCTGGTATTAAAATTTATAAATGGAACTCAAAAACTGATTTATCACGAGAGAGAAGCTATAATTTAAAGACGGTTTTAGCGAGAAATAAATATTTGTTTAACGACAGCAAGGCAGATCTTGAATGGTTGTTGAGCAGTGATAAAGATTTTTTGAAAATGCTGGTTTCGGTTTATGGATATGATTCTGAAGAAAAAATCAACAAACTTGTATTAAATGATTTTTATTCAAAATATGATAAATCGGTACCAAAACAAACGCAGAAAATCGGAGAGCTTTTCTTTGCTAAAGATTGCGACGGAAATTTGAAAATGCGCAAAGGATTGTTAGATTTTGTAAAGAAAAATACAACAGCTTCTGACAATCGATTTATTTATGCATTGGCAAATTATGCGTTGGTTTTGTTTGGCGGCGATATCGATAAGGTTTTCAATGAGGGCCAAGATCCATCAAAGAAATTTAAAACAGAGGAAAAGGCAATGATTATTGCTTATATTGCTAGTATTGAAAGTCCGGCTGTCGAGAAATTCAAGCAGGAAAATGCAACAGTTTGGAACAACGAAGCATCTGTAATTTATAATGTAGCTTCATCACATCCCGAAATTATGGTGATAATGAAGAAGAATAACTACTATAATATTCCAAATTTAAGCCAAATTGCAGAAAGCGCAACTGCTGAGGTTGAAGCTTATAAAATGCACATGCAAGATTAATATTAAAATAAAAAAGCGCGCTTAAACAATTTTAAGCGCGCTTTTTAAATAGATTTTTGACTACTACTTTTTGTCTAAATCTTTTGATCTGCTGAATCCCACAAGCAAGCCGATTCCTGCCATTGTAAGGATAATTGACGGATAAACCGCGCCGTTGTTCAAATCTGTGTAGGTTGTGATTAATAACGCTACAAAAATTCCAACGCCGCTTCCGATCAATAAGAAAGCAAAATTTAAGACAAAAATTTTCCACATTGAAGTTGTTTCTGATCTTCCTTTCATAAAAATAGAAGCATCAACTCCTTTTTCGATTAATGCGATTCTTTCTCGGTTTCTGGTAGAATACATTAGATAAAAGATTCCGAAAAGCATTGCGAAAAAACTGATTGGTATTAACATTCCTGGACCCATAACTGTATTTTTTAATTGATTGATATACCCTTATGACGACACGAAATTAATTTAGGTTACAGATTTAAGAAAAAAAATTATTTTTAATTTTCTTGTAACCTTTTGCACAAATGCTTCGTCTTACCAAATATGACTAAATTATCTGATCAGCACTACATCGCAGAAATCATTGGAGGAAATTCTAATGCGTTTGCTATTTTGGTTGACAGATATAAGGATTTAATATTTTCCTTGGCCTTAAAAATGGTCAAAAATAGAGAGGAAGCCGAAGAGGTTGCACAAGATACATTCATCAAAGTTTTTAATTCTTTGGATAAATTTAAAGGAGATTCAAAATTTTCAACTTGGATATATAAAGTAGCTTACAATACTTGCCTTGACCGAATCAAGAAAAATAAAAAAGACGAAGGAAATATAAATATCGACGATTTCTCAGAACATTTGGTCAAAACAATGGAAAATGCGCTAAGTCAAATGATGGAAGACGAACGGAAGAAATCGATTCAAGATTGCTTAAATTTGTTGCCGAGTGAAGAAGGATTTTTGCTAACTTTATTTTATTTTGATGATCAGAGTTTAGAGGAAATCGCCAAGATTATGAACATCACCGCCAACAATGTAAAAGTAAAACTCTACCGAAGTCGTCAAAAATTAGCCTCGATTTTAAAAGAAAAATTGGAACCCGAAATTATAAATTACTATGAAAGAGAACGATAAAAATGTAGAGCAATTTATAGAAAAAGTAATGAAGGAAACTTCGTTAGAAACGCCATCTTTTGATTTTACGTCTAAAATTATGGCGCAAGTTTCTGTTTTAGAACAAAGCAAAGTCAAAGAATACAAGCCGTTAATTTCTAAAAAAATATGGTTTTCAATCTTTGCGGTTTTAGTTGCAATGGTTTTTTATAGCATTTTTGCAAACAACGAAAAAACACAATTTGATATTGATTTTAGCGCTAAAATTTCAAGTTTAATTCCAACGATTCACGTTTCTGACGTCACGACTTATTCAATTTTAATTGTGACTTTGATGGTTTTAATTCAGATTTCGATATTGAAAAATTACTTTGATAAAAGATTTAACACCTAAATATTTAAATCGTATAAAAACAAAATAAAATGGTGCAACAATAGATTGATTTTAGGTAGGTAATTTAGCAGGAAGAATCGCATTAATAACCACAACCAAAAAATAAAGCTATGGACTCAAATTACATTATCACCAGACTTAAATCAACACAATTCAAATATCCAACTGTAGAATTGTTGCGTTCAAGATTGAAAAATCTTGATGAAAATATCAGATTTGAAATTTTATCATCGTTAAAAAAAGAACTTTGGAAAGAGAAAAATGTTGATATTTATGAACCGCTTATCGAATTAGTTTATAGAATGCCATTGGCTTCATAGATTTCTAAAATAACAAAAAGCCCGAACAAATAGCAAAGTCTATTGGTTCGGGTTTTTTTATTTTTTGCAACCAATAAATAATAATGCGAAACTTTTAAATATTGTTTTAGCTTAAATATTGTAATCTGTTAAATATCAACATTATATATTATCAAAACTTTGTGCTTTACAATCGTTGCAGTTTTCAAACTTTAGAAGTATCTTTGCGCCTTAATTCGAAAATCTAAAAATGAATAAATTATTGATTGTCGGGACAGTTGCTTTCGACGCTATTGAAACTCCTTTTGGGAAAACAGATAAAATTTTAGGCGGAGCAGCAACTTACATTGGTTTGTCAGCTTCACATTTTAACGTTAAATCTGCAATAGTTTCGGTTGTTGGCGATGATTTTCCACAAGAATATTTAGATCTTTTGACAAGCAGAAATATTGATATTTCAGGTCTTGAAATTGTTAAAGGCGGTAAAACGTTCTTCTGGAGCGGTTTGTACCATAACGATTTGAATTCAAGAGACACTTTAGATACACAATTAAACGTTTTGGCCGATTTTCAACCAAAGGTACCTCAGGATTTCAAAAATGCTGATGTAGTTATGTTAGGAAACCTGCATCCTTTGGTTCAAAGCAGTGTTTTAGACCAAATGGCAAAACAGCCAAAATTAGTAGTTTTAGATACGATGAACTTTTGGATGGATTGTGCCTTGCCAGAATTATTAGACGTAATCAAACGCGTTGACGTAATTACGGTTAACGACGAAGAAGCAAGACAATTAACAGGAGAATATTCTCTTGTAAAAGCGGCTGCAAAAATCCACACGATGGGACCAAAATACGTAGTGATCAAAAAAGGAGAACACGGAGCGTTGCTTTTCCACCAGAAAGAAATTTTCTTTGCACCGGCATTGCCATTAGAAGAAGTTTTTGATCCAACAGGAGCTGGAGATACTTTTGCAGGAGGATTCTCAGGATTCATTGCGCAAAGCGAAAATGTATCTTTCGACAATATGAAGAATGCGATCATATACGGTTCAAACTTAGCGTCTTTCTGCGTAGAAAAATTCGGAACAGAAAGAATGGTCAAACTAGAAAAAGCAGAAGTACAAGAAAGACTGCAACAATTCAAAGCCTTGACCCAGTTCGACATCGTCTTAGAAAAATAACGGATAACACCGAAGCCTCAGAAACGGGGCTTTTTTTAATTTATAGCATTAGCGAGAGGCAAGAGAGAATAGCCAAAAGCTGAAAGAGAATCAAGAAAAAAGAGTCAAGAAAAAAGAACCGCCACCCAACTGATATTATTTTAAATGCCTTATATGATAATTAAAGCCACAATTATCAAATTCTAAAATTTCTAAAATAAAAGTACTTCGGTACAAAAATTGCTTTTACAAAAACAACAACTACAACACAACAACTACAATGAGCGACGCTTTAAAACACGAGTGTGGTATTGCCCTTTTAAGATTAAAGAAACCGTTAGAATTCTATAAAGAAAAATACGGCACGGCATTTTACGGAGTACAAAAAATGTACCTGTTGATGGAAAAACAGCACAATAGAGGTCAAGATGGAGCTGGTTTTGCAAGCATCAAATTAGATGTGGAAGCAGGAGAAAGATACATCAGTCGCGTGCGTTCAAATGATCCACAGCCAATCCAAGACGTTTTTGCGCAGATTAACGCCAGAATCAACGAAGAATTGGCGGAACACCCAGAATATGCTGACAGCGTGGAGCTTCAGAAAAAACACATTCCATATATCGGAGAATTGTTTTTAGGCCACGTTCGCTACGGAACTTTCGGCAAGAACAGCATCGAGAGCGTGCACCCTTTCTTGCGCCAAAACAACTGGATGCACAGAAACCTGATCGTTGCCGGAAACTTCAATATGACGAATGTCAAAGAACTTTTTGACAGCTTGATCGAGTTAGGACAGCATCCAAAAGAAATGGCGGATACCGTTACCGTAATGGAAAAAATCGGACATTTTCTTGATGATGAGGTTACTGATTTGTACCAAGATTGCAAAAACGAAGGACTTTCAAAAAGAGAAGCTTCGCCAGTAATTGCAGAAAGACTGGACGTTGGTAAAATCTTGCGCAGAGCGGCAAAGGGCTGGGATGGAGGTTATGCAATGGCAGGACTTTTCGGTCACGGAGATGCTTTTGTTTTCAGAGATCCAGCAGGGATTCGTCCGGCTTATTTTTATGAAGATGATGAAATTACAGTTGTCGCTTCAGAAAGACCGGTTATCCAGACGGTTTTCAATGTTCCTTTCGAAAAAGTGCAAGAATTAGATCCAGGTCACGCCTTGATTATCAAGAAAAACGGAACAGTTACGAAGGAAGAAATTCTGACTCCAACGGTTAAAAAAGCGTGTTCATTCGAAAGAATTTATTTCTCAAGAGGAAGCGACGCAGAAATTTACCAAGAAAGAAAAGATTTAGGAAAATTGATTCTTCCGGCAGTTTTGGAAGCAATTGACCAAGATACCGACAATACTGTTTTCTCCTATATCCCAAACACAGCAGAAACTTCGTTCTACGGAATGGTGGAAGCCGCACAGGATTTCTTAAACCAAAGAAAAAACGATTATATTTTAGCCAATAAAGACACGCTTACGGTTGAAACTTTGCACAAGTTATTGGAAGTAAAAATCCGTACCGAAAAAGTCGCGATTAAAGATGCCAAACTTCGAACATTTATTACAGAAGATAGCAGTCGTGATGATTTGGTTGCGCACGTGTATGACGTAACTTATGGCGTGATCAAGCCCGAAGATAATTTGGTAATCATTGATGACAGTATCGTTCGCGGTACGACTTTAAAGAAAAGTATCATCAAAATGATGGACCGATTAAATCCTAAAAAGATTGTTGTGGTTTCATCAGCGCCACAAATTCGTTATCCAGATTGCTACGGAATCGATATGGCAAAATTAGAAGGTTTGGTTGCTTTTCAAGCGGCTTTAGAACTTTTGAAAGAAAGAAACCTTTACCATATTGTTGACGAAGTGTATGCTAAATGTAAAGCGCAAGAAAATTTCAAAGATGCTGACGTTGTTAATTATGTAACTGAAATCTATGCGCCGTTTAAACCGCAGGAAGTTTCAGATAAAATTGCCACGATGTTAAGTTCAGAAGATATCAATGCTGAGGTAAAAATTATTTTCCAAACGGTTGAAAATCTTCATATTGCTTGTCCGAAGAATCTTGGAGACTGGTATTTCACCGGAGATTATCCAACGCCAGGAGGAAATCGCGTTGTGAATCGCGCCTTTATGAATTTTTATGAAGGGAAAGACTCTCGAGCTTATTAAGAAAAGGTTAAAAATGCGCACTTAATCGATTTTATGAGTCGATTGGTCTAATAAACTTTGCGATTAGCAAACATTTATCTTATATTTGAGCTACCATAGCATTAGTAGGTTAAGTTTATGGTAGATTTGGGGCAAAAAGGGTGGAAGAAATTCCGCCTTTTTTATTTTATAAAATTTCGTAAATTACTGTAATAAAGCATCTCATAACCGAGATGTTTTTTTTTGGTGAAGTAAGTAAAATATCACAAAAGTTGCACTTAATCGGTTTTATTAAACTTTAAACAGATATAATTGCACAAAGAATAAAACAGCTTTACATTTGGACTACCATAGCATTAGTAGGTTAAGTTTATGGTAGATTTGGGGCAAAAAGGGTGGAAGCAATTCCGCCTTTTTTATTTTATAGACTTTCGGTTTTAAGCAAAAAAAAGCGTCCTTTTCAGAACGCTTTTCTATAATTTAAGAAATATTATTTCTCAGAAGCATATCTTCTTGAAACTTCTTCCCAGTTGATTACATTGAAAAAAGCCTCGATATAATCAGGTCTTCTGTTTTGGTAATTCAAATAATAAGCGTGTTCCCAAACATCCATCCCAAGGATTGGAGTTCCACCGCAACCCACTTCTGGCATCAACGGATTGTCTTGATTTGGAGTACCACAAACTTCTAATTTCCCACCTTTTTGAACACAAAGCCAAGCCCATCCAGAACCAAATTGAGTAGCGCCTGCTTTTGCAAACTTCGCTTTGAACTCTTCAAAAGTTCCAAAATCTCTTTCAATAGCGTCTAATAATTCTCCTTTTGGAAGTCCGCCACCATTCGGAGACATTACTTTCCAAAACAAGTTATGATTGTAAAAACCACCCCCGTTATTTCTGACTGCAGCATTTTTTTTATCAAGGTTGATTAAGATATTTTCAATCGTTAAACCCGCCAAATCAGTACCTTCGATAGCAGCGTTTAAGTTGGTTGTGTATGCATTATGATGTTTAGTATGGTGAATTTCCATAGTTTTAGCATCAATATGTGGTTCCAATGCATCATAAGCATACGGTAATTTTGGTAATTCAAAAGCCATAATATGTTTGTTTTAAAGATTTATAAAATATTTATTTCAAAATTAAACATTTAACTTTGGAATTGGAAATACTATTTTGTTATAATTGTATTAACGTAAATGATAATGTCATAATTTTTAAGGCTAAATGTGAAGATTTGTCGATACTGGCTTGTTTTAAATTCTAGATTTATGAGAAATACACTTTTATATTTTGTGCTATTCTTTATTATTTCGTGTCAGAATAAAAAAGGAGATATTATTGAAATATATCTTACGAACCATAGAATTGAATCATACGAAGGAGTTCCCTTAAGAGTTGCTATAAAAGATAGTGTTATTTTGAGACAAGTTCTTGAAAGCTGGGGAGAAGAAATAAGAATTGACACGGTAAATGATAAGCCCATTTTTATGGGACATTTTCAAGCAGAAGAGAAAGATTTACAAAAGAAACCCTTTATAGAGGATTCAGAAATTATTGGTTTAGATTTTAAAAATTCCAGAATACATTTTAAGAAATCAGTTACAGAAAAAATATATGATTCTCTTCCTAAATGGAATAAAAGAAAAGAATTTGGAAAGCAGTTTGTGCTTTGCCATAATGGTAAAATTGTGATTAAAGGTTATTTGATAAATTCCTATTCGTCTAAATGGTCAAGTACTTATCTGATATCATATCACGCATTGCCAGATAAAAACGATGTTATAAAACAGGTTTCCTTTCCAATAAATTATGGATTGAATTTTGAGGAAAATAAATTAAAGAAGCACGAAAATTTATATGGAGCATTTAAAAACAGAGAAATTTTAGAAAATAAAAACTAAATGCAAAAGACAGCATTCTCCATATACGACGCGTCCGCAGGTTCAGGAAAAACCTTCACTTTGGTAAAAGAATACCTTAAAATTCTCTTGACATCTAAAAAAAATGATGCCTACAGAAATATTTTGGCCATCACTTTTACAAACAAAGCCGTGGCCGAAATGAAAGGCAGAATCGTCACGAGCCTTTTTGAGTTTACCAAAGACGAACCAAGCGCAAAAGCCGTCGATTTGATGAACATAATTGCCGAAGAAACCGCCTTGAAAACTTTTGAAATCAAGTCGAAATCACAGCAAATCATCAAAAATATTATCCACAATTATGCGTCGTTTGATATTTCCACGATTGATAAATTCACGCACAAAGTCATTCGCGCTTTTGCCCACGACTTAGGTCTGCCGATAACTTTTGACGTTTCCCTGGAAACCGATAATCTTTTAACCGAAGCCGTTGACGCCATAATTGCACAAGCCGGCGAAGAAGAAACGCTCACCAAATTGCTCGTGGATTTTACGATGGAAAAAACCGACGACGATAAAAGTTGGGACATCACCAGAGAAATTATGGACACAGGAAGATTGCTTCTCAACGAAAACAATCGTACTGAAATTACCCATTTTCAAGATAAATCAATCGCTGAATTTGTGGCCATAAAGAAGAAAATCCAAGAAACGGTTAAAAATCTAGAAACCGAATGCATTGATTTTGCAAGCCAAATTTTGGAACAAATTTCTTCTAATGCAATTGATGAAAAATCATTTTCTGCAGGACATTTTCCAAAGCATTTGCAAAGCATAAAAGACAATCGATTCAATTCAAAAAACAAGACGTATCACGAATTTGACGACATTAAAATAAATAAAACGGCAAAAGACAAATCAATAATTGAAAGTATCATCCCAGAAATGCTTTCGGTTTTGGCTTGCGTTTATAAAAATCACGAAAAGATTGGTTTTTACAATGCGTTCCTGAAAAATATTACGCCACTATCGCTTTTAAATACGGTCAGTCAAGAATTGGCCAAAATCCAGAAAGAGCAAAACGTTTTATCGATTTCAGAATTCAATGCGATAATTCACCGCGAAATTCAGAACCAGCCGGCTCCGTTTATTTATGAACGTTTGGGCGAACGCTACAAGCATTTTTTCATCGACGAATTCCAGGATACGTCAGAAATGCAGTGGCAAAACCTGATTCCGTTGATTGACAACGCGCTTTCGAGCGAAGATTTATCGGGAGAACAAGGTTCGTTGATGATTGTGGGCGACCCAAAACAGTCGATTTATCGCTGGCGTGGCGGAAAAGCAGAACAGTTTATCGAGTTGAGCAAAGACCACAATCCTTTTGTGAATCCTGATAAAAAATTGGAGCATTTGGATAGAAATTTCCGAAGTTATTCTGAAGTAATTGATTTCAATAATCGGTTTTTTAAGATGCTTTCCAATGAATTTACAAACGAAGATTACAAAGATTTATACGAAAATCACAGCCACCAGCATTCCAATTCAAAGGTTGGCGGTTATGTAAATATTTCCTTTATTCCAAATCCCGACACTTCGGGAGAAAAGCTAGATTCTGGAGAAGAAGCTTTAGATAAAACCGAATTATTTGTTTTGGCAACGCTAAATGCGATTCACAGAAGCAACGCGAGAGGCTTTGAATACAGGGATATTGCAATTCTTACGCGGAAGCGAGACCAAGGAATTGCACTCGCCAATTATCTGACAGAACAAGGAATTCCGTTGCTTTCGTCAGAAACTTTGATGATTGAAAATGCCACGGAAGTTATCTTTATTTTGAACGTTCTCAGGTATTTGAAAAACAGCAATGACTTGGAATCAAAGGCAAGTTTGTTGCAATATATTGCCCAAAATATCCAAAACGAGCTTCCGATTCACGACTTTATTTTTGAAGGAATGGCGTTGAAAGACGAAAAAGAATTTGAAAATTGGCTTTTGCATTTTGAAATATCGCTTTCATTCCAAAACTTACGCAGAAAATCGTTGTATGAAGCCGTTGAAATCATCGTTTCAAAGTTTATTAATTTGAAGCAAAACAACGCATATATTCAGTATTTCCTGGATTTGGTTCTAGAACGAGACGTCAAAAATCAAGCAGGAATTACCGATTTTTTATATTATTGGGAGAAAAACGGAAGCAAATTCAGCATTCCGTCGCCCGAAGGAAAAAATGCGGTCCGAATTATGACGATTCACAAGTCAAAAGGTTTGGAATTTCCGGTCGTAATTTTGCCTTTTGCCGAAGAAAATTATTCGTTGAAACCAAAAGATAAATTGTGGCTCGACGGCGAAGAAAATTTATCAGAATTGCCTAAAGTTTTAATTGATAATTCGAGTGCTGTCGAAGGTTTTGGCCAAGAAGCATCGTTTGTTTACCAACAGAAAAAACAAGAAGATTTGCTTGATAATGTAAATGTTTTGTATGTGGCGTTAACGCGCGCCGAAGAACAATTGTATGTGATTTCGAATATGAATTTGTCTTCCAAAGGAGAAATTCCGAAAAATAATATGGCGACTTTTTTCATTAATTATTTAGAACTTTACGGAGGTTTTGGTCCGGATAAATTTGAATATGAAATTGGAAATCCTACAAAATTATCAGACGCATCTTCGAAAATGGAAGAAGCGCCAAAAGTGCCTTTCGTAAAAGAAGTTTTAGACCCAAAAGCCATAAAAATTGCCCAAAGAGAATCGTTAATGTGGGGCACAAATCAGCAAAAAGCTATTGAATATGGAAACGTAGTTCATGAAATTTTGTCGTATGTGGAAACCATTTCTGATGTAGAATTGGCAATTTCAAAAGCCATTGAAAACGGATTAATTACGGAAAATCAAAAGGCAGAAGTTTCGGAAACAATCTTACATATTTTAAACCATCCAGAGCTTTCAGATTACTTTTTAATCGAAAATAAAGTGATGAACGAACAGACGATTATCCAGAAACAAGGCACGCCAATTAAACCCGACAGAATGGTTTTGGCACAAAATAAAGAAGTGTATTTACTCGATTATAAAACCGGAGTTCATAACCAAAAATACCAAAAACAGTTGGAAAATTATCAATTTGCCATTGAACAAATGGGTTTTAAAGTGACCAAAAAAGCGTTGGTTTACATCGGAGAACAAGTAAATGTAGTAAATTTGTGGGCAGAAATTAGGGAAAAGCCAATAGGCAAAAGTTCCTGAACCATAAACCCAAAACCTTATACCAAAAAATATGTACGGAAAAATAAAAGAACATCTTCAGTCAGAATTACAGACCATTGAAGATAACGGAATTTTTAAAAAAGAACGAATTATCACGTCGCCACAAGGTGCTGAAATCACGATTTCAACGGGCGAAAAAGTATTGAATTTTTGTGCCAATAATTACCTTGGATTGTCATCACATCCAGAAGTAGTTCAAGCAGCAAAAGATGCTTTAGATACGCACGGTTTTGGGATGTCATCGGTTCGTTTCATCTGCGGAACTCAAGATATTCACAAGACTTTGGAACAAAAAATTGCTGATTTCTACGGAACAGAAGACACGATTTTGTACGCTGCGGCTTTTGATGCAAACGGAGGCGTTTTTGAGCCTTTGTTAGGAGAAAATGATGCGATAATTTCTGATTCTTTAAACCATGCTTCGATTATCGACGGAGTTCGTTTGTGTAAAGCTTCTCGTTATCGTTATGAAAATAGCAATATGGAAGATTTAGAACAGCAATTAATCAAGGCAAATGAAGCGGGTCATCATTTTAAAATCATTGTGACAGACGGTGTTTTTTCTATGGATGGCGTGGTGGCTCCGTTAGATAAAATCTGTGATTTGGCTGACAAATATGATGCTTTGGTGATGGTTGACGAATGCCACGCCGCAGGATTTATTGGCGCTACCGGAAAAGGAACTTTAGAAGCAAAAGGCGTGATGGGACGCGTCGATATCATTACCGGAACTCTCGGAAAAGCGCTTGGAGGTGCAATGGGTGGTTACACAACTGCCAAAAAAGAAATCATCGAAATTTTGCGCCAGCGTTCACGACCGTATTTGTTTTCAAATTCTTTGGCTCCGTCAATCGTGGGTGCTTCAATTAAAGTTTTTGAGCTTTTGGAAAAAGACACAACGCTGAGAGACAAGCTTGAATGGAATACAAATTACTTCAAAAAAGGAATGAAAGAAGCTGGTTTTGACATCATTGACGGCGATTCAGCAATAGTGCCAGTAATGCTTTATGATGCAAAGTTATCACAAACTATGGCCAATGAATTGCTGAAAAAAGGCATTTATGTGATAGGATTTTTCTTTCCAGTAGTTCCAAAAGACAAGGCGAGGATCAGAGTTCAGCTTTCTGCGGCTCATACGAAAGAACACTTAGATGCTGCTATTCAGGCTTTTACGAGTGTAGGAAAAGATTTAGACGTAATCTAAATTAACATTTAACTAAAATTGCGTTAATTTTTTAACAGAAATCTTTGTAATTAAATTTTAACATCTTACTTTTGTCTGTAATTAACGTATTGTAATCTAATAAAATTAAGTATGAAACATCTAAACAAAATCTTTGCTGCTGCATTGTTAGCATTTGGCTTGAACGCCAATGCGCAAGACAGCGACAATCCGTGGGCGATCACTTTTGGTGCCAACGCAGTGGATACAAGAATTAGCGCAGCTAAAAGTTTTACAAACCAATTTGACGAATTTTTCAATGTAAAAGACAACTGGAATATTCTTCCTTCTGTATCTTACTTGAACGTGTCTAGAAGCGTAGGTTCTGGATTCGTATTTGGTGTGACTGGATCTGTTAACAAAATTGACAAATTCGTAAACACAAAAACTCCAGGAACTTACAGTACTTTTGTAACAACTGATCCAGGAGATTTGACTTATTATGGTATTGATGGGGTTATTAAATATAGCTTCATGCCACTTATCGGATCTAAAGTTATTGACCCATCGATCCACGTTGGTGGAGGTTACACTTTCTTAGGTGACGCTAGCGCTGGAACTGTAAATGGAGGTTTAGGATTAACTTTCTGGTTTACAGAAACTGTTGGTCTTTCTCTTCAATCTACTTACAAACATTCATTTGATGATACAAGAACGCCAAACGTTGATGTAGCATCTCACATGCAGCACTTTGCTGGTCTTACTTTCAAATTTGGAGGAAAAGATACAGACGGAGACGGAATCTACGATAAAGATGACGCTTGTCCAGAAGTTGCTGGTTTAAAAGAATTCCAAGGTTGTCCTGATACTGACGGAGACGG
Source organism: Flavobacterium qiangtangense (assembly GCF_042658345.1). Classification (NCBI taxonomy): domain Bacteria; kingdom Pseudomonadati; phylum Bacteroidota; class Flavobacteriia; order Flavobacteriales; family Flavobacteriaceae; genus Flavobacterium; species Flavobacterium qiangtangense. Next base: position 331,939 of record NZ_JBHSQB010000009.1, read on the forward strand.
AATCGCTGATAAAGATGACGCTTGTCCAGAAGTTGCTGGTTTAAAAGAATTCCAAGGTTGTCCTGATACTGACGGAGACGGAATCGCTGATAAAGATGATGCTTGTCCAGAAGTTGCTGGTCCAAAAGCATTAAACGGATGTCCTGATACTGACGGAGACGGTGTTGCTGATAAAGATGACAAATGTCCACAAGTTAAAGGTCCTAAAGAAAATGCAGGTTGCCCATGGCCAGATACTGACGGAGACGGAGTTCTTGACAAAGATGACAAATGTCCAAATGTAAAAGGAACTGTTGCAAACAACGGATGTCCAGAAATTACTGAAGAGCAAGTTAATAAATTGAATGCTTACGCTAAAACTATCTTGTTCAACAGCGGTAAAGCTACTTTCAAACCAGAAACTATGCCAGTATTGGAAGCTATCAACGCTATCCTTAAAGAATATCCAACTTCAAGATTCTCTATCGAAGGTCACACTGATAGCGATGGTTCAAACGCGTTAAACCAAACGCTTTCTGAAAACAGAGCTGCAGCAGTTAAAAACTTCTTGATTGAAAATGGAATCGAATCTTCAAGATTAAGATCTACAGGATTTGGTGAAACTAAACCAATCACGACTAACAAAACTGCTAAAGGTAAAGCTGCAAACAGAAGAGTTGAAGTGAAATTAATCAAAGATTAATTAGAACCTAAATAAGTTTTTATTGAAAACGTCCCGATTTATCGGGACGTTTTTTTATTTTTACCTTATGACTACGACTACATTTCTTGATAAAATTGCCAAAACGATAATTGATAATTACAGCGAAAAATTATCAGATTTGATAGTTGTACTACCGAATAAAAGGGCAAAGGTATTCTTAATTGAAGCTTTAAAAAATGCAACAGAAACTACGGTATTTGCACCGCAGATTATCAGTATTGAAGATTTTATACAAGATATTGCTGGCATTCGTTCTGTAGATAGTATCGAATTGGTTTTTGAATTCTATGAAGTATATCTAGAAATTACGGCTAAAGATAAACAACAGACTTTTGAGTTGTTTGCCAATTGGGGAAAAACATTGCTTCAAGATTTCAATGAAATCGACCGCTATTTATTAGAGCCAAATCATGTTTTATCTTACTTAAAAGACATCGAAGATATCAAGCACTGGTCTGTCGATGCCGAAAAAAGAACCAAGATGATTGACAATTATCTTCAGTTCTGGGATTTGCTACCAAGTTATTATGAGTCACTTTACAACCATCTTCTTAAAAAAGGAATCGGTTACCAAGGTTTGATTTACCGCGAAGCCGTCAAAAATCTAAATCAGTTCTCAGACAAAATTGGCGAAAACGAATACCTTTTTGCAGGTTTCAACGCCTTGAATGCTTCCGAAGAAAAAATCGTACAACATTTATTGGCAATTGATAAAGCTAAAATTTTCTGGGATGCAGACGACGCGTTTCTGACTGACCCCTTTCACGATGCCGGATTGTTTTTAAGACGATTTAAAGAAAGCTGGAAACATTACAAATCACATCCGTTTGAATGGATTGTAGATGATTTCTCGCAATCAAAAAATATTCAGATAATCGGAACTCCAAAAACCATTGGCCAGGCCAAAATCGCTGGAAATATCATTGAAGAAAATATCGAAAAAAACGAAAATTCTTTGAACAAAACCGCAATTGTTTTGGGCGAAGAAAATCTTTTAGTTCCGTTGTTGTATTCGCTTCCAAATAGCGTTGGCGCGCTAAATATCACGATGGGATATTCCGGAAAAAATAATCCAGCGCAGATTTTGATAGCCAAATTGTTCAAAATGCACACCAATGCGTTGTCCAGAAACAAGAACAGTTACGTTTTTTATTACAAAGATGTGCTAGACATTTTAACGCATCCGCTGGTGGAACCTTACGCGAAAACTGGCGATTTGGTAAAAATCATCAACGCTAATAATTATACTTTTATACTTCAAAGCAAATTATTTGAATTAAACCAAAATCAAAGTCCGCTTTTTCTATTGCTTTTCAAAAAGTGGGAAAATGGCGCGATGGCAGTTTTACAAACTATTTCTGAATTATTGCTTCAGATAAAATCGAATTTAAGCAACGATTCTGAAGAAGAAAAAATCACGAAAGCCTTTGTGTATTCGATTTTTAAAGTGATTAACAAGCTGATAAATTATTACTCAAAACATCAGCAAATCGACACGATTGACACGCTTTACGCAATTTACAAACAGATTATCGATTTGGCCGAAGTTTCTTTTGAAGGCGAGCCTTTGAACGGATTGCAAATTATGGGAGTTTTGGAAAGCCGTGTTTTGGATTTTGAAACCGTGATTGTAACTTCGATGAATGAAGGTAAATTTCCGGCAGGAAAATCCCAGAATTCCTTTATTCCTTATGATGTGAAACGAGAATTGGGACTGCCGACTTTCAAGGAAAAAGACGCGATTTATACATATCATTTCTATCATTTATTACAAAGAGCAAAAAATATTTATCTGCTTTACAATACCGAAAGTGAAGGTTTGGACGGAGGCGAAAAGAGCCGATTCATAACCCAATTGGAAGTTGAGAAGCAAAAAAATCATACGATTACGCACGAAGTTTACAATGCCACTTTGCCAGACGTAGCGTATCAACCCATCGTGATTCCAAAGTCGGAAAAAGTGATGGAAAGATTAAGAGAAATTGCAGAAAGCGGATTTTCTCCTTCGGCGTTGACGAGTTATATCAGAAATCCGATTCAGTTTTACATGCAGAAAATCCTGCGCATTCGTGAAGTGGAAGAAGTGGAGGAAAATATTGCTTTGAATACGCTGGGAACCATTATTCATGGGACTTTAGAAGAATTATACAAACCTTTAATTGATAAATTTCTTACTTCCGAAGATATCAAAAATTGCATCAAATTAATCGATGAAGAAGTTTTAAAGCAATTTAAGGAAGTTTACAAAGAAGGCGAAATCAAGAAAGGGCGAAACCTTTTGGCTTTTGAAGTGGCCAAGCGAAACGTCTTAAATTTCTTGAAAATGGAACTTCAGGAAATTGAAAATGGCGATGCTGTGAAAGTTTTGGCATTGGAAAAAACATACGAGAGAAAGTTAGAACATTCCGGTTTGCCTTTTCCAGTTTTAATCAAAGGAAATGTAGACAGAATCGAACTTCGCAACGGAAAAATCAGAATTATTGATTACAAAACCGGGAAAGTTGATGCCAGAGATGTGACTCTAAAACAATGGAACAACTTGACTTCAGAAATAAAATCGGATAAAATTATTCAGGTTTTGGCGTATGCGTTTATGTATGAACCGCATCTTCAAGGACAAGAAATGGAAGTCGGAATTATTTCTTTCAAGAACTTAAAAAACGGATTTCTTCCGTTTAATTTTAAAATCGATAAGACGGAAATTTCTACAATCAACCAAGATATTTCTGAAAATTATATTGAACAATTGGTGGTTTTGCTGAATGAAATTTTGGATGTGAATGCTCCTTTTGAGGAGAAAATTTAGTGTTTTTCTTCCCTTTAGTGTTTTCTGTTTATATTTGCTGTCAATTCATACTATTAGTAACAATATTGGCTTAAGGAATAAAAAAAGTTATGGAAGAAAGCATATTTAAAGAAATACCTGCGCATAAAATTTATAGTGATAAGTTAATTTGGGTTGGCACGTTTTTAGGAGGTCCTTTAGTAGCGGGTTATTTTATTTCAGAAAATTATAAAGCATTTGGGGAACAGCAGAATGTAAATAGAACATGGTTGGCTACAATTATGGCATCAACAGTCATTTTTTTAATTATTTTCTTAATTCCAGAAAATATAAATATTCCAAATTTTCTTTTTCCACTTACTTATACGGCAATAGTAGTAGCAATTGTAAAGAAACTACAAGGTGAAAAAATGGATACGCATATCCAATTGGGTGGATTGTTTTTTGGATGGGGAAGAACTATTTTAGCCAGTATTATTGGTCTTATCGTGACTTTTGTTGGAATTTTTATAATTGCCTTTTCAATAGATTACATTCAACAGCCAGATAATGTTGTAAAGCAATATGGTACACTGAATCATGAGATCCATTACGATCCATTTAATATTTCTGAGAAAGATATAGATAATATTGCAAGTGCTTTTACGAGAGCAAATTATTTTGATAGAGATTTTGCGAAATTCGTTTATGCTAAGAAAGAAAATAATGAATATAAACTTTCGTTGTCAATAACAAATGATGTTTTGAAAGAATCTGCAATAATTCAAGCTTACAGGAAACTCCATGCAGATATTAAAAGAGAATTTCCGAAAAATAAAATAGTATTTTTGCTTGTTGTGGATAGCCTTGATAATGTTGTTATGAAAATCGAATAAATCGATTATTTTAGCATTCTAAAAAACTCCAACAAATTATTTCTCAATTCCTCACGATTTTCAATCGGGCTCATGTGTCCGTCTGGGAAAGTGATTAATTTAACCGAAGTATTTTCAATCTGTTCGATGCTTTCTTCGTAATTTAAAACCGGGTCGCTTTTTCCTAAAATCAATAAAATCGGGTAATTAGCAAAATGCAAAATCACTTCTCGGTCTTTGCGAATTTTCATTCCTTCGAGAGAAGCGACGATTCCTTGCAATGGCGTTTTTAAAGCTTCAGTTTTTACATTTTCAATTTCAGATTCTAATCTTTCTCGGTTATTTTCTGAAAATAAATTAGCGATAGAAAGCCGTACAAAGTTTGTATAATTTTGTTTTACAGCCTTAATTGCTCGGTCACGATTGGTTTTTCGTTCGTCAGAATCGGCTCTTGAAGTAGAATTTAAAAGCACAATTCCTTTCACATTGTCAGCATACAATTCGGCGAAGGCCAAAGCCACATAACCGCCCATGGAATGCCCGATGAAAACGGCTTTTCTGATTTTTAATTCTGATAAAACGGCGTGAACCACATCAGCATTGTCTTCCATCGAATGGATATAGCCCAAAGGTTCGGTGTTTCCATGACCCAATAAATCGATAGAAATTACGCGGTATTTCTTAGAAAAATCCGGAATAAAATAATCCCACATTTTGCTGTTTTCCAAAAATCCGTGGAGGAAAACCAATGCGGTTCCTTTGCCGGAATCTGTGAAAGAGATTTTTGTGTTTTTGTAGATTATTTGTTTCAAAGTCGTTGTTTTGTTTTGCAAAAATATAATTTATTAATTGTACGAGACAATTTTTTTGCCACAGATTAAATGGATTTCCAAAGATTCGCGATAAAAAATCATTTTTAATCTGTGGCAAAAAAAACGGCTCGCAATCTGCAAGCCGTTTTCTGAAAACTGCAATCTAAAAACTGCAATCTTTTAAGCATTCATCAAGCTCTCAATTTCCTCAACTTCCACAGGAATATTGCGCATCAAGTTAAACGGTTCGCCTGATTCTTGAACCACAACATTGTCCTCGATTCTGATTCCGAAACCTTCTGCTGGAATATAAATTCCTGGTTCTACTGTGAAAACCATATTGGCTTGCATTGGTTCGTGCAATAATCCGTAATCGTGCGTGTCAAGTCCCATGTGGTGCGACGTTCCGTGCATAAAATATTTTTTATAAGCTGGCCAATCCGGATTTTCGTTCTGAACGTCAGCCTTGTCTAAAAGTCCTAATCCTAATAATTCAGAAGTCATAATTTTTCCAACTTCCAAGTGATATTGTTTCCAAAGCGTTCCCGGCGTAAGCATTTTCGTAGCTTCATTTTTTACTCTCAAAACCGCGTTGTAAACCGCTTTTTGTCTTTCAGAATATCGTCCAGAAACCGGAATTGTTCTTGACAAATCGCTTGAATAATTAGCATATTCTGCAGCGACATCCAATAAAATCAAATCGCCTGCTTTACATTGCTGATTGTTTTCGATGTAATGTAAAACATTGGCATTATTTCCAGAAGCGATAATCGGCGTGTAAGCAAAACCTTTGGAACGATTTCTCACAAATTCGTGAATCAACTCAGCTTCAATTTCATATTCGGTCACATTTGGTTTTACAAATGACAATAATCTTCTGAAGCCTTTTTCTGTTATATTGCAAGCATTTTGGATCAAATCAATTTCCTCACTTTCCTTCACAGAACGCAAACGCTGTAAAATTGGGTTTGATTTTTCTACTTTGTGCGCTGGATAATTCTCTTTCCACCATTTTACAAAACGAGCTTCGCGAGTTTCAGTATCCACAGAAGCACGGTAATGTTCATTTGTATTGATATAAATCGTTTCAGAATAAGCCATGATTTCCTTCAAAGTCTTGTGGAAATCTTGCAACCAAATCACGGTTTTTACGCCAGAAGTTTCGAAAGCGCGTTCTTTTGTCAACTTTTCTCCTTCCCAAATTGCAATGTGCTCGTTGGTTTCTTTTAAGAAAAGAATCTCCTTTAAATTTTCATAAGGCGCATCAGGAAAAAGCAGTAAAATACTTTCTTCTTGATCAACGCCACTTAAATAAAAGATGTCGCGGTGCTGTGCAAACGGCAAAGTGCTGTCTGCAGAAACTGGATAAATATCGTTAGAATTGAAAATGGCAACACTATTTGGCTTCATTTGAGCCGTAAACTTTTCACGATTTTTGATAAAAAGCTGACGGTCGATTTGATGGTATTTCATAATTTAAAAATTTTGATTTTCAAAAGTAATAAGATTAATTTGAAACTTTTAGGGATTTTGCTCCAAAACCAAAATATTAACTTTGAATGTATTGTTTTGTTAATTTTTTTAATATTTTTATGTAAGTAAATACGACAAGATTTTTTCTAAAGCCAAAAACACATGGATAACCAAACAAGATTTTTTAAAAGCGCGATTCTTCTACAGTTTATTCCAATCGTTTTATTGGGCGTGTTTTTATATTCAAAATTCGAATTTCAGGAAATTGCAAACATTCGAGAATTTCATCCAAATGAATTTAATTTAGGGGCACTTTTTCCAGTTTTATTCTTTGTGATTTGCTGTCTGGTTTCAATTTTTTATTTGTTTTCAAAGAAAAATCCCAATGAAACCGCAGCAGTTGAAATCCAGAAAAATTTGCGGATTAAGAATTTCTGGAAATTCTCGTTTTATTCCAATGCAATTTTAGCGACCTCCATCTTGATTTTTTTCGGAATTATAAAATTGCAACATCCAAGAGAAATGATTGTTCGAGGCGATGAAATTTTCTACTTTTTTATTTTTTTTCAAGCGCTTTTGCCTGTTTTATTGTCCTTGATTCTAGCTTCGTTTATGCTGACTTCGGGCGTATACTGGAAAACAAATAAAACCTTGGCAAGTGTCACAATGTTTCTGGGATTTTTCTTTTTCATAACATTTTTTTTAGGCGATTATTTATTTCTGAATGAATTCAAAAAAATGTCAACGTATCATTATGAAGCTCATGAATTAGAAGATAATGCTCAAGAAATGCCTACAGTTGTTGAGGAAGAAATCGATGAAAGTCAATATCAGGAAGGCGATTCAAGTGAAGATCGAGGTGAGCTAGTTGAAATCGAAGAAGCTTGGAATTACTTTTTAAACAATAAATATGACTTAAAAGGAAAGCAAGAATTTACAGAAGTCAGATATCCCATGTATTCGAATTTCCTCGAAAATACCGAAGAGGACGGCGATTATTTTTTAACCGGTTATGTGAAAGAAATTCGAAAAGATCCGGCGATGATATCTTTGGCTTTTGAAATGTATAAAGCGGTTCTGTACAATTCGGTCTCCCGAAGAACGTATCGAATCGCAAATTTTGATAAGGTAATTGACGGTTTGCTTTTTACCTACGAAGATTTGACAAGCGAAGAAAATTCTGGAAATATGCAGAAAATTTACAAAATAATGAGTGCTCCAAGAGAAACTTATGATCTTGATGCCGGCGAATATTATCCGCAATTGGAAAAATATTTTACAGCCGAAACCGTCGAATTATTAGAAAGCACGCGACTTTCAAACGGAAGCCAATTTTCAAACGGAGATATTGTTTGGTTTTATAGTTTTTGGGCCAGACGAAATCACGAAGGAAATGTCAACGAAGTGCTGTCAGTGTTGAGAGAAATCCAAGAAAATTATAATTAAAAGCCGAAGCAAAAATGATAAAATCCTATAAATTTATTCTGATAATTGAAGCTGTTATTCTTCTTTTGTCTTGGTTTTTTAAACCCTACATTTCGTTTGATGAAAATAGGTCATTTGGAACATTTCAAATTTTTATTTTGTCATTTCTGCCTGCGATTGTGCTGGGAATTAGTATTTTATTTCAGAAAATAGCGATTTCTGTTATCCAGTCTGATTCTGGAAAAATTCATGAAGGCTTTTCAGAAGAGAAAATCTGGAAAATTTCATTTTATACAAATCTCTTATTTGCAATCGTCGCCATTATCGCGGTGATGATAATTTGGTTGCTGAAATTTGAAATCGCTCCGGTCACTACGTATGATTTTTCAAGAGATATGGCCACAATTCTGCTAACGTTATTGATAGCAAGTTTTGCCATTGGAATTCTGTTGGTGATAAAAAAAACCGTTTGGGAAGTCAATAAATTCGTGGGAATTTTAATGATTCTTATCTCGATTCTTGTTTTTTTAGCAGCAGTTTATATTCCTGCGATTGGTTATTTTTATTTAAACAAAACCTTTGGAGATTCCGTTGAAAATACTGTTGAAGTAAGCGATTCTGCTGATGAAATGACTGAAGTTGCTGACGAACCAGATACAAAAGATTATGATTTTTATTCGTTCAACCAAAAGGATTTTTCGGATGTGGAAACAGGCGGTTATTTCGAAAAATATTATGACCGAGGAACAAACGAAAATGCAAAATCACAAGAACTCTTAGCCTTGTTTCTGTCTAAAAATTTAGACATCCGAGATGACCAATATATTTCTGAAATGAGGTATGCGATTATGTATGCGCAACACGAGGATGAATTTTCTGAAATTAATGACATCGACGAACAAATGGGCCGAAAGCCAGAAGAAATTCGGCAGGCTTTTGATAGTTATAAACCTTTGATTTACGCTTTTTTGAATGATAAAATTTACTTTGATTCTAACTTAAATTTGATTGTAGAAGCTTTAATTGCCAGCCACGAAGATATTGCTGAAACTGAAAACGCAGAAGTTTCAATGAAAAAGATCAATACGATAATGAATATGGGTTTTAAGGGGGAATTTCCTGGTGAATATTTCGAATCGTTGCAGCCGTTTATGTCCGAAAAAGTTTTGGCTCCGCTGAAAAAAAATGCCCAAAAATTCGAAGAAGAATTTGAATATAATTATAAGTTAAACGCGGTTTGGATTTACAGTTTTTGGGGCCGAAGATTTGAAGAGAAAAACCACGAAGAAGTTTTTAAAATCTTGCAAGAAATCAATCTACATTATCAGGAAAGTTAAAAATAACCGCAGATTTTCTGATTAAAAATAAATCTGAAAATCTGCGGCGAAAATAGTTTGCTAGATTTTTAATCAATCCATTTGTAGTATCTCGAGCCAATTAAATTCGGAATTTCTTTCTCGATTCTGTCTAAAACCCATTCATTTTTCGGATTTCTGACTGCGATTTTCTGTTCTTTTTTATGGAGTTTTTCGTAGGTTTGAAAATCAATTTCTTGACTTTCTTTCAAAGTTTCGAAGAGTTTTACTTTTGAAATTTGTTCTTTCCAAGTTGACTGAATTTCGCCTTCAAAAACTTTTGATTTTGAACCGCTTCCGTATGCTAAAAACCCAAAATTCTTTCCAGCAATTTCTTTTTCTGAATCATAGAAATCTGCCAAAGTCGAAAGCAATCCCATAAAAATAGAACCAGTGTAAAGATTTCCAATTAGTGAAGAAGCCAATTCTGCCGGAAGCAATTTTTGGTTTACAAAATCTTTGTATTCTTCAGATTTGCTGATTTCTTTCAATTTATTTTGGTATTCAGAAGCATCTTCGTTTCCTGATAAGATCTTGGTTTTTGCGTCTAAAGTATAAATTTCTGAAAGCATTCGTCGCCCTTGAAAAGAATACGGCAAATGCATAATAATGCTTTCCCAAGAATCGTAAATTGTTTCTTCAGAATTTTTTAATTTCTTGAATGAAAAGTAAGCGTTTCTGGTGCGATCCATATAACATTGATTGGAATATTGTCCGTCAAAAACGGGCTGTTCTTTGTGGATTTCGATTTCGCTTTCCATGTTTTCAAACCAAGGCTCGTTGTTGAAATTTTTAGTAATTTCTGATTTTGAAATTGTTCGGTACGGTTTGAAAAAGTCGAAAAGACCTTTAGTGTTTGTTGCCCAATTGTTGTCAAAAGCAATAATTCTTGGATTTGAAGTTACTAACATTGCCAAAGCTCCGGCGCCTTGCGTGTATTCTCCGGTGGAATTTAAGTCGTATTTTGCAATGTCTGTTGTGACCACAATCGCTTTTTTTTCAGGATTTAATCGGATAAAATCCAGGCAGTTTTGCAACGCATCAACGCCTCCGATACAAGCAAAAGTGAAATCTACAGCGTCACACTCTGATAAAGAATCGGCGCCAAATTTTTCTTCCATCAAAGATAAAAGGAACGAAGCGATTGGTTTTGAAGAATCAATGCTGCTTTCAGTTCCGACATAAATTCTAGAAATTTCGGACAGATTAATTTCATTCTCTTGAATTAATTTGGTCAAGGCATTTGCTCCAAAAACCACGGGATCTTGATAAACATCTGGCAAAGTCATTTTGATCAAACCCAAACCTTTTTCCAATTTTTCAGGTTCGATATTTCTGGCATTCGCCAACGTTTTTATTGGTAAATGTATTTTTGCAATGTCAAAAGCGATGGCGTCAATTCCTGTTTTCATTCTGTTTTATTCTAAATTTTAGGATGCTAAAATTAGGATTCTGAATCTTAAAAAGACTTGTTTTTTATAGATAAATCGGACTTAAAATTGATTTTTATCGAATTAAAAATAAAGTTTCAGATAAATTACCAATTCAATAATTTTCGTTTTGCCGGCCGATGTTTTATGGCTATTTTTACACAACTTTTTAAAATTCATCCGATGAAATATTTTTTCTACATACTTGCTTTCCTTTTTTCGTTAAATATCGTGGCTCAAGACAAGCTTCCGTATCAATTATATGATAAAAACGGAAAGAAAACTACGTATAAAAAAATGGTGAAACAGGCTGAAAATGCTGAAGTTGTTTTGTTTGGAGAACACCACGATAACTCGATTGTGCATTGGTTGCAATTGGAATTTACGAAAGATTTATTTGAAAAAAAGCCATTGGTTTTAGGTGCAGAAATGATCGAAGCTGATAATCAAAAGCAGTTAAATCAGTACTTGACAGGTGAAATTAATCAAAAAGCGTTTGATACTTTAGCCCGACTTTGGAACAATCATAAAACTGATTACAAGCCGTTGGTGGATTTTGCAAAAGAAAAAAAACTGACTTTCGTGGCGGCAAATATTCCAAGACGATATGCGAGTTTGGTTTACAAGCAAGATTTTCAAGCGTTGGATAAATTATCTGCTGAAGAAAAAACATGGATTGCGCCGTTGCCAATTAAATATGATAAAAATCTTCCGGGTTATGTGAAAATGTTAGAAATGATGGGCGATCACGCAAGTCCGACGATGCCGAAAGCGCAAGCAATTAAAGATGCTACGATGGCGCATTTTATCTTGCAAAATTTAAAACCAAATACAACATTTGTTCATTATAACGGTTCGTTTCACAGTGATAATTTTGACGGAATCAATTGGTATTTGAAACAAGGAAAACCAGACTTGAAAATTATGACAATCGCAACGGTTTCTCAAAAAGACATCTCAAAAATCGAGAAAGAAAACCTAAAGCTTGCGGATTTTATAATTGTGGTGGACGAAGATGTTACTAAAACTTTTTAAAATTCCGCAATTTTCAAATGCTTTTAAAGTAATTTAAGGCGGTTTTTTACCAAATTCTTTGCTGTTTAAAATGCAAATCGAGAATAAAATTATTTATAACAAAATTTTGTGCTTGATTTACTGCGAAATACGTCCACTTTATACTGATTATAAATAAACCGAAAAGGTTGTAGTTAATTTGAATATGCCTTATTTTTGTGTGATTTTTTAAAACACACGAAACTCTTATGGCAAAATCTGCAATCTTAAAGTCATCGCTTGCAAAAAAGTATTGGATGTCTCTAACAGGTTTATTTTTATGCTTGTTTTTAGTTGGGCATTTAGCTGGAAACCTGCAATTGATTTTTAGCGATGCTTCGCACTTCAACGAATATGCATTGTTTATGACTACAAATCCGGTAGTCAAAATCTTATCTTATGTAACTTACATCTCAATTCTTTTTCACGCTGTTGATGGAATTTTGTTGACAATTCAAAACAGAAAAGCCAGGCCAATTAAATATGCCAAGGAAAATGCTGCTGCAAATACCGTTTGGGCATCAAGAAATATGGCTGTTTTGGGAACTTTGATTTTGATTTTTATCGTAACACACATGGTTAACTTTTGGGCCGTAATGCATTTTGATGAAAAAATGCCTTTGCAGACTACTCAAATCGATTACCAAGGTCAGAAATATGATTTTTATATTACAACTTCTTCTGGAAAAGACAAATATATTCCAACAAATTTAGAGCAAACTGGTCTTGAAATTAGAAACAGAACTGAATTTTGGGACAAAGCAGGAAACTTGAAAGTGGCAGACGGTTACAAAGATTTGCATAAAGTTACTTTCGCTTTCTTCAAAGATTCAAAATTCGGATTGATTGCTACAATATTATATGTGATTTCAATGATTGTTTTGGCTTTCCACTTGTCTCACGGTTTCGCCAGCGCATTCCAATCTTTAGGAGCAAATAACCCAAAATATAACGGATTGATTAAAGGTTTCGGAAAAGGATTTTCAATAATTGTACCTTTCTTGTTTGCAATTATCCCAGTTTATATCCACTTTTCAGAACAAATTAATTCACTTTTTGCTAAATAATATACTTATAAAATTATGAGTTTAGATTCAAAAATACCAAATGGTCCAATTTCGGACAAATGGACAAATTATAAAGACCATATTAATTTAGTGAACCCGGCTAACAAACGTAATATTGATATTATCGTTGTTGGAACTGGACTTGCGGGCGGTTCTGCTGCTGCAACTTTAGCTGAATTAGGTTATAACGTAAAAGCATTTTGCTTTCAAGATTCACCTCGTAGAGCACACTCGATTGCGGCTCAAGGTGGTATCAATGCTGCAAAAAACTATCAGGGTGACGGAGATTCAACTTTCCGTTTGTTTTATGATACTGTAAAAGGTGGTGACTATCGTGCTCGTGAAGCAAACGTTCACCGTCTTGCAGAAGTTTCTGCAAATATCATTGACCAATGTGTGGCACAAGGTGTTCCGTTGGCTCGTGAATATGGCGGACTTTTGGACAACCGTTCTTTTGGAGGAACTTTGGTTTCTAGAACTTTTTACGCAAAAGGACAAACCGGACAACAATTATTATTAGGAGCTTATTCTGCAATGAACCGTCAAATCGGTCGTGGAAAAATCAAAATGCACAACCGTCACGAAATGCTAGATTTAGTTATCGTAAACGGAAAAGCAAGAGGAATTATCGCTCGTAATTTGGTTACCGGAGAAATCGAAAGACATTCAGCGCACGCCGTTGTCATTGCTTCTGGAGGATACGGAAACGTGTTTTTCCTTTCAACGAATGCCATGGGAAGTAACGCGACTGCCGCTTGGAAAATACATAAAAAAGGAGCGTTTTTCGCAAATCCTTGTTATACACAAATTCACCCAACTTGTATTCCGGTTTCAGGAGATCACCAGTCAAAACTGACTTTGATGTCTGAATCTTTGCGAAATGACGGTAGAATTTGGGTTCCAAAATCATTGGAAGATGCGAAAGCAATCCGTGAAGGAAAAAAGAAACCTACAGATTTATCTGAAGAAGAAAGAGATTATTACTTGGAAAGAAGATACCCATCTTTTGGTAACTTGGTTCCTCGTGACGTGGCTTCTCGTGCTGCAAAAGAAAGATGTGATGCTGGTTATGGCGTGAACAAAACAGGTGAAGCAGTTTACTTAGATTTCGCGGCGGCAATTGAGCGTTATGGAAAAGAGCAAGCTTATATTAAAGGTCTTGATGCTGATGACAAGAAATTAATCATCAAATTGGGAACTGATGTTGTGGCTAACAAATATGGTAACTTGTTCCAGATGTATGAGAAAATCGTTGACGAAAATCCATACGTTACACCAATGATGATTTATCCAGCGGTTCACTACACAATGGGTGGAACTTGGGTTGATTATAACTTGATGACTACAATTCCGGGTTGTTTCTCAATCGGAGAATCAAATTTCTCTGACCACGGAGCGAACAGATTAGGAGCTTCTGCTCTAATGCAAGGTTTGGCTGACGGATATTTCGTATTGCCTTACACTATCGGAGATTATTTGGCTCCGGATATCAAAACTGGAAAAATTTCTACGGATTTACCAGAATTCGTTGAAGCTGAAAATAACGTTAGAGAGCAATTGAACAAATTTATCAATAATAACGGAAAGCATTCTGTTGACCACTTCCACAAGAAATTAGGGAAAATTATGTGGGATAAAGTTGGGATGGCGCGTAACGCTCAAGGTTTGAACGAAGCGATCCACGAAATTGCAGAATTGCGTGAAGAATTTTACAGAGATGTAAAAGTTCCGGGATCAATCGACAGTTTTAACCAAGAATTAGAAAAAGCAATGCGTGTGGCTGATTTCCTTGAATTAGGGGAGCTTTTCGCAAAAGATGCTTTACACAGAAACGAATCTTGCGGTGGCCACTTCCGTGAAGAATACCAAACCGAAGAAGGAGAAGCAATGCGTGATGACGAAAATTTCGCATACGTTGCTGCTTGGGAATACAAAGGAAAACCTAGCGAAGCTGTATTACACAAAGAACCTTTGGTTTACGAAAATATTAAACTGGTTCAAAGAAGTTACAAATAAAAATTAGTCAAAAGTCACAAGTCAAAAGTCTCAAAGTAGAAGACTTTCGACCTTCGACTTTAAGACTTTTAAACTGAAAAAAGATGAAACTTACATTAAAAATATGGCGTCAAAAAAACGCTAAAGAAACTGGAAAAATCGTGGATTACCCAATCGACGGTGTGGAACCAGATATGTCTTTCCTTGAGATGCTTGACGTTTTAAACGAAGGTTTGATCAATAAAGGCGAAGATCCTGTGGCTTTTGACCACGATTGTCGCGAAGGAATCTGCGGTATGTGTTCGCTTTTCATCAACGGTGAAGCACACGGGCCAGACAGAGCCGTGACGACTTGCCAATTGCACATGAGAATGTTCAAGGATGGCGACACGATTTTTATCGAACCGTTCCGTGCAAAAGCATTCCCGGTGATTAAAGATTTAGTTGTGGACAGAAGTTCTTTCGACAGAATCCAACACGCTGGTGGTTTTATTTCTGTAAATACTTCAGGAAACACGATTGACGCCAATACAATTCCAATTAACAAGCACGACGCTGACCGTTCGTTTGACGCTGCAACTTGCATTGGATGTGGCGCTTGCGTAGCTTCTTGTAAAAACTCTTCAGCAATGTTGTTCGTTTCTGCAAAAGTATCGCAGTTCGCTTTATTGCCACAAGGAAAAGTGGAAGCGCACGACCGTGTTTTGAATATGGTACACCAAATGGACCAAGAAGGTTTCGGAAACTGTACAAACACTGGAGCTTGTGAAGTAGAATGTCCAAAAGGAATTTCTCTTGAAAACATCGCAAGAATGAACAGAGAATATTTGGTTGCAAGTATGAAATAATTGGTTTTGACCAAAAGAAAATAGCCAAAAGGCAAACACAAGAGAACGCATCTGTTAATTCAGGTGCGTTTTTTTTTTTTGAAGCCAATCCCGCTTTCCGCTTCAACTCCTCAACAAAAAAGGCGTGTTTTTAAAAGATAAAAAGAGCTTCCGCCGGTCGCTTTTTTATCTCAAAAAACACTGCCTTTTTTGTTTCTGGGGTTTCCGCTACAATCGGGGCTAGGAGCGAACTTACGAACAATCTATACACAACAAAGGGAAGCTCTTCAACAATATTTTCTATATTTGAAAAACAAAACAAACAAAATGAAATATTTCTCCCTATTACTACTTATTTCAACGTTTACTTTCGCACAAAATTACCAAAAATATGTAAATCCGATGATTGGAACCGGCGGTCACGGACATACTTTTCCCGGAGCAACAGTACCTTTTGGGATGGTGCAACTTTCTCCCGATACCAGAATTGACGGAAGCTGGGACGGATGTTCAGGCTACCATTTTGACGATTCCATAATCTACGGATTTTCGCATACGCATTTAAACGGAACCGGAGTTTCTGATTTTGGAGATATTATGTTGATGCCAACAATGGGCGAGCCAAGATTGACGAACGAAGAATATTCTTCGAAATTCTCTCATAAAAATGAAAAAGCGTCAGCCGGATTTTATTCCGTAAAATTATACAAGCATAATATTGACGTGAGTTTGACAGCTTCCACTCGAGTTGGTTTTCACGAATATACGTTTAATAATTCTGGTCAAGCCAATGTTGTTTTAGACTTAAATCATCGAGATCATTTGCTGATGGGCGAAGTCAGAATTATTGATGAGAAGACAATTGAAGTGGTGCGAAACAGTGAAGCTTGGGCTAGAAATCAATTTGTTTATGCAAGAATTGAATTCAGCCAGCCAATGAAAATTACAAAAGTGAATAACAATGCATTCGCTCCGGCGAAAGTAACCGACAAATTTTTTGCAGGAAGTTTGCTGTCAATGAGTTTCTCCAAACAAGTCAAAAAAGGGGAAAAATTATTGGTAAAAGTATCGCTTTCGCCAACGTCAGTTCAAGGAGCGAATCTAAATATGTCTGAAATAAAACATTGGGATTTCAAAAAAGTAAAAATCGATGCAGAGCAACTTTGGAACAAAGAATTATCTAAAATTGAAGTCACATCTTCGGATAAAAATAAGAAGTCAATTTTCTATACGGCCTTGTATCACACGATGATGCAACCGAATATCGCACAAGATTTAGACGGAAAATACCGCGGGAGAGACAATGAAATTCACACCGCAGAAGGTTTTGATTATTACTCGGTTTTCTCGCTTTGGGACACATTCCGCGCTGCGCATCCTTTATATACTTTGATTGATAAAAAGCGCACGGCAGATTTTATCAATACTTTTTTGAAGCAATACGAACAAGGTGGAAGACTGCCAGTTTGGGAATTGGCGTCCAATGAAACGGATTGCATGATTGGCTATCACTCGGTTTCTGTAATGGCCGATGCGATGGCAAAAGGAATTACTGGCTTTGATTATGAAAAAGCTTTTGAAGCATCAAAACATGCAGCAATGTTGGACCATTTAGGTTTAAATGCGTACAAAAAAAACGGATTTATCAGCATTGATGACGAACACGAAAGCGTTTCAAAAACCGTTGAATATGCCTATGACGATTGGTGTATTGCGCAGATGGCGATGATTTTAGACAAAAAAGAAGACTACAACTATTTCATGAAACGTTCCCAAAACTGGAAAAATATCTTTGATTGGGAAACGAAATTTATGCGTCCGAAGAAAAATGGCGGTTGGGACAAACCTTTTGATCCCAGAGAAGTCAACAATAATTTTACCGAAGGAAATTCGTGGCAATATTCTTTTTTTGTACCGCAGGATATTCCGGGTATGATTGAGGCTTATGGCGGAAGTGAAAAATTTGAAGCTAAATTAGATGAAATGTTCAATAGCGAAAGCAAAACTACAGGACGAGAACAAGCCGATGTTACAGGATTGATTGGGCAATATGCACACGGAAACGAGCCGAGTCACCACATGGCTTATTTGTACAATTACATCGGGAAACCTGAAAAAACGCAAGCCAAAGTGAATTACATTTTAAATGAATTCTATAAAAATGCTCCCGACGGATTGATTGGAAATGAAGATTGCGGGCAAATGAGCGCTTGGTACGTTTTAAGTTCCATAGGAATTTATGCGGTAACTCCAGGAAGTGGCGAATGGACAAAAACAACACCTTATTTTGATAATGTAAAAATCAATTTTGAAAACGGCGAAAGTTTGAACATTTCTAAAAAAGGAATGAAAGGTTATTTGAAGGAAGTTTGGGCGAAAGCGAAGGAACAGAGTTTTGAAAAGATTACGATTGTTCCTGTTATTAGTGCTGAAAGTAAGTCTTTTAAGGATAAAATGGCTGTTGAATTTACAGCTATGAATAATCCAACGGAATACTTTTACAGTGTCAATGATAAAAAATTTGAAATGCTTAATAAAGGATTAATTTTAGACGAAACGTCCAATGTAAAGATTTACACAGACAATGGCTTCGGGAAAGTAAGCGACACTATTTCAGCCACATTCATCAAAAAGCCGAACAATTATTCGGTAAAATTAAACTCAAAATACAACCCGCAATATCACGCCGGAGGTGATGAAGGTTTAATTGACGGAATTTTTGGAAGCGAAAACTGGCGAAAAGGCGATTGGCAAGGTTATCAAAGCCAAGATTTTGAAGCGGTAATTGATTTGAATGAAACTAAAAAAGTGAAATCAATTTCTGCAAGATTTTTACAAGATTCAAGAGCTTGGATTTTAATGCCGACAAAAGTGGAATTTTATACTTCAGAAGATAATGTGAATTTCAAATTGGTAAAAACCATCGAAAATAAATTGGATGCCAGAAATACTGAAGTTCAAATTGCTGATTTTGAAACGTTAATTCCAGAAACAAGAGCAAAATTTGTAAAAGTAAAAGCTAACAATTTCGGAAAACTTCCAGAATGGCATCAAGGGGCTGGCGGTGAAGCCTTTATTTTCGTTGATGAAATTATAATTAATTAGAATGAAGCTACAAGAATTTTGATAATTATAAAAACTTCTCAAATCTGTGTTCCAATAAACTTTCGAGAATCGCATCATTTTTTTTTGGTGGAAATGCTTTTGTTTTCATCGATGAAATTACATTTAAAAAAAAGCAACACAGATTTAAATAATTTATAAAATTATAAAAATTTCTCAAATCTGTGTTCCGAAAATTTTTGAGAATGACATCGAGGTTTTGATGGGAATGCTATCATTTTTTTCGATGAAATCACATCGAAAAAAACAATACAGATTTAAAAAATTTAGAGAATTATAAAAGTTTCTCAAATCGGCGTTGCTGTCAGTTCAAGATATTTCAATTCTAATGCCATTCAATTTTACGACATTAAGAAAAATAATGTAAATTAATTTTTAAATCTACGAAATCGATATATTTCTGATTGGTAAATTTTATATCTTTATGAGAATTCAATTTTTTATAATCCGATGGAAATTTACCATATCAGTGCCGAATGTTATCCTGTTGCCAAAGTCGGAGGTCTTGCCGATGTTGTTGGTGCTTTGCCAAAATACCAAAACGATTTGGGCCACAAGGCTAGAGTTGTTGTCCCAAAATATGGCACCAAATTCAACCAAGAAAACAATTTTGAAATAATCCATTCTGGAAGTTTAAAACTCGGAATGTTCGATTTTAACTATGAAATCCAAAAAGAGAAAACGAATGTTTTGGGTTTTGAACTTTTCGTAGTTTCAATTCCCGCGCTTTTTGATCGGCCAAATGTGTATTCTTATGATGACGATACCGAGCGTTTTTTGGCATTTCAAATTGCTTTTCTAAAGTGGCTTTCAGAAACCAATCAACAGCCGGATATTTTGCATTCGCACGATCATCACACCGGATTGATTCCGTTTATGGTGCAATTTTGCTATGATTTTGCTTCTTTAAAAGAAACGCCGACGGTTTTGACAATTCACAACGGTCAATATCAAGGCTGGTTTGACTTTGATAAAATCGATTATATTCCTGAATTTAATAAATTAAAAACTGGATTTTTAGATTGGAATAATATCATAAATCCTTTGGCCACAGCAATAAAATGTGCTTGGAAAGTGACCACGGTTTCACCAAGTTATTTGGATGAAATCAGTTTTGAAATGAATGGTTTGGAAGATTTGCTTCGACTGGAACGACCAAAATCAATCGGAATCTTAAACGGAATCGACACTGAAATTTGGAATCCAAAAACCGATCCGATGTTAGAATCCAATTATGATTTGAAGGATTTTAAAGTCGGAAAACGTAAAAATAAACAAGCGCTTTGTGACCAATTTAATTTAGATGTTTCAAAACCGCTTTTCACTTTCATCGGAAGATTGGTCGATGAGAAAGGCGCTGACTTGCTTCCTGAAATCTGCAATTTGGCCCTGCTCGCACATCCAAAAGAAATAAACATCTTCATTTTAGGTTCTGGAAATCCAGATTTAGAGATGAAACTACAAGAAATAAAAAGCTTCCACCAAGGAAATTACAACGTTTACATTGGTTACAACGAAAAATTAGCGCATCAAGTTTATGCCGGAGCTGATTTTCTATTGATGCCTTCAAGAGTTGAGCCTTGCGGTTTAAACCAAATGTATTCGCTGAGATATGGAACGATTCCGATTGTCAGGCGAACTGGCGGTTTAAAAGATACCGTGATTGATATTGGCGACAACGGTTTTGGGATTTGTCACGAGCAAACTTCAGTTTCTGATGTTATTTATTCGATAAATCGCGCGGTCGAATTGTATCAAAATCAAGAAAAAACAGAAGCAATTATAAGAACAACAATGCAGATTGACCATTCTTGGAACAAGGCTGCACAAGAATATATCAACGTTTATCAATCATTAAAAACCGAAAAATGAATAAGAATACATTAGCCATCATTTTGGGTGGCGGGCAAGGTTCCAGATTAGCGCCATTAACAGAAAGCCGTTCAAAGCCAGCAGTTCCCATTGCGGGAAAATATCGTTTGGTTGATATTCCGATCTCAAATTGCATTAATTCTGACATCAAAAGAATGTTTGTTTTGACACAGTTCAACTCTGCTTCTTTGAATCAACATATAAAAAATACCTACCAATTTAGTCATTTCAGTAACGCTTTTGTGGACATTTTGGCGGCAGAACAAACGCCAGATAATCCAACCTGGTTTCAAGGAACTGCCGATGCCGTTCGCCAATGTATGTCGTATTTTGTGAACCACAATTTTGATTATGCGCTGATTCTTTCGGGCGATCAATTGTACCAAATGGATTTCAACGAAATGATTGAAGCGCACGAAAAAGCCGGAGCTTCTCTGACAATTGCAACGCTTCCGGTAAATGCAAAAGATGCTCCAGAATTTGGGATTTTGAAAACCGATGATAACAGCTTGATTACGTCTTTTATTGAAAAACCAAAAGCTGATTTATTACCAGAATGGACTTCAGAAGTAAGCGACGAAATGAACGAAGAAGGACGTCATTACTTGGCTTCCATGGGAATTTATATTTTCAATAGAGAACTTTTGATTCAATTGATGGCTGATCCTGACACGAAAGATTTTGGAAAAGAAATTATTCCGGAAGCGATTTTGAAAGAAAAAGTTTTGAGCTATCAATATGAAGGTTATTGGACAGATATCGGTAATATTGATTCTTTTTTTGAAGCAAATTTAGGCTTGACCGATGATATTCCGAAGTTTAATTTATTTCATAATACGAATAAGATTTTTACACGAGCGAGAACTTTGCCACCATCAAAAATCACCGACGGAACTTCGATTGACAAATCTGTAATTGCAGAAGGTTGTATCATCAATGGAGCAAAAATTGAGCATTCGGTAATTGGAATCAGAAGTAGAATTGGGATGGGTTCCTCGATTTCAAATACGTATATTATGGGGAATGATTTCTACCAAAATTTGGATGAAATCAGCCATAATTTAGAACATAATATTACGAATATCGGAATTGGGAAAAACTGCGTGATTGATAATACGATTATTGACAAAAACTGTAAAATTGGGAATAATGTGATTTTAAAAGGCGGAAAACACCTCGAAGATGCTAATACAAAACTGTACACAATTAAAGACGGAATCATTATCGTGAAAAAAAGAGCGATTCTGGAAGATGGATTTACTATAGAATAAATATGAAAATTGCTTTAATTCAAGCGCCGTTGGTTTGGGAAAATCCAAAAGCTAATCGTGACTATTTTGAAGAAAAAATCAAGTCGGTTTCTGATGAAATCGACTTGGTTATTTTACCCGAAATGTTCTCGACAGGATTTACTATGAATCCTTCGGAAGTTTTTGAAACTATGGACGGAGAAACCATTTCGCTTTTAAAAAATTTAGCGAAAGCAAAGAATTTAGCCATTACCGGAAGCTTGATTATTAAGGAAAACGATAAGTTTTACAATCGTTTGGTTTTTGTTTTTCCTTCGGCAGAAATTAAAAAATACGACAAGCGCCATTTGTTTTCTTTAGCTGGAGAAGAAAAAATTTACACAGCCGGAAATGATAAATTAATCGTGGAATATTTAGGTTGGAAAATTTGTCCGTTGATTTGTTATGACCTGCGATTTCCTGTTTTTGCCCGAAATGTTGAAGATTATGATTTGCTGATTTACGTAGCCAATTGGCCAGAAGTCAGAATAAATGCTTGGGATATTTTGCTAAAAGCAAGAGCTGTAGAAAATATGGCGTACACAATCGGAGTCAACAGAATTGGAAAAGACGGCAATGATTATCCGCATAACGGACATTCTCAAGTTGTTGATTTTCTTGGAAATTACGCCATCGAACCGCAAGAAACCGAAGGAGTTTTTACCACAGAATTAAACAAAAAAGAATTGCAAGAAGCCCGAAATAAATTTGGTTTTTTGAATGATAAAGATGATTTTGAGATAAAATAGAAAAGAAATGATTTACGGAGAAAGATTAAAAATTTCGTCCATATAATCCCAATTTGCCCTGAAATCATATTCACTTGGATAATAAATCACTTCTTCGGGTTGAAGTTTTTCAAGGAAATTTCCGGTGTCCCAAATGCCATTTTTATTCGTGTCATAAATAGCCCTGACCGAAACAATTCCAGGCTGAATTCCAGAAAAATCTAATATTTCATCATTTTCAACATACTTTGAAGTAAGAACTTCTCCTTTTTTATTTACAAGTTCTACAATCACCGGATACTGTTTTACGTTCTGAAGCCTCATTCTCATTGTGGCATATTCGCTCGAAGCCTGTGTTTTTAAATTGTATTTTAAGGTGTCATTCGCTGTTTCAAGATAAGTTGTCAGCGCTCCAGGAAGCATTACGATGGAATAGGATTGCGATTCCTCGAGAGCAAAATCCATTCTTATATTTTGATAGAATTCATCATAATTTGTCGTGAAATCAACCGCGACAGAATCTTTGTTAATCAAGCTGATTTTTGAATTATCAATCGAAGAAATAGGCAGTGAAGAGTTAATGGTAAATTTCTCCAGCGGATGCAATGTCCCACTTTGCTTTGGCGAAAAACTCAAAGTATCTTTCTTAAATTCCTTCATTTTAACCGTAAAATCTTTCTCAAAACTTCCTTTTTTCATTGAAATCGAAAGAGAATCTACTTTTAAAGGCTTGAACCATAATTGCAACGAATCTTTTTCAGGAAATTTTGTCAATTTTATAGGCAATTCTTCCGAGCCATTTTTTAAGGTAACCGCCACTTTATCAGCATTTCCTTCGTATGGAATTACCAATCTGTTTCCAGAAGCTTGATAAGGCCTACTTCCTTTAAAATCAGGAATTTCACTAAATAATTTTAACTCATAAACAGAATCTGTTGGGATGGTAATAAACTCTTTTTTAAAAGCAATTTTCTCCTTGTTTGCGTTAAATTTAAAATTGTTATTTAGGTCTTTTAAAGCAATCAGCATATATTTCCCTTCCTTTAAATTCTCCAATTTAAAAGTTTTCAAACTGTCTAAAGTATTGGTAATATATCTAGGATTTTGCTTATAAACGATAGAATCCGTAAACTTTTCATCCACTTCATAAAGCATTACAGACACAAAATTGTCCACATCTTTTTTCAAAGCATCTTTTACGGTGCCACTCAATTCAAGCGAATCGATATAAGTTCCGGTCGAAAAAACGTACTTAAATTGCTGATACGGATTTCCTTCGTTGTTATCCTGAATACTGCTTCCAAAGTTAAAACTATACGTAGTATTTGGTTTCAAAGTATCTTTAATCCTAATATTGATGTACTTGCTCGCGTTCGTTGGCGTGATCACCGGCGCATATTCCATCGGTGGCGACACGATCAACTGCTTATTCATGTCCTTAATCTTGATATATTCGTCAAACGTAATCCTGATTTCCTTCACGTTAAAATTAGTGCTGAAGTTTTCAGGCGAACTTGAGCGCATCACAGGTGGAATTGTATCTTTCATACCTCCAGTAATACTGCCCCTTTTTGCACAGCCAACAACCGCCAAAGCCAATATAAAAAGTAAAAATCGCAAACGAATCTTCAACATCAGAAAAATAATTTAGCCACAAAATAACAATTATATTTAGAGGAAACGAAATCTTTTAAGAAAATTATATTTCTGTTTTAGAAGCTAATCTGGCTAAAAACCAAGATTGTGCGTATCCGCGATCGAAACTATGCTCAGTTTTGTTCCGGGAATTTTCAAAATAGCTTTTGCACATGCTTCTAACGTGGAACCGGTTGTGATCACGTCATCAACCAGCAGAAAGTGTTTTCCATGATTTTCTTCGGAAAAATTGACTCCAAAAATTGTTGCATTCACGTCAGTTCTTCCCAAGAAATTTTTCTTTGTCTGCGTTTTTGAATAAATATTTCTGACCAATATAGAATCATCATATTTAATTTGAAGCTTTTCAGAAAGTGATTTCCCAAAGGTTTCAATCTGGTTGTAACCGCGTTCTTTCAGTCGTTTTTTATGTAAAGGCACCGGAATTATAGTATCAAAAGTTTTTGAGATTTCAAGATTTTTTAAATCTTCGGCATACCAATTTCCTAAGAAAGTTCCAATTTCTTGATGTCTATAATATTTTAAATTGTGAATCAAATTGTGAACAATACCGCTTCTGTGATAAAAAAGCATCGAAGCGCCGAACTGGATTTCAATTCGCCCATAGAATTTTTTGGTCAATTCATTCTCCAACTCTAAATGATAATTTGTCAGCGGAAGATTGTGCCTGCAAGAAGCGCAAATTATTTCTTCGTTTGAAAATAAAAAAGCTTCACAACCCAAACAGACCTTTGGGAACAACAAATTAAATAAATCTTTAAACATAGTTGATTGGCTTATAGCTTAATACGAAATAAATGTACAAAAATAAACGGCAATTGTTAAAAAAATTAAAAATTTATATTATTTAAGTTATTTCGACTAGATTATTTTAAGATAAAGTGCTTTTTAGCAGTTTAATTCACGCTTTGTCGATTATATTTTGTGACGCCGTATCGATGTTTTAGTTTTGCATAAATTTTACTACGAGAAATGGCTGTCAAAAATTATTTATTGGTCATAAAAGTTTCGGTCGTCATACTTTCTGTTGCGATCGTGGCACTTGCTGTAAAGTTGTATTATTCTGAAAATCAAAGAAATAGTTTGTTGAAGCATATTGAACTTGATAAAAAAATTCATAATAATGAGATGAATGAAATCTTAGTTCGGTATGATTCTGTGCTGATTAAAAACTTGAGATTAGAAGAAGAAGTTAGCGCAAATAACGACACGATTATTGACAACAATTCTGACTCTAGCCATAATAAATCCATCAAAAAATTAATAGGAAATATTTCTAATCTTGAAAAAGGAAATAACTTACAAGAGAAACAATTAGTTGCTTTAAATAGCATTTTAAAGTCAAAACAAATTGATCTTGAGTATGATAAAGGTGAAGTTGCTTCCTTAAATTCAAAAATTTCAAAGCTTCAAACCGAAATAAAAGAATCGGTTTCTGAAGTAGAAGCTAAAAAATTAAAAGCGATAAATGTGAACGCGATTGGTTCTAGAATAGTTTCCGAAAAAATTTTGGAAACTAAAAATCTCAACGGAACCGAGAAAATAAAGGTGTGTTTTACGTTAGAAGATAATCCGTTGATTGAAAATGGCGAAAAAGATATTTTTATCCAAATTATAAATCCAAAGTCGAATATTGTCAGTAAAAATCCTTCGGTTTTAGAAATAAAAGACAAAACACTTTTTTATAGCGCGAAAACAACCGTAAATTACGGAAAGGAAGATGTTGACGTTTGCGTTTTTGTTGATGCAAACAAAAACAATTTGGTTAAAGGAAATTATATAGTCAATATTTTTTCTGGAATAAATCTCATTGGCAAAACAAATCTTATGTTAAAGTAAATTTTCTTCCTATTAAATTTAACAACAGCCTCTATTTTCAATCCCTTTTTATATTTTTGCACTATGGCAAAACAAGAAGATTTATTTAAAAATGTAGTTTCGCACGCAAAAGAATACGGATTTATTTTTCCGTCAAGCGAAATTTATGATGGTTTAAGCGCAGTTTATGACTATGCTCAAAACGGAGTGGAGTTAAAGAAAAACATCCGTGAATATTGGTGGAAGTCAATGGTTCAGATGCACGAAAATATTGTGGGCCTTGATGCCTCAATCTTGATGCACCCAACTACTTGGAAGGCTTCTGGCCACGTCGATGCTTTTAACGACCCGTTAATTGACAACAAAGATTCAAAGAAAAGATACCGCGCTGACGTTTTAATTGAGGATTATGCAGAAAAATTAAACCAAAAAGCGCAGAAGGAAATTGAAAAAGCAAAGGTTCGTTTTGGCGATGCTTTTGACGAGCAAGAATTTATCAGAACAAACGCAAGAGTTGTTGAATATAAAGCGAAGCAAAGAGAAATTCTGGAAAGAATGGCAAAATCGTTGGGAGATGAAAATCTTGCAGATGTGAAAGCTTTGATCGAAGAATTGGAAATTGCTGATCCAGAAACGGGTTCAAGAAATTGGACAGAAGTGAAGCAATTCAACTTGATGTTTGGGACAAAATTAGGAGCTTCTGCAGAAAGCGCAATGGATTTATACCTTCGTCCAGAAACGGCTCAAGGTATTTTTGTAAACTTCTTAAATGTTCAAAAATCAGGAAGAATGAAAATTCCTTTTGGAATTGCTCAAACTGGTAAAGCGTTTAGAAATGAGATTGTTGCAAGACAATTTATTTTCAGAATGCGTGAATTTGAACAAATGGAAATGCAGTTTTTTGTGAAGCCGGGCGAAGAAATGAAATGGTATGAATACTGGAAAACGACGCGTTTAAACTGGCATTTGTCTCTTGGTTTAGGTCAAGAAAATTACCGTTTTCACGATCATGAAAAATTGGCGCACTATGCAAATGCTGCGGCAGATATTGAATTTAATTTCCCATTCGGGTTTAAAGAATTGGAAGGAATTCACTCAAGGACTGACTTTGACTTGAAAGCGCACGAGCAATTTTCGAACAAAAAGATGCAGTATTTTGATACCGAAGAAAACAAAAATTACACACCTTATGTTGTTGAAACTTCTGTTGGTTTAGACAGAATGTTTTTGGCAGTTTTTTCAAATTCATTGAAAGAGGAAACTTTGGAAGACGGTTCAACAAGAACAGTTTTACAGTTGCCAAGTGTTTTAGCGCCAACAAAAGTGGCAGTTTTACCTTTGGTTAAAAAAGACGGACTTCCTGATGTTGCAAGAGAAATTATTGAAGATTTAAAATGGGATTTCAATGTGGCTTATGATGAAAAAGATGCCGTTGGAAGACGTTACAGAAGGCAAGACGCACTTGGAACGCCATTTTGTATTACTGTTGATCACCAAACTTTAGAAGATAAAACGGTTACCATTCGCCACAGAGATTCGATGAAACAAGATCGTGTTGCTATCTCTGAATTGCGAGATATAATCAATAGAGAAGTTTCGATGAAACATTGGTTGATGAAAATGTAACTAAATTATTTGATATCAGAAAAGCCAGCCATTCGGTTGGCTTTTTTTTTGTCTAGAAAATTATTTTCGTAAGTAAAATATTATAAATAATTGATTCTCACTTTGCTACGATTCACTTTTACTTAGGAAAGTATTTTACATAATATTGAAAAAGATATCTATTTAATAAAAAAGTTAAGTAGTTCATCGGATTTTTACCTCCGTTAAATTATTTAATTAACAATAATTTAGAATGTATTAACAACAATTCTATTTTTGTAAATTATAAACTAAATTAGTCTGATTGCATACCACAAACTTTAGACTGAATACCAAACAATTTAAACAATTTATATAAGGAAAAAACGAATGATTTTAGGTTTAGAATAGTTCCCCAAACTACTTTACCACATTAAAAACTTAATCAAAAAATGCTCCGATAAAATGTCGGTCAGGCTTTTACATCCCTGATTGGAATTCCAAAAACAAATTTGTAAAAGCAATTGATGAGTAATTCCTATATTATCATTAACGATAATCAAGAGAATGTTTTGAAAATTCAGACCTTGTGTGATGAGTTTCAAAGCCTTCATTTTGTGGCTTCTGCAAATAATTATGCCGATGGATTAAACGCAATTTTAGAATTTCAGCCAAAGTTGGTTTTCCTTGAAATTGATCCAAAAGATAAAAAAAGTAACCTTTCATTGGCTTTAATTAATGAATTGTACCGATATCTGAAAGTGGTTCCAAAAATTGTAGTCACGGCAAAAAACGGAAACCTTGCTTATGAAGCGATAAAATTTGGAGTTTTTGATTACTTGGTTTTTCCATTTCCTATTTCTGAATTGCGAAAGACAATTTTTAAGTTTGAAAAGGAGGTTGATTCTTCCGTAGAAATAAATAATCCAACCGAAAATCTTCCCGTTTTTATTGATAACGACGCTTCCGAAAAGTCGTCAAATGAACTGACAATCTGCATCAAATCTTATGGCGATTATCGTTTTATAAATGCCAGCGACATTATCTATTTTCAGGCAGATAATAATTCAACTGATATTCATCTAGTTAACGGCGAGATGATTACGGCGTTTAAAACATTGAAACATTTTGAAAAAGTGCTTCCTTCAGATTTTTACAGAATCCACAACAGTTACATTATTAATAAGGCGTTTATCTCCAGAATTCATACTGGTAACGCGATATGTTACGTTAAAAATAGCACTATAAAGCTTCCTTTTTCTAAATCTTACAAGTATAACATCGATCAAATTATAATCGATATTTCAAATTCTGATTATTTAGAGATTTAATTTTTTTCTAAAATATATCCATCCGCTCGCAAACGAATGTCATTCACTCACAGATGTGGCCAATCTACAATGTATTTGATTTTATATGTTGTTGATATACAAAGACTTGGTAATTTTACGGTGTGAAAATAAAACATCACGACAAACAAATTTACTCGAATCATTAACCACAAAATGATATTTATTATGAAAAAAGCTATCTTAACAGCAGGTTTATTCTCTTTAGTTGTTTTAACATCTTTTACAACTTCAGAAACTTCAGTTCAAAATAACAGTACAGACGTTGTATTTGCTGAAATCGGAGGTACAGGAAACGGACAAAGCATCGGAGGAAACAAAAAGCATGATGAATTGGCAATTGGTGGTACAGGAAATGGACAAAGCATCGGAGGAAACAAAAAACATGATGAGTTGGCAATCGGAGGTACTGGAAACGGACAAAGCATCGGAGGAAACAAAAAACATGACGAATAGTTTTTCGTACATTATATAACAAGGCTGGCAATTAATTTTGCCGGCCTTTTTTTTTGTCAATAGTTTTACTACTTTTGGAAACCAACTCTAAGACTTTTGAAAAAAAATTACCCCATATTTTTCATCCTGGGTCTCTTGCTTATCGGATGCACAAAGAACAGAAAAGATTTTTCTGACTCAGATAATTCAGATAGTCTGGCGATTTTTTTGTCGTATGCTAATGAAGATTCGGTTCCTTTTGAAAAACGACTGAATTATAATGACAAAGCGTTGTCAATTATACTTGACGATGACAACGATTCATTGAGCAGGGCAAATCTTTTTAAGGTCGCCAACCGATATTTCAACATGAATAAGTTGGAAAAATATGAAAAGACTTCAAAGCTTATTATTGAAAAAGCAAAAGCAAAGCGAGACACAGCCAGCGTTGGAAAAGCGTATGTTTATTTGGGTGATTTTTATGCCAATACTTCAAAAAAGGATAGCGCTTTCTCATATTATACAAAAGCCCAAAAAATTTACCAAAAGCTGAATGACGTTAAAAATTTGGGAGGCGTTTACATTAGCATGGCTTTGGTTCAGGCAGATCAAAAAGATTATTTGGGTGGAGAACTTTCGGCGATAAAAGCTTTAAATGTGCTTCGGGAATCGCAGGAAAAGCCTAAAATCTATGAAGCTTATAATATTTTAGGATATATTTCAAATGAACTTCAAGACTATGAAAAGTCTTTAGAATATCATACAAAGGCGCTGAACTTGGCCAAAGAAAATAACTTAAATGAATTTTTTCAAGTAGCGACTTCTTTAAACAATATTGGTAATGTTTACCAAAATCAGGGCGATTATGAAAGCGCGATTTCAAATTTTAATGAAGCGCTGCGAGCAAAAAATCTATTCTCAGAAAAGCCTAATTTGTATGCTATTTTATTAGATAATTTGGGTTATTCCACGTTTAAACTCAGTGAGAATTCTGAGTTGCCACCTGAATTATTTAATAAGTCTTTAAAGATAAGAGACAGCTTAAATCTCACCTTTGGAGAAATCTATTCAAACATCCACCTCTCTGAATATTACGCTGCAAACAAAGATACTTCAAAAGCAAAAAAATATGCGCAGGAAGCATTGCGACTGGCAAAAGAAACAAAAAGAGACGCTGATGTTTTGATGGCGCTGAAGCAAGCAGGGACTGTGGAGCCCGAAAATGCAAGTATTTATTCCAGAGAATACATCAAGATAAACGACAGCCTTCAGAACGCAGAACGAAAAATAAAGGATAAGTTTGCCAGAATAGAATTTGAAACAAACGAAATTATTCAAGAAAAAGACAAATTAGCCGAGCAAAATAGAAACATGATTTTCTTTTTTGGATTGGCAATTATGATCGGAATTTTACTTTTTGTAATCAGAAGCCAACGGGCAAGAACAAAAGAATTGCTTTTAAAACAAGCCCAACAAAAAGCAAACGAAGATATTTATAATTTGATGCTTTTTCAGCAAGCCAAAATCGAAGAAGGAAGAGCGAACGAAAAAATCAGGATTGCGCAAGAGCTTCACGATGGAATTTTGGGAAGATTATTTGGCGCGCGATTAAATTTAGACAGTTTAAATAAGCGACAAGATGAAGCAGCAATTGACGTAAGAAATACGTATCTTGTTGAACTTAAAAGTATTGAACAGGATATTCGCGAAATTTCTCATGATTTGAACAGAGAAAAATCGGCATTAAATAATAACTTTGTAAGCATTGTAAATAATTTAATTGACCAGCAGGAAAATCTTTCTGACGCCAATGTTTCGTTTTTAATTGACCCAACGATTGAATGGGAAAAGCTTGAAAATACTGTAAAAATCAATTTATATAGAATTTTACAGGAAAGCCTCCAGAATATCAACAAATATGCTCAAGCCGAAAACATAAAAATTGAAATAAAAATTTCTGGAAACAAGCTCAAACTTGTTGTAAAAGATGACGGAAATGGATTTTCTGTCAGCAAGAAAAATAAAGGAATCGGATTGCAAAATATGCTTTCCAGAGCTGAAGCCTGCAACGGAAATTTAGACATAAAATCAAAACCAGGAAAAGGTACAACCATTACAATTGCAGTCCCAATTGAAACCAATATTAAAACCGAATAACAAATGGCAAAAAAATTAAATATTTTAATTGTCGATGACCATCCTTTTATAATTGAAGCTTATAAAAATACGATTGCCGGTTATCAACCTACTGAATTTGAATTCGAAATCACGCAAGCAAATGATTGTAAATCAGCTTATGAGATTTTGTCAAACCCAAATATGATTGCTTATGATGTAGCATTTTTTGACATCAGCATGCCTCCATACACAGAAAAAAACATTCTTTCGGGCGAAGATTTGGCACGCTTAATGAAAAAAGTTTTGCCTTCTTGCAAAGTTATTTTGCTGACGATGCACACAGAATCGTTGAAAATAAATAACATCATCAAATCGATAAATCCAAATGGTTTGATTATTAAAAATGACCTTACGTTTGACGAACTTTTGGTGGCTTTTGATAAAATTCTCAAAGGCGAAAATTATTATAGCCAAACTGTTATCAAATTTGTAAGTCAGCAAACGGGCGACAACAGCCGTATCGACGAATTTGACAGACAGATTTTATACCATTTGTCAAGAGGCGTGAAAACCAAAAATATTCCGCTTCATACTTCTCTTTCTCTGAGCGCGGTTGAAAAGCGAAAATTAAATTTAAAAGATTTATTCAATATAAAAGGAGGCGATGACGAAGCTTTGATTTCAGAAGGTCGCGAGCGTGGCTACATCTAAAATATACGGTAAAACCGTAAAACAAATGCGGTAAAACCGTACAGATGTTCTTATTTTAAACGGTATCTTGGCCCAAGAATTTTGAGTTAGATATTTGAAATTAAGTGTTTTAAAAATTTTCAACCTTTTAAATCAATGCCGTTTGACTGAACTAGCCAAATTTTGCCTTAATTTCTTCAGAAAAAATGAACCGTCTTTTTAATAAGGGACGGTTTTTTTGTTTTAAGGCGTTGGTTCATAGGTGACTAAAAAATTTTAAAAAAAAAATATGCGGTAAAACCGTAACCAACTTTACTTCGTATATAATAATTTTACAAAGTAATCAAAACCGAAACCTTTTATAAAAACCAAAAACCAAATTAAGCAGTCGTCGAAAAAATAATACCACCCTTTTGTCAGCCCCCAAATTTGACAAACCTACAAACTTAATGAAAGACTGCTAAAATGACCCAAGATAAAAAGGCGATGCTTCCCAAAGGCATCGCTTTTTTTATTTTCACAAATGCGGTTAAACAGTAAAAATTTTGCGGTAAAACCGTAATCACCTAATATCGTTTCAATCGTAAATTAGCAAAAAATAAACCTCCATGAAAAGTAAGTTGATTATCGCCAGTTCCATTTTTTCTATTTTGATTTTATGCAAAACGGAAAATTCCGAAGCCAAGGAAGAAAGAATTTTAAAAAATAATTCCTTGAAAATTTTTGACGAAAGCGCGTTTCATAATGAGAATTATTTAGGCTTTAAGTCTAAAAAAATAGATTAATATTTATTGTTTTAAGATAAATTAATAAATTAAAAATATAATTTTGCGAAAATATACGGGAAAACCGTAACCGGGTTTATTAAATATTGCACTACATTTACACTGTAATAAAGTTAAAAGTATTTCATATTAAAAATTCAACAAACCGAAACCAATAAACAGTAGAACAATTTATAATGCCACCTTTTTCGCCCCAAAAACTGGACTTAACCTAAATTTACTGTTTTGAAGAATTGGAAAATAAAAAAGCGATGATCCCCAAACCATCGCTTTTTTTATTGCTTAAAATTTTCTTTTAAATTATTGTTCCAAAGCATTCCAGCCTCTTGCTTTCAACGGAATTTTCGTGTCAGCTCTTGTAATCAGATGAATTCCTTCGCTTTCCTGAACCATGTGTCCGATGATTGAAAAATTTGGATTTCCTTTTATTTTGTCAAAATCATTCATTGAAATGGTGAAAAGCAATTCATAATCTTCGCCACCATTTATCGCAACAGTTGTGCTGTCAATATTAAACTCTTCACAAACTGAAATCAACTGCGGATCAAGTGGCAATTTGTCTTCATATAAATTACAACCCACGCCAGATTGCTTGCACAAATGCATAATTTCTGAAGAAAGTCCATCAGAAATATCGATCATCGAAGTTGGTTTAATTTCTAAAGCGTGAAGTAAAGTTCTGATGTCTTTTCTGGCTTCCGGTCTCAACTGTCGTTCAATTATATAAGTGTAAGCGTCTAAATCAGGCTGATTATTTGGGTTTACCTGAAAAACTTGTTTCTCTCTTTCCAAAACTTGCAATCCCATATAAGCCGCGCCAATATCTCCAGAAACCACTAGCAAATCGGTAGTTTTTGCGCCGTTTCTATAAACCAATTCCTCTTCGTCAGCTTCGCCAATCGCGGTGATGCTGATGATCAAACCTTTTTGTGAAGAAGTTGTGTCGCCACCAATTACGTCAACATTGTATTCTTTTGCGGCTAGAGCAATTCCGTCAAAAAGTTCTTCCAAAGCTTCCAACGGAAAACGATTTGAAACCGCCACCGAAACCGTAATCTGCGTTGGTTTTGCATTCATCGCATAAATATCTGACAAATTAACGACAACAGATTTGTAACCAAGATGTCTCAACGGCATGTACGCCAAGTCAAAATGAACTCCTTCAATCAATAAATCTGTGGAAATTACCGCTTTTTTATCTTTAAAATCAAGAACTGCGGCGTCATCACCAATTCCTTTTAATGTGGAAGGTTGGTTGATTTCAAAATTGGCTGTCAAATGTTTAATCAGTCCAAATTCGCCTAAATCAGAAAGGCTTGTGCGTTGAGGCGTTTTATCTTCTATCATTTTTTATTTTTCTTAAGTTGCAAAGGTACAAAGTTTAAAAGTCTATTCAATTTGAAATCTGCTTGGGCGATTGGTATTTCTAAAATATGTTAAAAAATCTGTAACAAAATTCGCTATCTTTCCACTAATTAGAATAATCAACCATTTATAACCACAATTATGAAGCTTAAAATAAATAACTTAAGTAAGACCTATAAAAACGGAGTGAAAGCGCTGGATAATTTGAATCTGGAAATAAATTCGGGAATGTTTGGACTTCTTGGTCCGAATGGTGCCGGAAAATCATCTTTGATGAGAACCATTGCCACACTTCAAAAACCAGATTCGGGAAGCATCGAATTTGAAGGAATTAATGTACTTGAAGATAATATTTCGCTTCGAAAAGTTTTGGGTTATTTGCCTCAAGAATTTGGAGTTTATCCAAATATGTCAGCCGAAACTTTGTTGGATTATTTTGCAAGATTAAAAGGAATTTCTTCGAGTTCAGAGAGAAAAATATTGGTTAAAAAAGTCTTGGAAGTTACCAATTTATATGAGCAAAGAGGGAAATCAGTAAGCGGTTATTCTGGCGGAATGAAACAACGTTTCGGAATCGCGCAGTTGCTTTTAAACAACCCAAAATTAATCATCGTTGACGAACCAACTGCCGGTTTAGATCCTGCAGAACGCCACCGTTTTTTGAACGTTTTAAGAGAAATCGGCACGAATCACGTTGTAATTTTCTCCACGCACATCGTGGATGACGTAAAAGAATTGTGCAACGAAATGGCGATTTTAAACGGCGGAAAAATTTTGGCACAAGGAACTCCGGCAGAAGCTGAAGCAAAATTAAAAGGTTTTATTTGGACCAAAATTATTGTCAGAGACGAATTGGAAACCTATGAAAAAGATTTCAACGTAATTTCATCAAAATACAACCAAGACAATACTTTAAATATTAAAGTTTACAGCACAGAAAAACCTGACGAAACCTTTATCAACGCTGATCCACAGCTTGAAGATGTTTACTTTGTTGCACTAAAATCTGACCAATAATATGTTTTCAACTATCTTTAATTTCGAATTAAAACGATGGCTGAAAACCTCGTCGTTTTATATATTTCTGTCGCTGTTCTTTTTTCTTTCGTTGCTTTTTGCAGCGATAAACTTTGGTTTTTTTGAAAACGTAAGCGCCGTCAGAAACTCAAACGCCTATGCAAATTCACCAATTGCAATCAACAATCTCATAAACGGGCTGAATACTTTTATTTATTTTCTGCTTCCGATAATCGTGGGAACTTCAGTATATCGCGACTTTAGGTACAATATGCACACGATTTTATTTTCGTATCCGTTTACCAAATGGGATTATATCGGCGGAAAATTCTTGAGTTCGCTGTTTGTGGTCATTTTAATTACGCTGACATTAATTTTGGGAGTTTTGACCGCATCGGTTTTGCCTGGCGTAAATCCAAATTTGCTAACCGATTTTAACGTGCTCGCTTTCGCGGAAACGTATCTTGTTTTCGTGATTCCAAATTTGTTTTTCATCGGAGTTATCATCTTTGCTTTGGTGACAATTTCCAGAAATATCTTCGTCGGATTTATTGGCGTAATCGTAATTTTCTTGCTTCAAATTATGCTTTCGAGCCTCACTCAAGATTCAGAAAATCGTTATGTCGTGGCTTTGTTCGAGCCTTTTGGTTCAGAAGCTTTAGATTATTATACAAAGTATTGGACGATTTCTGAACAGAATGAAAACCTGCTTCCATTGAAAGAAGTTGTGATTTACAACCGATTGATTTGGATTTCTGTTTCGTTAGTAATTCTCGGATTTTTATATAAATTTTTCACTTTTAGCCAAACGGCAATTACTTTTGGAAGAGGAAAAAAAGGAGATCGTGCCATTAAAAATAACTTTGGCGGAATCACAAGAATCGAACTTCCAGTTGTGAAATATGATTACTCTGGATGGCAAAATTTCAAAACAGCATGGAGCCTTTCCAGATTTGATTTTAGATTTATCGTAAAAAATTGGGCATTCATTGTGATTGCTTTCGTTGGATTATTGTTCATTATTTTAATGTCAGTAACGGCGGGCCAAATTTTTGGAACCAAAACATATCCGGTAACGTGGCAGATGCTTTTCTTGCCCGGAAGCACTTTTAATTTTTTCATAAATGTGCTGACTTTTTTGTTCGCGGGAATTTTAATTCACCGTGGCGAAACTTCAAGAATGAACCATTTAATTGACGTAACACCAATACCTAATTGGGTTTTACTATCTTCAAAATTCATTGCAATTGTAAAAATGCAAATCTTATTACTTGTTTTGATTTTAATTGCAGGCGTTTCAATCCAAGCATTTAATGGATTTTATGACTTTGAAATTGGACATTATTTGATTGAATTATACGGAATAAAACTTTGGAATTTAATAATTTGGGCATTTTTAGCTGTTTTAATCCAAACGCTTTTCAAGAATTATCTTTTGGGATTTTTCGTGTTGATTATCATGATGATTGGCTTGGCATTTTTGCCAGAACTTGGCGTGGAACAAGATATTTTTAGCTACAATTCTGATCCGGGTTACCAATATTCTGACATGAACGGGTATGGCCACGGACTTGAACTCTATTATTTGTATAAATTTTATTGGCTTTTGCTTGGCGTAGTTTTCTTCTGTCTGGCTTTATTATTTTGGACAAGGGGAATTCCGATGTCTGCAAAAGAGAAATTTGCGAATGCCAGACAACGCCTTACGCCAAAATTAGCGATTCCGTTGACTGTCGCCTTTTTAGGATTTTTGGCAATTGGCGCAACAATTTATTACGAAGATAATATTGAAAATCCGCGCTATTCTCAAAAAGAGCAAGAACAGCAAATGGTTGATTGGGAGAAAAAATATAAAAAATTCCAGCATTATGCACAGCCAAGAATCACGGATGTGAACGTGAACGTGGCGATTTTCCCAAAGACAAGAGATTTAGAAGTAAAAGGATATTACTTTCTGAAAAATAAATCGAAGGAAGCAATTGATACAATTTTTCTTAATTATGTCGATTTTGAAAACAAGTTCAAATTCAGCAAAGACGTTGTTTTGGTTTCAAAAGATACTATTTACAATTTCAATATTTACCGACTGAAAACCCCTTTAAATCCGGGTGATTCCATCAAATTTGATTTTGAAATTAAGAACAAGCCAAACACTTTGATAACTGACCATTCGCCTGTTTTAGAAAACGGAACTTTCATCAATAACAGTATGTTTCCGTCGATTGGTTATTCTGAGGATGGCGAACTTTCTGATGATGACACTCGTAAAAAATACGGCTTAAAGCCAAAGGATAGAATGGCAAAAGCTACGGATACTATTGCCAGAAAGAACACTTACATTTCAAGTGATGCCGATTGGATTAATTTTGAAACGACCGTCAGTACTTCAGACGACCAAACAGCGATTGCTCCGGGTTATTTGGAGAAAAAATGGACCGAAAACGGCAGGAATTATTTCCACTATAAAATGGACCGTCCGATGTTGAATTTCTACGCGTATCAATCCGCGCGTTACGAAATCAGAAAAGACAAATGGAAAGATGTTGCTATCGAAGTGTACTATCAAAAAGGACACGAATATAACATCGACCGAATGATTAAAGCGGTTAAAAAATCGCTGGATTATTATACTGAAAATTTTAGTCCATATCAGCACAAACAAGCGAGAATCATTGAGTTTCCAAGAACTGGTGGCGGTTTTGCGCAGTCTTTTGCCAACACAATTCCGTTTTCTGAAGCCATTGGTTTTATTGCCGATGTGGATGATGAAAATGAAGACGCTGTCGATTATCCGTTTTCGGTAACTTCGCATGAAATGGCGCATCAATGGTGGGCGCATCAAGTGATTGGCGCAAATGTTCAAGGTGCAACTTTAATGTCAGAAAGTTTATCTGAATATAGTTCTTTGAAAGTTTTGGAAAAAGAATATGGCAAATCTCAGATGCGCAAATTCTTGAAAGATGCGTTAGATAGTTATCTTCAGGGAAGAACAATGGAAAGCAAAAGCGAGCAACCGCTGATGTTTAACGAAAATCAGCAGTACATTCATTATAATAAAGGTTCGCTGGTTTTATACACTTTGAGCGATTATATCGGAGAA
Source organism: Flavobacterium qiangtangense (assembly GCF_042658345.1). Taxonomy (NCBI): domain Bacteria; kingdom Pseudomonadati; phylum Bacteroidota; class Flavobacteriia; order Flavobacteriales; family Flavobacteriaceae; genus Flavobacterium; species Flavobacterium qiangtangense. Next base: position 370,647 of record NZ_JBHSQB010000009.1, read on the forward strand.
AAAAACATGAACAATGCTTTGAAAAAGTATATTGAAAAAGTAGCTTATCAAGAAGCGCCGTATACGAATTCCATCGAATTTGTGTCTTATTTGAACGAAGCCACGCCTGATTCATTAAAATACATGATTGATGATATGTTCAAAACAATCACTTTATATGACAATCGCGTGAAGGATTTTTCTACGAAGAAATTACCAAACGGAAAATATGAAGTGACGATTAATGCGCAAGTCAGCAAATATCGCTCAGACGCAAAAGGGAAAAGATCTTTCAAAGATGCTTATGGAAAAACGCTAACTTTTAAAGCAAAAGGCGAGAAATATGCTGTAGATTCTTATCCGTTAAATGATTATGTGGAAGTTGGAATTTTTGGCGAAGAGAAAGTCAAAGACAAAACCAAAGAAAAACAATTGTATTTGAAGAAGCATAAAATAACGAAAATCGATAATAAATTTGTCATTATCGTAGATGAAAAACCAACCGAAGTGGGAATCGATACTTATAATAAATTGATCGATACCAATTCTGAAGATAATAGAAGGAAGGAGTAATCTTCTGACAATTTTAAAAAAAGACGTGCTGAACAGTACGTCTTTTTTTATTTTTAAATTTTCAAAACCTACTGACAAACTGTTGTCACAAGCTGTCTTTAAATTTGTACTATAAACAATTAAAAGATAAAATTATGTTCGCAACAGCCCAAGTTATCAGTCAAGAAGATTTATTAAAACACTGGCAAGGTCACAGAAATTTGACTCGAAGAGTAATCGAATTATTTCCTGAAAAAGATTTTTTTGAGTTTTCAATTGGAGGAATGAGAACCTTTGCGCAATTAACTTCAGAATTATTGGCCATCGGAGCGCCAGGCTTAAAAGGAATCGTAACTCGACAGGTAGAACCATTTAAAGAAGAAGCAGTAAAATTCACGACAAAAGCAGAATTTCTTAAAAAGTGGGACGAGTCAACGGCAGAAATCAATGATCTTTGGGAACAATTAAGCATGGAAGATTTTAGCGATACTTTCAATCTTTTTGGGCAATATGAATTTCCGGTAATTCAGAATATTCTATATTTTATTGATAATGAAATACATCATCGCGGTCAAGGTTATGTGTATTTGAGAGCTTTGGGAATCCAGCCTCCATTTTTTTGGGAGAGATAATATTTACCGCAGATTCGCAGATTTTTTTAAATAATTTAGGCTATGCTTAGATTTTAATCTGTGAATCTGCGGTTACTTTTTTAACCGAAGCAAAGATTTCTCAACCAATTCCAAAACTCTTTCTTTCAAACTTTCAGGTTCTAAAATTGTTCCGTAATCGCCAAACATCATAAACCATCTCGGGAAATATTCCTCAACATTTGGACTCATAAAAGTCATTTCAATGTTATTTCCAACTGGTTTTTGAGAAACAAAACCATGATGTTTTTTCTCATAATCCAGATGTTTCGCGACTTTTTTGTCAATTAAAATTCTGACTTTTGTCGTAGGATATTTATTCTTGTCTTTTTCCAAATAAGTTTCCAAAGGTTCGTGTTCCAATGAAAATTCTTTTTCTGTAACTTTTATATCGTGAATTCTATCGGTTCTAAATTGCCTATAATCTTTACGCAAATGGCAATATCCCAACGTGTACCAATTGTCATTATCGTGAAAAATCCCAACAGGTTCAATAGTTCTTTCTGTGGCTTCTTCCGCTTCTGCGGTTTGATAAAATAAGATAATTTGGGTTTTTTCAGCAATACTTTTAAAAAGACAAGCCAAAGTATTCGGAGAATTATCATTGAACAAATTTCCTGTCGGTTGCATTAAAATGTTAGATTCAATGTTTGAAACCCAATCTTTGTCTGAACTCTGCAAAACCGCTTTCAGTTTAAATGCCGCTGAAGCATAATGGCTGCCCAATTCCTTATCAGTAAATTTCTGCATCAATTTTTCTGCAGCAATAAAACTGCTAGCTTCCTCACGCGTGAACATTACGGGAGGCAAACGATAGCCTTCCATCAAAGAATAACCAATTCCGGCTTCGCTATAAATCGGAACTCCGGAAGCTTCCAAAGTTCGGATATCACGGTAAATCGTACGCAAACTAACCTCAAAACGTTCGGCTAACTCGTGCGCTTTTACAATTTTTTTGGATTGTAATTGAATTAAGATCGCGACAATTCTGTCAAACCGTTTTGGAGTTTCGTCCATTTTGAAAAATGTTTTTTTAAACCAAATATTATTTAATATTTCTCTTCCAAATTTCTGGACTTCTTGAGGTGTGAAATACAGCAAATATTGTCACTGTTTTGATGTTTTCTTCGACAACATAATGAATTAAAAAAGGGAATTTTTCAATTTTCCTGCATCTAGTTTCATTGTATTTTACAGAAAATAAATAAGGGTCTTTTTTTAGCGAAGTAATTTGCTTTTTAGTCTGGCCTTTATATCGCAGACCTAGTCCTTTGACTTGCGACTCATACCATTCTGTAGTTTCTTCAATGTCATTTAAAGCATCGACATCAATTTTCAATTTGAAACTCAAGTTTAAAAATTTTTCGAAACTTCATCCCAATCTAAAAGTCTTTCGGGATTTGTTTTAGATTTAGAAATTCTATCCATCACAATTTTCTGATGTTCAATCGGAATTTCCATATCATCAGACCAAATCGCATCATTGATTTTAAGCTTGTCTTTCGGAGAAAGTTGCTTAACGGCTTCCATCAGCTGATTTACAGTTAGATTGATATTTAATTTTATAGTTTCCATAAGACAAATTTAATGAATTTCTTGACATAAATAAAAAACCCGACAACTTTCGCCATCGGGTTTATCTCAATTCTCAATACTATTTTCTTAATTCTTGATTAATCATTCAATTTAAGTACAGCCATAAAAGCTTCCTGAGGAATCTCAACATTCCCCACTTGTCTCATACGTTTTTTACCTTTTTTCTGTTTCTCTAAAAGCTTACGTTTACGAGAAATATCTCCTCCATAACATTTTGCAGTAACGTCTTTTCTCAAAGCTTTAATCGTTTCACGAGCAATGATTTTTGCTCCAATTGCTGCTTGAATCGGAATGTCAAATTGCTGTCTCGGAATTAATTCACGCAATTTTTCGGTCATTTTCTTTCCGATATTATAAGCGTTATCTTCGTGAATCAACGCAGAAAGTGCATCAACTCCTTGAGCATTTAATAAAATATCGAGTTTCACCAATTTTGAAGTTCGCATCCCAATCGGAGAATAATCGAATGACGCATAACCTTTTGAAACCGTTTTCAGTCTATCATAAAAGTCGAATACAATCTCAGCCAAAGGCATATCAAATGTCAATTCAACTCGGTCTGTTGTCAAATAAGTTTGGTTCGTGATCACGCCACGTTTTTCAATACAAAGCGACATTACGTTTCCAACAAAGTCAGATTTTGTAATGATTGTAGCTTTGATAAATGGCTCTTCAACGCGATCCAATTTTGAAGGTTCTGGCAAGTCAGATGGATTGTTTACGACGAAAGCTGCTTCAGGATCTTTTTTAGTGTAAGCCAAATACGAAACGTTGGGAACTGTAGTAATTACGGTCATATCGAACTCTCTTTCTAATCTTTCTTGGATGATTTCCATGTGCAACATTCCCAAGAAGCCGCAACGGAAACCGAATCCCAAAGCCGCTGAACTTTCTGGCGTAAATACAAGTGAAGCATCGTTCAATTGCAATTTTTCCATCGAAGCTCTTAAATCCTCATAGTCTTCAGTGTCCACAGGATAAATTCCGGCGAAAACCATCGGTTTTACATCCTCAAAACCTGTAATCATATTCGTAGTTGGGACTTTTGCATCAGTCAAAGTATCACCAACTTTTACTTCTTTAGCTTCTTTAATTCCAGAAATCAAATAACCAACATCTCCAGCAGAAATCATCTGTTTCGGAACTTGGTTCAATTTCAACGTACCAATTTCATCCGCAAAATATTCATTTCCGGTAGCCATAAATTTGATTTTCTGGCCTTTTTTGATTTGTCCGTTGATTACTCTGAAGATAACTTCAATTCCTCTAAAAGGATTGTAAACCGAGTCAAAAATCAACGCTTGAAGCGGTTCATTCGGATCTCCTTTTGGTGGTGGAATTTTCTCAATTACGGCCGCCAAAATATTTTCAACACCAAAACCAGTTTTACCCGAAGCGTGAATAATATCTTCTAATTTGCAACCTAGTAAATCAATAATATCGTCGCTAACTTCTTCAGGATTAGCACTTGGTAAGTCTACTTTATTCAAAACCGGAATAATTTCCAAGTCGTTTTCTAAAGCCAAATACAAGTTAGAAATTGTTTGTGCCTGAATGCTTTGTGCCGCGTCAACGATCAAAAGCGCGCCTTCGCAAGCCGCAATCGAACGGGAAACTTCATAAGAAAAATCCACGTGTCCCGGAGTGTCAATCAAATTTAAGATGTAATCTTCACCTTTATATTTGTATTCCATTTGAATAGCGTGGCTCTTGATCGTGATGCCACGTTCTCTTTCAAGGTCCATGTTGTCAAGCAATTGCGCTTTTTCTTCACGAGCCGTTACGGTTTGCGTAGCGCCAAGTAAACGGTCAGCCAACGTGCTTTTTCCGTGGTCAATATGTGCAATAATGCAAAAATTTCTAATATGTTTCATGTACAGTTTTGTATCAAATTTTACGCGTTCACAAAGAAACTTTTGATTATTTCTCCGCTTTCCTCTTTATCTCCTTTAAAGGTAAGGATTTAATCGGCAAATATAGTTTTTTAGTTGGTAAGTTGAAAGAGGAATTTTTGATAGAATTATTTCCTAAAAACTACCGCAGATTCGCAGATTTTTACATTCAAATTTCTTTGTCATAATTAGAAAATTTGCGAATCTGCGGTGGAAAATTCCGTAGTAATTTATGTTAAAATCGAATTAATGAATTTTCCTTCTGCACAAATTTTGTCTACATTTATTAAAAACAAAATTAACCCTATGAAAAAAGTATTTATACACATAATGATTGCTTTCATGTGCTCGATGGCTGTTGTTTCCTGCAAGAAAAAGGAAAATGACCTGTCAGACATCAAAGTCGATCCTGAAGACAGAGTGATTCAATTTGACAGCACAAAAGTCGCCGGATTTTTTACAAAATATCCTGATTATAAAGAATATGAAACTGAAATAAGACAGCTTTACAAAAAACACGACTATCATTATTTATGGTTTGATAAAAAAGGCGTGATTGAATTTGCCGAAGCGGTTTTCAACCAAGTCAACCAAATCAGCGCAGAAGGTGTTCCTGCAAAACTGCCTTACAAAGAACAGATTGACAATCTTTTTTATGAAAATGAAAATAAAGATCCTGATGTAAATTCAGAATTGTTGGTTTCGGCAATGTATTTCTTTTATGCAAAAAATGTGTACCAAGGCCTTGATGCCAATAAAAGTAAGCAAACGGGTTGGTATTTGCCTCGCGAAAAAACATCTTATGTTGCTTATTTGGATACGTTGATGAAAGATCCAACGCTCTTGAAAAAAGATGATTCTGAAATGATTCCGCAGTATTACAACTTGAAAAAAGCACTTCAGAAATACCGTGAAATCGAGAAAAAAGGCGGTTGGCAAAAAATTGCTTTGGAAGAAGGCGTGAAATCGCTGAAGCCAGGCGACAGTTCAAGCACGATTTTGCAAGTCAGAAAACGTCTTGTGGCTTCGGGCGATTTGAGCAAAGATTCTGGTTCAAATGTTTATGACGAAGAATTGGTGAAAGCGATTACGGCTTACGAAGTAAAAAATAATCAAGTTCCGGATAAATTGATCGGTCCAAATTTGATCAAGGATTTGAATATTTCTGTCCAAGATAGAATCAAGACAATCGTAGTAAATATGGAACGTTGCCGATGGATTTCTCCAAATTTCATCAAAGGAGGAAATTATATTGCCGTAAATATTCCGTCGTATAAAGTGCGTTACATCAAAGACGGAAAGCTAAAATTAGTGTCAAATGTTGTGGTTGGAAAAGAACTTCACAAAACCGTTGTTTTCAGCGGACAGATGAGTTATTTGGTTTTTAGTCCGTATTGGAATATTCCGAGAAGTATTTTGGAAAAAGAAATCAAGCCCGGAATTGCAAAAAACTCAAATTATTTAGCGCAACACAATATGGAATGGAACGGAAACTCAGTTCGTCAAAAACCTGGCCCGACGAATTCTCTTGGTTTGGTAAAATTCATGTTTCCAAATTCGAACAATATTTACCTTCACGATTCGCCAGCAAAAGGACTTTATAATAAAGAAAGTCGCGCGTTCAGCCACGGATGCGTTCGTGTGGAAAAAGCGAGAGAATTGGCCAACGCGATTTTAGAAGATGACAAAAATTGGAATTCGAAAAAAATAGACGAAGCAATGAATTCTGGAACAGAAAAGAATTACTCTTTAAAGAAAAAGATACCGGTTTATATCGCATATTTCACGGCAGCAGCCGATGAAAACGGAAACGTGAGTTTCTATGAAGACGTTTATAAAAGAGACGATAGATTGGCATCGTTGCTTTATAAATCTTAAAAAATAGATTGCATAAAAAAAGCGACTGCCTTAAAAACAGTCGCTTTTTTATTTTACGTTGAAAATTTAGTTTTTGACAAATTTCTTGGTAGTGCTAAACTTTTCTCCTTCCAATTTCAAGATATAAAATCCGTTTGAAAGATGATTTAATGGAATTTGAGTGTTTTGAGCCGAAATATTTTGGGTTCCTAAAACTTTTCCAGAAACATCAATAATGCTGTAAGAAGTAAAATCTGAACTGTTTCCTAATTCTAAATTCAAGAAATCTTTGGCAGGGTTTGGGTATAATTTAATCGAAGCAAATTCTGGATTTTCGATTCCCAGAGAACAATCTGTGTTTGCTGTAACAACAATCGGCTGACCAATAGTTGTATTCGAATTATTTGGGCAAACTCCCGGATGACCAACTGCGTGATATGAACCTTCGCCAGTAATTAAGTAGGTATTTCCAGTTTCCCCAGCAATCAATTCACCATCTTTATACCATTCGATATTCACAAAAAACGGATCAGTTGATAATAAAACTGTAGCTCCTTCACACAAATAAAAACCTTGTGTTTCTGGATTATAAGTCATCGTTTCTTCGTCAATTTGGAAGCTTACATTAAAACCAACCCAATTGTAACTGTCGATTTGAATCTCATTTGATTCATAAGTCACGCCATTTTTAATAGCAACAACTTTAAATAAAGCTTGATCATAAGTGTACCAATCATACGTAAATGAAGCAGAAGTTGCTCCAGAAATTGCTTCATAAGGATCATCTAAAAACCAATATTTAAAGTACCATTGATATGAGTCATAAGTAACTCCGTTTGTGATCGTTGCGGTGCCATCTGTCCAAGGACAAAGCATCGTGTCTCCCGAAATCGTCGGATTTTGTGCCAAAGCTGTTTGCAAGCTTCCAAGGCAAAAAAGCAATAGTAAAATTCTTTTCATAATAGTTATTTTAGTGTAATTTGTTTGTTATTTGATTTGCATCAATAGATTACAATTTTAGTTCTTAATAAATAGATTCCAGTGTTTTCAGGTGTTACAAAGTGTGACAGAAAGTGTGACAAAATGTGACATCTTAAAAAATGTGATTATTTACCAAAGTATTTCAATGCAGACTGCGAGGCAATTATGTTTCCTTAAATCTAAATTTTGTAATTTTGCACCAAAATAATTGAAGATGGTCAAGATTGGCAACATAGAATTACCTGATTTCCCTTTACTTTTAGCTCCAATGGAAGACGTCAGCGATCCGCCTTTTCGAAGGTTGTGTAAGCTTCACGGCGCGGATATGATGTATAGCGAATTTATTTCTTCGGAAGGCTTGATTCGTGATGCCATGAAAAGTCGCCAGAAATTAGATATTTTCGACTATGAAAGACCAGTCGGAATCCAAATTTTTGGTGGAGATGAAGAAGCAATGGCACTTTCTGCAAAAATTGTGGAAACAGTTCGTCCAGATATTGTCGATATCAATTATGGCTGTCCGGTAAAAAAAGTAGTTTGCAAAGGAGCCGGAGCGGGCGTTTTAAAAGATGTGGATTTAATGGTTCGTTTGACAAAAGCGGTGATTAAAAGCACGCATCTTCCGGTGACGGTAAAAACCAGATTAGGTTGGGACGAAGATTCTATCAATATTGATGAGGTTGCCGAAAGACTGCAAGACATTGGCGTTCAAGCGTTGACGGTTCATGCCAGAACGCGAGCGCAGATGTACAAAGGTCATTCAGATTGGACACATATTGAAAGAGTGAAAAATAATCCGAGAATCACGATGCCGATTTTTGGAAACGGAGACATTGATTCGCCAGAAAAAGCTTTGGAATATAAAAACCGTTTTGGCCTTGACGGAATGATGATTGGTCGCGCGGCAATTGGTTATCCGTGGATTTTTAACGAAATCAAGCATTATTTTAAAACCGGGGAAAAATTAGCGCCGCCAACAATGGAAGATAGAGTGGAAGCTGCAAAAAATCACCTGACTTGGTCAATGGATTGGAAAGGCGAACACATCGGAATTGTGGAAATGAGAAGACATTACACAAATTATTTCAAAGGAATTCCGAATTTTAAAGAATACAAACAAAGGTTGGTAACAACAGATGACGCCGACGGACTTTATAAAACTTTAGAAGAAATTATTGAAGTTTTCGGAGGTTTTCAGTTTGCGCAACAGTAAATTTTACACCTGAATCGTTTTCCATTTTCCCTTTTTGAACAAAATATATCCTGCAATGGTAATCGCGGTTTCTGCAATTGGAATCGCCATAAAAACGCCAGTTGGTCCCATTTTCAAGACTTTTGCCAAAACATAAGCCATCGGAATTTGGAACAACCAAAATCCGAAAAAATTAATCCAAGTTGGAGTCCAAGTGTCTCCGGCTCCGTTAAAAGTGCTGATCAAGACCATCCCAATTCCGTAGAAAATATAGCCAAGACTCATTATCCGAATAGCTTCCACGGCAATGCTTTGCACCAAAACATCATTCGTGAAAAAAGCGGCAATATATTCGGCACAAATCAAAGTAATTACCATAATTGAGGCCATAAAAATCACATTGTATTTTGCGGTTTGCATCACAGATTTTACAGCTCGATCCACTTGTTTTGCTCCTAAATTTTGTCCAACCAAAGTCGCTGCAGCATTACTCAAACCCCAAGCCGGCAAGATGAAAAACATCATGATTCGCAAAGCCGTTTGATAACCCGCAGAACCGTGGTCTCCGCCAGTTTCTGCGACTAATTTTGCTAAGAAAATCCAACTGCAAGACGCAATTACAAATTGCAAAATTCCTGGAGCGGCAACTTTTACGATCGCCTTGATTTGTTTCCAATCTGGAATAAAATAGCTTCCGATGATTTTTAAAATTCCTCTTCCATTGAATAAATGATAAGCTTGGTAAAAAACGCCAATCGTTCTTCCTGTTGTGGTTGCGATTGCAGCGCCAGTCAGTCCAAAAGCAGGAATTGGTCCGAGTCCGTTGATCAAAATTGGACATAAGATTATGTTGCAAATATTGGCAATCCACAAACTTTTCATGGCAATTGCGGCGTTTCCGGCACCACGAAAAATTCCGTTGATCAAGAATAATAATACGATAGAGCTGCTTCCGGCCATCATGATTTGCATAAAAGCGGTTCCGTGCAACGCAGCATCTTCTGAAGCGCCCATTAACATTAGGATTTCCGTTGCGTAAATAAATCCGAAGAAACTGATTATTGCATTTACGGCTAACGAAATTATCACGGCTTGCATTCCTGCTTTTGCTGCTTTCGTTGGGTCTTTTTCTCCAATTCTTCGAGCAACGACGGCGGTTGCGGCCATGCTTAATCCGATGGCTAAGGAATATATGATTGTTAAAACTGATTCTGTCAATCCAACAGTTTGTATTGCAAAGCTGGAATTTTCCAAATGTCCTACAAAATATAAATCGACCAAAGCAAAAACCGATTCCATCATCATTTCTAAAACCATCGGGATTGCCAATAAAATAACGGCTTTTCTGATGTTTCCAGACGTGTAATCAAAGTCGGCCTCTCCGCGAAGCGATTGTTTTGTAACGGTAATAATTCGGGATAAAAAACTAGGTTTATGTGTTTTTGTCATAATTTGATAAATAAAAAGTAAACGTTGCCAGCGTCATTTTGTGGCAACAAAAAAAGGTTAATCAAATGACCTAAATGATTTAGGCCTAAACAAAAACTATCATAGGAGTAAAAATTTTAAGTAGCAAAAGTAGAGAAAAATTGGGCAGAAAAAATGTTCGAATAAAAAAGAAATCTGCGCATCTGCGGTCTATTTCCTTAATCCAGCAGTTTTTTGGTCACTCTGCTCGAAGCAATTAGTGAAGAAATAAATCCTAAAGTAAAAATTGTAGCCAGAACAATCAGCACATTTTCGATATTGAAAATCACTGGATAAGGCATCGTGTTGGTAATCATCACCAGCAAAAATTCTTGCTGTAACAAAACAATTCCGATTCCCAGTGCCAATCCAATAACCCCGCCAACTACCGTCAAAATGGTACCTTGAAGCAAGAATATTTTTCGTAGTTTTTTGACCTCAACGCCCAAATTATAAAGCGTTTTTAAGTTGTTTTTCTTGTCAATAATCAACATAATTATCGCTCCGGCCAAGGTGAAAAGCGTCAAAATAATCACCAACGTAAAAATCAAATACAGCGCGGTTTGCTCGGTATTCAACATTTTATACAACGAATCATTCATCTGCTCGCGGTTTTTAATCGTGATTTTATTGGCAAAAATGTTTTGGAGTTTTTCTGAAATAATGCTTTGGTCAGCTTCCGGTTTTAATTTGAATTCGATTCCAGAAACTTGACTTGGCTTAAACTGAAGTAATTCTTGGGCTAGACCCAAATCTGCAAACACATATTTATTGTCTAATTCTTCGCTCACTGCATAAATTCCGGTCGGCAAAATCTTCGAAACATTAAACGCTTGTTTTGGGTCGATGGCGCCTTTTCCAGGTTTTGGAACATAAACTTCCAACGGAATACTGTAGTCGAAACTCAAGGAAAGCTTCTGGAAAATTCCGTGGCCGAGAACAACTTCGGGTGAATTTGGTTGTAACCAATTGCCCAAATAAAGACTTTTTTGCACGTTATTTACCTTTGGATACAAGCTGTCAACACCTTTTAAATAGGTCACAACTTCTTTTCCATCGTATAAAAAAAGAACGCGTTCTTCAATGGTTTTGCTGTAAGAAGCGATTCCGTCAACCGTTTTTAATTGCTTTTCCTGCGGGTCAGAAATCAAAAGCGATTTGCCCAAAGTACTCGTGATTTTCAAATCTGGATCGAAATCATTTGAGAATGAAAGACTAAAATCACGCAAGCCGCTGAAGACCGAAAGTACCACAAACAAAGCGCACGCACCCACGATAATCCCCAGCGAAGCAATTCCAGTAATGATATTAATGGCGCTGCTTTTGCTGAAACTAACGGTGTAACGTTTCGCTATGTAAAATGGAAAATTCAATTATGCTTTTCGTCTTTTTTCTAATAAATCACGGTTTTCAATCGGATTTTCTTTGTCTTTCAATGCATTGTCGATCTTCTCAATATAGTCTAAAGAGTCGTCGATATAAAACATCAAATTCGGAACTTTACGCAATTGCAAACGCACTCTTTGCGATAAATCGTGTTTGATTAAAGGCGTATTTGTTTTAATCGCCGCCAATAATTCGGCCGCTTTTTCCGTTGGGAAAATGCTCAAATGCACCGAAGCCACTGACAAATCTGAAGTCACATTCACTTTAGAAACCGAAATAATCAAATTTGAAATCCCGTTTTTTCTCACCTCACCTTGAAGAATATCCACCAAATCATTTTGCAGAACGCTTCCTATTTTTTTCTGTCTATTTGTTTCCATTTTGCAAAAATACGATTTTAAGTCGAAAGTCTTAAAGTTTGAAAGTCAAAAGTCTTAAAGTCGGATGTCATAAAGTAAGTAGCAACTTTAAACAAGTTTTATATATTTGCTTAGATTTTGAAGCCAGACAGTAGGCTCTTTTTTAAATGAAATTCCCGCTGCAGCAACTCGCTTTAAACCGGTTTGTTCACCGGTTTAAGAGCTCAGACAAATGCAGCATCGGGGCTATTTACAAACTTCAGGCTTCTTTTAAACGCTTACAACTGTTGTCAAAAAACGCTGCGACTTTGTAACTTAACTACGTTGAAACTTTAAACAATGAGAAAAATAGAACACATCGGCATTGCCGTAAAAGATTTAGAAACTTCAAACAATCTCTTCGAAAAACTCTTTGGAGCACCGCCATACAAGCAAGAAGAAGTTGCGAGCGAAGGCGTGAAAACGTCGTTTTTTATGAACGGCCCAAATAAAATTGAGTTATTGGAAGCCACAAATCCAGAAAGCCCAATCGCCAAATTCTTAGAAAAAAAAGGCGAAGGAATTCACCACATAGCGTTTGACGTGGAAGACATCGTTTCAGAAATCGAAAGATTAAAATCAGAAGGATTTACAGTTTTAAACGAAACACCAAAAAAAGGAGCCGACAATAAACTCGTGGCTTTTTTACATCCAAAAGGAACTAACGGCGTTTTAATTGAATTGTGCCAAGAAATCAAATAGATACCGATTTTATTGACAATAATTTTACCTTTCGGTAAAATCAATCCAAAAAACATTTGGAGTCAAGAAAAATTAGTAGTAATATTGCAACCTCTAAACCGGTCCTATAGCTCAGCTGGTTAGAGCACCTGACTCATAATCAGGTGGTCCCTGGTTCGAGCCCAGGTGGGACCACTTTTAGTTTTACAATCCCTTGACAAACAGTGTTTTAGTCAAGGGATTTTTGTTTTACGGTAAAATAAGCGTTAAAATTATTCGATGCAAAAAAAAGGGGTAGCTGACAGCTACCCTTTTTTAATTGCTCTTTCAAGCTCTACTATTTTAAATTTTTTTCGATTACTACCGAAGGGTCTAACTGCTCTAATGTAACCTTGTTCTTCATACTTTCTTAAAGTAGTATGGCTTTTAATATTTAAAATCTGCATAGCCCCTACACTATCTGTATATTCCAATTGTATTTCATTCAATTCGCATTGTCCATTTATTTACGGCATTTCCACATAATTAAACCGCTGGACAATGCTCTTACGGTTGTGTGAAAGTGTTATTACCAATTTACTATTTAAATTTTGAATATCAAAGTTAACATCACATTTTAGATAGTGAAATTTTTATTTTAGAAATTTTTCGCTTAATTTTTTTCTTAAAAATATATAAGTAATAATAATTGTCAACTAACGAATGAGTAGTGACGTTGAATATTGTTTTGCGTTTCAATGTGTCTAATTTAGGTCAAAGCAAATAAATAATTAACTGAATTCGTCTTATAAAGTTGGCGATAGAAATTTTACATTTCGTTACTATCCCCTTTTTTTACCACAGTGATATAATGGTTTCTTGCAGTAACTTTTAAGTTACTTTTGTTTAAATCATTTTTAGGCATAACGAATTTAGGAGCTGTATTTTGTGCTCTAGTTAATCCATTTTTGTTATATTTTATAAGCTTAATTTTCACAATTTCAAAGCTAGCTTTATTTTAGATAAAACGTTAGAAGTAGTAAGGTTATTGTGGCAATGAGCTGTTTCACGCTGCTCTCTGGCTGTAGAATTATTTGTTTTAGTAGTTATGATATTAATGTTATTTGGATTTGCCAAATTCACTGTCACTTTATAAGTATGGCTTCCATTATTGCGTTCCCAGTAATCGGTAATTGCTGTTTGTGAGAACCTCCAGTCTAAATTTTCGTCAATGTCGCTCAACTCATTTATAAGCTCTAAAACATTTTGGTGTCTGTCGGTAATATCTACATTCAAGGCTTTATTGACAACTCTCTGGAGTTTTAAAGGGATATGTGGAGTATAGCTCCCTCTGTTAGGGAATACTCCTGATTTTACTGCATTTACATATTCATCTTGTGTTTTATATCTAGTTAATTGACTATGAAATTGGTCTTCGCCATTAAGTAAACGATAAATAGTTAATCCCGCCAAATATATATCAAAATGAATTGTTTTATCACTACTTGTAAACGTTTCTGGCGGAAGTTGTTTTATATAGAATTGGTCTGGAGAAGCAAAACCAAAACTGTTCATTGCCTTGGTTAACCCAAAATCAGACAAAAGCGCTTCATCACTATCGGAAATCAAAATATTGTCAGGTTTAACGTCAAAATGGATTAACCCTTTCGAATGAATATGATGCAATCCTGATAAAAACTGTATTGAGTATCGGATAATTTCTCTAATCGTTAGATTTCTCGTTGCGATAAGTGATTTAAGCGAACCGTTCTTGTAATATGGCATAGCTATGTAAATATGGTCTGCATCAGAACAACCATAATTTACCTTCACGACATTACTATGTGAAGATACATAAAGTTTTTTTGCTTCCTCGTAATATTCTATTGGATTAACAATTTTGCTTTTCGCAATTTTTTTTATGACAATTTCCCCATCAAGTTGTTTGTCGTGAGCTAAAAATACCTGTGAGTTTTTACCTTCCTGACCTATCTCTTTTGTTGTTTCAAAATTTAGCTCTGTTGTATGTAGTCCTAATGGCATAATATTATATATTTAGAGCACTAATTGCCGACATTAAACTTTCTCTTCGCTCCAACGAAAAATTCTCCCAGTTTTCTATGGCCATAAAGTTCTCTTTACCCTCAGCAAATGGTTTAAAAGTTGCTCTTTCTATTCCAAGGTTGGCACTTATACTGGAAATCTGACCGACATAATATTTAACAATAGTTGAACTAGCAAATAATTCTTGAATTACTCCTTCTATATAAATTCTTGTGATATTGATTGATTGTGCATTTGATTCTGTAATTCGAATACAAGCATTGGTTATATTAAATTCATTAATGACGTCAAAAAGCGTATTCCTTAAAAATTTCAGTTGCTCTGGAATATTTAACGCTTTGGGATTGTTTATCTTGTCGACCAAAGTAATCTCTAATTCTTCATTTTCATATGTGACAACTGAAAAGTAAACAGTAGAAGGCGTTACTCTAATTCCTATCGATTTTTTCATAATAATTGACTTTATATTTTTTAAATCAGCGTATATTCAATATTCTGCTCCAAGTCCGAAGCAATTTGAGTCATTATATTTTTTATATCAGAAGCTTTTTCGAAGGCTAATATTAACTCATTATTAGTTTGTGATGGTTTGTAAACCTTACCATTAAGTAACCTGAAATACTTATCAAGAAAATCTTCCTCTTTTGGTTTTATCTTAAAGAAGTGATACTTTTCATTTATGAAAGATACTAATTTCTCTCTAAACAATTTTTGCGTATCTCTTTTGAAATTATTTTTTAACGTTGAGTTTCTTGATAAGTATACTGAAAGTACAAACAAAAAATTGACGTTGTATGATTGAATAAATAGTGTATCTCTGTCGAATAATCGGTTTTCGAAATGGAATTGCATTACTGTTTTTTCGGTATCGGTCAAATATGATTTAGAAAAATCAAAATCCTTACTCACGAAAGCAGAGATGAAGAAATTCGGAGTAATGTTATATCCTTCTGTCTCATTTTCCCTGTATCTGATTATTTGGTCTAAATTTCCACTGTTAAATAAATCAATGTTATATTGGATTACATTCTTTGCGTAAGTGAATTGTTTCGCTTTTGAATTCTTTCCTACATTATTTTGAAGTTTGTAATATTTACTATCTCCAATAAAATATATTTCATCTTCGATGAGAAGTGATTTGTATTTATAAATATGGTCGACTTGTTTTCCGTCTGCGTGATTCTTTAATTCAGGCAATAATTTGCTGTCTCCAATTAAATCGTCTACCATATCTTCAAATACAATATTGAAATCCTTTATTAGAAGAATTTCTTCCATCTGCTTCTTAGAATGGGTTCTTTCACTTCGCTCAAAGTATATGTATAGTAAATTGTACAGACTAATCATTTTGTCCGAGAAATATTTATACTTAATACTTTTCAGAAGTCGGCATCCTCTTTTTAACAATGTTTCGAATTGATGTCCTTTAATCAAATCATAGTTTTGAGGAATTTGAAAACTAAACGAATACTTTTCTTTAATTTGATTTAGTGTTGAATAAAAAAGTATAAGTAATTCTTCATCATCATTTATGTTCTTTCTTGTCGTTGCTAAATCAACATAAATTGGTTGGTTACTCTGAATAAATGGCTGTTTCTTATTAATGGTTTTATGCCAATTAATTTTGTTATGTTGGGAGTGAGCAGTTTTTGCAATAAATGTGAATAAGTCTTGATTTTCTTTGTGATATTTTAATAAACTTAAGATTATATCAAGTTCAGTACTTGAGTTTTCATCTAAATTGGTTACAATTTGATTAATAAATTGATTTTCTGAAATCGAATTGTAATAATGTCTTTTGTTGAATTGCTGAATTGCCCGATATAGCCAAGTTGAAATTTCAAAAATTAGCTTGTCTTTTCCTGTCTCCATCAACTTTCTGTTTGTTTCAAACGTTGTGCTGATTAAACATTCAGGAGTAAACTCATCAAAGGCTAAATTATTTTCATTGATAAAAACTTTAGGAAATATAATCACTGCATCGCCCCTTCCATCATTAATCTGCGGATTGAAATAATATCCGACAAAGTTAATTTTTGAATAAATACCATTGACAGGGAAGAAGTACCGTTCAGTTAAAACTCTTGAAAGGTCTTCCGTTTTGTAATGGTATTCTTCAAATAATATTATCATTGTTGAGGTTCAATTCCGTTGAATTTCAAAAATCCTTTTACAATATCTTTTGCATTGTCGTTATAAAGCTCTCCAAAATGAAAATCTTTTGCATTGCTTTCTTCGTTTTCGTATTTGAAAATAGAGTTTTGAGTTCCAAATTCATCCTTATAAACTTCTGACCATAAATAAAATATAACTTTAGACCTAAATTGTTCAAATGTTATATGTCCGTCTTTCGGATTTACAAAGCGATTTCCAAGTTGTTTATCCTCACTACCTGTCAACTCTTTGATTTTTGGATTGATATTCTCGATAAAATTACCCCAATTATACTTGTCCTCTTCAATAACAAGATTTAGAGAACTGGCATCCCCATAATTGATTGGTACAAACTCCCAATCCCAGCGTCTTTTGAACGCACTATCCATAGGAAATAAAGATTGGTCAGACGTGTTCATCGTGGCCAAGATATAGAGATTGTTTGGTAGAATGATTTTATCAAAATCTTCTGTTTGTATTTTTGCTTTGTGATTTTCTACTGCTTCTTGATTGTCAGAGCTTTCAAATACAGATTTAAGGTAGTTTGCTAAATCTTTATCGCAATTGATTTCATACTTTGAAAAGCCGTTATCATCCCTATCTAAACATTGAAACAAATCTCCAAAGATTTGAGCACAATTTCCTCTATTGATTTCTTCAATAATTAAGAAATATGGCTGTTCAGGATTTAGCCAAGCATTACAATATGCTTTTGTGAACGCCTGTGGGACAAAATCGTAATTTATGTTGATTCCGTTCATTATGGGTTTATAGCTTCCTACAAACGAATGATAATCTGTTTCAGGATGAAATGTAGTTCTTAATCGATTATGGCCATTTGTTCTTAACTCAATTTCACGGCTTTTTCCTGTTCCAGGCGACCCATAAAAGATGATTTGATGCGACAATGGTGCACTGTCGCTAAAATTTGAAATAACTGTATTGTTTTGAGTTGCCGTTAAGCCAATTTGATAAAATTCCAACACATTGAAATTAGCGACCAACAAGCATTTTAAATTTTCTTGTCCAGAATACAATGGCTGAATGAAAGGTCCTCTGGTCAGCTCACCTGGATTTGCGGTTATTAGTGTTTTGTCAAATCCAATTGTCTTTTTTGTATCATCAACCAGGTTAAATTCATTTTTTAATTTTGTAAAAACATTTTGTCCGTTAGGTTGGATTTCATCAAATTGAATATTAACCTCATTTTCTTTCGTGAAAAATGTATTTACAGCTTCAGTCAAATGAAATTTTAAAAGGAATAGATTTATCAAATCTACATCACTAAATGCGTCTTCAAATTCTTCATTTTGAAGACAAATTACGGCAACATTTTTTATTGGCAAAGAATTGCCTTTCAAAAGTATTTGAAAAATATTATGAATCCAGTTGTTGGGGAAAATGATATTTAGTGTTTCCTGTGACGGAAAATTTTTTCTATTGTCCTCATCAAAAAAATACTTGTCCTGTAACGAATTAGACAATTGTCTCGCAAAAACATTGTACTGAAAATTTGATTCAACTGGCTCTCCATCTTCTAAATTTAAGTGTTGTAAAAGCTCAAGTACACCAAAAAACTTATTTAATTGTGCTCTGGTCGTTTCCCCAATCTTAATTAGTTGTTTCCAAGATTCAAATATTGTTGTTTCTGAGAGAAATTTCATATTTATAATTTAATGGTATTTAACATCTTCTTAATTATTGCCTCTAATACAGGGACTGCTACAGAATTACCTAATTGTTTGTATGCTTGATTATCGGAAATGGGAAATCTAAAATTATTTGGAAATCCTTGCAGACGCTGAGCTTCCAAGACTGAAAGCTTTCTTTGCAAATCCCACAATTTTGGAACTCTATTTGCAATAATTGTCGGGGCATAGGTTTCTTGGCAAGCGTAAAAAGCTTCTTGAATTTGTGTTTTAGCTACATCTCCGATGTGAAATCGTAAGGCACCGTCAGGTTTCTGAAATGAAAACACACCGTGTTTACCTTTTTTTGTATTCGGATTATATTTCGAATTATCGTGTTGTACACGTAGTTCTTTGGAATTAAAGTGAAAATTTATTCTTTCGATTTCAAATTCAGATATTTTTAGCTTTTTATCTGAATTAGCTTTTTCGTCAATAATTGATTTTATCTTAGAACCTCTTCCTTCTCCTTTTGGGAATTCAAAATCGACATTATCTTTGAATCCGACGCAATACCATCTTTCACGATATTGGGGTAAGCCAAAATCATAACTGTTTAAAATTTCCCATTTTATTGAATAGCCTAAATCTTTTAGCGAATTTTCTATAATTTTTAAGGTCTTACCACCTTCGTGGGATTTCAGTCCTTTGACATTTTCTAACAAAAACATCCTAGGTTCAGTATTCTTCAAGATTTCCAAAATATCAAAAAATAAAGTACCTCTTGTTTCATCAAATCCTTGCTTTAAGCCTGCATAGCTAAAAGGCTGGCAGGGAAATCCTGCACACAGCAAATCATAGTTTTTAGGTATAAACTTTCTTGTTTCTGCTTTTGTAATATCTCCGAATGGAGTTTCACCAAAATTCGCCTCATAAGTTTTTTGGGAAAACTCATCCCATTCACTGGAGAAAACACAATTCCCTCCGAGATTTTGAGACGCCAATCTAAAACCACCAATCCCCGAAAACAAATCAATAAACTTGAATGTTGGATTTTCGGGACTTGGAAATGTTATATCTTCTTTTTTATAGTTGGATAACAGATATTGCATAGCATTTTCTGCTATAGCATTTGTAATCTCAGCTTCTGGATATTTTACTTCAAGTACGTGTTTTAAATAGAGATGTGCGCTTTTTTTATAGTTTTTAGAAATACCATTGTTGCTATTGTGAAGATAATGTGACAAAGAAGCCTTTCCATAATCTATGCTTTCTATTAGTTTGACTCTATATGTCTTTTCATTTATTTCTTCTAAACTTACATTTTCTACCAATTTCATTTTCGAATTAGAATTTTAGAATTATTGCTATTGTTGTTGTTGGTGTTGGTGTTGTTGTTGATTGCGGTCAGAATGTATTTTGCTTCTACATTTAATATTCTAGCAATATTAAACAGGACTTCAAAACGTGGCTGTTGTCTGTTTTGAGTATAGGAATTAACCATATTATAGCTTTTACCTAACCGTTTAGCAACCCATTTTTGTTTGATTCGTTTTTCCTCTAATACATCTTTAATTCTGTTCATAAAACTTATTGTTTATTGGAAAGTGTAAATATAGAAGTATTGTATTGAATGTCTCATATTTCAAGATGAAAATCTCATTTAATTGTGTTTAAAAACGTATGAAGGCAGTTATACTTATGTTGGTAAACGCTTTAGTTGTCCAAGTTGTGCATTTTTTTTTATTTCACTAGCAGATAATTTTCTACTTAAGGGATTGGCAAACTGAATAAATATAATGAGAATTGTTATGAGTGATTAGACTCTATGAGATTTTTTGTCGGCAATCTACAATTTATATGTTTGTGTTTTTTTTAAGTCCAAAACTAGGTTTTTGCTGTATTTTCAAGTATGCTTAATGGAATAATAGTCTTAAAAAAAGTAAGTTCAAAAAATTTTATAATTTTTTTTTCACGCTATTATGTGCTTCGAATGCTATGACGGGGGAGAGGGGGTTATGTAAGGGCGGATACAGGGGGGGCCTCAGAAACTAATTAGTGGTACAATAAGCTACTTTGNTGTTATTAGTGTATTTGGAGGGGTTTTAAAACCTTAATTAGATGGTAGCGGAATCACTGAGGTGGTTTTTTTTTGAATTCCAATCCGTCTAAAAGTTCACTTGGAGAAATGTCTAGAGCTAGAGCAATCTTAAAAAAAAGGTTCATAGTCATTCCGTGTTTTTGAGAAAATAAGTCCCGCACGGTTTTTTCATCGCATCCCACTTCGATTGCAAATTTTCTATTATTACCATCAAATTTGCCTAAGAATCTTTTGTGAATTCTTTGCAATAGTAACGTCTTAACTTCGTCTATCTGTGTCTGCATTGGACAAAAATCCAGAAGAAAAATTAAAAAAAAGCACAACATTAGCGGGGTTTTCCCCGCATTTCATATCTTTAGCAATTAAAATCAGAAGTTATGAATATAAAATTATTGCTAGTAACAAGCTTATGGATGCCATTTGTTTTTGCACAGACCATTAATATTCTGCCAAATGGCGTAGAGAAAGAAAGAATTGATTATTATCCCAACGGTAAAATATCGGAAAGAACCGTACAAGACTTAGATGGTAACGCAATATCCATCGAAAATTATTTCGAAGATGGAAAGGTAAAAAGCAGGTATTACTACAAGAAATCGTATGAGAATATTACTATTTCCTACTATGAAAATGGCAATCAAAAATCTCAATGCATTAGGAGAATTATTTGTCCAGATGGAGAGTACAATGACTACTATCCAGATGGAAAACTAAAGATTAAAAGAATTTATGATGAAGGAAAAAGAGTAGGCAAATGGCTTGAATATTCTCAAAACGGCGTGGTTACGTCACAAACTGATTATTCTCAAATAACATCTGTAGATGACAATCGAGACGCTGTATATTTTCATTCCAATGGAAATGTAGGAAGGCAAACCAGTTACTTGAATTCTCAACCGCACGGGAAATCAACTACCTATTGGCCAAATGGTAACATACTAAGCATTCAACATTATTATAAGGGTGAGGAAGATGGAGTATGGATTAGCTACAGTTCAAGTGGCGCTGTAGTAAAGTCAACACTCAAGGTTAGCAAATCGCGTGTAAATGATGAAAATATTTCTGATAAAACTAAATTAAAAAACTCTTTAATTGATATGTTGATTCTTTCTGACGGACGTAAGTTGACTGATAGGATTGTAGAATTAACGGTGGATTTAGATGAGCCGTTAATTGTATTTAAAGGAGGATTAATGAATTATATAGGAATTGAATTAAGTTTTGATATAAATGGTGTTACAGGTACTGAAAATTATTTCTTTGACATTAAGTCGTTCAAGCAAATTAATTTATTGGATGAGATAGCTCCAGAAAAACTGCAAGAATTTAAAAAATATCTCTTATTTCGTCAACGTGACCAACTAATTAAATATAAAAGGGAATATCAAAAAACTAAAGATTGGGCTACGGTTAGTGATGATTGGGAAAAGCTATATAAAAATACCTCATTAACAGACGATGATTTTATTATATCTGATTTGTCTGTAATGAAATTGTCACTATCTTTTGAAAGACCTTTGTCCTCAGCTATGCGTAAAGATTTATGGCTCTACGCTAAAGTGGATTTATATGCCGACACTCTCAATGATTATCTAAAAGCAAAGAATGTACTTTATAATATCTACCTAAAATAGTAAATAATCAAAAAATAAAAAGATTTTATAAACCCTATCACTTGGTGCATTGGAAATTTTCCTTTTTTAACGTAAAAAGCCAGTTTTCCAATATACTTTTCTTCAGTAATAACGTGTGAGGGATATAGATTTTAGAACAATATTTACAAGCAAAAAGAGGCTATTGAGCCTCTTTTTTGCATTCTTTTGCCTTTAAGATTTTTGATACTTTTTGTATTGTACCATTGCTTTTTGATGTAAGTTTCATAATATTTCTGACGCTCTGTTTTAGCTTTAGATATTTCACGATATCTGCGTGCTCTATAAGTATTTGCTTTTCATTCTTTATAGAACCCTTTTTTCGTCCAAGTACTCCACCATCATTTAAATATTTTTTTCTTCCTGATGCAAGTCTTAAATAAGTCTGTTGCAACTCTAATTGAGCAAAGCTTGCCCCAATACTTAACATCATTTGCACCATCGTATTAACGGTCCTATCTTTATTTAATGTATGTAAATTGTAATTATCGATGATTACATTAATTTTTTTGTCATTGCATAATTCAATGAATTGTAAAACGTTCACAACTTTTCTGCTAATACGACTTATTTCACTGATAATTATGTTGCTGATACCGTTATTAATGGCGAATGATAACATTTCCAAATTATTGCCTTCGTTCTTAGTTCCACTTTGGTAATATGCAAAAGTTCTAACGATTTCAAATTGGTTTGAGAATTTTTTATGAAGTTCTTCACTTTGCCTGGAAACATCTTGTTTTGTTTCATTAGTACTGCATCTCGCTATAATAATTGCTTTGAACATTTATGGGTCTGATTAAATTAGTTTCAAATGTAATAAAAAATATTACAGTATCATTAAAAGTCAAAGAATTTTTATGATACCTTATTTTGTATCAATCTAGGTGTTCTCTAGACTTTTTTTGATACAGTATTTATTTTGATACAAATTCATTTTTTTTTTAGATTAAAGCTTACGTTAACAAAAAAAAAGTAGTACAATTGTTAATAGGGTTGAGTGGTTCAATTCTTGGAGCAGATAATAAGCTCTCTAAAATGCGATAATCCAAAATCACATTTGATAATAGAATACAAATAATTAAAATGTATACTATTAATAAATTTAAAAATGTCAAAAGCCCTCAGGTGATTGACAATATGAACATAGATTCATTCTTCACTATAATTAAAAATGGAGATGAGAATATATCAAACATAAAAAAAGCTAGGGAGTTTGGAAAAGGCTCTGATGGTTATTCGAAAATTAAAAGTACTTTACTACCAACTTTCAGATTTAATTTCCAATTTAAACACAGTGCTAATAATGCTAATATTATGGCATCAACTGGATTAATCTACATTGATATTGACAATGTAGATTTCATCCCTTGGAGTGCTCATACATTCGCAGCTTGGCAATCTTTATCAACAAAAGGATATTCCATCTTGGTGAAAGTTGAGAACTTAAATATTCATAATTTTTCAGAGACTTATAACAACATAGCTACACTATTAGGGATTGATGCAGACCGAAATGCAGGCAAGATAACACAACAGACTGTTTTAAGTTTTGACGAGAATATATATATCAACAAAAATTCTCTAATCTATAAAGCTAATGACAGCAAGGTATCAAGCCTTGTAAATAAAAAAAAAGAAGAGAGTTTGTGTAGGAATGATACTTCCGAAAATCTCCGATTTAATAATATTGATGAATATTTTCAGGATGATAATACTTACCTTTTTTTTGAAAATGAAAAGGTAAAAATATGTGAACCCTTCGTTCCAAGAAAAGTTGAGGTAGGTGGGCGGAATACCGCTGTGTTTACTGTTATTTCACAACTTGCTGTTCTAAACCCTAGCCTTAATATGGATGAACTTATTAGGCTGGCTAAATCATATAATGAGAGATTCTGTCCTAAATTAGAATATCGTGAATTGTCGGCAGTAGTTAGAAGTGTGGTCAAGATGCGCAAAGACGGAAACCTTTATATAAATCTGAATAAGGAGAGGCGATTTTTGTTTAATCCTAAGTTTAAGATTTCACATAGTCAAAAAATGCTCATAGTAAATCAAAAAATGGGTGCTGTAAAAAGAGAAGCCACAGAACAAAAAATTTATGATGTAATTGAATCTTGGGGTTTTGAAAAACTTGGATTAATAAATCAGAAAAAAGTTTCAGATGAAGCTAATTTATCAATAGCCACAATCAAAAGATACTGGAAGCTATTTAAAGAGTTTGTAGGTGAATTAAATAGCTTATTTCAAGAGCAAGAAAACCTAGATAATCTCTAGGTTTTTTCGTTTTAGTTTAATAAATTATTTCTGATGATTAGAAAGAAAAGAAAAGAAATAATTAATTCTTTTGTAATTGAAAATTAATTGTCTATTCACAGTTGATTTAGAGCGTTAGAGGCAATATTTTGAATTATATAATGATTCTTTCTGTAAATTTTTTTTACTTATCCTGAAGCTTGTTTTTTCTAATTAATGTAACTTATGCCCACACTAGTTAGCTTTTTATAAAGTTAATTAGGTTAAAGAAAAATATTACATTAAGTTCGTAAACATTTAATTATTTCTCTATGTCACGAACTGATGCTTTTAAAACTCCAGAAGGTCAAATAATAGATAATTGTAATCTTCAAACGTTGTATAATCACGAATTTGAAAAAGGTAGGTTTTTCCAAGTGGTATTCCAAGGAGAAGAAGACATCCAAATTAAATTGGCGCCTAAAACAATGATGAAAGTTGTTTATTTGCCCGATAAGAATAATATTGAGGGCTTAGAAATTATAAAAGTTGTAGGTGGGGTGGTTAAAGAGAAATTAAAATTTAGCACGTTCGATTTACAACAATTGCGTAGTTTCCTTTCATTCATAAATAAAATTGACTTAGGGTCAATATCAGAGCGTAAAATTGTATTAGGAGATAGCGTAGATAATATTGATGAAAACACTAGAAAAAAATTTATAACGCTATTGTCTGGAACTGAAGGAGAAGAAATTATCAAAGAATTACTTGATAATGGGGTGTTGACTAGTCAAGACATTGTTAATACGGGATATCGAAAAGCGCAATTAGAAGAATTTCGAAAATTGTTAAATGTAGAAGGGTATTTACAAATATATAAAACCGAAATTGGTAAACCATCAACAAAGGATGAGACGGCTTGGCAACATTTTTTTAATTTGAATGCGTGGATTTTTGGATATGGATTACAATACAGATTCGAAGGAATATTGCAGAAAGAATTTCACGCTTCAGACACAACAGCGGCAGGTAGCGATGGTGTTATTAATGATTTTTTAATGGGAAATAATCAATTTACCACCTTTGTCGAAATCAAACTTCCTACGACGAGACTTTTTAAAAAAGATAAAAATCGTTCGGGAAGTTGGCAACTTTCGGAAGAGCTTATCAACGCTGTTTCTCAAATTTTAGAGCAAAAGGCAAGCGGAATGATTAAGATTGAAACTACTAAAAAATTAATTGATGATAAAGGGGGGGTGATTAATGCAAGAGCTTACGATTCTAAAACAATTTTATTGATTGGGGATTGGAAAGAAGTTTTTCAATCTGAAGAAGTAGAGGAAATAAGATTAATTAAACAAAAAACATTAGAATTATTCAGAAGGGATTCTAGAAATATCGAAATTCTTACATTTGATGAACTTTACAACCGAGCCAATTTTATAGTTTTAAATTCTGACATTAAAACCAATACTATGTAAAAATAGATTGAAGAATCATTTGTTCAATATCAAGCCCTTCCATCCCTTTTTTTATTTGCTTTGAAAAGTTTCCAACTAAATGTGCCCAAATAAATAATTTGTCATCTTCGTAAAGTACCTCTTCATACGGACGACATTTAAAATTGCAATGTTTAGCTTTTTCCTATATTAGCACTATGGGAAAAGTAATGAATTTGATTACAAATAATTGGAAAGCTCCCTTGTTTGGAGTAAGGTTATTGCAAGCATTTTATTTCCTTTAATTTATAGTTACAGGTAACCCAATATAACGACGTGATAACAACATTGATAGGCATAAAATAAAGAAAGCAAGCCTACACATCACCTACAAAAGACAATGGAAAACAAAAATATATCGATAAAAACAATCAGTTCCTTATTGGAAAGTAACTTCTTTATTCCATCTTACCAAAGAGGTTATCGTTGGACAGAGCAACAAGTAACAGACTTATTGAATGACATCAATGAGTTTTCGCCAAAAGAAATTCCCAATTCAAATGAAAAAACTTGGTATTGTTTACAACCAATTGTTGTAAAACAAAAAGATAAAAACGAATGGGATGTAATTGACGGACAGCAACGTATTACAACAACCTTCCTAATTTTGCATTATTTAAATCAAAGTTATGTTGAAAATCGCCAAAAAAAATTGTTTGGATTAAAATATGAAACCAGAGAAAATTCAGCTGATTACTTGCAAAAACAATTAAACGGGGAAGCTATAAATGACACGAACATTGATTATCATTTTATTTCGTCAGCGTATAAAACAATTTGCGATTGGTTCAAAAACAAAGGAGGACAATTTGATATAAATACGTTTGAATCAAAATTCAATTTTTCTACGAAAGTTATTTGGTATGAAGCTTCGAAAGATGAAGATTCAATTAATATTTTCACGAGAATCAACAGCGGAAAAATTCCTCTAACAAATGCGGAATTGATAAAGGCTTTGTTTTTGAATAGTTCAAATTTCGCAAATGCGGACACAGAAAAACTTCGTTTAAAACAATTAGAAATTTCATCAGAATGGGACAGAATTGAATATGCTTTACAAGATGATTCGTTTTGGTACTTCGTCAACAAAAATGAAAACGACTTGGCGACAAGAATAGAATTTATTTTCAATTTAATGTACGAAGTGGCACAAGCAAATGATGAAGAGATTTTTCAAAGAAAACAATTGAACATAAAAACTAAAGAACAAATTGAAGAAAGACGAAAAGAATACCCGACAATTGCCGAGAGGTTCGGGAATGATGATTATTCAACTTTTCGTTTCTTCAACAATCAATTCAAAGAAAAATCAACAGATGAAGTAGATAAAAATTGGAAAAAAATCAAAATATATTTCCAAACACTTGAAGAATGGTACAATGACAGAGAACTGTACCACAAAGTTGGCTATTTGATTTCGATTGGAACAAATATCAAAAACATTCTCAAAGAGAAAAAAGAAAAATCCAAAATAGAATTTTCAGATTGGGTAAAACAAGAAATACAATCCAAATTTAAAAATATGAATTTGGGAGAAGTAGTATATAACGGAAGGTATGTTCGTGAAATTTTATTGCTTCAAAACATACAGACAATGCTCAACAACGAAAACGAAACTAATCGCTTTCCTTTTGACCGATACAAAAAAGAATCGTGGGATGTTGAACATATTCACGCAATTGCGACAGAAGTTAAAGTGAAAAAAGAAAATCAAGTTGTATGGCTGAATAATAACTTTATTAAAACAGTGTATCATCAAGACGAAAATATAGACAAACAAATTGAGCAAATTATAAAATCGGGTAAAACAATAGACGAAAATGAATTTGATGATATTATTGACTATGTATTGGGCGAAGAAGATAACAGTATTCGAAACCTTTGTTTGTTAGATAGTGGAACAAACCGTTCTTATAAAAATGATTCTTTCACGGAAAAAAGAAAAAAAATAATTAAAAGAGAAATTGAAGGGATTTATATTCCTATTTGTACTAAAAATGTTTTTATGAAATACTATTCTGCTAACGTTAAAGACATTGAGGTTTGGAATGAAAACGATAGAACATCGTATTTTGAAAAGATACAAAAAGTAATCAATCACTATTTATCTCAAACGACATTAGTAGGAAATGAGCAGTAACCCAACATCAGAAAAATTAACTTTTCTTGAGTTAATTAATAAACACAAAATCGAAATTCCTCTTATACAAAGAGATTATGCTCAGGGAAGAGAGGAAAAGGCAGAAATTAGAATTAACTTTTTGAACACATTACTTGAAGCGGTTAATGGTAAAAAATTAGAGTTAGATTTTGTTTATGGTAGCGTAAACAAAGATAAAAATGGCGTTACAGCCTTACAACCACTTGATGGACAACAACGTTTAACAACTTTATTTTTGTTGCACTGGTTTGTTGCAATTAAAGAAAATAAGTTATACGATGAATTGAAAAACAACTTGATAAAATTCTCTTACGAAACACGCACAAGCTCTCGGGAATTTTGCAATGACTTAATTAATAAAGGAATTGATTTTAATAATTTATTAGAAACAGATTATCACGATAAAGAAAAAGCAAAGCCAAAGAACAACGAATTATCAAAAACAATAATTGATAGTTCTTGGTTTTTTCTTTCGTGGAAAAGAGACCCTACAATAAAATCAATGCTTACAATGTTGGATTCTATTCAGCAAACTTTTCAACACAAAATAGAGCTTTGGGACAACTTGAAAAATGTTAGTTTCCATTACATAGAACTGCAGGATTTCGGTCTTTCCGATGATTTGTATATCAAAATGAACGCAAGAGGAAAACCTCTTACTGATTTTGAAAATTTCAAAGCAAAGTTTGAACAATACATTAAACAGATTATATATAAAACTGATGAGAAAGGGAATAAGGTATTAGAGAACGGTAAAGAATTTATTTTAAAAGATAATTGGGAAAAGAATTTGGAACCCAATGACGCTGATACATTTGAAGAAAAAAATATAAAAATAAAAGAATACTTCAGTTACAAAATTGACACGCTATGGACAGATTTGTTTTGGAATTTTCGTGATAAAAATGAAAACATAATTGACGAACAACGTCTGAATTTTTTCAGAACAATGGCGGTAATTAATTACACGCTGAAAGCTAATAATAAAGACGATAAATTCAGAAAGAATGTTGATGTATTGAGAGGGGGTCAAACAATCTCATTCAATAAATATTTAGAGTTGGATTGTTTTGATGGAGATTATTTTAATACATTAAAGTCAGTTTTAAATAAAATCGCAGATAAAAAAGGGTTGAAAGAATTTCTTTCCGACACGACTTATGCAAATGAAAAAGAAATTTTCAATGGTGCAATTAAAAATAATTTAGGTTACGCTGAACTGTTGAAATTATTTGCTTTATATCAGTTTTTGGCTTGTGAAAATGATATTAATGAAATAAATCTTCAAAATTGGATGAGAATAGTCCGAAACCTTGTCGAGGCACACCGCTTATATTATGACAATGCAAACACTTTTGCAGATTCATTATTATTTTTGTCAAAACTCATTCCTTATAGAAATAAGATTGTTGAATATTTTAGAGATTCCGTAAGTCCTGAAGATAAAGGTTTTCCAAAATTCATAATTGAAGAAGAAAAAATAAAAGCAAATCTAATTCTACAAAATGATGATTGGAAAAAAGCAATTATTGAAATTGAAAATCACGGTTATTTCAATGGACAAATCGGTTTTGTATTAGACTGGTGTAAAGACGAAAATGGAATATATAGTTCTAAAAAATTCACGGAATACGCAGAAAAATCAAAAGCAATATTTAGTGAAGAGGGTTTGAAAAACTATGACAATTTTCTTTTTGAAAGGGCGTTATTAGCCACAGGAGATTATTTATTATCTAAAGGAAGAAATCGTAGTTTCTTAATCAATAAAGGACGTGATTTGCGTGATATTAGTTGGAAAAGATTAATAAGAGATAACAATAAACAACGCAAAGTTTTGAAATCACTTTTTGATAAAATCAACCCAATATCGTTAAATCAAGATTTAGAAAAAATTGTTGACGATTTTTCAGATAAAAATGATTGGCGATATTATTTCGTTAAACAATTTGAAATGATTAATTCTTGTGGAGAACAAAAACTTATACGGACAGACGATGTTAAATTCGATATTCTTTTGTTAGGTTCAACAATGACAAGTGGATTTCATAAAGAATATTACTCTTACTCTCTTTTTATAGAATTATCGAACAGTCTTTCATTAGCTGAGGATTTATACAGAGACCAAAAGTCTGTAGAATATTGGAAATATTTTGAATTAAACGGACAACAAATAGCATTTGATTGTAAGACAAAAAAATACGTTTGGACACAAAATTACGAGTGGGTCTACAAAAAGGAATATGGCAACAGAGAAAAAGCAATATCAGAGCTTATAAAAGCCGTAATGTGAGATATGATAGATTGCAAAAAAAAGGGTTGCTATTACTAAGCCTAGTATTTATAAAGTTTCGAGTTGCTTTCTTTTTGTAATTCTTCAAAAAAAAGAACAGCTTTATTTAAAAGTGACCTCTTATCGTAATATGTTGCCATTGATGTAGCTTTCTTGTTAGGGTGCGTCACCAACTCAATAATTGTTTGTGATATTCCAAGATTACTAAGGTTTGAATAAAATGATTTACGCAAATCGTGACTGGTAACTATGTCATCAATTTTACTTTCTTCTCGTACAGTACCACGCCTATAAGTATAATGTGTGATAAGTGTAGTTGGTGTCACTTCTGCTAATTTGAATAATTTTTTTATATTTTGATTTAGCCTTGAATTATCTGGGAATTTAGGGAACTCACTATTGTTAGTTCTTAATGTCTCTAAAGCCAGAGGTAATAATGGTATTATGCATTCCGTTTCAGTCTTGTTTTGGTAGGAACGTATATAATAAAAGCTCTTGGTGTTATCCTTAAAATGTTGTATTTTTTCTTTATGAGCCTCAACCATACTTTCATATCTCATTCCTGTGAGAGAAGACAATATAACATACTGCTTGGTGATTTTCATATCTTCATCATTTGTGCAATAATTCGCTATCTTAATTAAATTCGCTTCATTTACAAATATGTCTTTAGCTGCTGCTTTTTCCTTTAATACTAGATTGTGGTTACTTACGTCTAAGCTAATTGTGTTTCCATCTTTCAATGCGGATTTGCATATAAGAATCAATAATTTTTGGTATTTTATTATTCCATTTACTGAAAAGCCATTTTTCTTAATCTGTTGCGCTCTTTTACCTTCAACTTCTTCTAAGGATAGCACTCCACTTAACACGTCATCTTGAAAATTCCAAAAATCCCAATATGTAGATTCGTTAAGATTTTCAAAAGTTAAAGTTGTTTGAAAGTGCTTTTCGTATTTTTCTGTATAATATAATAATGTGCGATAGGTTTTTATGCGGCCTTCTGATAACGCATTTTTTTTACCGCTCCCTTTTATGTCTTCTAAATTTCCAATGTAGTTTTTTAAATATTTGTGAACTGTGGTAGTAGACTTGATTTCTTTGTCTTTTCTGCCCAATTGTACCAACAACTTTTCTTTGAACTCGGTTGAGGTAGGATAGGTGTTATCTATAGTGTAATGGGAATACAACTTGTCAATTTGCTTTTCAAAGTGACTTATTTTAAACTTAATTCCTGCGTTAGATTTAGAATATTTGTCAAAAATCACTTGGTCGAATTTATAATTGTTTGATATTTTGCCAAAATTGGAAGGTTTTATGGTGCTTTCTAAGCTTACCTTAACACGTTTATATTTTTTTGTACCATTCAGATATTCTGTAAAACCAGCGCTAATTTCAGCTATAATTAATTCTGGTTTATCCCTTTTTTCAGGATTAGTATCTTTAGCTTCAAGTTTATATGTTACTACAGGTTTTTTCATAAAGCAAATATAGTCACTACGGTAAAAAATACGGTAAAATTAGATGATTAATATTGTCGCATTTTGGTGTTTAATGATTTGACTATTTTTTGTAAGTCCTCTGATATATAGCTAATTTATTTTTATTTAGTTGGTTTTTAATTGTATAAGAAATATTATCTATGGTTCAGGTGGGACCACATTTTTAGAATATAAAGCCTTTGCAGAAATGTAAGGGCTTTTTTGTTTTATCGACAAATATTTTTGAAATATGTTTACTATCATTGAAACTAACGATTCACAATTTTTGCCTTTTCTTCAGCAAAGTTTAAATTTGGCAAAAGATGATCCGAATATAAGTCCTGATTGGACAAGTTGTTCAAATAATGCTATCAAAGCACTGTCTCAACAAACTTGAAGTAAAAAAAAGACCTTATGGGAATGATATTGGAATTTTATCGTTTATCAGATGAAAAGATAATTAAACTGAAAAATCAATCAGAGCAATCTTTTGCAGAATATTTGGAACAGAATTACGCATCAGTTTATGGAAAAGAACACAAAGAAAACGATACAGTATTTTCTCTAGATAAAACCTGGGATGTGATTAGATTTTTAATCATTGAAGCAGACAAAACTGAACACAAAATTTTGTCCGGAGTTTATGGAGAACCGCTGAATGGAAGCTTTTACAACGGCTATAATTTTTTGTTTTCAGAAAACGTAAAACTAATTAGCCACACACTTCAGAAAATTCACTACGAAGATTTGCTAAAATTTTATAACGAAGAAAAAATGAAGAGCCAAATGATTTACAATGCAACAAATTTCCAATTGAAGTTTTTAAAAGAGGAATTTGAAATTTTAAAGTTGGCATTTGAAAAGTCTTCGCAATTGGATTCAGCTTTGATAATAAATATTGGTTAGTAAGTTTTTAATTGCACAATTTTTTTAAAAAATTAAGCTCATTACGAATTACTCAATTTTACCCTTTAAAATTTCAAAAATCAAAAATTAACATCAGATATATTCTAAAAAATTAATATCTTGTTATTGAATACCAAACGATGACGAGGATGCTTGACGATAAAAAACTTTTAGACCAACTGGAAAAAATTTTACAGGAGGCAGTTGTCAAAAATGATCTAAAAAAACTCCAAAAAATAATACACCACGATTTTAACTACACCGATGAATTTGGCACAACATACGACTGTCTGGCTGATCTTCAGGCAAGAAATGCAGTTGTTCCAAAATTAGAATCTTTGGAAGTTTTAAGTCGGGATGTGAAATTTTTCGATAACGTGGCGGTAGTTAATTGCCATGAATTACGCATAGGCACACTTGATGGAAAACCGTTTGAAGCCAATTATTTCGTTAGCAGAATCTGGAAAAAAAAATCAAGATGGTGTCTGCTCAGTGTCACCTTGTCTCGGCTTTAATTTACATCACAACGCCCATTTCCGTTTTTGGCCTGGTCGGCATATCGATATCGCCATACATTTCCTTCACATTTTCTTCGACCGTCAAACTAATCGAACTCAACGGCGTGTCGTCCATTCTGTTTTCAAACGGATCTTCGGTTCTTTCTCCAATATAATCCAATGCAAGAAATACAAAGTTGATCACAATCGACAGCGGAATATTCACCCAGCCTAATTCTTCAATAAAAGCAAAAGGAATCAACGTTCCGTGAATTGTCACGAAAACTCTCGAGAAAAAACTATAAGGTCTCGGCAACGGAGTGTTTTTAATTCGTTCGCTCATACCTTGATGATTGTTAAATTCAGTAAGAGTTTCGCTGAGTTTCACAAATCGATAATCAGAAAGCCAGCCGTTTTCAAAAGCCGTTTTCAGATCATCGCCTTGAAGTTTCAGCAAATGGTTCGGCGGATTTTTTTTAGAAATTGCTTCGTCATATTCTTTCTGGCTCAAAAATTTTCTGATTTCGCCATAGCCATTTTTTACCTCAATTATTTCTCTAATATTCGTTTCGTTATAGTCGTGTTTCTGGCGAAGATAGACTCTCAGCGCATTTACAAACGCGATGTGGCGGTAC
This sequence comes from Flavobacterium qiangtangense, assembly GCF_042658345.1. NCBI lineage: Bacteria > Pseudomonadati > Bacteroidota > Flavobacteriia > Flavobacteriales > Flavobacteriaceae > Flavobacterium > Flavobacterium qiangtangense. Next base: position 404,560 of record NZ_JBHSQB010000009.1, read on the forward strand.
AATAATCGGTTTCTCAGGTATTCAAAATCGTCATTTTTGGAACCATTCGGGATAATCATTGTCAATACTTCTCTTGCCCAAGATCTGCTGAAATTTACAATCAGACCCCAGATTTTTCGAGCTTCCCACCAGCGTTCATAGGCATTATTGTTCTTAAAACCCAGATAAATCGCTAACGCCGTACTTAAAGTTGCGACAGCATTAAAAGGAAGATTTAAACTCGTGATGTCAAAAATTTCATGGATAAGATATACGGAAACCGACAGCGCCACAAAATAAAGTAACTTAAGTCGAGTGTAATAAATAATGTGTTTCCAATTCAGATTTCTAGAGATAATCATAGTTAAAGTCGTTTGAGAATCTAAAATTAGGATTTTGATTTGTCTTTAGAAAGCTATTATAATTTTGTTATGACAGTTTTGTTAACTATTTATAATTTGTTTGGAGATAATGCAATAGAATAAATTTTTACGAGAAGATTTTAGTGATAACGCAAATATTTTACCGCAAATCAGTTAAATTTCCTCAAGAAGTTTATTGGCAATCCGGACAAATACCACTAACAAGACATTGTATTTCATGAACTTGGTATTCTTTCGGAAGATGAATTGTGGGTTCGCTGTTTTCAACGCAAGAAACTTTTTGGCATTTTACGCAATTGAAATGAACGTGATCATGGCGGTGTTTGTCCAAGCATTTATTGCAAATCGCATATTGAATTACGCCGTCAACACCAGTAATTTTATGAATTTTTCCGTCATCGTGAAGTTTGTCTAACGCTCTGTAAATCGTCACGCGATCGCAAAAATCGTTCATAATTAACTGAAAATCTTTGTGTGCAAGTGCTTGTTTTTTTTCTGCCAAGATTTGAAGAATCTTATTTCTTACAGCAGAACTCCTTTCACGAACAATTTTCTTTTCCATTTTACAAATTTACGAAAAATATTAAAAGCAATTATGTTGCCTTTAAAAATTCAACTATATTTGCAACATTGTTGCGTTTATTAAATAAAATTGGTTCCACTTTTAAATTCTTGAATATGAAAAACGATACTATTTTTGATGTAATTATTGTTGGAGGAAGTTACGCAGGCCTTTCCGCTGCGATGGCTTTAGGGAGATCGCTTCGTAATGTTTTGATAATTGATGCCGGAAAACCTTGCAATCGGCAGACGCCACATTCACATAATTTTTTGACCCAAGACGGAAAATCTCCAGCCGAAATTTCAGCATTGGCGAAAAAACAAGTTCTCGAATATAAAACGATTTCTTTTCATGAAGGAACCGCTTCAACTGCAAAAAAGGAAGATTTCGGATTTTCCGTAAGTACAAATTCTAACGAAATTTTTAAATCCAAAAAACTCATCTTGGCCACCGGCTTAAAAGATATTTTTCCGGATATTCTCGGATTTTCAGAATGTTGGGGAATCTCAATTTTGCACTGTCCATATTGTCACGGTTACGAAGTTAGAAATCAAGAAACCGGAATTTTTGCTAATGGCGAAATGGCTTTTGAACTGGCAAAACTAATTAGCAATTGGACAAAATCACTTACAGTTTTTACAAACGGAGAAGCCAATCTAACGAAAGAGCAATTGGCGAAACTTAATGAACGCGATATAAAAGTGAACGAAAAATCGATTTTAAAAGTAAATCATTCAAAGGGTTATGTAAAAGATATCGAGTTTATTGATGGTTCAAAAACTTTGGTAAAAGCAATTTATGCACGACCAGATTTGCAACAAAATAGTGAAATTCCAAAGCAATTGGGCTGTGAAATTTTAGAAAATGGATTGCTAAAAACCGACGCTCTACAAAAAACTACCGTTCCAGATGTTTATGCTTGTGGCGATAATGCCGCAATGCGGTCGCTTTCAATGGCAGTTTCCACAGGATCACTTGCCGGCGCGATGGTAAATAAAGATTTGATTTTTGAAAATTTTTAAGGCTTTGCTTTTAGTTGTTTCAAAGGTAAAATCACGATAAATTTTGCTCCAAAATCATCATTTCCTTCGGCTGAAATGGCTCCGTGGTGATTTTGGACAATTTTTTTACACATTGCCAGACCAATTCCGGTTCCTTCATAATCTGTTTTTCCGTGTAATCGCTGAAAAATATGGAATATTCGTTCTGCATATTCTTCTTTAAAACCAATTCCGTTGTCAAGATATATGATTTTTAAGTACTTGAGCTTCGGATTTGATAATTTGTATTTTTCAATTTCTTCAGGAGTTACATCTTCAGAAGTTATCGTGATTTCTGGCGGAATTCCAGCTCTGCTGTATTTCAAGGAATTAGAAATTAAATTTCCAAAAAGCTGTGAAATTTGTAACGGAATCGCTTCAATCGCGGGCAATTCGCTCCAATGTAAGGAAGCTTCTTTCTGCTCAATAATCAACTCAAAATCAGAAATTATTCCTTTTAATGATTTGTTTAAATCCACTTTCCTAAAAACTTCGTTATCTTTTGAAAGTTGGGAATAACCCAAAATATCTTTGATCAAATTTGACATTCTTTGCGTAGAATGATTGATTTTGTTCATATAATTTAATGAACGATCGCTGATATTTTCCAGGCTTTCTTCAAGCATTTTTCCAAATATCGAAATTTTTCGCAAAGGTTCCTGAAGATCGTGCGAAGCGATGTAAGCAAATTGCTCTAGCTCGGCATTTGATTCCTTCAAGTTATTGTTGGCTTCCGCCAAAGCTTTTGTCCTTTCGGCAACAATTTCCTCAATTTTTTTTCTTGCATAAACCTGTTGTGTAACGTCGCTGGCCACCACAATAATGCTTTGCACAATGCCGTATGCATCTTTTATCGGCTCATAAATGTAGCTGGCATAAATTGTTTTTGTGCCATCGCCATCGGGCAAATGAAATTCTTGATCTTCTGATTTATAAGAGTTTCCGTGTTGCATTATGTTGTCCAAAATCGGTTTCAATCCGTCATCTCTCATTTCGGGCATCGCCTCAAAAAACGGTTTGCCTAAAATAAATGAAGCTTTTCTGCCCAGCATTTCCTCCATCATTGAGTTGACGACTTCAAAAATATAATCCTTCCCATTAAAAATACAGATCGCAACCGGAGCCTGTAAAATCATGGAACGAAAGTTATTTTCGCTTTTTTCAAGTTCTTTTTTAACTAAAACTTCGCTGGTCACATCAACGGCCATATGGTGAATTCCATAGACTTTTCCCAGATTATTTCGAAGCGGTTTGTAGGTGAAATTGAAATAAAAATCCTGTAATTTTCCGTCAACAAGAATCGTTGCTTTTTCTTCGGTTCCTTTATATTCAATTCCGGTTTCGTACACCTTTTTCAATAATTTTGGGAAATCCTGATCTTGAAGTTCCGGGAGCGCATCGGTAAAAGTTTTGCCGATAACGGAAGAATCGCGTCCCCAATATTTGAGCATTATGTCATTGGCATACTGAAGTTTTATATCTTTTCCTTTATAAAGTGCGGCGGCGACCGAAGAATTTTCAATCAGAGTTCGATAGCGGTACTCACTTTCTTCCAGTTTTTGAAGCGCCACATTTAATTCGGTGACATCGGCGGCGGTGTTCATTACGCCATAAACTTCGCCAAAAGCATCAAAAAGTGGCGTGAAACTATAATTGAAATAAAACGTTTTTAACTCTCCATCATGAACAAGATTGATTCTCTGGTTTTTTGCGTGGAAAGCTTTTCCAGTTGTAAAAACGCTTTCAAGTTGAGGATAAATTTCTTGCGTTTCTAGTTCTGGCAAAACTTCAGAATACAATTTTCCAACAACATCTTTTTTCCCCCAAACGTCAAGAATCGATTGATTTACAAACTCAATTCGCATTTCTTTTCCGATGTAAACGCCAATCGGAAACGGCGCGCTTTCGATAAAACTTCTAAGTTGCTGTGCCGTTTTTTCTAATTCATTTTGCGTTTCGATTTTTGCATTTATTGCAATTTCAAGATTTTTTTCTTTCTCTAAAAGTTCCTTTTTGCCTAAAATTTGTTCTGTCACATCATTGGCAATGGTCATAACGCCAATCGGAATTTTTTTATCTTCTTCGTAATAAGGTTGCATCACAAAGTTATAGTAAGCAAATTCTTCCCGACCATTTTTAAAAATCATCACAGGCGTTTCATAAGCGGTGTAAGGAATTCCAGAAAGCCTGACATCGTGGATAATTTCGGCAAATCCTTGCGCTTCAATTTCTGGCAGAATTTCTAAAAGCGGTTTTCCAATTACACTGCTGTCTTTTCCCCACATTTCAAGCGTGGGCTGATTGGCAAGATCCACGATCATATCTGGCCCTCTAAAAATATGTATTCCTGCCGACGATTGCATAAACAGGTTGTGCGCCTGTTCGTGATGCTTGATTTCCTGATTTTTCTGTTGCGATTGAATTAATTCAGTCACGTCTTCAACAGTGTGAATTATATATAGAACTTGATCATTTTTTAAAAGAGGTTTGTTTTTTACGCTCCAATATTTCTCGATAAAAACGCCAGATTCGTCTGAAACGTCATATCTATGTGCCGCCAATCGCGAAGTTTTTTTCTCCAAAATACAAGTTTCAAATGATTCCCGAAGTATTGATTCTCCAGAACTTTCGGGGAATTTTGGATTCGGCGGGAAATTCTTGAAAATTCCTGCGCCAATTAACTCTTCGCGAGAAACTCCTGCAATTTGAACATATTCATCTGTTACAGAAATTATCTCAAAGTTGTTAGTTAAGGCATTAATCAATGCGCTTTTCTCGTGCATTGCTTCAAAAATAGTCTTGAAATCAATTAGGTTGTATTGCAATTTTTTGGTATTTAAAGATGCGGAAAGATGGAAACTTAAAAATAACACTTTCTGGGTAAAACGACAAATCATTTTAGGACTTTCACCCAAAAAATTAACGATTTTAGACTTAAACGACTTTGAATAACAATTGGTTGTGTATTCAAATAGATTTTTTTGATCTGCGGTAAAAATGTTATTTTCTTACAAAATTTATTTTATAGAAATGTAATCCTTTATATTTGAAATAAGTAAAGAAAAAATCGTTTTTAGTTTAAGTTAATAGTGTAGGTAAAACCTATAGTCCTTGATAAGCTATAGGTTTTTTTTATTTGTAAGAATTTAATTATTAGCAAGTTACTGGTTTTAAATAATTCTTAAAATAAATTTTTGGCATAATTCCTGCATGTATCTTAAGTATGAAAAGAAGAATTATTGTTTATCCGTTAGTGTTCGGATTTATGGCACTCTTGCTTTTAGGCTGTGCGAATATTACCAAAGTTACCGACTCCATCACCAATCCCGATGCCCGAAAAATTTATGAAAGAGAATTCAAAACGCAACCCGCTGTGTTTGAAGCCTGGACCGCTGTTTTTGAACAATCAAAATTAGACAGTCTTTCAGTTTCTTTGCCTTACGGCGAAAAAGGAAAATTTATTCCGACAAAAAATGTCGCTTACAGTTATACTTTACAATTAATCGAAGGCGAAGTTCTGACGGCAAATGTGGAGCGTGATTCGATAAAACAACAAGTTTTTATTGATGTATTTGAGTGGAATGAAGGTTCAAAAACCTTTGTGGAAGCTATTAAAACCGATACGTCCAAAATTGAATATGTTCCTAAGAATTCAGGCGTTTACAAAATAATTATTCAACCAGAAATTGGTGCTGATTCTGATTTCTTCATTGCTTTAAACAAAAAACCGGTATATGGATTTCCAGTTTCCGGAAAAGGAAATGCTGCAATCCAGAGTTTTTGGGGAAATGTACGCGATGGGGGAAAAAGATCGCACGAAGGTATTGATATTTTTGCTAAAAAAGGAACTCCGGTGGTCGCGGTTTATGACGGAACTATCAGCAGAACTGGCAATATGGGCCTTGGTGGTAAACAAGTTTGGCAACGAACCGGGCTGTTTGGTAATTCGATTTATTATGCACATTTAGACAGTATTGCCATTGAATCTGGCGCGAAAGTAAAAGCCGGCGACACGTTGGGATTTGTCGGAAATACTGGAAACGCCAGATTCACGCCGCCACATCTTCATTTTGGGATTTATAAAGGTTATCAAGGTGCGGTTGATCCGTTGCCATTTGTATATGAAACGGCTCAAATTACGTCGAAATCATATCCGAAGAATTTTAAAAATAATTATCTGAAAGTCAAAGGAAGTAAAGCTAATCTTAGAAAAAATCCAGAAACAAACGGCGCGAAAGTGGGAGAGTTGTTGGCTGACGAAAAGATAATTTTATTGGGACAAACTAAGGATTGGTTGCATATTCGAACTGCTTTAAACCAAAAGGCATTTTTGCACAAAAGTTTGGCCATAGAAATTAAATAGACCGAAATTAAACTGTGATTTTGGTTGAGTTTTTTGGCGAATTGAGGTCAATATTGCCTTTTGTGTTTCGTATCTTTGCACGCTTAAATTAAGCATATGAGTTCCTCTGGCGCAGTTCACCCAATTTACAACACACATTTCGGACTGGTTTGCTTGAGTTCGCTTCTGTTTTCGGCAAGTTTTAATATGCTAATTCCAGAATTGCCCGACTATTTAAGTGGTTTGGGAGGAGCTGAATACAAGGGTTTAATTATCGCATTATTTACTTTAACGGCGGGAATTTCAAGACCTTTCAGCGGAAGATTGACTGATACTTTAGGACGCGTTCCGGTAATGGCCGTTGGTTCTATTGTCTGTTTTGTCTGCGGATTATTGTATCCGGTTTTAACCACCGTTTCCGGATTTTTATTCTTGCGATTAATCCACGGATTTTCTACCGGTTTTAAGCCGACAGCAACAGCGGCGTATGTTGCAGATATTGTTCCAAGAGAAAGATGGGGCGAAGCTTTGGGAATTCACGGACTTTGTTTCAGCACCGGAATGGCCATTGGTCCGGCAATCGGAAGTACGATCAAGATTTATTCTTCGATGAATATGCTTTTTTATGCGTCTTCGGTTTTTGCCTTGCTTTCAATCATTATTCTTTTTAATATGAAGGAAACCTTGAAATACAAACAGCGTTTTAGTCTTCATATTTTAAAAATTTCTAGAAAAGATATTATTGCGGTTGAGGTGCTTCCGGCAGCGGTTGTGACTTTTTTATCGTATATGTCATACGGCGTTATTTTGACTTTGATTCCAGATTGGAGCGATCACCTTGGCATTGCCAATAAAGGACTATTCTTTATGGTTTTTACGCTGGCATCGCTCTTGATTCGATTTGTCGCAGGAAAAGCTTCTGATAAATATGGAAGGCTAAAACTGATAAATATCGGTCTGATTTTCTTGATTATTTCGCTTGTAGTCATGGCATTTTCTACTTCTTCCGAAGGGTTACTTTTGGGTTCGGCAATTTATGGAATCGCTACCGGAATTGTTTCTCCTGCATTAAACGCTTGGACGGTTGACATGAGTTTTCCTGAACACAGAGGAAAGGCGATGGCCACAATGTATATTGCTCTTGAAGCCGGAATTGGTTTGGGAGCATTAATTTCTGGATTTATTTATCAGGATGAATTGGCGAAAATTCCGATGCTGATGTATGCTGTTTCTGGGGTTACATTTTTGTCTTTGGTGTATGTTTGGTACCGTTTAAAATATAAAAAAGCTACCGTTTAAAGTAGCTTTTCTAAAGGTTTTTAATTTTTCAAAATCTTGTAAGTTCCCGATTTTGAGCCAGCGTTTACTTTTACGAGATATAATCCTGCTGGTTGATTTTCGAGGTTAAATTTTATATTTTCTTCAGATTGTTTATGGTTTTCTTCCAAAATCAATTTTGCATGAACATCATAAACCGAAACAGTAACTTCATTGAAATCAGTTTGATTCAAGTTTATTTCAAAATTTCCGGCTGTTGGATTCGGAAATATTTTTACACTTAAAAAGTCTTTTGAAACTACAGAAAGTGATTCTTCCGAAGCAAAAGGACCGACATCATTTATTGTTACTGGAAAATAAGTTGGAGTTGCCGTGCTAAAATGATCTGCTCCGGCATTGCTTGAAGTTGGTCGCGATTGTCCGTCAATATCTTCGTTTACATTTAAGGAAGGAACGCCGCTTGCAATTATTGGCGAAGTATTGGTCGATTTCCAGATCGTTCCGGTCAATGCTAAATTTGGATTTTGAACGGAAGCTTGTGTTGAATTAAACGCCGGACCGCCATCAATAACAGTCGCATTTGCGGTTGGATAAAAAATATTGTTCATCCAAGAAACTTCGCCAAGTTGATCGTTGAAAATTTTAACCATGCTGTTTTGAGAGCCAGTGACCAAGTTATTTGCGATCGTAATATCTTGTAATTTAATATTGTAAGAACCGTTTGATTTTGCATAACCAATTTGAATTCCGTGTGCGTTATTGACCAACGTGTTGTAAGCAATTGTTATACTTTCTCCTCTAAAATGAAGGCTAAAATCAGTATTTACGCCAGTAATTGCGTCGCCTTGCGTTAGCGTTATCGGCGCGTCAAACATGGTTCCTTGAAGTCCTTCTAAGTAATTATTTTTAATGATGTGGTCTTTGCCATAAGCCCTGATTCCGCCGGTGTAAATGGGCGTTGTGCCAAATAACCCGTTTGGTTTTCCTCCTCCGAAAAAATAATTTCCTTCGGCGATATTTCTATTTCCTTGGCGTAATGTCAGCGAGCCATAATTTCTGTTAAAAGTGTTGTGTCTTATTATGTTATCGCACGATTTAACCGAAACAATTTCTGGGTCGCCGTCACATTCTTCAAATAAATTAAACTCAACAGTTGTGTTGCCGCTTGATTGTGATAGTTGACTGTTCCCAATTCTGATCGCTTCCTTTTCGTTCTCAAGTCTTGGTCCGTTGTTGTAAAAATAATTGTGGTCAATTCTGTCATATTGAGATTGTTGATTCACGGTTTGGTCTTGATTGTAAGTTCCGTCAAGCGTGATGTAATTTCCGGCAGTTGTTTTGTTTTTGAAAATATTGTGGTCAATTCGGTTGTGATGGCTCAAGAATTGAAACGTATAATCGTTGTAATATCCGGTAACGACAACCCATTTTACCGAAGAAGTTGCTGCCAATTCAAAAACATTTCTAGTAATTCTGATGTTATTCGAAGCTTCAAGTTTTACCAAAGTGCTGTTGCTTTGGCAATTGAAAACAAAACCTTCTAAAATAATATGCGCAGATTTTTTAAAAACAAAAGCGGAATTTCCGGTCAAGGTTACACCGCCCACGGTTTGCGCTTTGATAGTTATTGGATTTTCAGCCGTAGCGATTTTAGTAAAACTGCAATAAAAATCAGGATAAGTTCCATCCGGAATTACAAATGTTGATCCAGGCGTCGCTGCGTTTACAAGCGTCTGAAGACTTGTATCTGTTGTCACGGTGGTTTGAGAATTTGCTATCAGACAAATAAATAGCGCGAAAAACGATAAAAAGTATTTTTTACTCATAATTTTAAAAATAAAGGATAAAATTCGATTAAATTGGTTAACCAAATATACGATATTTTTAATATCGTAATTTTTATCAGTTATTTTTGCATATTATTTAAATAAAATAAATATTAATTGTTTGTAATTTATAAAATGAGCCTCTGTGAAGTTATTGATTGCATTATCTTAAGCAAATTAAGAATTAACTAAAACGTTTTCGTGAAGCGAATTTGTGAATTCTGATATGATTTGTCTATTTTTTAGCAAAGAGGTTGACCAATTTAAATATTTATATTAATCCTAAATCTTTTGCATTGCTAATCAGATGAATAGTGTTTTTTGCTTTGAAATACGTTTTAAGTTTTAAAATGCGTTTCTCAATGCTACTATTGCTTGTTGGAATATTTTGCGCTTTAAATTTTTCAACAATTTCAGACTGAGTCAATCCGTTTGATAAAAGCTTAATTAATTTGAGGTCAAATTCTTCAATTTCAATGATCTTGGAAGTCTTTACTACGTGAGATAATTTTGAGTCGATATAATCTTCGTCTTCTTCAGCTAAAAATAAAATCGCTTTTTCTAGTTCCATTGAGCCATACCTTCCTTTTGAAACAAATCCATTGATGCCACAAATGTCAAAAAGCTGTTTGATTTTATATGATTTATCTTCAATCGAGTACGCGATAATTTTTAAGTCTGGTTGTGATTCTCTTGTGGCTCTGATCAATTCTTCGCCCGACGATAAGATGACTTCACGATGATCTTGTACAAAAGACAAATCGGTTATGAGCAAATCAAAAGGTTCGTCGTCAAGTTTGGCTTTTTTTATTTTTAGATAAGCTTCGTCGCAATATTTGCTGTGATGAATTTCAGCTTTTGTTAGTTCTGAAATTTGCGCAATTACTGAATTTTGAATGCTATCAATGTCTTCGGCGATTAGAATTTTTTTAAACATAACTTTTGATTTTATGAAGGAAGCGTGATTAAAATTTTCACTCCTTTGTTTGTCTTTTTGTCAAAAGTAATCGTTCCGTTGATTCCAGAAATACGGTTTTCCACATTTTGAAGGCCGTTTTTAAAAAAAGTTTTTCCTTCGCTAAATCCAACGCCATTATCAGAATAATTGACGCTAATGTTTTTGTTGGTAAAATCAAATTTAATCATGGTAAGGCTCGCCTGGCTGTGCTTTTTCATGTTAATCATCAACTCTTGAAGAATTCTAAAAATAGTTGTTTTTTTATTTTCGTCGACTGAATTCCAGTTGATGCTATTTTCTTCAATAATGATGACATTTAAATTTTCAGTTTGATAATCAGACAGCATTTGTTTTAATTGCAAAGGATAATTATCGCCCAAATCAATCGGACTATTTTCTCTCGAAATATCGCGTGTTCTACTGTAAACACTGTCTAAATCCGTAAGAAGAGTTTCTTTTTTATCAAGAATTTCAAGATTTTGGTTGTTGGCAAAATTCATGATATTATAAACGTCATTTGCCAATTCATCATGCACTTTTTTTGAAATACGAGTTTCCGTATTGTAGATTTCTTTTTGTTTTTCTATCGCATTTCTAATTTTGACGACTTTAAAAAAAAGGTAGCTTAACAACAGTAAAATTATCGTCGAGGTAATGGCCAAGAAGCTTCTGTTTTTGGCACGTTCTGCAATCAATTTGTTTTCTGCATTTTCTGCTTTTTCCTTTAAAAATCGTTCTTCCGTTTCTTTATTGTCAAATTTTAATTTAGAAAACTGATTTTTTGCATTTTCTTTTTCATAATTAATGCTGTCGTTAAGCTTGACATAATTTGAAAAAAGACGGTCAATTTCCAATTTGCTCGTTGCTGTTTTTGACAATAATTCAAGTGATTTCAACTTTGAATCGGCATCTTTTAATTTATCAGAAAGGACAAAAGCTTTTTTAGCATATTTATTTGATAGCTCAGGATCAGTGTTGAGGTAATAATTTGAAAGATTTAAGTTGGAAGCAATTAATCCGAGTTCGTCGTTGATTGAATCTTTGATTTTAAGAGATTCCAACATAAATTTTATACCTTTTGTGTCTCCGTTCAAATAATAAGTGTAGCCCAAATTATCTAACGCGCGCGCTTTACTTTCAATATGTGAATCAAGATTTTTTGAGGAAAATATCTCAGAATAAATAGTTATTGCTTTTTGATATTCTTTTTCTTCCTGATAAACTTTTGCGATATTATTTTTAATGATGTCCTTAAACAACTCTGTATCTGCATATTTCAAGGCTTCCTTATAATAAGATAAAGCCGCGTCAAAATCTCTAACATTTTCAAGAGAAAGTCCAATCATATTATTAAGATGCGAAATATATTCTCTGTTTTCGCTTTGATTTAACAAGTTCAAACCTTCTGTCGCATATTCTTGAACGTCATTAAAATTTGAAGTTTCCATCGCAATTTCAGAAAGTCTCAATAAGTTATATCCAGCTCTAAGGCTGTCTTTTAAAAAAAGATATTCGTTTTTCGCCTTTTGGAAATAAAAATAACTGGAATCTTTTTTAGCGGAAGAATTTGCTTTTAGAGAAAAATATCCTGCTTTTAAACTGGCATCTTTACTTTTTGATGCAATTTTTTTCAATTGATTTAAATTATAATCAAGGCTGTCTCCTTTTGCTTCAATATCATTTTGAATTTTAACATACAGAGCTGAATATAATACAGACAAATCACTTTTGTTTTTTGCCAAACGGAAAGCCTTATCTGCTGATTCAGAACGTTTTTCTAAAGTTAAAGAGTAATCTAGCGACTTCGCTGCATAAAAAGAAATACTGTCAGCATCGTTATTTTTACTGCTAAATTCATTTCGTTTTTCAACACAAGAGAAATACAATAAAAAATAAAAAAATCGGGGAGCATTGCTTCATGAAAGAAATGTTTCCCCGAAATTAGTAAAAAGATTACATTAATCTTGAAAAATTAACCGCCATTTCCTGGTGGTGGTGGAGGTGGTTTTACAGGAGGAACTGTTCCGGTACCACCAGAATCTGCGCTGGGATTAGATTGTGCGTTGTCAGAAACGCTATCAGCATCGCACGAAATAATTGAGGCGCACGAAATGATAATTGCTAAAGCAAAAAATATTTTTTTCATAAATAAATTCGTTGAAAATTTGACAATAGCTTACCTTCCAAAAAAAATATTTCGGTTAAATTGGCAAGCAAATTTTTGGGTCAAAACCCTTTTTTTGGGAAGTCAGCGAATCAAACAGAAGGAGTAATTATACTTCCCAGAAAATTATTTCACATCTGCTTGAAGTCGCTGTTTTTGAATCAGTTTTGTACATTTGTTCTCGATGCATTCAAGATCCGGTAAACTTGATTCTGTTGCAAAGTAAGGGCGGGTTTTGTCAGGGATTGTCAATGGATTCCGATGATTCCGAGAAATCCGATTGATTCCGAATTTATTTAGATAGAAGCTATTTGTATGATATGAAAATTACTCTTGAAGATTATAAAAAAGCTATTTTAGAAGAATATGAGCTAGCTAAAAATGGAGAAAAAAGTCACTATCTTTTAGATCCAACTCCTGCCAGTTTAAAAAAATTGGCATCAGAAATGTGTGAACATCTTTCTTATCAGGATGCGATTACGTTTAAAATTTTCTTTGGTTTTAAGTCAGATATAGAAAATAAAAGCAAGGCGATTTTAAATTTTGATACTGATAAATTTCGGCCATTGAGCAAATTTTTAAACGGAAAATCAAATTTGCAAGAGATTCAAAGTGCAAATCTTTTGGCGGTATTTGTTGATTTGGAAATTAGGCCTTTTTTAAAATTTACTCAAAATCAAATCGAAGATAATAGGAACGATGAGGTTCCAAGAGAATTTAAAAAAAATGGGGGAGAAATAGAAAATGTGTCTAAGGAAATAATTCTACAAAACGAAGCGAAGGTAAACCTTCAGAATTTCGAAAATATTTCAAAAAAGGTCACTTTTTCAAAACCAATAATGCTTTTTTGTGTTGGGATATTCGTGGCGTTATCGGCTTTTTCAGTGCAAAAAGCATTCGAAAAAAAATGCATGATTTGGAAGGATGATCATTATGAAAAAATAGATTGTGAAAACTCAGCAAACGAATTTGCAGGTTATTCGACCGCAATGCCAATTGATAATAATTTACTTAAAAATTTTAAAAGAATAAAAGTTTCTGACACAACCACTTTTTTTAAAAATGAAAAGCCAGTTGTTTGGTACTTAAAGCAAAACAATGAATGTGAGTTTTTTAATGCTCCAGGTTTGCATCCCATAAATAAAAAAACGTTGAAAGAAGTAACGCCTCATATTATTAAGGCGCACGTTTTTGACAGAGATTAATTTTTTTGTATTAAAAACGGCTAATTTAAAAATATTTAAAAATTTTGAGAGTTGAGAATAAATCAAAAAATATTTGACAAATTAATTGTTTTTTAATTTTAATATTGTTGTTAAACAGTTTATTTTTAATAATTTAACAGATATTTTTTGTATTTCTCTTAAATAAAATGTTTTGTTATTTCTATTCATAAATTTTATTATTTTGCATCCCATATTATAATGACTTAGCCTGTTCTTAACAAGATTATTGAACTCTGCATTTATGAAATGTATATTAAGCCTTTATTTTCTTCTCATTTTAAGTAGTACAAGTTTCTCTCAAAACTTTGAAACCACTCAAATTGATAGTATTCTTCGTGTTGTCGAGCGATTGGAAAAGCACGATTATCCTTATGGAATTACGTTGAGTCTAAAGACTTACGATGATTCAAAAAAACTGGATTATAAAGAAGGTATGCTTTCTAGTTTGTTACTAGCAAGTCGTGAGCAATATGAATTGGGAAAATTTGAAGACGCAATCAAAAATGCCTCAGAGGCCGAAAATATAGCTAACTATCTCATTGATTTTAAATCCCTTTCTGACGCTTTAAGATTAAGAGGTGTTTCTTTCACCCGATTAAAAAATTACAAAAGCGGAAGAATTTATTTAAAAAGAGCCTTGATAAGTGCGGGAAAACTTAATGATGTTCAAACAAAAAGTTCTCGAATCGGCGTTATATATAATGATATCGCATTTTCAATCGATCAAAATCATGGCGACTTAGATTCTGTAGCTTATTTTTATAGAAAAGGCTATCGCGAATTTGAGAAAATGGCGCTTAACAATTCTTTAAAAAATAAAACTTTATCGTTGGCTTGCTCCAATGTAGGTTCGGCATTTTTGAGGGCAAAAGAGTTAGATTCAGCGCAGTATTATCTTGACAGAGCTTTGCAACTTGCAAATTCTGTTGATCATAATGTGGTTATAGCAAATACTTTAAATGATTTGGGAAGTTTGTATTATCTGAAAAAAGATTATAATTCTTCAATAGATCGTTTTCAAAAAGGTATTTTAATTGCTAAAAAAATTAAAAATCCTTACATCTTGGCGTCTTTGTATTTAGGGATTTCAAAGGCTTTGAAAAAAGCAAATGATAACATCGGTTCTTCAAAATTTCTTTCCGAATATATTTCATTGAGTGACAGCTTAAAGAATTCTGGAAATTTAGATAACGAAAGCAAAAAATTATTGGAGCAAGAAAAAATAATTGTGGAGCCAATCAGGTCGACGCGATCATTTATTTTTATACTTTTTTTATCCTTAGTTTTCATTGGAATCATCTATCTCGCTTTGGGAAGAAGCAGAAAAGTAAAGAAAGTAGAAGTTGTTGATGAGACGATAAAAAATAATGCAAATCATGTAGATGAAAATCTTTTAAAGAGAATCGTCTTTCTCGCAAAAGAAGATGATCCATCATTTTTGGGAATATTTAAAGAAGCATATCCGGGGTTTTATAAAAAAATAAATGAAATTAATCCAAATTTAATTGCCGGAGAGCAAAAAATGTGCGGTCTTTTAAAATTGGATTTTACTACAAAGGAAATCGCCACCTGCACCAATTCATCTGTGAGAGCGGTCGAAGCAAAGAAATATCGTTTAAGAAAAAAATTAAGTATCGCATCTGAAGAAGATATAAATGTTTGGATGATGAATATTTAAAAGATATTTATAAATAAATGAGCCTCCTATTTTGGAGGCTTTTTTATAAAGTTATGTCACAACAAAACGAAATAGTTGTAAATAAAACCTCTAAACTTTAGTTTTCAGATTTAGTTAAAACAGTATTTATATTGTTTTCTAAGCATTTAACTACTCACTTTTTATAAATAACAGAATATAAGGTGTTTTTAATATTAAATACCTGTACTTAAATACCTGTAAAACAGTATTTTATTTTTTATTTTTTTTAATGAGTAGATATGAGTATTTAAATTTTTGTTAGCAAAATAGAGCTTGTATTTCTTTGTCTCGCAATAAGATGCTAAAGCTTTAGCAACAAGTTCAATAGAGAAAAAACTGAGTTTTTGGGAATTTCTCTTTAAGGAACTTAAATGGAATGCCAATTGCAATTTTGAATAAAATAAATTATTAAAACAAATGACAAAAAAATTAATTGCCGAATTTGTAGGTACTCTTTGGTTGGTTTTAGGTGGATGTGGTAGTGCTGTTTTAGCGGCCTCAATTCCAGAATTAAATGCAGGAATTGGATATGTTGGAGTATCCTTAGCATTCGGGTTGACCGTTTTAACAATGGTTTACACAATAGGAAATGTTTCTGGTTGCCATTTAAATCCGGCAATTTCAATTGGACTTTGGATTGCTGGGCGATTCCAAAGAAACGAAGTCATTCCGTATATTATTTCACAGGTTTTAGGAGGTTTAGCTGGCGCCTCAATTCTTTATTTAATAGCAAGCGGTCAGCCGAGTTTTGAAATTGGAGGATTCGCAGCAAACGGTTATGGGATACACTCGCCAAACCAATATGATATTTTTTCTGTTCTGACCACAGAATTAATTATGACATTTATATTTATGTTAATTATCCTTGGCGCAACGCACGAATCTGCACCAAAAGGTTTTGCAGGAATAGCGATTGGTTTAGGGTTAACGTTAATTCATTTAATAAGTATTCCTGTTTCAAATACTTCTGTAAATCCAGCAAGAAGTACGAGTCAGGCAATTTTTGTTGGCGGATGGGCGATTGAACAATTATGGTTATTTTGGCTTGCGCCAATTGCAGGTGCGATTATGGCCGGATTATTTTATGATTTTCTTTCCTCAGAAACTGTCGTTGAGTCATAACTAAAAATGCACTTGGGTTGATTTCCAACGTTTTCGTATTAAATTATCTTTTTTTAAACTTTAATTTAAACTATAAAACATTTTGTAAAATCGAATTTTTATTTACTTTTACCGGATATTAAGATTGTCCCAAACAATGAGAAATATTGCAATTATTTTTTTTGCGTTCACACAAGTTATGCTCGCTGCGCCACCAGAGCCTCAGCCATACACAACTACCCCGCCTCCTGTAGGACTGCCAATTGATAGTGGGGTTTGGGTGCTTTTAATAGCAGCTGTAATCTTTTCTTTTTATAAATTGAAACCACTTTTAAAACATAAAAAAACTCCGATGTAAATCGGAGTTTTTTGCTTTTATGATATTCTAACTATCGCAATTGATTCAATCGAGTCACGTATTTTCCAATAACATCAAATTCTAAGTTGATTTTTGTCCCAACTTTAAAATCTTTGAAGTTCGTGTGCTCGTGCGTGTAAGGAATTATCGCCACGCTAAATTCATTTTTCTTTGAATTGACAACGGTCAAGCTCACTCCGTTAACAGTAATTGAGCCTTTTTCAATGGTAATATTATTCAAGCTTTCGTCATATTCAAAAGTGTAATACCAACTGCCGCTATTTTCTTCAACGCTTTTACAGATTCCGGTTTGGTCAACGTGGCCTTGAACAATGTGGCCATCTAATCTGTCTCCAAGTTTCATTGCCCTTTCTAAATTTACGGTATCGCCCGTTTTCCATTCGCCAATATTTGTCTTGTCAATCGATTCTTTAATTGCGGTTACCGTAAAATCATCGCCAGAAATGGCAACAACCGTCAGGCAAACGCCGTTATGAGAAACGCTTTGGTCAATTTTCAATTCATTTGTAACCGAAGAAGTTACAGTAATATGTAAATTTTCCTGATCTTTTCGTATATCTTTTATAGTCCCGAGGGTTTCAATTATTCCTGTAAACATTGTGGTTTTATTTTACTAAATTTGCACTTCAAAATTAAGGAATAATAAGGAGCAAGCATTATGAAAAAAGCAGAAAATATAATTGTTGGAATTTCAATCGGAGATTTAAACGGTATTGGAAGCGAGGTCGTTTTAAAGACTTTCGAAGATTCACGAATGCTTGAGCTTTGTACTCCGGTGATTTTTGCCAATGTAAAAATTCTTTCGTTTGCCAAAAAAAGCCTTGATGCCGGAATGCAATTGCACGGAATTGACAGCTTGGACCAAATCATTACAGGAAAAATAAATGTCTTGAATGTTTGGAAAGAAAGCGTAAACATTGAATATGGAGTAAATGATGAAAACGTAGGCAAATATGCCATCAAGTCATTTGTTGCGGCTACAAAGGCATTAAAAGAAGGTTTGGTGGATGTTTTGGTAACGGCTCCTATTAATAAGTACAACATTCAGGCGGAAGATTTTAAATTTCCGGGTCACACTGATTATTTGGACCAAGAACTTGAAGGTGATGCTTTGATGTTTATGGTTCAAGATAATTTGCGAGTTGGATTAATTACAGATCATATTCCGGTAAATGAAGTTTCGGCGCATTTGACAGAAGCTTTGATTAAGAAGAAAATTGAAACTATAAAAAAATCTTTGATTCAAGATTTTAGTATCAACAAGCCAAGAATTGCGGTTTTAGGATTAAATCCACATGCGGGTGATGGTGGCGTGATTGGGAAGGAAGATCTTGAAATAATACAACCGGTCATTAAAAAAATGTTTGAAAGCGGGACTTTGGTTTTTGGACCATATCCAGCAGATGGTTTCTTCGGAAGCAATCAATATGAAAAATATGATGCGGTAATTGCGACGTATCACGACCAAGGATTGATTCCGTTTAAGACGCTTTCTTTTGGTAATGGCGTGAACTATACGGCGGGTTTAAATAAAATCAGAACGTCTCCAGATCATGGAACGGCGTATGATATTGCAGGAAAAGGGTTGGCAGATCACAATTCATTTAAAGAGGCAGTTTATCTTGCGATAGACATTTATCACTCGCGAAATGAGTATCAGATTATTAGCCAAAATCCGCTAAAAATTAAAGAAAAACAGTTATAAACAAAAAAATGTTTATAACGCTTTTGGATTTGCAATTATTTTATATCTTTGCACTCCCGAAGTTTAGGGCAAATTGTTGTGAAGATGAAAGTAACCAATGAATTTTTAATTCCTTTCGTAGGATTAAAGTTAGGAAAACATCAGTTTGAATATCAAATAAATAAAGAGTTCTTTGAGGACTATCAATATGACGAGTTTGAATCTTGTGATATTAAAGTCAACTTAGTTTTAGAGAAAAAAAGCACCATGCTTGAACTTCACTTTAAGCACAAAGGCACGATTCACGTTCCGTGTGACTTGACAAGTGAGATGTTTGATCTTCCTGTAAAAGGAAAAATTAAACTGATTGTTCAATTTGGAGAAGTTTTTAATGATGATAATGAGGAATTACTCATTTTGACCTTTGGGGAACATCAGGTTGACGTTAAGCAATACATTTATGAAATGATAGCGCTTTCGATTCCTCTAAAAAAGATTCATCCAGGCATAAAAGACGGAACTTTAAAAAGTGAAGCCCTTGACAAGCTAAATGAATTGAAAGTGAATGCCAAGGAACATAAGACTGATGTAAAAGAAGAAGAAACGACAGATCCACGCTGGGATCAATTAAAAAAACTATTAACGGATAAATAATATAGTAAAATGGCACATCCTAAGAGAAAAATCTCGAAAACAAGAAGAGATAAGAGAAGAACACATTATAAAGCGACTGTTGCTCAAATTGCTACATGTCCTATAACTGGTGAGGCACATTTATACCACAGAGCTTACTGGCACGAAGGTAAAATGTACTACAGAGGTCAAGTGGTAATCGACAAGCAAGAAGCTGTTGCTTAATACAATTTTGTAGATAAAAAACTTAACTCTCACGTTGTGAGAGTTTTTTTGTTATTTATAATTTATTGATAAATAACAACTTGCAACGAGATATGTTTTAGAAATTTTTTGTAATTTCCACCTCTTTTCGAATTCAATAATTTGATAAGAAAATTATTAAAAACTTATGAATAAAATCACAGCCGCAATTACCGCTGTTGGAGCTTACGTGCCAGATTTTGTACTTTCAAACCAAGTATTAGAAACCTTGGTTGATACCAATGATGAGTGGATCACTTCACGAACTGGAATCAAAGAAAGACGCATGCTGAAAGATGATTCGAAAGGAACGTCTTATCTTGCAATCAAAGCTGCAGAAGATTTAATTGCAAAAAATAACATCAACCCAGCAGAAATCGATTTGGTTTTGCTTGGTACCACAACTCCAGACATGCCAGTTGCTGCAACAGCAGTTTATGTTGCAACTCAAATTGGCGCTGTCAACGCTTTCGCCTATGATTTACAAGCGGCGTGTTCCAGCTTTTTATATGGAATGTCGACTGCATCAGCTTACATTGAATCAGGCAGATACAAAAAGATTTTATTGATTGGAGCAGATAAAATGTCTTCAATTATCGATTACACAGATAGAGCCACTTGCATCATCTTTGGAGATGGAGCAGGAGCCGTTTTATTTGAACCAAATCACGAAGGTCTAGGTTTTCAAAACGAAATCCTTCGCAGTGACGGAATCGGAAGAGATTTCTTGAAAATTGACGCTGGCGGATCATTGCTTCCTGCTTCTCACGAAACGGTTGATAACAAGCAACATTATGTTTTTCAAGACGGAAAAACGGTTTTCAAATATGCAGTTTCAGGAATGGCTGATGTCAGCGAAAAAATCATGGAACGCAACAACTTGACAAAAGACGACGTGAATTGGTTGATCGCACATCAAGCAAACAAAAGAATTATTGATGCAACGGCCAATAGAATGGGAGTGGATGAATCGAAAGTTCTAGTAAACATTCAAAAATATGGCAATACGACTTCAGCAACATTGCCATTGCTTCTAAACGACTTTGAGAAGCAATTCAAAAAAGGAGATAATTTAATTTTTGCCGCATTCGGAGGTGGATTCACATGGGGATCTATTTATATGAAATGGGCTTACGACAAACAATAAAACTAAAACCTAAATTCGAATATCATGGATATTAGAGAAATTCAAAACTTAATCAAATTTGTAGCAAAATCAGGAGCTACCGAAGTAAAATTGGAGATGGATGATATCAAGATCACTATCAAAACTACTGATGGAGGTTCATCTGAAACTACAACTTACATTCAGCAAGCGCCAGTAAGCCACGCTTTACCACAAGCTGCAGCGCCTCAGCCAACAGCTCCATCTGCTCCGGCGGAAACTGTTGCTCCAGCTGCTGACGATAATGCAAAATATATTACAATTAAGTCACCAATTATCGGAACATTGTACAGAAAACCATCTCCAGATAAAGCTCCATTCGTAGAAGTTGGAACTTCAATCTCAAAAGGAGACGTGGTTTGTGTTATCGAAGCAATGAAACTTTTCAACGAAATTGAATCTGAAATTTCAGGTAAAATCGTAAAAGTTTTAGTTGACGATTCTTCTCCAGTTGAATTCGACCAACCTTTATTCTTAGTTGATCCATCTTAATTTAGATTGTTAGATTGTTAGATTTTTAGAGCTATCGAAGTATCTAAAAATCGAATTATCAAATTATCGAATTGTCTAATTATCTAATTAATACAAGATGTTTAAAAAAATATTAATCGCAAACAGAGGAGAAATCGCACTTCGCGTGATCAGAACCTGTAGAGAAATGGGTATCAAAACTGTAGCTGTTTATTCAACTGCAGATGCTGAAAGCTTGCACGTTCGCTTTGCGGACGAAGCAGTTTGCATCGGCCCGCCACCAAGTAACTTATCTTACTTGAAAATGTCAAATATCATTGCCGCTGCAGAAATTACAAATGCAGACGCAATCCATCCAGGATATGGTTTCCTTTCTGAAAATGCTAAATTTTCAAAAATCTGTCAAGAACACGGTATCAAGTTCATCGGAGCTTCACCAGAAATGATTGACAGAATGGGAGACAAAGCTTCTGCAAAAGCGACGATGAAAGCGGCAGGAGTTCCAACAATTCCAGGTTCAGAAGGTTTGTTAGAATCTTTTGAGCAAACTAAGAAATTAGCTAGTGAATTTGGCTATCCAGTAATGCTTAAAGCAACAGCTGGTGGTGGTGGAAAAGGAATGAGAGCCGTTTGGAAAGAAGAAGAACTTCAAAAAGCTTGGGAAAGCGCTCGTCAAGAAGCTGCTGCATCTTTCGGAAACGACGGAATGTACATGGAAAAATTGATTGAAGAGCCTCGTCACATCGAAATCCAAGTGGTTGGAGATGCTTACGGAAAAGCTTGTCACCTTTCTGAAAGAGACTGTTCTGTTCAAAGACGTCACCAAAAATTGACTGAAGAAACTCCTTCTCCATTCATGACAGACGATTTGCGTTTGAAAATGGGAGAAGCTGCCGTGAAAGCTGCAGAATATATCAAATATGAAGGTGCTGGAACCGTAGAATTTTTGGTTGACAAACACAGAAATTTCTACTTCATGGAAATGAACACTCGTATTCAGGTAGAGCACCCAATCACAGAGCAAGTTATTGATTATGACTTGATTCGTGAGCAGATTTTAGTAGCTGCAGGTGTGCCGATTTCTGGTAAAAATTACTTGCCACAATTGCACGCTATCGAATGCAGGATCAACGCCGAAGATCCTTACAACGACTTCCGTCCGTCACCAGGAAAAATCACGACGTTACATACGCCAGGAGGTCACGGAGTTCGTTTAGATACGCACGTTTATTCTGGGTATACTATTCCGCCAAACTACGATTCAATGATTGCAAAGTTGATTACAACGGCGCAAACTCGTGAAGAAGCGATCAACAAAATGAAGCGCGCTTTGGATGAATTCGTAATTGAAGGTGTGAAAACCACGATTCCGTTCCACAGACAATTGATGGATGAACCAGCTTATGTGGCTGGAGATTACACTACAAAATTCATGGAAAGCTTCAAAATGAATGATCCTAAATAAATAGAATCCTATAAATTTTAAAAAATCCCAATCGAAAGGTTGGGATTTTTTTTTGGATTAAAAAATATGGTTTTTGGTTTTAAAAGCTAGTTTTAAGAAATTATTAATATATTTGGTATTAATAAACTTAAAAATGTGATATTATGAAACAAATTTACAAAATTGAAAATTCGTTCAGATTTTTCAAGAAAGGAATCATTTTAGCATCGTTTGCTCTTGCTTTTACAAGTGTAAACGCGCAGGTCACAACTTTTCCTTGGACAGAAACTTTTGAAGATGCTTCACCTACAAGAGCAGCTTGGACACAAATTTATGAAGTGAATACTATGTCTTGGACTTATGTTACATCGCCAACAACCGGCGGAACGGGAATTACGGCCTATGAAGGGACAAAATTTGCCAACTATCCTGGAACGTCTCATCTTTTTGATAAAACTAAATTGGTGAGCCCAGTTTTAGACTTGTCAAATCACGAAAATGTGAGTGTAAGTTTCTATTTTAGAAATCCATATTGGAATCCTGACCAAAACTGGTTGCGAATTTTCTACCGAACTTCATCAACTTCTGCTTGGGTTCAAGTTGCAGAATACCATTCGAATGTTACAGCGTGGACGACGTCAGGAACAATTGTACTTCCAAATCCGTCTGCAACATATCAAATTGCCGTGGAGTGCGAGACCGATTATGGATATTCTACAACTGTTGACGCATTGACGGTAACGGCAACACAGCTTGGAGTCAACGAATTTGCAAAAGCAAAAGTAAGTTATTACCCAAATCCTGCTGGAAATGTATTGAATTTTTCAAGCCCGGAAACAGTTTCTGAAATTCAAATTTTTAATCTTTTGGGACAAAAAGTTTTAGATCGCAAATTAAATGCGACTGAAGGTCAAATCGATTTATCTGGTTTATCATCAGGGAGTTATGTTGTTCAGACAACAACTGCAATTGGAACTGAAAGTTTCAAGTTAGCGAAGAAATAATTTATTTTTAAGCATAAAAAAATCCCGCAAGTTGATTCTTGCGGGATTTTATATTTTAAAATTTTCTACAATGTCTCTTTCAACCATCTAAAAAATTCTTTCTGCCAAACCTGAGCATTTTGAGGTTTTAAAACCCAGTGATTTTCTTCTGGTAAGAGAACAAATCTACTTTTGATACCTCGCAATTGCGCTGCTTGAAAAGCTTCCTGTCCTTGACCAATCGGAACTCTGTAATCTTTTCCACCTTGAAAAATTAAAATCGGTGTGTCCCATTTCGCCACATTGTTAATTGGATTAAATTCTGCGAATGTTTTTTGTGCCACAGCATTGTCTTTTTCCCAATAAGCGCCACCGTGATCCCAGTTGTTGAAGAAAACTTCTTCAGTGGTTCCATACATGCTTTGTAAGTTGTAAACGCCACAGTGCGAAATAAATGTCTTGAATCTTTTTTGGTGGATTCCGGCCAAATAAAACACAGAATAACCGCCATAACTTGCTCCAACAGCGCCTAATCTTGCTTTGTCAACATAACTTTCTTTTGAAACATCGTCAATCGCAGAAAGATAATCGTCCATCACCTGTCCGCCCCAATCTTTACTAATTTGTTCGTTCCATTCCACGCCGTGACCTTGCATTCCTCTTCGATTTGGCGCTACGACGATATAACCTTGTGCTGCCATAACTTGAAAATTCCAACGGAAAGAATAGAATTGCGTCAACGCAGATTGTGGTCCGCCTTGGCAATATAATAAAGTTGGATATTTTTTATTCTTGTCAAAATTTGGAGGAAGAACCACCCAGACCAACATCTTTTTTCCGTCGGTTGTGGTTACATATCTTTTCTCGAATTTGCTCAAGGCAATTTTTGAATACGCAGCGTCATTCACTTTTGTAATTTGGCTGAAGCTTTTCTTCTTGAAATCATACGAATAAATCTCAGAAGCGTGATTAAAATCAGTTCTTGTCACGATGATTTTTTCTCCAGAAAAGCCAACTATTTCATTTACGTCAAAATCTCCATCGGTAATTTGTCTTACGGTAATCGCAATTCGAGTCACACCCGGAAAATTTACTTCAAACAGTTGTTTCGTTCCATTTATCGGAGCTAAAAAATATACTTTTTTACCGTCAGCACTCCAAGTGAAACTGTCCACAGTTCCGTCCCAAGCGCTAGTCAAATTCATATCATTTCCTTTAAAACGGACGATGATATCATTTTTGTCGGCTTCATATCCATCGCGTTTCATCTGCAACCAAGTCAAATCTCCATTAGGCGAAAATTGCGGTGCGGTGTCATATCCCGGATTTTTTTCGGTCAAGTTTTTAGTGGTTTTTGTAGCCAAATCATATTGGTACAAATCAGTATTGGTGGAAATGGCGTATTTTGTCCCTTCTAATTTTTTGGAAACATAAACAATACTTTTTCCATCAGGCGACCAAACAAAATCTTCATCACCGCCAAAAGGTTTTTGAGGTGAATCAAAAGGCTCGTCTTTCATAATATCAATGAAATTCTCTTTGTCAGTCGCATTTGAATAAACCACGTGATTGTGCGTTCCGTCGTTCCAAGTGTCCCAATGTCTGTAATCCAAACCGTCATAAACCTGAACATTTGACTTGTCTAAATTTGGATAATAATCTTTGCCCAAAACTTTTCCGACCTTGATTTCCTTGCTTGATAGCAACAATTTTCCGTCAGGAGAAAGATTTTTGTCTTTCAACAACGTTTCATAATCTGTAATTTCGGTAGCTTTTCCGCCAGAAACCGGAATAGAATATACCTTTGAATCTGACTTGTTTTCTTCCACCGAAGGAATTGAAACTTTGTAAATAATATTTTTGCTATCTTTTGTAATTCCTAGCGGAGTTACTCGTCCGAGTCGCCAAAGTAATTCGGGCGTCATTACGTTTTGCGCTGATGCGGATAATCCAATCATACCAATTGTTAAGAGAAGAATTTTTTTCATTATGTAAATTTGTAAAGAAGGCCTAAATGTAGGCATTTTTTGGAAACTGGTTTAGACCCAAAACTAACGAATCGTTTAAAAACATCTGTAATCGGCGGTTTTTTATTGGGAAAAATCGTTTTAGTCAAGGCTTTTTTAAAAAATATGCCTATTTTCACGGACTAAAATTAAACTGATTTGAAAAACAACAATAAACTGTTCATCGCAATTATCGTCGCACTGGTTTTAGGCGTCGGATTAGGATACATTATCAATTATTCAGGAAAAGGAAATACCATCAGATATTCGCCGGCAAATCTTGGTCCTGATAAACTTTCTTTTGAGTTAAGCGATGGCAAAAAATACACGCAAGACGTTTATGTCGTTAAAGACAGCGCGAGTTATAAGGAATATGCAAAAACGCTTCCGGCAAACACGAACGAAATCATCGTTTTAAACGAAAAAAAAGCTACGCTTGTTCCAACAGTTGTTTCTGGAAACTCAAATTTAAATCTTGAAAAAGTTTCAAAATCTGAAAACGGATCACCAGCTTCCATAGAAAATATTGACTCTTTTGCAGAAAAAATAAAACTACTGGGAACCATTTTTATCCGATTAGTTCAAATGATCATCGCGCCGTTAGTTTTTTCAACTTTGGTTGTTGGAATTGCAAAAATGGGCGACATGAAAATGGTGGGTCGCGTCGGAGGAAAAGCAATGGCTTGGTTCATTACCGCTTCCTTGATTTCTCTAACAGTAGGTTTGGTTTTAGTGAATTGGCTTAAACCAGGAAAAGGAACTTCCATAAAAATGGATGACGTTTCTGCTGCAGAAGATTTGTTGAAAAATACAGGTTCTTTTTCGCTAGAACACTTTGTAACGCACGTGGTTCCAAAGAGTTTTGTGGAAGCAATGGCTACAAATGAAATCTTGCAAATCGTTATTTTCTCAATTTTGTTTGGTGTCGCGCTTTCAGGAATGGGAAAATTGGCAGATCCAATTATCAAAGTTTTAGATGTTATTTCTCACGTAATCCTTAAAATGGTAACTTACATTATGTGGGTTGCACCGCTTGGTGTTTTCGGCGCCGTTTCTGCCGCCGTTGCCGTTTATGGTTTCGAGATTTTCACTTTATACGCAAAATACTTGACAGATTTTGCCATCGGAATTTTAGTCCTTTGGGCATTATTGCTTCTCGTTGGATATTTTATCCTCGGAAACAGACTTTGGACATTATTAAAAAGAATCAAAAGTCCTTTGTTAATCGCATTTTCAACTACTTCAAGCGAAGCCGTTTTTCCAAAATTAGTCGAAGAATTAGAACGTTTTGGATGTAAAAGTAAAATCGTTTCATTCACTTTGCCTCTCGGATATTCCTTCAATCTTGACGGAAGCATGATGTACATGACTTTCGCCAGCATTTTCATCGCGCAAGTTTACGGCGTCGATATGACTTTAGGCGAGCAAATTACAATGCTTTTAGTCTTGATGCTGACCAGCAAAGGCGTTGCCGGAGTTCCAAGAGCGTCATTAATTGTAGTAGTCGCCACATGTGCAATGTTCGGAATTCCGCCAGAAGGAATCGCTTTAATCTTGCCAATTGACCACTTTTGCGATATGGCCCGAAGCATGACAAACGTACTCGGAAACGCCTTGGCGACAACCGCAGTCGACAAATGGGAATCAGAACCTGAAACAATAACAGAAACAGCAAGCTAAATGGAAAGTTTCGATTGGATGCAATTATTAAATCCTGAATTTTATATCAACCTGAAAATCAGCGGTGTTCCCATCGGCATTTATGTCGTTTTATTCATCGTTTTCGCAGAAACAGGACTTTTCGCCGGATTTTTTCTGCCTGGCGACACATTGCTTTTTCTAGCCGGAATTTACAGCACAGAATTGATGTCAACCATCATTTCAATTGACAACGATTTCATAAATCTTGCCATATTATCATCGTTAGTCGCACTCGCAGGAATCATTGGAAACACCTTTGGTTACTGGTTTGGATCAAAAAGCGGTTACTATCTTTACAATAAACAAGACACATTTTGGTTCAAGAAAAAATACTTAATCGAGTCCAGAATTTTCTTTGAAAAACACGGCGGAAGAGCCATTATCTTCGCCAGATTTGTCCCGATAATCAGAACTTTTGCGCCAATTATCGCAGGAATCGTGGGCATGGAAAAGAAAAAATTCATGTTTTTCAACATCTTGAGTTCCTTTCTTTGGGCATTCACTCTGATTTTTGCTGGCCACTATTTGAACGATTTATTTATGGCAGAATTCGGAATCAACTTAAAAGATCACATCGAAATCATCGTTTTGAGCATCGTCGCAATCACCACAGTACCGCTTTTGCTGAATTATCTAAAGAAAAAAACCGGAACAAAAGAAGACGAAAAGGAACTTTAGTTTTTTTTCAGAAGCGAAAGGACAGTGATTTTCAGCTATCCATTTTCCCGCTTTCCGGTGCAATCTCCCGATGAAAAATCGGGAGGATTTCCCCTGCAATCGGGGCTATAAAACAAACCATTTTAATTTTTTTAAACTTCAGGCCATGAAAGCGAACTTAAGCTACTGGGAAATAAAAAATTGGTTTTCAAATATTGATTACACCATCGTTGGCAGTGGAATTGTAGGCTTGCACACCGCATTGCGACTTCGAGAGAAATTTCCAGAAAGTAAAATTATAGTCCTTGAAAAAGGATTTTTGCCACAAGGCGCAAGTACCAAAAACGCAGGATTCGCCTGCTTCGGAAGCATCTCTGAAATCATCGACGACTTAAGAAACCATTCTGAAGAAGAAGTAATTCAGTTGATTCAAAAACGCTGGCAGGGTTTGCAATTACTCAGAAAGCGTCTTGGCGATCAAACCATAGATTATAAATTGTACGGAGGTTACGAACTTTTTTTGAAAAATTCTGAAAGTCATTATAACGAATGTCTGCAGAAAATTCCTTTTATCAATGACGTTTTGCGTCCGCTTTTTAAAGCTGATGTTTTTGCCAAAGAGATTGACCGATTCAACTTCGGAAATATCCAAGAATATTTAATTTTCAATCCGTTTGAAGGCCAAATCGATACCGGAAATATGATGGAAGCCTTACTGAAATTGGCAATTGCCAACAACATCCTCATTTTAAATCAGCAAACCGTTACCGAATATCAAGAAAATGCAAACGGCGTTCGCGTGGCTACAAATGATTTTGATTTCCAAACTAAAAAACTGTTTTTTGCCACAAACGGCTTTGCTGGAAATTTGACAAAAGGTGCTGTAAAGCCGGCAAGAGCACAAGTTTAAATCACAGAGCCAATTCCGAATTTAGATATAAAAGGTACATTTCATATTGACAAAGGTTATTATTACTTTAGAAATTTTGGTAACAGAATTCTGTTTGGCGGTGCCAGAAACGAAGATTTTGAAGGCGAAACCACAACTGAATTTGGCCAGACAGATTTAATACAAAATAAACTGGAGGAAATATTAAAAGAAGTAATTTTGCCAAACCAAGATTTTAAAATCGAACATCGCTGGAGTGGCATTATGGGAATGGGTTCTAGCAAGAATCCAATTGTTGAAAAACTTTCTGAAAATGTATATTGCGGCGTCAGATTAGGCGGAATGGGCGTTGCTATCGGCAGTTTGATTGGTCAAGAATTAGCAGATTTAGTAGATTAGATTATTGTTTTTTAGATTTTTATGGGTAAAAAAATACTTCAGTTTTTAATAAAATGTGCGCTTTGGTTCCTCGGAATTTCGGTGTTTTTTGTCATACTTTTTAAATTCGTTCCGGTCCCGTTTACGCCGTTGATGGCCATTCGCGCTTTGGAACAAAAAGAAGCCGGCAAAGAAATGACTTGCAGTCACGACTGGGTTTCGTTAGATGAAATGGCGCCAAATCTTCAAAAAGCGGTCATTGCCAGCGAAGACGCGACTTTCTTGAGCCACAACGGTTTTGACTTTGGAGCGATGCAAAAAGCATTCAAAAATAATTCCAAGGGAAAAAGATTAAAAGGCGGAAGTACCATTTCGCAACAGACTGCTAAAAATGTTTTTCTTTGGCAAGGAAGAAGTTATTTGAGAAAAGGTTTGGAAGCTTATTTCACGGTTTTGATCGAAATATTTTGGGGCAAAGAACGTATTATGGAAGTGTATTTGAACAGTATTGAAATGGGCGACGGCGTTTATGGCGTTGAAGCTGCATCCCAACATTGGTATGGAAAAGGCGCAAAATCGGTTTCAAAAAGAGAAGCTGCCGGAATTGCTGCAATTCTTCCAAATCCTAGAAAATTCAAGGCCAGCCATTCTTCTTCTTACACCGAAAGACGAAAAGGCCGAATTATGAAACACATGAATTACGTTAAATTAGATTACTAAAAATCAGATGCTGAAAAAAATTTCCCCGTTTTTTTTCTTGTTTTTTACCACCAGCATTTTTAGCCAGAATCATTCCGGAGAAGTCGGCATTATTGTCGATAATGACCTTTTTACTTCTACGGTAAACGATCAATATTACACCAACGGAATTGAAATTTTTTATCGTTTTCTGAGCCAAAATGAAAATCCAAACATCAACAAAAAGATTGTGGAATTCAAATTTGGGCAATACATTTACAATCCACATACGGTGGAAGCCCGAAGAATTTCCAGGCATGATAGGCCTTTTTCGGGTTATCTTTTTGGGGAATTTGGTATCAATCGATTTTATCAAAGTGAATCGGTTTTGAAAACAAATGTTCAATTGGGCGTGGTTGGTCCGTCTTCGCAAGCGGAAGGTTTCCAGAAATTATTTCATAAGGCTTTCGGTTATAAACCAGTTGAAGGTTGGGATTATCAAATTCGGGATGCTTTTGCCGTCCAAGGAAATGTGCTATATTCTACTAAAATATTTAGAAATAAACCAAGCGAAAAAATTGATTTTCACCTTCAAGGCGAAGCGAATTTTGGTACCGTTTTAAACGGAATTTCTATTGGTCCTTTGGCTAGAATTGCGCTTTGGAAAAAACTGCTTCCGGTTTATGATTCAAATCTTCACGGCGCATCGTTAAATTCAGATCAGGAAAAATATAAGGAACAAAGCGAGTTTTATTTCTACATTAATCCGAATTTTAACTACCAGATTTATGACACCACGATTCAGGGAAGTCTTTTTAATAACGACAGTCCGGTAACTTATGATTTGATTCCGATGCGATTCAATGGCGAAGCAGGTTTTAAATACCGAAAAAACCATTGGAATTTCCATTACGTTTTTGTTTATCGAGGCAAAGAAGTTGACAATGCTCGAAACGAGGGCTATTTTTATGGCTCAATTGGAGCGACTTATTTATTACATTAATTTCAGATTTTTTCCTTAACTTTAGTACTCTTAAAGATAAAATTATGAGTGCGAATTATAAATATGCAACAGTTTTGGAAGCAATAAAACAGCTTCGAGATCTGGGTTTTATGGTCGATTTTAATATTTCTGGAAATGCGCTAACCGTAAATGATGCCGAATACGACTGCGATGATTTTGAAATCACAGAAATTTATAGATATGAAGGCGATTCAAATCCAGATGAGGAATCAACAGTTTATGGAATTGAGTCGAAAGACGGCGTGAAAGGAATTTTGGTCACGTCTTACGGAATGTATATTGAAGATGCTTCTGAAGATTTATTGAAAAAATTATCGCTAAAATAAATATAAAAAAACCGCAAATCCACGGACTAATCTGTGAATTTGCGGTTTATATTTTAAATTAATTACTTCTTGTTTGGCAATTCTCTGTAACCCATATTGAAAAGTGTAAAAGCCATAACATCAGCTGCTTCTTCAATGGTTTTTGAAACTGGTTTTCCAGCACCGTGACCTGCATTGGTTTCAATTCTGATCAAAACTGGATTATCACCTTTTTTTTGTTTGGCTTGCAATTCTGCTGCAAATTTAAAACTGTGCGCTGGCACAACTCTATCGTCGTGATCGCCTGTGGTTACTAATGTTGCAGGGTATTTTACGCCTTTTTTCACGTTGTGAACAGGAGAATATGTTTTCAAATAATCAAACATTTCTTTTGAATCTTCAGCAGTTCCATAGTCATAAGCCCATCCCGCGCCAGCCGTGAACGTGTGGTAACGAAGCATATCTAAAACGCCAACTGCTGGCAGGGCTACTTTCATCAAATCAGGACGTTGGGTCATCGTTGCTCCAACCAAAAGTCCGCCGTTTGAACCACCACGAATGGCCAAGAAATCTGGTGAAGTATATTTCTCTTTCATCAAATATTCTCCCGCTGCGATAAAGTCATCAAAGACATTTTGTTTGTTTTGCTGAATACCGCCTTCGTGCCATTTTTTTCCGTATTCACCGCCACCGCGAAGATTTGGAACCGCATAAACACCACCTTGTTCTAACCAAACTGCATTCGAAATACTGAAGGCCGGAGTCAAACTCACATTAAATCCGCCATAAGCGTACAGGATTGTTGGGTTTTTTCCGTCTAATTTCAAGCCTTTTTTGTGCGTGATAATCATTGGAACTTTGGTGCCATCTTTTGAAGTATAAAAAACCTGCTTGCTTTCATAATCTTCTGATTTGAAATCTACTTTTGGTTTTTCATAGACTTTTGAAGCGCCCGCTTTTGGATTGAAAGCATAAATTGTTCCTGGAGTCGTGTAATTTGTAAAAGAATAATACAATTCTGTGTCTTCTTTTTTACCGCTGAAACCTCCAGCAGAACCGATCCCTGGTAATTTTATTTCGCGAAGCATTTTCCCTTCATAATCGTATTGTTTCACTTGGGAAACCGCATCTTTCATATAATTTGCAAAGATAAATCCGGCGCCAGTGCTTATTGATAGCACGTTTTCAGTTTCTGGAATAAAATCTTTCCAGTTTTCAGGTTTTGGATTTGCAGCGTCAACGGTAACCACTCTTTGGTTTGGCGCATTCAAATCTGTCGAAATAAATAATTTTGAGCCAACGTTGTCAATTACATTATTATCGCTGTTGAAATTATTTACAACGTTCACAATTTTACTATTTGGAACACTTAAATCTTTGATATAAAGTTCGTTTCCGTAGGTAGAATTGGCAGCAGAAATTACCAAATATTTGTCGTCTTCAGTCACGTAACCGCCCACATAACGGCGTTTTTCATTTTGGCCAAAGATAATCTTGTCTTCCTTTTGTGAAGTTCCAAGCTTGTGGAAATACATTTTGTGCTGATCTGTTTTTGCAGAAAGCTGGCTTCCGGTTGGCTTGTCATAGCTCGAATAATAAAAACCTTCGTTGCCAATCCAAGCGATGCCGCTGAATTTTACATCAACCAATTCTGCTTCTAATTTTTGCTTTGTAATAGCGTTCAAAATGATGATTTTGTTCCAATCGCTTCCTGCTTCTGAAATTGAATAAGCGACCAAAGAACCGTCTTTTGAAAATTGAACAGAAGAAAGCGAAGTGGTTCCGTCAGAAGAAAAAGTATTTGGATCTAAGAACAATTCTTCCTTGCCACTTTTGTCTTTTCGGTACATCACAGACTGATTTTGCAATCCGTTGTTTTTGAAATAATACGTATAATCGCCTTCTTTAAATGGAGCTGAAATTTTCTCGTAGTTCCAAACTTTTTCTAGTCTTTCCTTCAATTCTTTTCTAAAAGGAATTTTTTCTAAATAGCCAAAAGTAACTTCATTTTCAGCTTTTACCCAAGCCGCAGTTTCAGCAGATTTATCGTCTTCTAACCAGCGATATGGGTCTTTTACTTCGGTTCCAAAGTAAGTGTCAGTCGTGTCGACTTGTTTTGTTTCGGGATATTTTAGCACAATTTTCTCTTCTTTAATGGTTTCTTCTTTACAAGATAAAAGAGCGGATGCTGCAATCACTGTCAATACTAGTTTTTTCATTAAATTGTTTTTTGATTCCTACAAAAATAGGAAATGAAATGCATAAGTTAGTTAAAAAGCGGACGGTATTGTGGCCAATGTTTGTAAATCAAGATGATATTTAAAACTGCAACTAAAACTGCGCCGCCGATGCTTGGCAAATCTAAAAAGACGTGAAAAAGCAAAATGTTTAAAGAAATTGGGACTAAAACTATCAAAGCAAAAGCGATCCAGTTTTTAGTCAGAAGCATTATAGCTATAAAGACTTCGATCACGCCAACGATGGGCAAAACATAACCTGTTGCCACGAGCGAATTCATAAATTCTGAAGCGCTTTCTGGCAATTGTGGCGTTGGTAAAAAAGGCAACGCATAAAATTTATTAAGTCCGAAAACCAGCAAAATAATTCCTAAAAGTATTCTAACAATGGAGGTAAATTTTGAATTCATACTATCTATAATTTATTGGTTACTAAATGATTATTCAAAATTCTAAATTACTAAAAATATGTTAATGAAATTATGATGTGAATAAATTAATCGAAAGTATTTAGTTAATAATATTATTTTATATAATTTATAAAAAGAAAAAACCGCCTGTTAAAGCGGTTTTTTACTAAATATTTAATTGTTATTGAACGGTAATTGGGAAGCTAACTTGAATGTCAGTTTCACCACCTGCGTTTGTGATATTTCCTGATGCAACTCCATCAGCGCTTTTGCTAGGTTCGTGTCTTAAGATGATTGTCAAAGTTCCAGTTCCAACGGTTGCTCCCGTTGAGAAAGTGAAATTTAATCCCACTGGATTTCCGTTTTCATCATTTGGAACCGCGTATGCAAACGACCCCAAACTGTTTGAAACATTAAAGAAAAACTGGTGGTCAGCAGCTTCTTCCAATATTTCTTCGGTGATGCTTTCTGCTGGTGAAGCCGCTTCGTTCAGCAAATCTAAACTTCCTGAATAATTCGTATTTGCGGCAAGGTTTCCAGAAACGGTAACAACCGGCGCCAACGGACCTTCAGCTCCGTCTAAATCTTGTGATTTCAATGTAATAACTTGGCCTCCGCCAGTTAATGTTGCTGTTAAAGTGGTAATCACTTCTTCCTCATTTACAGCTCCAGCCGGACTGTCATCGTTGCTACAAGATGTGAAAAATAAAGTTGCTACAAGGCTTAGTGATAAAAATTTAATCGTTTTCATTTTTGATAATGGTTTTAGTTTTAATAATTTAATTTTAATTGAACTCTGAAATTACGTCCCAAATCATCTGCATAATAGCGTGTTCTGTTCAAATAATCGCGGTAGTTCGTGTTCAAAAGGTTTTGGATATTAAATCCGAGGGTCATTTTAGATTTCTCAAAAACATCAAAACTCATTTCTGAATTAAAATGCAGCAGGCTATATCCTTTTGGCGGTTTGCTTATTTC
The DNA here is from genome assembly GCF_042658345.1 of Flavobacterium qiangtangense. Taxonomy (NCBI): domain Bacteria; kingdom Pseudomonadati; phylum Bacteroidota; class Flavobacteriia; order Flavobacteriales; family Flavobacteriaceae; genus Flavobacterium; species Flavobacterium qiangtangense. Next base: position 439,383 of record NZ_JBHSQB010000009.1, read on the forward strand.
AACCAAAGTACTTACGGGTTCTCCAGTATCAAGCACATCTACGTAAAAATCATTATTCGGATATCGTTTTTGGGTCAAAACAGTTTCGTTTTTTAAGCTCAAGATAAGATTGTTCCAATTCGCTTTTTTGAAACTCACCGTGTTGTTAAAATTAAACGGAGGCATGTCAATTAAAGCTGAATTATTGGTTAAATCTTCGCCATGAACATAAGCGGCAGTCGAATGCCAATTCAGATTTTTTGCAAAATCATAATCGGCAGTAACATCGATTCCCAGAAGCCTTGCATCAACTTGACGGTATTCCCAAACCGGAAATGGTCCGCGATTTGACAAGATAATTGTCGTTGGAATCAAAACTTTAAAGTCGTTGATGAAATTCGCATACGGATTAATTTCCAAAGCAAATTTGCTTGTATTGTAATTTAAAGCCGTAGAAAATTTTGTAGCAACTTCGCGTTTCAATCGCAAATCTCCCAACTCAATTTGTCCGGTGGAATGGTGCAAACCATCGCTGAACAATTCTGCCGGATTCGGATTTCTGCTGGTCAAACTGATATTTGTAATCCAGTTCAATTTCTCGTTAATTTCATAATTTGTTCCTGCGCTACCAGAAAAATTATGATAACTAAAAACTGGATTTGTGTACCATTGCTGACCTTCTTCACCAATAATAAACTGGCTAAATTCATCGTCATAATCACGTTCTGTCCATCTTGTTTTCAAGTAATATTTCTTGGCATCAATGTGACTGAAGTCATAACGAATTCCGGTTTCAAGGGAAAGCTTGTCATTGAAAACATAATTTCCAATGGCGTAAACTCCGGCGTCGAACTTGTCATAATTTGGAATCAAAGCGCGAACATTCGTATTTTCTGTGTCGGCAAAATTGTTCTGATAACCGCCGTTTATCCCAAATTTATACTTGAATTTTTCAGAATAATTTCCTTCAAAATCAGCGTTTACCGTATGTGTTTTTAAATCTAAATCTAGCGAAGGTTTGTCTTTATCATCACCACGGCGAAGGTCAAATTCTAAACGATTATTGAATTGAAACGAATATTGAAGCGACAGTTTTCGGTCATTTGAGAATAATTTATAATAATTTATTTTTCCCAAATGATGTTGCAACTGCTGTTTTGGAGCATCGATATCATACGTAAAATCTGAAATATATTGCGGTTCGCCACTGTTTATGGCACGAATCAAATCAGAAGTACTGCTAATGTGCGACGCTCTCAAAATCGCGATATCGGCATTGAAATAACTATAGAAAAAATTAAATCCTTGGTTTTCTCCTTTGTATCCAAGACTTCCAGACAAATTTCTTTCACGGTTTCCCGTATTTGAAAGTACATAATCAGGAGATTGAAATTCGCCGAGATATTTGAAAGTTCCTTGAAGATTCCAATTCCAACCGCTTTCATAACCTTTAAAAAGGGAAGAAGTAACGCTTCCGCCACGACCGTTTGACTGAGCGTTCAAGATTGTTTTTCCAAAAATAGTATCCTTCACGGGAATATGTGGCGGATCAATAACGACCGTTCCTCCGATGGCATCGCCACCAAACTGAAGTCCGTTTGCACCTTTAATAACCGAGATTTTTCCAGCTGTGTTGACATCCATATTTGGCGCGTGTTCGGTTCCCCATTGCTGGTCTTCGAGACGCACATTATTGTTGATGATCAACACGCGACTGCTGTGCAAACCGTTGATAATCGGCTTGACAATCGTGTTTCCGGTTTTTAAAGATGAAACGCCACTGATTTCTTTCAAGGCATCGCCCAGACTTTCACTGCTGTATTTTTCGATAGTCGCAGTTTTGATTTCTTGGGCTTTATTTTTGGCATACGTTTCTTTCAAAACCACTTCTTGCAATTGCGAAACATCTGGTTTTAATGAAACATTTAAGGTTTTATTTCCTTGGAAGTCTAGAATTGTATCCAAAGTTTTATAACCCAAATATTCTACAAAAACCTGCAAACGGGCATTCGGAAGTCCTTTAATTACAAAGTTTCCCGACTCATCTGTGTTTGCGAAATACGTAGATATGTGGACGTGGCTACCCGCCAAAGGTTGATTTTTCTCATTAGTAATTCTTCCCGATAATGAATTTTGGGAATATACAAGAGATTGATTTCCTATAAAAAGGAAAGCAAATAATAAAATATAGCGCATTTTGAAAAAATCTAAAATGATAATTGAGGCTAGTTCCAAAACGTGGAAAAGCCAGAGAGTAGGGGAGTTCCCTCTAAATCAATTAGCAGTTTGACGGCGGACCGCGGAGCGATAGAAGTGTTCCTGAGAAAAAATTTGGTGCTTCTGTAGCGGGGAAACTAAATTGGGCGAAAGCCCTGTATGAAATTTGAGGTTTGAAAGTCGTGAATTCTGCGGCAATAAAATTGCTTAGTGTGAATTCGCAAACAAAACATTTTTCGTGATTGTGATCTAAAGTTTGGATTTTTGTACTTCCATCGTTGTTTGAATTACTGACAAAAGTGGTTTCCTGATCTAAAAAATGCTCGTAAGAATGGACAGACTGAAACAGTATCGAGAACAATACCGTCAGCATTAAAGAGAGATTTATGAGTACAAATTTCTTTTTCATCCGATGCAAATGTAGGGAAGTGAAAAGTAAAATTTAATGTTTTAACATATTTTAAGAGTTTTTAAGCAGGTTCATGGAACTGGGTTTTGGGTTCAAGATTTTTAAAAATGCGCATAAAAAAAGCCGTGACTTTTCAATCACAGCTTCCTTTTTATAAAATTTAATTTTCTTAAACCAATTTGTTCGCAACTAAATATTCAGCGATTTGAACCGTATTTGTAGCGGCACCTTTTCTCAAGTTATCCGCCACAATCCACATATTTAAAGTGTTTGGTTGCGATTCATCACGGCGAATTCTTCCCACAAAAACATCGTCTTTTCCTTGTGCAAATAAAGGCATCGGATAAGTGTAAGTATCAGTATTATCCTGAACCACAACTCCTGGCGTTTCGTGAAGAATTCTTCTGATGTCGCTTACTTCAAAATCATTTGAAAATTCCACATTTACGGCTTCGCTATGGCCACCAACAATTGGCACACGAACCGCAGTTGCAGTCACGGCAATGGTTTTATCGCTCAAGATTTTTTGCGTTTCACGAACCAATTTCATTTCTTCTTTGGTGTAACCGTTATCTTCAAAAAGGTCACATTGCGGGATTGCATTTCTGTGAATTTGGTATTTGTAAGCCATTTCACCTTTTGCTCCAACATATTCATTTTCTAACTGTTCTACAGCTTTTACGCCAGTTCCTGTGATCGATTGGTAAGTAGAAACGATAATTCTTTTGATATTATATTTTTTATGCAAAGGCGCCAAAGCCAAAACCATTTGAATAGTCGAGCAATTTGGATTTGCAATGATTTTATCGTCTTTTGTCAATTCCGAAGCATTGATTTCAGGAACAATTAATTTTTTGTCAGTGTGCATTCTCCAAGCTGATGAATTGTCAATTACTGTGGTTCCAGCTTCAGCAAATTTTGGTGCCCAAGCTAATGAAGTTTCGCCACCAGCTGAAAACAAAGCGATTTCTGGCTTCATGGCAACGGCAGTTTCTAATCCAACAACCTTATATGTCTTTCCTTTAAACTCAATTTCTTTGCCCACAGATTTCTCTGAAGCAACTGGAATTAACTCGGTTACAGGAAAATTTCTTTCTGCCAAAACTTGAAGCATTACTTCGCCAACCATTCCGGTTGCGCCAACAACAGCAACTTTCATATCAATATTTTTAATTGTTAAACTGATTTTCTGAATGCAAAAGTAGCTAATTAAGTAATCCAAAAAACGTATTTTTAAAATATAACAAATTGTTATGAAAAATATTTAAAAACAAAAAAACCGTCCAGTTTAAGGAACGGTTTAAGTTAGAATATATAATGTAGCGGAAATTTATTACTGTCTGCTTTTTAAAGAATCACGGATTTCCATCAACAACTTCTCTTCATTTGAAGGAGCTGGTGGTGCCGCTGGAGCTTCAACCTCTTTTTTGCGTGAAGAATTTACACCTTTTATAATTAAAAAGAGCACGATTGCCACAATGAAAAACGAGATTACATTTGATAAAAAGTTACCATATTTAACGCTGTTCCATTCTAAGGTTGCAATGTCTTTTGCGCCCGCCGCCTCTAAAGCCGGATTTAAAAGTAACGGCGTGATTACGTCATCTACGAGCGATTTTATTATTGCACTAAACGCCGCGCCAATTACAACACCGACGGCCAGATCGAGTACATTGCCTTTAAAAGCAAATTCTTTAAATTCTTTTACTAATCCCATAATTATTTGTTTGGTTGATTTAAACTAGTTTTAAGCTAAATTAAATAAAAAAATTTAACATTTCAAGAAAAAAAACTATTCTCGATAAAAGATCCGTTTTACACGATGAGAAATTCCAGTTAAGATTTCATAAGGAATTGTGCCTAATTTTTCAGCGATATAAGTCACATTTGGATTTTCTCCGAAGATAATTACAGAATCGCCTTCCGAGCAATTAACTTCAGAAACATTCACCATCAACATGTCCATGCAAACACTTCCAACGATATTCGCTTTCTGGTTTTTAATCATTATATAACCAGTTTCGTTTCCCCAACTTCTAGGAATTCCGTCGGCATAACCAATGGGAATTGTTGCAATTTTGGTTTCTTTTTCTGCCATAAAACGTCTTCCATAACCCACACTTTCTCCGGCTTGAATCGTTCTGATTTGGGAAATAATGGATTTTAAAGTGCCTACATTCTCTAAATATTTTGTTTCGGACGGATCATTTGAAACGCCGTAAAGTCCAATTCCAAGGCGAACCATATCATATTGCGCTTCTGGATAATTGCTAATTCCCGACGTATTTAAAATGTGACGAATCGGGTTTATTGAAAGTTCGTTTATAATTCTTGAAGACAATTTTTCAAACAAAGCAATCTGGGATTTTGCAAATTCGTGATGTTTCAAATCGTCGCTCGTCGCCATATGGCTCAAGATACTTTTTACTTTTATAGAAGGCGTATTTTTTAAAGTCGCAATCAATTCTTCTAAATCATTTTCTTGAAAACCAAGACGATGCATTCCGGTATCCAATTTTATATGGACAGGAAAATGCTGTAAGTTTTTCTGGTCGGCGATTTTCAAAAAGGCCCGCAAACCTTTAATCGAATAAATTTCGGGTTCTAAATTATGCTCAATTATTGCGGGAAAACTTGTATTTTCTGGATTCAAAACCATAATAGGCAACGTGATTCCTGCGCTTTTCAACGAAATTCCTTCGTCGGCAAAAGCAACGCCAAGATAATCTACTTTGTGATATTCTAATAATTTTGCAATTTCAAAACCGCCGCTTCCATAACCAAAAGCTTTGACCATGACCATCAATTTGGTTTCCGGTTTTAATTTAGATTTGAAGAAATTTAAGTTGTGGCTTATTGCGTTCAAGTTGATTTCCAAAACCGTTTCATGCGTTTTCTCTTCCAGTAAAGAGGTAATTTCTTCAAACTGGAAAATTCGCGCGCCTTTGATCAAAATCGTTTCGTTTTCAAAGGTCAGATTCTTGAAATCAGCAATAAAATCGGGCGTATTTTTATAGGTAATTATGTTTTTGAAACTTTCAGAATAGTTGGAAATTTCTTCTCCGATTCCGATGATTCTGTCAATTTCATTAGAAGTTACTAATTCCGAAACTTTGGTATACAATTCATCCGTCGGCAATCCGCTTTGAATAATATCCGAAAGAATTATCGTTTTCTTTTTGTACTGTTTTTGCTGTTCTAAAAAATCTAAAGCAATTTTTAAGGATTGATAATCAGAACTGTAGCTATCATCAATTATCGCTGTATTGTTATTTCCGTTTTTAACTTTCAGTCGCATTTCTACAGAATACAACAATTGAATTCTCTCCCGAATTACTTCTGGTAAATAACCTAAATGCAATAAAGTCATCAAGCAATTGATAGCATTTTCAACCGAAGCTTTGTCTTGAAACGGAATAATTACGTCAAAAGAAATGGCTTCATATTTAATGCTTAATTGTGTTTTATCTAAAGTTGATTTCTTCGTAATAAAAACATCCGCTTTGTCATCTTCAAAACTCCAAGTAAATGTTTTTGTCTTTTGATTTACAATCGAATCAACCAAATTATTTTTCTGGTAAATAAGAATTTCAGAATTATTAAAAAGGCGGAGTTTTTCCGTAATTTTTTCTTCCAAATTTAAAAAGCCTTCGTCGTGTGCAGAACCGATATTGGTCAAAATTCCAATCGTCGGCTGGATGATTTTTTCCAGATTTTCCATTTCGTTCGTAGTGGAAATTCCGGCTTCAAAGATTCCGAGATTGTGTTTTTCATTAATCGAAATCACCGAAAGCGGCACTCCGATTTGGGAATTATAACTTTTCGGACTTCTGATAATATTATAATCCGGACTCAAAAGAAAATTCAGCCATTCTTTCACGATGGTTTTTCCGTTGCTTCCGGTAATTCCGATAATCGGGAAATGAAACGATTTTCTATAGAAAGAAGCAAAATCCTGCAACGCATTTAAGGTGTTTTCTACGACTAAAAAATTAGCTTTTCCTTCTAAATTATTTGGAATATGATTTACGACAAAATTCTGAACTCCTTTTGAAATCAAGTCTTCAATATATTGATGCGCATCATTATTTGCTCCAGATAAAGCAAAAAATAAAGTTCCAGAATTATTCTGAAGCGAACGGCTGTCGATAGAAACGTTGTCGATTTCTAGTTCTGAATTTCCGTGGAAAACAGCTTTAATTTCGGGAATTATGTGTTGGATTTTTAAGCTCAAGTTTTCTTTTTTAGTTTGAAAGTTGGAGAGATTCAAAGTTACAAAGTTAAAAAGTAAACTTGTGAATTAATAATTGATTTGTCAAAGTTAAAATCCATCGTAGCTAAACCTTAAAGCATAAATGAATATTTATTGCATTTCATTTTGATATTTTTTCCAAACAATTTCCATTAAAATTTTTCCTTTTGGACTTTGATAGAAAGCTTTTATTTTTTTTAAATCTTTAGAGCTAATTTCGCCTTTGTACAATTCTCCCGTTTCAATAAAGAACTTGGCGTCAATTTTTAGGTCTTTCGATTTTACATGAAAATGTGGTGGATTATGATCATTAGGATAAATAATGACTTCTAAATTATCAATTGTTTTAATCCGTTCTTTATCAATAAAATTAGGATTATCGAGAAGGTACTGAATTAAATTGTCATCGTAGCTTAGATAAGTGCGGAGAACTTCTACTATCGCTTTTTGTATAATATCTTCTGCCATATTTAGATATAGAATTAGTTGATATTAAAAAATTAATTACATTGTACAGAATTTCGTCTAAAAAATTAATACTGAATTACAGATCCTTTTTCTTAGCAAAAAAACTTTCCTCATTATCCTGCAATTCCTTCATCGCATTAAAATAAGCAGCACGACTAAGCGGCTCATATTCTTCGGTTTCACCAAGCATAACCAAATTGTTATTGTTCGCTTTTCTAAAACTATAATTGGCTAAATTTCCGGTTCTGGTGCAAACTGCGTGTACTTTTGTCACATATTCAGCGGTCGCCATAAGTGCTGGCATTGGGCCAAAGGGATTTCCTTTAAAATCCATGTCTAATCCGGCAACAATCACGCGAATTCCAGAATTGGCTAAATCATTGCAAACTGAAATAATTTCGTCATCAAAAAACTGTGCTTCGTCAATGCCGACAACTTCACAACCTTGCGCCAAAATTCTGATGTTTGCGGCAGCTGGAACCGGCGTGGAGCGAATTTCGTTTGAATCGTGCGAAACCACCATTTCGTCGTGGTAGCGCGTGTCGATTGCAGGTTTAAAAATCTCCACTTTCTGCTTGGCAAATTGAGCTCTTTTCAATCTACGAATCAACTCTTCGGTCTTTCCCGAAAACATCGAACCGCAGATTACTTCAATCCACCCAAATTGTTCTTTATGATTTACTGTATTTTCGAGAAACATTTTGTAATTTTCAGCCTTAAAAAGGATTAGTTTTTTTTACTTTTGACAGAAACAAAAATAGTAGAAAACCGTCGCTTTACTCAATATAATATCAAAAAAGTTATGAAGAAAAAGTTAGAAGCCGAATTAATCAGCATTGCACACAGAATCTTGAAGCTGAAAAACAAATCAGAGTTGGTTCAATTGCACCAAGAATCTCAAAAATTGTATGAGAAACTGTCTGTTTTGCTTTTCGTAGAAGAAAATTTCGCAGGATTGCAACCTACCATCGGCAAATCTGAAGCTTATGAAGTTTTGGAAACTGCTTTTGAGGAAAGCCAAGAAGAAGTTAGCCAAGAGGGAAAGGTTGCTGAGTTGACTGAAAACGTTGAGAGTAAAGAAGAAGTTTCGCAAGAAATCAAAGAAGAAGAAGCGGTGGAAGAAAGCGAATCTGAAAACGAAGAGATAGCCGAAGCTGAATCTGAAGAGGAAACAAAATCTGCGGAAGAAACGGAAGAAGTTGTTTCAGAGGAAGATAATTCAGAGGAAGAAAAAGTGGTTGTAGGCCAAATCGAACTTTCGGAAGAAGATTTAGACGAAGAAGAGCCGACTGTTTTTGAAACGGAAGAACCAACTTTAGAAGAAGCCGAAGAAGCTGTTGACCAAGAAGTAGAACCAAAAGTCGAAGAAATCGCTTCATTGGAAACGGAAGAAACGAAGAAAGAAGATGATGATTTTATGCCAACTTTTGAATTGGCTTTTGATAAAAAAGAAGAAGAAACGGTTGAAGAAGTAGCTAAAGAATCGGGACATCAAATCATTTTTGAAGATTTCTTAGGAGATCATTATAAGGATTTGGAATTCGTGAAAGCAGAAATCGAGAAAAAGCACGAACACGATCACGACGAGGAAAGTAAAGCAGAAGTAAAGCCAGAAGAAGAAGTAAAAGCGCAAGAAACAGTTCATGAAGAAGCTCCAAAAGAGGAAGAAAAAGTAGAAGCTCCAAGGGAAGAACCAAAACCTCACGTTGAAAAAGTAACCAAAGGAATTACAATTGGTTTGAACGACAGAGTTGGTTTTGTAAACCATCTTTTTGGCGGAAGCAACGAGGATTTCAATCGAGTTTTATCGCAATTGAACACTTTTGATACGTTTCAAGATGCTAAAAATTTCATCGAAGATTTGGTAAAACCAGATTACAACGAATGGAAAGGCAAAGAAGATTTTGAAGAGCGCTTTTTGGAAGTTGTTGAAAATAAATTTAAATAAAAGTTGCCGCAGATTCGCAGATTTATTTTTTTGCCACAGATTTCAAAGATTCTCATGGATTTTTAGCAAGTTGCTAATCATTTTTAATCTTTTAATCTGTGGCAAAAATGAATAAAAAAATCTGCGAATCTGCGGTCAAAAAAATAATAAATGTCAAAATTATATCTAGTTCCCACGCCAATCGGCAATCTTGAAGACATGACTTTCAGAGCTATAAAAGTTTTGAAAGAAGTAGATTTGATTTTGGCGGAAGACACTCGAAACAGCGGAAAACTGCTGAAACATTTCGAAATCGGGACGCACATGCAAAGCCATCACATGCACAACGAGCATAAAACGGTGGAGAATTTAATCGCTAGATTGAAATCGGGAGAAACGATTGCGTTAATTTCTGATGCGGGAACTCCGGCGATTTCTGATCCTGGATTTTTGCTGACGCGAGCTTGTGTTGAAAATAAAATTGACGTGGAATGCCTTCCTGGCGCGACTGCTTTTGTGCCAGCTTTGGTAAACAGCGGTTTGCCGAATGATAAATTTGTTTTCGAAGGATTTTTGCCTGATAAAAAAGGAAGACAAACACGTTATTTGGCTCTGGCCGAAGAAACGCGAACGATGATTTTATATGTTTCGCCACATAAATTGGTAAAAACCTTGGCAGAATTTATCCAATATTTTGGCGAAGACAGAGCGGTTTCGGTTTCAAGAGAATTATCAAAATTACACGAAGAAACAATTCGCGGAACTGCAACAGAAGTTTTGAAACACTTTGAGACAAAACCTCCAAAAGGGGAAATTGTCGTTATTGTTGGAGGAAAACCTACTAAGTAAAACACAGATTGCACAGATTAGCACAGATTTTCTAGACAAAGAAATTTTTAAATCTTTGAATCGTTCAATTTTTAAATCTTAATTATGAACACTCACCAAGTAAACACAAAATGGCTAGGTTATATGTCATTCGAATCTACAAATCCGGGGGGTTTGATCAAGATGGATTCTGATTCAGAATTTGGAGGAAATAACGACGGATTGCGTCCAAAATCAATGATGCTGGCTTCGCTTGCAGGTTGTACCGGAATCGACATCGCTTCGTTGGTCGAAAAAATGCGTGCTGAAATCGATACTTTTACTATTGATGTGGAAGGCGATTTGACCGAAGAACATCCGAAATTCTATCACACCGTTCGTGTCGATTATAATTTCTACGGAAGTGATTTAGACCAAACAAAACTTCAGAAAATCGTGGATTTATCCGTAGAAAAATATTGTGGCGTGATGGAAATGTTCCGTCATTTTGCAAAAGTGGAGGTGAGAATTAATTATTTCAATCAATAAAATGACTACTACAATTTCTTTTTTAGAACAACTTGAAGAAAATCCAAAATCAATTACTTTTCAAGACACGATAAATGTCATTGAAGAAAACTATGATTTTGAACCAACAGCTTTCAAAAACGGAAATCAACATAATAATACCGGAGAAAATAACGGTTCTTGCAAGATATTTTCGTTCGCAAAATTGCAAAATCTTTCAAAAGAAGCGACTTTGGCTTGCTTTGGAAGTTATTATTTTGATGATGTTCTGAAAAATCCTGATGGGAATGATCATCAAAATATTCGGAACTTTATGCAATTCGGTTGGGACGGAATTCATTTTGAAGGAGAAGCATTACTAGAAAAAAGATAAAAATATTTTAATCCAGAAAAAATAAACACCATACAAAAATGCGTTGGAACTTAAAACCAAAACCCGATTCAGAAAAAGTAGAAAGCTTAAAAAATTCCTTAAATATTGACGAACTGACAGCAACTTTGCTCGTTCAGCGTGGCATTGAAAACTTTGAAGAAGCGCGCCAATTTTTTAGACCCAAATTAGAAGATTTACACGATCCTTATCTGATGAAAGATATGGATAAAGCGGTAATTAGAATTGAAAAAGCAATTGAAAATCAAGAGCGAATTTTGGTTTTTGGCGATTATGATGTCGATGGAACGACTGCAGTTTCCTTGGTTTCTTCCTACTTAAAAAGCTTTTATCCAAATGTAGATACCTATATTCCTGATCGTTATGCTGAAGGTTACGGCATTTCGTATAAAGGGATCGATTATGCCGAAGACAACGAAATTTCATTAATAATTGCGTTGGATTGCGGTATAAAATCCATCGATCATATTGCTTACGCGAATGCAAAAAATATTGATTTTGTGATTTGTGATCACCACCGTCCGGGGAATTCTTTGCCCGAAGCTGTGGCTATTTTAGACCCAAAAAGACAAGATTGCAATTATCCGTACGATGAACTTTGCGGTTGCGGGATTGGTTTTAAATTGATTCAAGCGTTAGGCCAAAATAGAAACCAGACGATTGAAGATTTGATCCCTTATTTAGATTTGGTTGCCACAGCAATTGGTGCTGATATTGTTCCGATTACTGGAGAAAATAGGATTTTAGCTAAATTTGGTTTGGACGTAATCAACTCAAATCCGCGTCCGGGTTTCAAGGCAATTACGCAGAATGTAAAGAAAAAGGAACTGACAATTACCGATGTTGTTTTTATAATTGCACCGAGAATTAACGCAGCTGGAAGAATCAAACACGGAAATTATGCTGTGCAACTTTTAACGGAATTTGGATTGGAAGAAGCAGAAGCTTTTGCCAAAGAAATTGAAACTTTTAATGTGGACCGAAAAGAATTAGACAAACAAATCACGATTGAAGCACTTTCTCAAATTACTGTTAATAAGGAAGAAAAAAGATTTTCGACAGTCGTTTATCAAGAAAATTGGCACAAAGGCGTAATCGGAATCGTGGCTTCGCGATTGATTGAAACTTATTATCGTCCAACTTTGGTGTTTACAAAAAGTGGTGATAAATTGGCTGCTTCGGCACGTTCTGTAAAAGATTTTGACGTTTATAATGCGTTAGAAGCGTGTTCTGATTACCTGGAACAATTTGGAGGACACATGTACGCCGCAGGATTGACTTTAAAAGAAGACCAGTTTGAAAATTTCAAAAATCAATTTGAAAAAGTGGTTTCTGAAACGATTACCGAAGAACTTCTGATTCCGGAAATATTGATTGACGCGGAAATTAATTTGACCGATATCAACGAAAGATTTATTAGAATTCTGAAGCAATTCGAACCATTCGGACCAATGAATATGACTCCGATTTTCTTGACTAAAGATTTAATCGATACTGGTTATGGAAAAAAAATCGGAAAAGATGACGAACATTTAAAGCTTTTTGTAAAACAAGGAAACTCTGAAGGAATCGGAGCAATTGGCTTTAAAATTGGCGATAAATTAGATTTGACAGCAAACAGACAATTTTTTCAAGCGGTTTATTCGATTGATGAAAATGAATATAATGGGAATGTGAGTTTGCAGATGAGACTGAGGGATATTAAAGAAAACTAATATCGTTAGTCATTGCGAGGAACGAAGCAATCACGTTAAGTTTGTTTTTTTTGCGATAATTTTTTTAAAAAAATAATTTAGAATCATTTTAAATAATTCTTATATTTGTTTGAAATAATTTTGGTTATGAAGGAAATCGAGCAAATTTACTACAATGATTTTGGTGTTGCTTTTCATTGGAAGAAAGAAAAACAAATTTTGAAAAGCAAAGTACAATTGGTTTTTAAGGAAACTGGTTTTTATCTGTCAAAAGAAGAATTAAATATTTTTGCCGATAATATTGACGCAACTTGCGATGAAATGAATTGCAACGGATGCCAATTTCAAAGAAAATGCCACAAGTTTTTATTGAAAACACCTTTACAGCAAATTGATTTGGCCGTTTCTTTAGATGAATTATTGCAGATTAAGGATTTGGTTGAAGGCACAATTTTTCAAATTCAATTGAAAGATTATTTAGATGAGGTCTGCCAGAATTAATCTGTTTTAATAAAAAATATATGGTTTTTTAAACTTCAATAAAGCGAACAACATGCTGATTTATACTGCTATTTGCAATATTGATGCTTTTGACTTTATGACTTTTAAACTTTCGACTTACTTATATTCTTTCAGCTCAAATTTTTCTCCGTCAAAAACTCCATAAGTAAAATATCCTATCCAGTCGCCTAAGTTGGCATACGTAGAATTTTCTCCTACCTTAATAGTCATTGGCAAATGTCTATGGCCAAAAATGAAATAATCATAATGTTTGGTTTCCAGCTTTCTTTTGGAATATAAAACGAGCCATTCGTTGTCTTCTCCCAAATAAACCACGTCTTCATCGCCTGAGATCAGTTTGTTTTTTACGGATAAATATTGCGCTAGACGAACTCCCAAATCTGGATGAATCCAACGAAACAGCCATTTTGAAAAAGGATTAGTAAAAACTTTCTTCATTCTTTTATAGCCTTTATCGCCTGGACCAAGTCCGTCGCCGTGCCCAATCAAGAAAAGTTTATTGTCAAAAGTGAATTCTTTGGTGGTATGATAAACAGGAATGTCCAATTCTTTCTGGAAATAATCTTCCATCCACAAATCGTGGTTTCCTACGAAGAAATAAATCGGAATTCCAGAATCGCGAAGTTCTGCAAGTTTTCCTAAGACGCGAACAAAACCTTTTGGGACCACAGTTTTGTACTCAAACCAAAAATCAAATAAGTCTCCTAATAAAAAAAGTGCGGTTGCATCTTTCTTTATTTCATCGAGCCAGGCAACGAATTTTTGTTCTCTAGGAAAGCTTAATTCGGGCGTTGGCGCGCCGAAATGTTGGTCAGAAGCAAAGTAGATTTTTGTGGTTGAATCCAAGATAAAAGTAATTAAGATGTCAAAGATAGTAAAGATTAGCCACTTTTAAAGATTTGACATTTTCTTAACACTGAGCAAAAAATTTGTTTCAAATGTCTATTAATGAGATTATTGTTGATTCATAACTTTGTGTTAAAATTATTTTTCGCTATTTTCGGAATCTATAATCAACCTAAATATTTTCAGTCTATGAAAAAAATTACATTATTACTTTTAATGGTCTTCAGTTCTTTTCTGGGCGTTGCACAAGTTGCATTGTCAGAAGGATTCGAAGGCACATCGACGCCTGCTTCGGGCACTTGGGCGCTTGGCTCAGGTTCTTGGGCAGTTTTCGATAACGGAGTTGGAACCCAGATTTCTTGGGCGGCTACCAGTGCGCCTGCTTTGATTCACCAAGGTTCAAGAGCGGCTTTAATGAATGGAACCGTGGACAATCTTGGTATTGGAAATGTGTCGCAAGATTGGTTAGTTACTCCTGCAGTAACTGCTCCATCAAATGGGCAGTTACGCTTTTTTACAAGGCAGCAAACAGCCGGTAACCAAGGTTCTATTTTTCAAATTAGGATTTCCACAACTTCGCAAACAGACGCAAGTACGTTTACGCTGTTGCAAGAATGGAACGAATTAAATTTGAATACTACATTTAATGAGTACCAAGAAAAAGCGGTTTCATTAAATGTTCCTGCGGGAACAACGGTTTATGTGGCTTTTGTTTTAATCAATACACAGATTGCTAACGCGCCTTCTTCAGAAAGATGGTTGGTGGATACTGTTTCTATTTTAGAACAATGTATCGATCCTACAAACTTGGGTAATGGAGCAATAACTCCAACAACGGCAAGTTTAACATGGGATAATCCAGGTGGAGCATCTTCATGGGAAATTGAAATTGTACCTGCGGCTACGCCAACTCCAAGTGGGCATGGTGTGGTTTATAACGGTAATTCGCCTTATGCATCAACAGGAACTGCAACGGGTTCACCCTTGGTTCAGACTCCTTATGTTGGCGGGCAAGAATATAAATATTACATAAGGGCGCTGTGTGCAAATTCAAACAGCAACTGGGTTGGACCATTTAATTTTACCGTAAGTCAAGTTGGTGAAACGTGTAGCTCTGCTATTCAGATTCCTTCTTTGCCTTATTCAACAACAGACGATACTGCAAATTATTCAGATACAGTTGAAGGCGCTCCAGGAACATCATGTGGAGCTACTTTTTCATACCTTAACGGGAATGATGTGTTTTACGCTTATACAGCGACAGAAACAGGCATAATCAATATAACAATGACGCCAACAGGATCTTATTCTGGAATATTTGTTTACAATAGTTGTGCAAATGTTGGAGTAAGTTGTATTGCTGGAGTAGGAAATTCTGGTACCGGTATAAGAGAAATTCCAGCATTAGCAGTTACTGCGGGTCAGACTTATATTATCGTTATTTCAACTTGGGCGTCGCCGCAAACGACACCTTACACATTGTTAATTCAAAAAGTTAATTGTACGCCTCCAACAAATCTTGGCGCAACTGGATTTGGGCAGACTTCTGCAACCCTTTCTTGGGGAAATCCAGGAAATCTTGCAACTTCTTGGGAAGTAGATGTACAAACGGCTAACACTCCGATACCTTCTGGAGCAGGAGTTACAACTACAAATAACTTAACATATCCGGCTGGTGGTTTAACTTCTGGAACGGCTTATAGATTTTATGTAAGAGCAGATTGTGGCGACGGAACCTTTAGTGCGTGGGCCGGACCTTATTTCTTTAACACAACTGTTTGTGATGCTGTCAACCAATGTAATTATTCTTTTGTGATGACAGATGAATTTGGCGATGGTTGGAATGGCAACACAATGAGCGTTCGCCAAAACGGAGTTGTGGTTGCAACAATTGGAGCAACATTTACCACTGGTGAAGGACCTGTTACAGTAACTGTTCCGTTATGTAATGGAATTCCATTTGAATTATTCTGGAATTCTGGAGGAAGTTTTGCATCAGAAGTAGGAATCCAAGTTATTGATGCTTATGAAGAAGATGTTTATACAAAGTTACCTGGCGAAGGAACTCAAAATAGCTTACTTTATACAGGTTTAGTAAATTGTACTCCTCCAACATGTCCAAAACCACAGGCGTTGGCAGTGTTAAGTACAACTTTAACGACTGCAGTTTTAGATTGGAATGAAATGGGAGGCGCAACATCATGGGAAGTTGTTTATCAACCAGCAGGTACAAATACACCAACAGGAACAAGTATAATCGTAAATACACCGCCACCTTACACATTAGAAGGTTTGACTTCAGGAACAGCTTATTCTTTCTTCGTAAGAGCATTGTGTAGTACTACTGATTTCAGTAACTGGTCAGGGCCAAGAAATTTTTCAACTGCAATTGAAAACGACGAATGTGCGGCTGCGGTTGTAGTTCCGGTAAATCCAGATTTAGTTTGTGCGCAGACAGCTTCAGGAATTTTGATCGGTGCAACAGAATCTCCAGAAACAAACGACTGTTTTGGAAATTCAGATGATGACGTTTGGTTTGAATTCGTAGCAACTGCAACATCACATACAATTGGATTGATAAACGTGTCAGGAAGTACAACAGATTTAGTACACGTCTTATATGAAGGTGATCAATGTGGTGCTTTAACACAGTTGTATTGTAGCAATACTTTTAATAATTCAAGTCAGGCAAATGGATTGACGATTGGCAATACTTATAAAATTAGAGTATATTCTTGGTCTTCAAGTCCACAGACTACTTCATTTGATATTTGTATTAGAACACCACAACCGCCAATCGCAGTTAACGGTACACAATATACAATGCAACAACTTATTCAAGACGTATTAATTGGATCAGATTGTGCTATCGTGACAAATGTTACTTCTTCAACAGGAACAGACTTTGGACAATCAAACGGTATTGGATATTTTGATCAAAATGGATCTAACTTCCCTTTTGAAAATGGAGTAGTTTTAGCAACAGGAAATATTTCTGAGGCAGAAGGTCCTTATCCAGGAAACAGTGATACTTTCGACACTTCAGTTTGGCCTGGAGATGATGAGCTGAATGCATTAATTGTTCCTGGCGGAAATACAGCTGGATTAAACAATGCATCTATTTTAGAATTTGATTTCGTTCCTTTAACAAATCAAATCAGCTTTGACTTCCTTTTTGCTTCAAACGAATATGGAACATTCCAGTGTAATTATTCAGATGCTTTTGCATTTATACTCACAGATTCAAATGGAGCTTCTCAAAACCTTGCTGTAATTCCAGGTACAAATATTCCTGTATCGGTAGTTAACATTAGAGATAACGCAAATAATCCTTCATGTGGTTCTGCAAATGTCGAATATTTTGGTCAATATAATGTTGATGATCCTGAAGCTTCTGCTATAGGGTATGGTGGTCAAACTGTGGTTATGACAGCTCAAGCGCCAGTAATTGTAGGTCAAACCTATCATATTAAGTTGGTAATTGCAGATTATCAAGATTCATCTGTAAATTCTGCGGTATTCTTAAAAGGAGGAAGTTTTGATATCGGAGATATTGACTTAGGTGTTGATTTAACTGTAGCTGGCGGAAACGCTGTTTGCGGTGGAGAATCATACACAATTGAAAGCGGTCTTGATCCAGATGACTATGATTTTACATGGACAGATGAAAACGGAGCTGTTATTCCAGGTCAAACAGGTCCAAATCTTGAAGTTACAGAAACTGGTACTTATACAATCAGCGCTGCTTTCACGGGTTCAACTTGTTCGGTAACTGCTGAAATTCGAATTGAATTTTATGACGAAATTGAAGTAATTACAGGTGAACCTGATGATTTAGTGGCATGTGATCCAAGTGGTTTTTCAACATTCGACTTGTCAACAAATACAACTTTATTACTTGCAGGTTTAACTGCTTCAGAATATGATGTTTCATATCACTTGTCTCAAGCTGATGCAGAAGCTAATGTTGGAGATTTACCATTAACATATACCAATGTTGTTCCAAATCTGCAACCAATTTTCATTAGAATCTTAAACAATGTAACAGGATGTATTGGTTACAAAACATTTGATTTAATTGTGCAAGATCTTACGCCACAATTTACATTAACGGATGATTTTTCTTTATGCGAAGGTACTTCTGGAACAATAACAGTAACGCCAACGAACTTTAATGCTTCAGACGTTACATTCACTTGGACAGTTGACGGAGGCTCACCGCTTCCTGATACAGGAAGTACAATTACGGTTTCAACAGCAGGATTCTATGAAGTAACAATTAACAATAATGGATGTTCTGCTTCAGACGGAACAACAGTTTTAGTTACGCCTGTGCCGGTTGCAGATGTAATTTCTGATCAAATTGTATGTGAGAACTATACGCTTCCTACATTAAGTACAGGAAATGCTTATTTTACAGCAGAAAATGGCGCAGGATCTCAACTTGCAGCAGGTACGGTAATTTCACAAACGCAAACAATTTACATCTATGCACAATCAGGAACTAATTCAGATTGTACAGATCAATCTAGCTTTTTAGTTACCGTAGTTCCATCAGTAGATGCAATTGTTGACGGATCTTGTGACGGTTCAGAATATACGATGGAAGTACTTCCGGTAAATTCAAGTTATGATGCAAGTACAGCTATTTATTCTTGGGCAACAGCATCAGATCCTGCAGTTATCTTAGGGACTCAACAAAGTCTTGTAGTTACACAAACAGGAGATTATGTAGTAAATGTTACTGTTGGTGGAGTTACAGGTTGTACTTACAGCTTCAACTTCACGGCAAACGGAACGACCTGCAACATCCAGAAAGGTATCTCACCAAACGGAGACGGTAAGAACGACAACTTCGACCTTTCAGGTCTTCAGGTAAGAAAGATCAGCATCTTCAACCGCTACGGTAAGATAGTGTATGAGTTTTCAAACTATACCAACC
>NZ_JBHSQB010000010.1:0-385306 GCF_042658345.1 Flavobacterium qiangtangense
AGGTAACAACAAGTGTCGTGTCGCCTCCTGTTATTTCCCCCGTTTTAAGCGAAAGGTTGAAAGCCGCAAAGCCGTCATTGTTGTCGTCGCAGACTTCCAGCGCGGTAGGCGTGACTGCATCGGGAGAACTAACAACACCTAATTGTAACGTTGTAAGAGAGAAACAATTGGTGGTATTATCCTTAACGTTTACATAAATTGTTTGAGGATTATTTCCGTCACTTGTATATAATAATGGTAACGCAGTAAGCGGATCAGCAGCAATAGCTTCCGCTGCTGTATAATAATAAGTAACTGTAACGTTTGTAGCGTTTCCGGAAATATCATCACTTTGAGTTGAAAGATCGAATTCTCCTACGTTTTGATCTGATGGAATACTACAAACAAAATAAGTTTCTACCGGAGCGATCGTAGGTAAAGGGTTAACTACCAAATTAAATGAACTTACAGAAAAACATTCTGTTGCAGTATCAGTTACTCTAATCCAAATTGTTTCTTGTGGACCAGCTGAGTAAGCGTTAGCTGGAGCAATTGGTGAATCACCTGCAATTGCAAGTGCTTCTGTAGTATAAAAACTTATATCTAAACCTGTCTGATCAGCAACTATTTCATCATATTTCGTAGTTAAATCAAATATTTCGGTTTGATCTCCCGGAGTATTTTCATCGCATAACACATAATCAGGAATATCAGAAAGAATTTCTGGTTTTGGATCTACAACAAGAGTAAGCGTTCCTAAAGTGTAACAATCAGTATTTGGATCATCTGAAGCATTTTGAACTCTAACATATATAATTTGAGTATTTGCAACGGTATTTTGAAAAGGAACCGAAGTAATTTCATTATCAGAATTTTCTGCGTCTGCCTGAGTCAAATAATAAGTAACTGCATAAGTTGCATTGCCTCCTGTGATTTCATCATTTTTTTCAGAAAGAATAAATTCTGCAAAACCATCGAAGTTGTCATCACAAACATGGAAATCTGAAGGAGTTACAGTTGCCGGAGGATCAGAAATTGTAATTTGAAAGCTATTTTCTGCGGAACAATTTGAATTAGGCGCTTGAACAAAAATATACATTAAGATACTTTCGTCAATAACATCATTTGCAAAATAAGGTGTTCCGGTACCATTTGGACCAGAGAAATAATTTCCAGAATTTAACGCAGGTAATACATAACTACCACATTCCGATACATCATCTGGACTATCAGGAACTGGGATTACGCTAGTAATAGTAAAAGGTTTAACTCTCACACAACTATTTGGATCAATAATCGTCATATATATTGTTTGAGTCTGACCAACAATATTATATGCTTGCGGAGTCGTTATAGGTGAAACTTGATTTTGTGCATCAATTGCATTTGAGTAATAACTGATATAAAACTCACTTGCATCTGGAAGACCTGCTAAAACAGTAGCAGTGTTTTGAGTTAAGTCAAATGGAGCATTGTTACAATTTAACAAGTTTTCTGGTTCAAGTGAACGATCTTCGAATACTTCGATTGTTACAGCTTTTGTTGTTACGACTGAAGTATTAGCACAAGTTTGGTAAACTGCTTGAGCTGTATAGGTAGTGGTTTGCGTAGGCGCAACCGTTATATTTGTATTGTTACTGATTACTGCACCATTTTCATCTAACCATGAAAAATTCACAATTGATGTTCCGCTTGGAGTAAATCTCCAAGCTTCATTAGTTGCAGTCCACGCGCCAGTATTTCTTCCTGGAGGAACCGATGCTAGCGTTCCTGCTGCATTTTGAATACCAATAAGTCCACGACCACTTTCCCATCCCATACAAGGAGTTCGTTTTTGCACGTAAACGTCAATGATATTTGAAATTTCATACATAACTATTTGGCTGGTGGTTCTGTATTGTGGGTCAGTACATGCACCTCCATAAGCAGGTACTTCGTTAAAAGATACCACAAATGCTCGACAAGGATAAGACCCTAAAACCTGATAGTTTATAACAGTATTCGGACCAGGATTGTTTGTCGTTTCCATATCTGTAAAAATACCGTAAATAGCGTTCCTTATATTAAACCCGGTATTTGGAACAGTTCCATTCAAAATATAAGGGCAATTCGCACCATACACAGTTGTATAAGGCAATCCAAAAGTAATCACTCCATTATCTCCCACCCTTACAAAGTCATAAGATTGTCCATAAAAACAAAAATCAAATGGCAAATCAAAACTTGCTGTATAATCATCGTCAGATGTAATTGGCATTTGAATACCACCTGTAAATGGAAACGGAGGACAATATGGGATTGAAGCTACCGTATATTGAGTTGTAGCTCCAATTTCTTGATAAGATGCGCTTAAGTCTCTTGTGTCACCAACATTACAAATTGCGGCAACATCAGATAAGTTAACATCCCCAGCTAAAACCGAAGCACATCCTGTTCTATTTACTGTAAAAGTAACTGTTCCAGAAATCTCGCTTGAACAACCCGCTGGATTACTATTGACTAAAACTAACGTATAAACTGTGGTTACTGCTACTGTTGGCGGTGTAAAAGTTGCTGTTCCATTAGCTCCAATAACAACGGTAAAAAATGAACCATCACTAGACTTGAAGATCACAGTTGCTCCAGGCGTTCCTGTAAAAGATAAGATTGAAGTTGTATTTGGACAGATACTCGCGTTTCCTGTAAAGGCTGCTGTTGCACGAGCGATTACTGTAATTGTCGCACTTCCGGTTGCAGCTTGACTACAATTTGGGTTTGAACTATCAGATATATTAACTAAATTATATACAAATGTTCCAGGCGCTGTAGTATTTACTGGTACGGTAACACTGCTACTTCCAGGTAAACTTGCTACTGTTTGTGTAGCTCCGCCATTAATATTATAAGAAAACGTGTATGGTGGTGTACCATTTGCACCAACAAATGTTACGACTGGGCTATTTCCTGCGTCAACACACATTTTTGCCGTTCCAGAAATTGTAGCTGTTGGAGCAGGATTAACCGAAATGGTTGACGAAGCAGTCAATGAACAAGATGAATTTCCTATAAAAGAAATATCATCGATTGCAAAGTCGCCTCCTCCATTTTCAATAATTTGAATATTTGCAAGCGTGTTAGCCACTGAATTCCATGTGTATGTGTATTGTGTCCAACCACATGCTGTGGCTGTTGGGCTTGCAACACCTTGTAAAACTCCATTTATAAATACACTTACAACGGATGGTGATGCTGCGCTAACTGATTGTAACCAATAGCTAAAAGTATAATTTTGCGCCGCACCAACGGCAATATGTTGTTCCCAAATTGTGTTATTTGTAGCACTTGTCAAACTTCCGTTAACTACTAATTGTGAACCAGTTCCTGTTGTATGATCAACGCAGTTGGTAAAACCTGTAAACCATGTATTTGGATTTGTAACAACACCATAGTCTCCGGTCGCCAAAGAGCCACTCGTTGGATTTGCATATGTATAATTCGAAATGAAGCCTAAATTACCTAAAGAAAAATCTCCATTAAAAACTAAATTTGTCGCGGGAACCGTTGAAGTTGCCGTATAAACAGTTTGTTGTGTTGGACTAACAGATTGAACTGCTCCAACATTACTCGTATTTAACGACGGATCAACTGGAACCGAAGACCAGTTGTAAGTTGAAGCTCCAGAAGCAGTCAAAAGAGTACTTGAGCCTAAACAAACATTTCCTGTTACAGGAGAAATCGCAATATTTGGAATTTCTGAAATTACAATTCCTGTTCTGGTCGCCACATCACCATTGCTATCTGTCACCGAAACATCATAAGTCCCTGGCGCCAAAGAAGTAAAAACTCCTGTCGTGTTGGTTTGAGTTGCAGAACCTGCTATTGAGTAAGAAACATAAGGTGTTATGCCTCCCTCTCCATAAACAATCACTGATCCGTTATTTGCAGACGGACAAGAGCTATTTACGGCAGAGTAATCAGCAGAAAGTACTGCCAATATACCCCTTCCTGCAGAACCTACAGGCTTTTTAGAATTATTCTTAACTGCTACATTTTGGGCACTTAACGTACTTAAAAATAGCAAGTTTAATAATAAGAGTAAAATTTTAGATCTCATTTAGGTATAATTTTAGGAGCGAAATTTACATAAATTTAAGAAACAATTATCTTAAAATTTCGATTTTTTTAATTTTAACAGCTATAGAAAATGTTTGCTTTTAATTAATTATCTTTGCTGTCTTAAAATACTTATTATAATTACATATAATTTTCGATGATAAATAACGAGGAATTTCTAGACGAAATTGGAGATAATCATATCGCGACAAATGCACAAAACCCTGTTAGAAGTGATGCTTTTGATATTAGTGATGACCAAAAAATTGAATTGATAAAAAAAGATGTTGAGAGCATCCTCCTTACTTTGGGAATGGACTTGACAGACGACAGCATGAAAGGCACGCCAAATCGCGTGGCTAAGATGTTTGTTAAAGAATTATTTGGAGGTTTAAATCCAGAGAAAAAGCCAAAAGCTTCTACTTTTGAAAACAATTACAAGTATGGAGAAATGTTGGTGGAGAAAAACATCACCTTATACTCTACTTGCGAACATCACTTACTTCCTATTATTGGTAGAGCTCACGTAGCTTATATTTCAAACGGAACTGTGGTTGGTCTTTCAAAAATGAATAGAATTGTAGAATATTTTGCAAAACGCCCGCAAGTTCAGGAACGTTTGACCATGCAGATTGTTCAAGAATTGCAGAAAGTTTTGAATACTGAGGATGTGGCTTGCGTTATTGATGCAAAACATCTTTGCGTAAATTCAAGAGGAATTAAAGATATCGAGAGCAGTACCGTTACTTCTGAATTTGGAGGTAAATTTAAAGAGGAAGCTACTCGTCGTGAATTCCTGGATTATATTAAATTTGATACGAAGTTTTAAATTGGTTAAATCGTAAATTTGTTTATTCGTTAATTTGAAAAACTGTGTCATCAGTACTCGTTATTGAATTAAGATAGAACCAAGTAACGATTTTCTAAAATAAACAATTAAAAGCCGAGTACCTATGTATGTATTTTCTTTTGAAAAATTAGAAGTCTGGCAAAATTCAAGATCGCTCCTTGCTGACATTTATAAATTAGCGAATACTTTTCCGAATTGCGAAATATATGGTATTTCTTCTCAAATTAAAAGAAGCACTGCTTCAATAGCTACTAATATTGCCGAAGGAACAGCTCGAAATACAAACAAAGACAAAGCGCATTTTTTAACAATTTCCTATTCTTCTGCTATGGAAACTTTAAATCACTTGATAATTTGCAATGATTTAAAATATATTTCGGATGAAGAATACAATTTATGCAGAGAAAAGCTTGAAAAAATTTTCAACCAAATTAATAGCTTAAAAAAATATTACTTAGAAAAAGGCTAATTTTAGTTGAATCGTAAATTCGGTTAATTATTTTATTTTGAATAAATCGGATAAACAATTTACAAATCAACGAATAAACAGTCCAACGATTAAACAATTTATGAAAAATCAATCTCTAAAAATATACAATTCCCTTTCGGGAGAAAAAGAAATTTTCAAGCCTTTGCACGAAGGAAATGTGGGAATGTATGTTTGCGGGCCAACGGTTTACAGCAATGTGCATCTTGGAAATGTGAGAACTTTTATGTCTTTTGACGTGGTTTTCAGGTATTTGCAACACATTGGCTACAAAGTTCGTTATGTTCGAAATATTACCGATGTGGGCCATGTGGTAGATGATGAAGATGAAGGCGAGGATAAAATTGCCAAGAAAGCGCGTGTCGAAAAATTGGAACCCATGGAAATAGTGCAACGTTATACTGTTGATTTTCACGAAATCTTAAAGGAATTTAATTTTTTACCGCCAAGTATTGAACCGACCGCAACTGGGCATATTATTGAGCAGATTGAAATAATAAAGAAAATTGTTGAAAACGGAATTGGATATGAATCTAACGGTTCTATTTATTTTGACGTAAGAAAGTTCAACGAAACACATAATTACGGAAAATTAAGCGGTCGAAATATCGAAGATATGATTGCCAATACTCGTGAATTGGACGGACAATCTGACAAGAGAAATCCGCAGGATTTTGCTTTATGGAAACGTGCGGAGCCAGAACATATCATGCGTTGGCCTTCCCCGTGGAGCGATGGTTTTCCGGGTTGGCACTTAGAATGTACTGCGATGAGCACCAAATATCTTGGCAATCATTTTGACATTCACGGTGGCGGAATGGATTTGAAATTTCCGCATCACGAATGCGAAATTGCACAAAACGAAGCTTGCACTGGCGAATCTCCGGTAAATTATTGGATGCACGCTAACATGCTTACATTGAACGGAAAGAAAATGGCAAAATCTACCGGAAACAATATTCTTCCGAGAGAAATTTATACTGGCGGAAGTCCGTTTTTAAGCAAAGCGTATTCGCCGTCTGTTGCTCGATTTTTTATGCTTCAGGCGCACTACAGAAGTAATTTAGATTTTACCGATGATGCAATCGCTGCTGCAGAAAAAGGTTTTGTACGTTTGATGGAAGCTTATGATACGATTTCAGAAATTACGCCTTCGAGCAGTTCTTCGATTGACCTTCACGCTTGGATTTCATTGTGCTATGATGCAATGAACGACGATTTTAATACACCGATTTTGATTGCACAGCTTTTTGAAGCCGTTCGTTATATCAATTTATTGAAAGAAAATAAAGAAACGATTACCACGGAAGATTTGGCTTTACTGACCAAAACAATGGAGTCTTTCTTGTTTGATGTTTTAGGTTTGACAAGCGAAAAATCCGTTGGAAATACTGAAAAATTAGACAGCGTTGTCAATATGTTAATCGGGATGCGAAACGAAGCGAGAGCCAATAAAGATTTTGCTCTTTCGGATAAAATTCGTGACCAATTAACCACCCTTGGAATCAATTTAAAAGATGGAAAAGACGGAACCACGTTTTCTATAAATTAAGACAAAATGATGAAGCTAATCAGTTTCATCATTTTTGTTTAAAGCAATTTTTGCCTTGAATTTAAAAAAAATCCTTATATCGCCTTTTGTATTGCTGATTCGGTTTTACCAAGTTGGCATTTCCCCTTTTCTACCTTCGGCTTGCCGATATGAACCCACTTGTTCTCAATACACATTGGAAGCTTTGCAAAAACACGGTTTATTTAAGGGAGGATTTTTAGGAGCAAAACGCATCTTGAGTTGTAATCCTTGGGGCGGAAAAGGTTATGATCCAGTTCCAGAAAAAGGGTGCAAACACAAACATTAACTCGTTTTTTTGAATACGATTAAATTCAAATCTTTATTTTTACGCATAATTAAGAAATAAAAAATATGACTACAGCTCTAAACATTGTTTGGAATCCATCAGAAGGTATTGATTTAGGTTTTTTTGTAATTCGTTTTTACAGCCTAATGTTCGTTGTTGCCTTTGTTTTAGGATGGTATTTGATGAAAAAAATCTTCGAACGCGAAAATGAAACAATTGAAAAATTAGATACCTTATTTATCTATACTTTTTTCGCCACGTTAATTGGAGCGAGATTGGGTCATGTTATTTTTTATCAATCTGAATTGTTTAGAGAAGATTTTTGGGCTGTTTTTCTACCAATCAGAACGAAACCAGAATTTGAATTCACCGGATTTTCTGGATTAGCGAGCCACGGCGCTGCCATTGCAATCATCATTATGATGTATTTTTACAGCAAAAAAGTGATTCACAGACCTTTGCTTTGGATTTTAGATCGAATCGTAATTCCGGTGGCGAGCGGTGCTATTTTCGTGAGATTAGGAAACTTTTTTAATTCGGAAATTGTAGGTCATGAAACAAATTCTGCTTTTGGAATCAAATTTTTGAGAGATAGCATCAAGCCAAACGTCGCACTGGCTGAAACAAAGGCAAATAATATAAATGTTGCTTATAATGAAATTGCTACAAATCCACAATATGAAGCAATTTTACAGCAAGTTCCAGCGAAACATCCAGCACAATTGTATGAAGCAATCGGATACGTAATTGTATTTGCTGTTGTATTTTATTTGTATTGGAAAACTGAAGCAAGAGAAAAATCTGGATACCTACTAGGAGTATTTTTAGTATTGCTTTGGACAGTACGATTTATAGTCGAATATGTAAAAGAATCGCAAGGCGGCATTGAAAAAGAACTCGGCGATTACTTAGGAATTCACCTTTCAACCGGACAATGGCTAAGTATTCCTTTCATAATCATCGGATTGTTTTTAATGTTCAATGCTAAAAAGAAAGTGAATTCACTTTAAGATATATTTTCCACTTATTAGAAAGAGAGCGTCATGCTCTCTTTTTTTATGCTTATTGCTCTAATTAATAAGAGTTGCCAAAACAATACAGCTTGTCATTTAAATGATTACGGAATCTCTTTATATCAAGCCAAAAGGAGCTCTTTTAAAGGATTAATTTACGCATAAATGCAATTGATCCTCTTCTTACGTGATTAAGTCTAAACAAGTAGAAAATCTACTGAAAATTTAAAAAAAGAATAAGCAATAATCGTTGATTCCAAAGAGAAAGATTCACAAGCGAATTAGATAATCCAACTTAGTGTAAACAAAAAAAAGACCCAATCACTTGGGTCTTTTTTATATAGAATAATAAAATATTAAACTGTTTCTTCTTTTGCATTGTTGTGCAAGTCTTCAATTCTTTTGTGCTCAGCATCTGAGATAGAATCCACAAGAACCGGAGTTGCGATGAACAATGAAGAGTAAGTACCAACAACGATACCGATCAACATTGCGAAGATAAATCCTCTGATTGATTCTCCGCCGAAGATAAACATGATCAATAATACCATTACCATTGTCAAAGAAGTATTGATTGTTCTTGACATTGTTGTATTAATCGATCTGTTTACAATTTCATTGAAACTTCCTTTAGTTTTACCGGCAAGATACTCACGGATTCTATCAAATACAATTACAGTATCATTCATAGAGTAACCGATAACCGTTAAGATTGCCGCGATGAAGTGTTGATCCATTTCCATGTGGAAAGGCATGAATTTGTAACATAATGAGTAGATACCCAAAACGAAGATAACATCATGCGCTACCGCCGCGATTGCACCTAAACTATATTGCCATTTTCTGAAACTTACCATCAAATAAAGGAATACAACTGCCATTGCTCCAAGAACTGCCCAGATTGAGTTTGTCTTGATGTCTTTTGCAACTGCAGGACCAACTTTTGAAGTAGAAACAACTCCGATAGTTTTTCCATCATAAGCATTTACAAATTTTTCGTAAGTCAAATCACCGCTGTAGTATTTTTTCAAACTATTGAAAAGAATTTTATTCGCTTCAACGTCCGCTTCAGAACTTGGATCTTCAATTTTATATTTTGTAACAATTTTCAACTGCTCTTTGTCTCCAAGAACCTTTGCTTGCACCCCGCTTCCAAAAGCAGCAGCGTCAGAAAGCTCGTCAGCAACTTGCGAAGCTTCAACTGGTTTTTCAAAACGTACTTGGTACGTTCTTCCTCCAACGAAATCGACACCTTCATCAAGACCATTGATAAACAATGAAGCAATACTGATGATTACTACACAGCTAGAGAAAATATATGTAATTTTCTTTTTACCTAAGAAATCGTAGTGGAAGTTTGTGAACCAGTTTTTAGACATTGAAGTAACAAACGTCAAGTTGTTTTTTCTTGCAATACTCCACTCTAGTAAAATTCTAGTGATGAAGATTGAAGTAAACAATGAGGTAAAAATACCGATCAACAAAGTTGTTGCAAAACCTTTAATTGGTCCTGTACCAAAAATGAAAAGAACGGCTCCAGTCAAAACGTGCGTTACGTTCGCATCCGTAATAGATGACATTGCACCTCTCCAGCTGAATGAAACTTTTACAGCTTCTTCAAGCGTTTTTCCTAATCGTAATTCTTCTTTTGCTCTTTCATAAATAATGATATTGGCATCGACCGCAGTACCCATTGTTAAAACGATACCAGCAATACCAGGCAATGTTAAGATCGCTCCAATACTTGCAAGAATACCAAACAGGAAAAGTAAGTTAACAATCAGAGCGATATTTGCATACCAACCTGATTTACCATAATAAACGATCATCCAAAGAGATACCAATAACAATCCAACTAAAGCTGAATTAATACCATTATCAATAGCTTCTTGACCCAACGATGGACCAACAGCATCAAACTGAACGATGTCAGCAGAAGCAGGCAATTTACCAGCTCTTAAGATGTTCGCTAAATCTTTTGTTTCAGAGATATCAAAGTTTCCTGTAATTTGAGAAATACCACCAGTGATTGCACCGCTTGTAACTCCAGGAGCTGAGTAAACTACATTATCAAGAACA
Organism: Flavobacterium qiangtangense; assembly: GCF_042658345.1. Lineage (NCBI taxonomy): Bacteria > Pseudomonadati > Bacteroidota > Flavobacteriia > Flavobacteriales > Flavobacteriaceae > Flavobacterium > Flavobacterium qiangtangense. The sequence continues at coordinate 10,360 of NZ_JBHSQB010000010.1, forward strand.
ATTGCAATTGAGCTTTGCTCAGCGTACGCTTTTCCTGTTAATGCTTCCCAGTCTTTTGCACCTCTACTGTTCATTACCATCTCAACAGATGGTTTACCCATTTGGTCAAATTTATCACTTGCATCAGTTACAACGCCGCCACTCATTGCTGGTTGGTTTTGTCTGTTTCCTTTTAAAGCGTATAATTCAAGAACTTCAACTTTTTTAGAATTTGGAGTTTTTGCAGGATCAACAATTTGTTTTTCTAAAACATTAATTGTAGTTGGCTTGCTCCAAACAAATTTTGCGTAACGTTGTTCACCACCAAGTAAAGATTTTACTTCAGGTTTTCTGAAATATCCCGCAACAGTTGCAGTATCTTTTGATGAAAAATATCCAAGGATTGGACCACGACCATAAGCAACCATTTTGTCAATTAACGGACTGTTTCCAGCAGCAGTTGCAGTTGAATCTGCAGATGCGTCAGTTAACAATTTTCCAAGTGTATCATTTACTGCTTTTGCAGTTTCAGCAGGCTTTACAGCAACTTCTGTTTTTTTCAAAACTTCGTTTGCTTGCATTAAGAAATTACCCATCTCAGAAGATTTGTAAGTTTCCCAAAACTCTAACTGAGCAGTACTTTGTAATAATTTTTTGATACGATCCACATCTTTAGCACCTGGAAGCTCCACTAAGATTCTTCCTGATTCACCTAATTTTTGGATGTTTGGTTGAACTACACCAAATTTATCAATACGCTCTGTCAATACTCTAAAAGCACTATCAACAGATTCGCTTACTTTTCTTTTAACGATCGTTTTAACTTGAGCATCTGTCATGTTAAACGTCACCTCTTCAAGGTTTCTGTGTGCAAAAATTTCAGCAAGTTTTACAGTACCTTTTGACTCTTGATCAAACGCAGCAAAAAATGCATCAATCGGATCTTGATTTCCAGCTCTCATATCATCAGCTTCTGCTAATGCTTTGTTGAAAATTGGATTTTTTGAATCATTTGACAATGTTTTCAAAACGTCTTTTACAGAGATTTGTAAAATTACGTTGATACCACCTTCAAGATCCAGACCTTTATTGATCTGTTTGTCTGCAACTTCTTTGTAAGTAAACTTTGTAAATCCAAGATTGTAAACAATCTCTTTTTCTTTTGAAGTTAGGTAGTCTAATTCTTTCTGTTCATCTCCGTTAGCAAAAGCTTTTGCATCACTCTTAACGCCATCGGCTACGAACGTGAAAGAAAGTTGGTAAATACTTACCAATGCAAATAAAATTGCAAAAAATTTAACGAGTCCTCTATTCTGCATTATTACTAAAAATTAATTAAATTTCTTATTATGGTGTTTTAAATAAATAAAACGAGCTAAATCAAGTAGTTACCTTAATCAGATACTACAACTTGAGTTATCCCCTTTTTTTAAAACGAGCAAATATATAATTAACCAAAAGATTAACCAATTATTTTGCTAATTATATCATAAAAAAAAGACTGCACGAAGCAGTCTTTTAATTTATAAGTTAAAAATTATGCCAAAACCGACTTTAAATCGGCATTCATATTTCTAACTGCATCTGCACTTTTTGAAAGCAATGCTTTTTCATTTTCATCTAAATTGATTGTAAGAATTTCTTCAATTCCATTTTTTCCGATGATACAAGGAACACCTAAACAAATATCGTTCTGCCCATATTCCCCTTCTAAAAATACCGAACAAGCAATCATTTTTTTTTGGTCGTTCAAGATGCTATCCACCAAATAAGCCACAGAAGCTCCCGGCGCATACCAAGCTGAAGTTCCTAATAATCCAGTTAAAGTTGCACCACCAACCATTGTATCAGCAGCCACTTTTTCTAATTCTTCCTTAGAAAGAAATTCAGATACCGGAATACCGTTATAAGAAGCCAATCTTGTCAACGGAATCATTGTCGTGTCTCCATGACCTCCGATTACCATTGCAGAAACGTCATTTGATGGTTTATCCAATGCTTTTGACAAATAATATCTAAAACGGGAACTATCCAAAGCGCCACCCATTCCGATAATTCTGTTTTTTGGAAGCCCAGTCGCTTTTAAAGTCAAATAAGTCATCGTATCCATTGGATTTGAAACAACCACGATAATCGCTTCTGGAGAAAATTTCAAGATATTTTCTGCAACTGATTTCACAATTCCAGCATTGATTCCGATTAATTCTTCTCTTGTCATCCCCGGTTTTCTAGGAATTCCAGAAGTAATCACCACAACGTCGCTGTTTGCAGTTTTAGAATAATCATTGGTAACACCTGTAATTTGTGTATTAAAACCTGTGTTTGTAGCACATTGCATCAAATCCATAGCTTTACCTTCAGCAAAACCTTCTTTGATATCTAATAAAACCACTTCGCTTGCAATTCCTCTGTATGAAATAACGTCTGCACAACTCGCGCCCACGTTACCGGCACCCACTACTGTAACTTTCATATTTATTTGTTTAATCGTTTGTTTGTTTTTTGGTTGAGTTCGGTTAATCGTTAAATGAATAATCGTTTAACTGTTGCATCAAATCAACAATTAAACGATTAATCAATAAACCTTTATGCATCAATCTTAGCGTAAACTGCGTTCTTCTCAATGAATTCACGACGAGGCGGTACCTCATCACCCATCAGCATTGAGAAAACTCTATCCGCTTCTGCAAGACTATCGATTGTAACTTGACGCAAAGTCCTGAAACCTGGATTTAAAGTAGTTTCCCACAATTGCTCCGCGTTCATTTCTCCAAGACCTTTATAACGCTGAATGTTGAAACCTGTTCCAAAACCAGAACTGATTTCATCACGCTGTGCATCTGTCCAAGCATATTCTTTTTTGTTTCCTTTTTTTACCAAATATAATGGCGGAGTTGCGATATAAACGTGACCGTTTTCAATCAACTCTTTCATAAATCTGAAGAAGAAGGTTAATATTAAGGTAGAAATATGAGAACCATCGACATCGGCATCACACATAATCACCACTTTATGGTATCTTAATTTTTCTAAGTTCAGGGCTTTTGAATCTTCCGCAGTTCCAATTGTTACACCAAGAGCCGTGAAGATATTTCTAATCTCCTCGTTCTCAAAAACCTTGTGGTGCATCGCTTTTTCTACGTTCAAAATCTTACCACGCAAAGGCAAAATCGCTTGAAACATTCTATCACGACCTTGTTTTGCAGTTCCACCCGCAGAATCTCCCTCAACAAGGAACACTTCACATTTTGCAGGGTCTTGCTCAGAGCAGTCAGATAATTTTCCTGGCAATCCGCCACCGCCCATAACGGTTTTTCTTTGCACCATTTCACGCGCTTTTTTCGCAGCGTGACGCGCTTGAGCCGCCAAGATTACTTTTTGAACGATAATTCTAGCATCATTCGGGTTTTCTTCCAAATAAGCTTCCACCATGTCACCAACAGCTTGACTTACCGGAGAAACAACTTCTCTGTTTCCAAGTTTTGTTTTTGTCTGGCCTTCGAATTGCGGTTCTGCCACTTTTACAGAAATAATAGCCGTTAAACCTTCACGGAAATCATCTCCTGTAATCTCGAATTTCAATTTTTCAAGCATTCCAGAAGCATCTGCATATTTCTTCAAAGAACGAGTCAGACCAGTTCTAAAACCTTGCAAGTGCGTTCCACCTTCGTGGGTATTAATATTATTTACGTAAGAAAAAATATTTTCAGAATAACTTGTATTGTAAATCAAAGCAACCTCAACAGGAATTTCTCCTTTTTCACTTTCCATGCTGATAACGTGCGAAATAATCGGCTCGCGGTTACCATCAAGGAAACGAATGTATTCTTTCAAACCTTCTGTCGAATGAAAAACTTCGCTTACAAATTCGCCCTTATCGTCTTTTTCTCTTTTATCTGTAAAAGTAATCGTGATTCCTTTGTTCAAATAAGAAAGCTCACGCATACGCGCTGACAAAGTATCGTATGAGAACTCTGTAGTCTGCGTAAAAATAGTGTCATCTGGATAAAAAGTCTGTCTTGTACCACGTTTTTCAGTCTCGCCAACTTGCTTAACCGGATACATCGCTTTTCCTTTTTCATACTCTTGCTCATAGATTTTTCCATCACGAAAAACCGTAGATTTCATGTGGTTTGACAATGCGTTTACCACAGAAACTCCCACCCCGTGAAGACCTCCTGAAACTTTGTATGAATCTTTATCGAATTTACCTCCGGCACCAATTTTGGTCATTACAACCTCAAGTGCAGAAACGCCTTCTTTTTTATGTAAATCAACTGGAATACCACGTCCGTTATCTTCAACAGTGATTGAATTATCTTCATTAATGGCAACTGAAATAGTGTCGCAATGGCCACCCATCGCCTCATCGATAGAGTTATCGACAACTTCATAAACTAAGTGGTGCAAACCTCTCACACCCACATCTCCAATATACATCGACGGACGCATTCTCACGTGCTCCATCCCTTCTAATGCTTGAATACTATCGGCTGAATAATTGTTCTTCTTGATTTCTTCGCTCATATAAATTTGTCTAAAAAAGGTAATTTTATGTTTAACGAACAAATATATAAAAACGGGAGCGATTTTCCTCTTAAAAAGCCATCTTTAGCACTTAAGTTATCAACATTTTGTTAGTTATAAGTTATGAATTATGAGTTATAAATTACACGATTTCCATACTGGTCATTGCGATGAATATCTTTCCCCGAAACATCGAGAAAGCGGCATTTAAAAAAAAGTTTATTGCTATTTTCAGAAGCGAATCATTCCGCATTCTTGAAATCGATTTTCCCGCTGGTTGGCATTATCTTTAATTTTTTAAAGAAAAAAATGAAAGGATAATTGCCACCATCGGGGCTATTTGAGAAGCTTTCTCGCATTTTTGGACACATTCACACCTCGACGCAATCGGAACGTATAATAATGCCACCCAGTCGGGGTTCATTTGCGACAATCCTTTTTTTCTACACTAATTTTAACCCTACGGGTTTGACAATTAAAATTGTTGATAATTTATTTCTATCAAAAAGAACACAAAAACTTAAAGAGGTGAAACTATAACAAATCCAATTTGACAGCAATACAAAACCTAAAAGGTGAAATTATTATAGAACTTAATTTGCAAAAAAATAAAATCCCAGCGGGATGATATTTTATTCACAACAATTTTCACACAATCATTCAAAAGTTTAAAAAAGTGCCTGTAGTTTCTCAAATAGCCCCGATGGTGCGATTGTTTGAACTCTTGCTTTTGCGCTAGAAAAAGCAAAGTGAGTCGCTCCAGCGGGAAAATGGATTACTGATAAATAACCGGTTTTTCGCTTCAAAAAAACAAAAAATTGTTCTTGCTTGACTTTTTTTAAACACAAAAAGCGTCACTTTTCAGCGACGCTTTTTAACAAACAAACTAAACTTCCTAATTTGAAATTTATGCGATAACATTTGGCTTTGCAATTGCAGTGTCCGCTTGCACGTGCGCTGCGTTTGCACGACCGCTTGGGTCTTGGTTTTCTTGCCATTTTGGAATCCATTTTCTCACCGTTTGCGCCGCGCTCACTTGCGGGAAATGTTTGTGAAAAATGTCTCTGTAAAAGTAAGCTTCCTTCGTTGTCGGCGTGTTGTATGTAAATCTTTCACCAGCGTGTTCTAGTTGGTAATCTGTGATTTGCGACGAGCAATAGTCAATCAATTGGTCAATCCAGTTGTAACCTACTCCGTCAGAAAATTGTTCTTTTTGTCTCCACAAAACTTCTTGTGGCAAATATGGGTCTTCTGGTGTGTCGAACGCTTTTCTCAAGATATATTTTTCTACGCCGTCGAATGTTTTTGGCTGTTTTTCTTCTGGCTTGATTTTGATTGATAAATCCAAAAATGCTTTGTCTAAAAACGGAACGCGAGCTTCTAAACCGTGCGCCATTGTTGACTTGTCAGCACGAAGTAAATCGGCCGTAAATAATTTTTGGACTCTTTCAATCGTTTCTTTTTGGAAATCTTCTGTCGATGGCGCGTTTCTGAAATACAGATAGCCTCCAAAGATTTCGTCGGCTCCTTCTCCAGACAGCACGACTTTCACGCCCATGTCTGTGATGGCTTTTGACAAGAAATACATTGGCGTGCTTGCTCTCACTGAAGTCACGTCATAGGTTTCTAAATGCCAAATCAATTTATCTAAAATGGCAATTCCTTGCTCGATTGTAAAGTGGATTTCGTGGTGTTCTGTCCCTAAAAATTCTGCCACTTTTCTTGCCGCTTTTGCATCTGGAGCTTCTGCATCTAATCCAATTGAAAAAGAGTGCAATGTTTTTCCTTTTTCTTTCAGCAAGCGCGCTGCAATTGATGATGTTAAAGAAGAATCTAAACCTCCAGAAAGCAATACGCCGATTGGCACATCGCTCATTAATCTTTTGCGTGTTGCTTCTGTCAAAGATTCACGGATTGCCGTCAAATCTAAAGCTTCGGTTGCTTTTGTGTAATCTTCATATTCTGGCTTGTAATATTTCACAAAACCAGTTTTTGGTGTATAATAATGTCCTGGAGGGAAAGTTGCGAATGTTTTGCATTGGTCTGCAATAGGTTTCATTTCTGAAGAGAAATAAACACGACCTCTTTCGTCAAGTCCATAATATAACGGTTTTACTCCGATTGCGTCTCTTCCAGCGATGAAATCGTCTCCGTCAATTACTACGAAAGCGAAATCTCCGTCAAGCATATTTAAAAAGTCATAACCAAATTCTTCATACAAATGCACAATTACTTCTGAGTCAGATTTTGTACGGAAAGTGTGCGATTTCAAAACAGTTTCTCTCAATTCTTGGTGGTTGTAGATTTCTCCGTTGTGAACCATGTAGGCAGTTTTTGTTCCTTTTATCGGTTGTTTACCAGAATGCAAATCGATAATCGACAAACGTTCGTGGCTCAAGATGTGGCCGTTTTCAGTAACATGCAAATCGCTTTCGTCTGGTCCACGATGTGACATTCTTTTAGAAAGTTGCTTTACTAATTCCTCATCTTTTCCTTTTCCTATAATTGCTAAAATTCCGCACATAACTTTATATTTTTAATCTTGATTATTTAATTGGTTATTTTGTTGAAGCAAATTTGGGTTATTTGTTTCATTTAATAAAGCTTAATTTGAATTTTAGTTATAATTTAAAACTTAAAAAAGTGTTTTGAGTGCTTTATGAAAGAATTTCTGCTTTAAACTGTAATGTTTGGTTTGAATTTATAAAAAAGAACCGCAGATTCAAAGATTAAAATATAATCTGCGAATCTGCGGTAAAAAATTAGTTTCTGAAACCTTACTCCACGCTTTCTATCAAATATTTTGTTCCGTTGATTTCGAAGGTGTAATCCACTTGCTGACCCAGAAGTTTGCTTCCTAATGGTGATTGTGGCGAAAGCGCAATAATGTTTTTGTCATCGATTTTTATTTTTGGCAACGCCGAAGACATAAATAATAAAATTCCGTTGGCTTTTATCAAGCTTCCGACGGCTATTATTTTGTTTTGTTTTGAGGCATCGATTTTGTCTAAAATATCTTTTTGTTCCAAATATTCTTTAATCTTATGATTCAGTTTTTCTTGTTCCAAATGCATCATGGACAAAGCGGTTTCGTGTTTGTCTCCTGCGGAACCTTTGGCGTCGTTTTTGGCGTCTTCGGTTAAATTTGAAATCATATCGTGAAAGACATCGATTTTATCTTGAACCAATTGCTTGTAATAGTGAAGTACTTTTTCTTTGAGAGTCATTTTTAGATTTTTTGTAAACAAAACCGCAGATTCTCAGATTTTAATTCATCCGTGAATCTGCGGTAAAAGTATAAATTATTTGGGTTTAGAAATCAAATTTATAGCTAGCTCCTAACAAAACTTGAATTCCTTGAACTGGATAATTCAACCATTTTTGGTAGTCTTGGCTCGCCAAATTATTTCCTTTTAAGAACATCGTCCATCTTTCGTTGTATTTGTAACCAACGTGTGCGTTTAAGTCGAAATAGCTATCTAAAGTTGTAACCTCTTTTTCTTCTCTCAATAATGATTTATATTCAAAAACGTCTTTTCTTTCTCCAACGAAAAATACGCTTGTTCCTGCATACCATTTATCTGTGATGTTGAAATCAAGATTTGCATTGACCTGCAATCCTGGTAAATTCCAAGCTTCTTCTTCAACGTCTGTCGTGTAACTGCTGAACGTTCCGCTAACTCCAAAAGATACATTTTTAGAAAAATCTGCTTTTAATTCTCCAAAGAAACTGATTGTTTTTACGTTGTCATAAACCACGTCGAAAGAATTTCCGAAAGCATAACCTTCTTTGTTCACATTTTCATTATTGTAAGGATTATTCAAAAACATCGCTTTTTGGTCTTCATTTTTATAAGAACCTCTGATGTTGAAACCAACATTGTTTGCGATTTTCCCTTTCATACCCACATAAATATCATATTTCTGGTCAGTTGGATTGATTCCGAACGTTGGAGTTGGCGATATAAAGAAATTTTCTTGTACCAAATCTCTATACGTATTTTGTTTCAAGCCTCCTTCAGCTCCAGCATACGCAATCATTACATCTCCCACGATTCTGTACGTTGCAGTGATTTGTGGATAGATAAAAAACTTGTTATCGCTGTTTTCATTATCCATGCTATAAAAAAGTCCAGCGCCCAAATTTACTGTCAAATCATCTTGTTGATATGTAAAACTTGGCTGAACACCAACATTTGTAAAACCATAACTTAATCCTTCACCTCCTTGATAATCTTTTTCAAAAGAACCTCCTAAATAATCCACGATAAAAGTCGCGTTAACTTTCTGTCCCGAAACTTCAAATCCAACTGTTGGTTTTACATAAAATCTGTTTTCTGAGGAACCAAAAGCATCTGAAAAGTGATTGAATTTTAACGTAGCATCTTTAAAAATACTTTCTTTTGCAGCAAATCTTCCTCCTACGTAAATATTCTGATACGTTTGTTGTGGGTCAATACTATTGATTAAATTAATTCTGTCGTTTGGATCAGCTAAATCTGTAGCAAAATCGTTTCTTAAACCATACCAATTGTAAATTTGGTGTTGATAACCGGCGTCAACGTTCCAAGAAAACTCTTTTTGTTGGTTTCCGTAAGTCAAATCTAAAGTGGTATTGTAAAATTTATCGTCAAGCAAAATATCGTCGATTCCTCCTTGTGAAGATAGATGACGAAGCATTCCGCCGATATATTCGTTTTTATTCAAGTTCTCGGTAACGAACAATTCTGCGTTTAAAGTTCCGTAGTTTCCAACGCCCAAAGTCGCATAATTACTGAACAATTTTTCTTGTTTTGATTTATCAACAGCCGCCGCTCTACCTTTTGAAGGCGTGAAAGTCGAAGCTACCGGAAATGAAAAGATATTGTACTTAATTTCTTCTTTTTTCGTATTGTCATCGTCTTCTAAAGCTGGCGTTTCCTTTACTTTAAAAGCATCAGAAATTGTTGGCGTATAAGGTTTTACAACGTTCACAACTTCCGTACCGATATTTTCGTCTTTTTTCTGTGCAAAAGTGGTTTGAAGTCCTGCAAAAACGAACAGTACCGCAATTTTATATTGAATTTTATTTGTCATAATACAAGTATTGAAATTTAGAATAAGATGAAATTAGTTTTGAATTGATGAGTTGCGTTTTGCCTCTTCTCCTTTAATAATATCCAATTCTTTTTGTGCCTCTTCGATAACATCTGGGTAATCTTTAAAATTTTTCAGAACGCTTTCCAAGATATAATTCGCTTGGAAACTGTCTTTTAATCCGTAGAAATTCTTGGCCATTACCACCAATCCTTTCGCTCCGAAATATTTATATCCAGAATAATCTTTTGCTAATTTTTGAACAGCCGTGTTTGAAGCCTCAAATTTTCCGTCTTTGTTTTTGAAATAAGCGTCATAATACAAAGCTTCTGCCGCCAATTCTCCTTTGGCAATCGTCAATAATTTTGCATAAGCTGTTTTTGCTTTCGCTTCGTCATTGATTTTTATAGCAGAACGAGCGACGATAACTTGCGCATCACTTTTCACAGCATTATCCGTTTTTGGATTATTCAATACTTTTTCTGCATAAACCACTGAATTATCATAATCTTTTTGGTCGTAATATGATTTCATCAAATTTGACTGTGCGAACGTAATATTCTGCGGATAATCAGCTTCTGTCTCCAACCTTTTCAATACCGGAACCGCTTTTGCATAATCTGCTTTTTTCAAGTGAATTTGCGATAAACGCGCCAATGATTGCTCCGTAAATTCATTTCTTGGTTTTGAAATTACAAATTCATAATTCGGGATGGCGTTGTCTGGCAAATTGTCTGTGAAGTAAGATTGTGCCAAATAAAAATTCGCTTTCAAAGAATTCACACCATTTGGAAACTTCGCCACATAACCGCTCAACGCAGAAATTGCTGGTTTCACGTTTCCTTGCAAATATTGTTTTTCTGCAGCTTCATAGGTATCATTATCCAATTCAGCATCAGAAACTTCCACGAAATCTAAAGTTCTAACCCAAGTTGCGTATTCGTCCACTTTTCCATTATCCAAATAAATCAATCTGGCTGTTGAAACGGCTTCTAAAGCTTCTGGCGTATTTGGAAATTCTGAAACTACTTTTTTCAATTTGGCCAAAGCCAACTCATCTTTTTCAGCGTTGTAATACACCAAACCTTGACGAAGAATTGCTTTTGAAGCGTATGAACTTCCTTTATATTCGGCGATTAATTTATCATAAGTTTGAACCGCCAATTCTGTTTTTTTCTCTGAAACGTACGTATTTCCAAGCTCATACAAAGCATCATCACGCAATTGCGATTTTGGGAAATTCTTCACGAAGTTGTTCAAGTCGTCAATTTTCTTGTCATTTCTAGACACAAATCCATAGCTGATTGCTTTTTGGTACCCTGCATAATCTGCGTCAATTCCTTTGATTTCAATCGCTTTATTGTAAGCATCCATCGCCGGCCAATATTTTGCAGACACATAATAACTGTCTCCCAAACGAAGATAAGCGTCATTCAAACGAACTTTATCGTCTTTTGAGCTCGTAATGTAAGTTTGGAAATTTGTTGCCGCCTGGTCGTATTCTTTCAGCTTGAAATACGTATAACCAATATTATAATTGATATTTTTAAATTCTGGCGTAGTTGCAGCTTCAGCATTTCCTGAAAATTGTTTGTAAGTCAACAAAGCTTCGTTGAAATTATCCAAAACATATTCTGTTTCTGCTTTCCAGAAGGTCGCGCGTGCCGTGAATTTGGCATTGCTTCTTTCTCCCAAAGATTTTTTGAACATCGCCAAGGCTTCTTGATAACTTCCGTCAGTGTACAATTCTAAACCTCTATAAAAAGTCACTTTTTGATACGCTTCTCTATTTGAAGTTTTATTTTTTTCTAATAAAACCAACGCTTCTTTGTAGTTTTTTGAAGTGATATACGAATTAATAAGCAAAGTTTCTACTTCTGCTCTACTCGGATTATTTGGATATTTTTCAATAAATCCATTCAAAACTGCCGGAATACTTTGGTATGAATTTCCGATTTCATAACTCAATTTCGCATAATTCAAATAAGCATCTTCTTGGATTTTAGCATCAAATTCCATTTCAGAAGCATTTTTGAACGCGTTTAAAGCTTGTTGTTTTTTATCAGATTTCAAATAACTTTCTCCTAAATGGTAATATGCATTTTGTGCTACAGAGTCTTTTCCGTCGATGATTTTATTGAATTGCGCGATGGCATTTTCAAAATCGCCTTGCTTGTAATATGCATAACCCAATTGGTAAAAATCGGTGTTGCTCCACTTTCCTTTTTTTCCTTTGTATTCATTTAAATACGGAATCGCTTTGTCATATTGCTTCAAATTAAAGTAGCTTTCGCCGATAATTTTATTCAATTCTGATTTTTCCAAAGCATTTGATTTGGCCATTGCCGCTTTTCCAAGTTCGATAGCTTTGTCAAATTTTCCAAGCTTGAAATTCATATCCGCTTGAAAATAAGACATTTTGTCCTGGTATTTTTCTTCGCCCGAAACTTCATCGAATAACTTCGTAGCTTTTGTATAATCGTCTGATTCATAAGCCATAAATCCTAAATAATATTTGGCTTGAGAACCATATTCTTTAGAATTAACCACTTGGTTGAAATAATTTGACGCCTCTTTTTTATTTCCAGAAGTAAAAAACGTGTATCCTTTTTGGAAATTATATTTGTCGCGGTCGTCTTGACTTAGCGTACTTTCGTCCACTTTATCAAACCATTTCATCGACTGCGGATATTTTCCTTGCTCAAAATAGTAATGCGCCACTTCAATGTACGCTTGGTTTTGCTTGGTGCTCGTTGGATAATTTTCCACAAAACTTTCCATCAATTGATCGGCATTGGCTTGGTTTAAACGAATGGCACAATTGGCGATGTAGTAAGCACAATCTGCTTCAACATCAGAGTTTTTATTTTCGTTTTCGGCTTTCACTTTCTCGAAAATAATCTGTGCTGCTTGATATTGCTTGTCTTTGTAAAGCGAAACGGCCTTATTGTATTCCCTTAAATCGTTTGTGTAAATTGCTGACTGCTGTGCAAAAACCGGAGCGGTTGTGGCAAATGAGAACAGCAGAAATAATCTTGAAACTTTATGCATTTTGAGATTGGTTTTGTTTAAAATTCAAATATATCAAATTCTTGAGTTTATAACGGTAGCGGGTTTCGGTTTATTGTAAACAAAATTTTTAACAATTTTTGGTTGATGGTTTGGAGTTTGGGGTTTAGTGGATTAGCGATTTAAAATTGCACTAAAATTTAAAGTTTAGGTGGATTATCTTATTAAATTACCATATAAGGCATTTAAGGGATTGTGTTTTGGTTGAATATTGTCATTCCGACGAAGGAGGAATCTTAGCAAAGTGAGCAAATAAAGGAGATCCCTCCTTCGTCGGAATGACAAGTTTGTAGAAGATAATTGTGGATGCCGACGTCGACACTGTTTATCGACAACGATTGGGACAGCGTTTACAAAAATTCAAATGGTTTTTCTGATAGCCCCGATTGGCGACAGTAGCTTTTTCTCCCGATTTTTCTTCGGGGAAAAACTACTGCAGAAAGCGGGAAAATGGATGGCTGAAAATGCCTGAACTTTCGCTTCTGAAAATTTTCAACCAATGAATTGCAATTAAATTTTGATACCGAACGTTAACTTATTACTTTTACGTCATAAACAAAATTACTATGTCGCAACCTGTGCTTTTTTTAAGAAACGTGAACATTTACCAAGAAAAAACGGCTGTTTTGTCGAACGTGAATATTGAGGTGAATCACGGCGAATTTATTTATATTATTGGAAAAACGGGTTCTGGGAAAAGTAGTTTTATGAAAACGTTGTATGCCGATTTGCCTTTAACTGAAGGTCAAGGAAGCATTGCAGAATATGATTTGGCGGCGTTGAAAGAGAAAAATATTCCGTATTTGAGACGAAAAATTGGAATTGTTTTTCAGGATTTTAAATTGCTTCCGGACAGAAATATTAACGAAAATATGGTTTTTGTCTTGAGAGCGACCGGCTGGACAGACAAGACTGAAATGCAGGCAAAAATTGAGGAAGTGCTTGAAAAAGTGGGCATGAAACATTTTTCGAATAAGATGCCTCACCAACTTTCGGGCGGTGAACAACAGCGTATTGCGATTGCGAGAGCGCTTTTAAACGACCCCGAAATTATTCTTGCCGATGAACCGACGGGAAATCTTGACCCGCAAACGAGCGTGGAAGTGATGGAAGTTTTGCGAAAAATTAACGCAAACGGAAAGACAATTATCATGGCGACGCACGATTATGCGCTATTGATGAAATATCCGGCAAAGACGTTGAAATGCGACAGCGGTTCTGTTTTTGAGGTAGTTCAGAGAACGGTTTAATGATTTCGGTACTGATTCCGATATATAATTATGATGTATTTCCGCTGGTTTCAATTTTATTTGAACAGCTTGAAAAACAGAATATTGATTTTGAAATTATTTGTCTGGATGACGGTTCTACCAAATTTCAAGCGGAAAACAATCCCATTAATACTTTAAAAAATTGCTCTTATTCTATTTTAGAGCAAAATATTGGCCGAAGTTCCATCAGGAATTTACTGGCTCAAAAAGCACATTTTGAAAATCTGCTTTTTCTGGATGCAGATGTGATTCCGGTTCACGAAAATTTTATTTCAAAATATATTCCCTATCTAAATGCTGAGGAAAAAGTGGTTTATGGTGGCATTCAATATCAGGAAGAAAAGCCTGAGAAAAGCCATATTTTACGCTGGTTTTATGGAAATTCCCGTGAAGCGCTTTCGGTTGAAAAACGCAACGATAATGTGTATTTGTCTTTTTTGACTTTGAACTTTTTAATCAGCAAATCGGTTTTTAGAAATGTTAGTTTTAATGAAGAAATTCCGAATTTGCGACATGAAGACACCTTGTTTTCTTATGATTTGAAAAAGGCAAATATAAAAGTGATTCACATTGAAAACCCAACAATTCATAATGGTTTGGAAAGCAGTAAAGTGTTTTTAAGAAAATCAGAAGAAGCGTTGCAAGGTTTGGATTATCTGATTAAAAACAAGCTGATTTCTGCCGATTATGTTCGCCTTTCTGGTAAATTTGATACTTTGAAAAAATATTATTTGAACGGTTTATTTTTACTTTTTTATAAAACCTTCAGAAATTCATTTTTGAGGAATTTACTCGGAAAAAAGCCGTCAATGTTGGTTTTTGACTTATATCGTTTGGGCTATTTTTGTAATTTAAAAGAATAAATTATGCCTTTATTTTCGGTAATCATTCCATTGTATAACAAAGAAAATTTCATTGAAGCGACTTTAAAAAGTGCTTTGAATCAGACTTTTACTGATTTTGAAATTATCATTATCAATGATGGTTCTACAGATAAAAGCGAAGAGAAAGTTTTGCAATTCAACGACGAACGAATTCAACTTTTCACTACGAAAAATCAAGGTGTTTCGCAAGCGCGGAATTTTGGGATTGAAAAAGCTTCGGGAAAAATGATTGCTTTTTTAGATGCGGATGATTTTTGGTATCCTACATTTTTAGAAAATATGGCATCGCTGTTTGCAAAATTTCCTGAGGAAAAAGTTTTTTCTTCAGCGATTGAAATTGAAACCAAAAATAAAATTTTTAAGGCAACCTACTCTATCTCAAATCATCAAGAAATTATAAAAATTAATTTCTTTGAAGGAAGCCAAGACCAAGGCGCGATTTTTACGTCAAGTGCCATTTTCGAAAAATCAGTTTTTGACGCCGTTGGAAATTTTGATAGGAGTTTGAAAACCGATGAAGATACTGATTTGTGGATTCGAATTGGATTACAATATCCTATAATTTTTAGTTGGAAAATTGGTGCAAAATATAATTTCGACAAAAGAGGCTTATCAAAATCTGAAACTGATTATTCTAAAAAAACTGATTTCTGCAATTATTTAGAACAGGAAAAATCAAATAGCAAACTGCGAAAATTTTTGGCAATTCACAGATTTTCTATGGCCTTAAAAAGTAAAATTTTAGGGCAAAAAAACGAATTTGAACGATTTTATCGATTAATTAATCTAAAAGATTTAAGTGCAAAACAACGATTTTTGATACAGCTTCCTGCTTTTATATTGCGTTTTATTTTTAACACAAAGTCTATTTTAGAAGTTTTTAATATTCGATTAAGTGCTTTTAAAAACTAAAAATTCGTCATATTCCCTGATGTAATCTTCTTCTTTGTAAACATCTGAAGCCACCACCAAACATACGGAACCCGAAGAAAAATTCTCTAATTCACGCCAAATTCCAGATTTGATTAAAAGTCCTTGATTTGGCTTATTCAGCGTAATTTTTATCTCTTTTTGCCCATCTTTTATCACAACATCAAAACTGCCACTCAGTGCGATCAAAAATTGCTGCAAATTTTTATGAGCGTGTCCTCCTCTCTCCGCACCGCTCGGCACGTCGTAAAGGTAATAGACTCGTTTCATCTCAAACGGAATCACGTCTTTTTCAATGACAGAAAGATTGCCACGAGGTTCAGCAATCTTTGGGATTTCGATAATCTGGATGTTTTTTTCGTTACTCATACAAGTTTTCTGATTTGCTTTTTAAAAGTGCTTTATAATCTTGAATACCTTTTAAACCAACTTTTGTTTTGTGCCTAATTTCTGTGAAAGATATAAACTTTTTCCGCAAAAGAAAGAAGACGAGTTTAAAAAGAAAAAAATAAGAAAATTTTTGAAACCGTTTGTACAAATTCGCGCCCCTTGCATACAGCCATCGATCTGAATTTAGCTCATCGCTCGACGAATATTTTTTATGCTTTACAATATATTTTGGAACAAATAAAACCTTCAAATTGTTATGAATAACTCGTCGCAAAAAAAACAACGATTCTGAATCTTCAAATTTTGCACCGAGGCCGAAATACTCATTAAAAACAACATTTTTCTTTTTAATTTCATCGCTTTTAAGAGCAATTTCAATTGATAAAACCCAAAAAACTTGCTTTTTGTTCATCAATAAATTTTCGTTTTTATAATTGCTGTACGGCTTATTTTCAGTTGTTTTTGTTTGAAAACAAATTACAGAAGCTTCCTTATTTTGATGGAAAGAATCAATTATTTTTTGGTCAAAATCGGGAAAGTAAATTACATCATCGTCAGCTATTAAAAGTATCTTTCCTGTTGCATTTTTCAAGGCAATATTTCGACTTGATGACAAACCTTTTTTGAAAGAATTAATAACTTTTACATTGGAAAATTCTGATACTAAATTTTTTTTTTCAGAAGTCTGATTGACAATCAGAATATTAAAATCAGAAAATGACGCAAATGGAAACATCGGAATTAAAAAATCCAGATTGCTTCTGTTCATGGTTGAAACCAAAATTTCTAAATCTGTTTTTTTAAATTCGTCTGCCAATTTGTTTATATATTTACACAAATATAAAAATTTCTATCCCGTTAATGAAAAT
This sequence comes from Flavobacterium qiangtangense, assembly GCF_042658345.1. Lineage (NCBI taxonomy): Bacteria > Pseudomonadati > Bacteroidota > Flavobacteriia > Flavobacteriales > Flavobacteriaceae > Flavobacterium > Flavobacterium qiangtangense. Next base: position 27,355 of record NZ_JBHSQB010000010.1, read on the forward strand.
ACTTTTGGTAGGCGAATTCAGCAGGCTCCATAATTCCTTGAAAGAAGGACTTTTGGTCTTGGGACATGATGTTTTTATTGTGGGAACAGGTGATTTTTTTAAAAAATATCCGGTTGATTTTTCAACTCATCCCAAGTATTTTTCTGATTTTTGGTTCTTGAGAAAATGCAACAGTTTGTTTTATAGAATCTTTAAAATTGACCTCCAGAAAACCGAAAAAGGAATCCGTTTTTATTTTTTATTGAAAAAATTAAAAGATTTTGACCATATTCAGTTAGTTAATTCTGATGCTATTGAAACCCATCCAAAATTTGGGATTTTACTTTTGAAAAAACTCTTTGACCAAAACAAAACGGCAACAAAAAGCCTTTTAGTTTGTGGTGATGAAACTCCAGTTGTAGATTATTTACTAAAAAAAGAGTTTGAATATTCAATTTTGACTCCTTACTTTGAAGATAATTCTTTAAAGCATAAATTTGATTATACTTTAAAATATGTTCATAAAAATTACCAAAAACAATTTGAATTTGTACTAAAGAATAGCAATTCTCTGATAGTTTCCGACATTGATTACAAACTTCCGATGGAGCGAATGGGATTCACTCCCGTGTTCATTCCAAATCCTATAAACTCTACAAAAATTGAATTTTCTCCGATAGAAATTTCTGAAAAAGTGGTGATTTTTTTAGGCATCAATCGAGTTAATTATGCCAAAAAAGGAATTCGATATTTTGAAGAAGCTTTAGAGATAATCAAGCAAAAATATCCAAAAAAAGTAGAAATTATTATTTCGGAAGATGTTCCTTATTTTAAATATATTAAGTCGTATGACAAAGCGCATATTGTTTTGGATATGGTTTATGCGTTTGACCAAGGTTACAATGCTTTAGAAGCGATGGCAAAAGGAAAAGTCGTATTCACCGGAGCTTCAATTGAATTTGAGGAACACTATAATTTGACTGAAAAAGTGGCTTTAAATGCTGTTCCAAATTCTGAAGAAATCGCTTTAGAAATAGAAAAATTGGTTTTAAATCCTATAAAAATTATCGACATTGGAAAGCGCGCCAGAAAATTTATTGAAAGTAAACACGATTATATTTTTATTTCAAAAAAATATTTAAACGTTTGGAAAAACGAACGTAATTTTTGACAAAAAGCAAGACTAAAATTATCATCAAAAATTCAAAAGGAAACGCATATTTTGAATTAGTTCCGTAAGTAACGAGACCTTGCAACAATGAAGTTGCAAAAACTATGGCAACTATAATAATTTCCATTGTCACTTTTCTGTCTCTCAAAAATTTGAAAATATAAAATGGAGTCAATAACAGGAATGAAAATTTAAAAAACAAGAGGATTATATGTTGGACAAACCAAATTCCGTCCATTGCTTTATTAAAAAATGTCACCCTAAATGGCGTAAATTCTTTTTTTCCGAAAACTAACCAAAAATCAAACCATGATCGTGTGAAAACTTGTTGTAAATAATCTTCTGGATTTTTCATGATTGTAGCTTTGCCATATTTTCCTAATTCATTAGATAAATCGGCAAAGTTCCAACACTTGAAATCAAAATCACCGCTTCCATACGACCTCCAAATAGTCATCGCTACATCTTCATTTTTCTTTATAGACAGTTCTCGGTGTTTTACATATGACTTATTAATCCAATTATACTCTTTTGGGCCTTTTTCAGCAAAATAAACACAATTCTGAGCAATATTTAAGCCATAATAAGTTGTTGAAACAAAATATCCTGTATTCAATTTATTGACATAAGACCAACCAAAATAGCTTATTAATGGCAAGACTAGAATTATCAATTTTTGACTTATAAAATTTGAAAACCGGAAATTTTTTAACACAGAAAAGCCATAAATTATAAACGGAATGTAAGCAAAAAAGGGTTTTACGATGACCAAATATCCCATCAAAAAACTCATTAACAATTCTAGTTTCAATGACTTTTTTTCGAAGTAGGCATTGCTTAAAAAATAAAAAATGACACTGATTAAAAACAAGGCTATAGTTTCTATCAAAAAAGAACTTTCGTAAAGAAAAACGGTTAAAAAGCTTTGTAAAAATAAGGTAATCCAAAAACTATTTTTTTTATTAAAATTCAAATTCAGCAACGTCTTATACCAAAAAATGGTGGTTATAACACCAATTCCAAATTGTAAAATAACAGTTATTCTTGTTGACTGAAAAGTAAGAACATATAGCAAGGGATAACCTGGGCTTCTTTCGCCACCGTAACCTGTAAGATCTAATTTGCTCATCCTATCTCCAAGTTCGACGAAACCTCCACTATCTGGAAAAATATTTGAATGCAGATAAAAACCAAACATCAAAACGCGATACACCAATCCGATGAGTAATAATAACTTAATTTCTCTGCTATTTGTAAACCAGAATACTTTTGAGTTAAGAATTTTATCTAACATTTTCTATCTTTTGTAAGCTATTAAAGCCGGAATTTTCAATGATAACCTTATTCAATATTTTAGAACATTTTTCAGCTCCTTTTTCATTCAAATGGTCGGTGTCATAAAAATCATCGTTTTGAAAATTCTTATTTTGAAAAAGATTCAAATAGATGCAATTTTTCTGCTCGGATGCTATTCTCTTACAGTCAGTATAAATTTTCCTCAACTTATTTTGATTCACAAGCCTCGCATAATGCGTTGTAACTGGCATTGTAACCAGCAAAACCTTTACGTTTTGTTTTGAACACAATTTAATAATTCTATTTAAGCGATCTAAATTTACTTGAAAATCTGATAACCCATCTTCGTTTTTTGCAACTACATCCACCGCGGTTTCATAATTATTGAACTGCGGATTTGTGCCAATTTTCATCGCCCAACCTTTAGAATTTCCTTCCACTAAAGTTTTTTCTTTTGAATAACTTTTCATCAAGTCGATATTCATTTCTAAATTTCTTGTCAAAGTAAGACTATAACTTTTTGGGTCAAATCTTGATATCAAAGGAACATTTATGTCCATATATTGCTCATAATAATATTTACGATAAATATCTTCTGAAGAATTATCAACTTGGCTCAATGAAAAATAATCGACAGTTAATATAATGTATTTTAAATTCTTAAAACTTTTCAAGTGCTTTTCAATTAGTAATTCATCAAAATATAACGACTGACTTATATTCGAAAAATTATATGTCTTCGCATTGAAATAGTCTGGATTGATTCCATAAAATGCGTGGGAATTTCCAAGCACAAGAATTTTTGAATCATAATTATTTTGAATTTCCGTAGCTTTTTGAGTGTAATTATTTGGAACAAATCGATAAAAAATTTCAATACAAATCCACACCACTAAAAGCGGAATTAAGAATATAAAAATCTTTTTTAGAAACGTTTTTATCAAAATTGGAAATAAATAAATTGTTGATCTTCACCAGAAAAATAAAATATCATAAAAAGTAACACATAATAAAACGCGATTCGAAATGGCTTTGGCCAATTTAAACCAAATTTTTCTAAACCATGATTTGAATTCCTTCCAAACCATTCAATCACCATCAAAATAAAGATGACTAAAAAAACTTTTTTAGGAAAATATTCGGGAAAAGTAAATAGTGAACTGGAAAATATTCCTGAAATATAATTAAAGGCGTGGCTTAAATTTTCTGCTCTAAAAAATATCCAAGCAAATGTCACCAAACCAAAAGTCAGCAAAATATTTAAAAAATCTCTAAAACTTGGCAAAATTTTGACGTCAGAAAGTGTGTCTAAATTATTTCGATTTTTTTGCAATAACAACAGCGGAAGAAAATAAATGGCGTGGAGAAATCCCCAAACGATGAATGTCCAATTTGCGCCGTGCCAAAAGCCACTTAGCAAAAAAATAACGAAAACATTTCGAACTTGCTTTAATTTTGAAACCCGCGAACCGCCCATTGGAATGTAAACATAATCTCTAAACCAAGACGATAATGAAATGTGCCATCTTCGCCAAAATTCGGCAATATCCCTTGAAAAATATGGAAAGGAGAAGTTTTTAAGCAAATCAAAACCCAATATTCTCGCCGTTCCCAATGCAATATCAGAATATCCTGAAAAATCGCAATAAATTTGAAAAGTAAAGAAAATAGCTCCAAAAAATAATGTGCTTCCAGAAAATTCATCTGATTGATTGAATATAATATTGGCATATTTTGCGCAATTATCAGCAACAACCACCTTTTTAAATAATCCCCAAAGAATTTGTCGCAGCCCATCCATCGCTGTTTCGTAATTAAAAAATCTAGACTTTTTAATTTGAGGTAATAAATGCGTCGCCCTTTCAATGGGGCCAGCGACTAACAAAGGAAAAAAGCTCACAAATAATCCATAATCTATGAAACTTTTTTCGGGCTTTATACGCTCTTTATAAACATCGATTATATAGGAAAGTCCATGAAATGTATAAAAGGAAATACCGACGGGCAAGATAATTTGCAAAGACCAAATGTGTGGCTTTAATCCAAAATTTGATAGCAATTCTGCAAATGAACCAATAAAGAAATTGTAATATTTAAAGAATCCGAGGAAGCCCAAATTCAAAATTATGCTCAACCAAAGCCAATATTTTTTAGTAGCCTTTTGCGATGAATTATAAATTTTATGCGCTGAAAAATAATCTAAAACAGTGGAAAACAAGAGAAGCGATAAAAATCTATAATCCCAAAAAGAATAAAAAAGGTAACTTGAAATTAGTAAAAATGCATTCTGTGCCTTTAATTTTTTTCCAAGGAAAACCCAATAGATTAAAAAAACTACTGGAAAAAAAAGAAAGAATTCTACTGAATTAAATAGCATCTTTTAAATATATCTTCGTCAATTGAAATGGAAAATTGACAAATTCCTTAAACTTAATTTTCGTATTTCCTTTTTCAATCCAAGTTGTAAGTGGCAATTCTGCAACGTAATTTTCTAAATTTCCTTTAGCGTTTTTTAAACGTAAGAGCATTTCTACATCAAAAAGCCAGCGCGTTTGGAATTTATCCTCAAAAAGAAAATGTGCTACTTCAGATTTAATTATTTTGGCGCCACATTGCGTATCATAAACAGGCGTTTTCAAAATAAAGTTGCTGATTATCGTTGCAAAAATTCGACCTAAATAATGTCGCTTTGAGGAACGCACGACGCTATTTCCCAGCAGTTTGATTCGGGTTCCCATTGTAATATCTAAGTTTGGGTTTGCTTTCGAAAACGCTAACAACCGAATCATTTCTGAAATTGGTGTTGACAAATCGGCATCCAGATAACCCAAATATTGATACTCAAATTGTTTAGAAAACAAGATTCCGGCTCTGATTGCTTCCGCTTTTCCTTGGTTTATTTTTAAATCTAATGTTTTTACATTTGAAAAATTAATGGCAAAATCGTCTAAAATAATCCGCGTTTGATCTGAACTTCCATCGTTTACCAACAAAAAATCGATTTCAGGAAATGTTTCAAATGCCCGCAAAAATTCGCCCAGTGGCATTCTTTTTTCTTCATTGAAAAACGGAACTATAAAAAGCGATTCGTTCATTTTTTTATCCAATTTTTTATAATCGGTTTCTGTCAAAAATAATCTTTTTAAATTAAAACAAACTTCTCCTAAAATAAATACTTAGCACCAGCAAATAAATTCCGTAAGTAAAAGCGTGGGCAATTACAATTCCTTCGATTTGAAAAATATTTACAAAATAAATGCTGGAAAAATATAATGTCGTAAGCGAAAAAATCTCTGTAATAACAAATGCTTTGGTCATTTTTTTGGCGAAGAATTGATACCCTAAAATTATAGAAGACGCTTTAAAAACATCTCCAACCAACTGCCAAAAAAACAAGTTGGAAACGGGCAACATATCTTCTGTAAAAAGAATTTTGACAATAATATTTCTGAAAATATAAACAAAACTTAGGCACAAAATAAAAACAGGAAGAATGGTTTTATAATAGCTCCAAAACACTTTTTTTGTTTCTAAATTATTTTGCGCCAGAACCAATTTTGGAAGAAAATAAACGCTTAATAATGTGGATATAAACAGTAAGTAATTCGATGAAATTCGTTCCATCGCAGACCAATATCCAGCTTGATCGATTCCCAAATTTTCGATGATATAATTTCTAATTGCCAAATAAACCAAAGGCCCGATGAAGCCATAAACCAACGCCATAATTGAATAGGACGAGAGGTTTTTTATGATTGAAAAATTAAAAGACGATAAGCTGATATTCTTCGTTAACGAAAATTCTTTAGAACTATAAAAAAGCGAAAGAAAGAACAATAATGCCGGAGTTATTGCAATTGAAATCAACGCTCCTGCGACATTATATCTGTAAATCAGAAAGATAGAAACTAAAAGTCCGATTAAATTTCCAAAGATATTTATAAAAATCACCGCTTTAAATTTCCCGAAACCATTGATAACACTAATCAAAAAAAGGTTAATCACATAAAACGGTAACGTTAAGGCCAAAATTTTAAATACAAAACCATACGAAAAATCAGAACCAAAAACTTCATCATTCCAGTTTGTTGCAAAAAGAAAAAGTATTAAGCCAAAAATTATTGAAGCGCCAATCAAACTGAAAAAAATTGTAGAAATCACTTTCTTTAATTCCGATTCATTTTCTTGATTTTCAGCACTATATTTTACAATTCCGTTTTGAAAACCTAACGTGGAAATCGTTTCCATAGAAGTAAAGAAATTACGCATATTTCCGACAAGAGCCATTCCGGGCGCGCCTAAAAAAACTGCAATAATTTTTGAAGAAATTAGTCCCGTAATTATTTTTAAAACAACGCTGACACTGTTCAAAGAAGTAACTTTAAACAACGAGCTTTTAAATATTTCTCTGTTGAAATTCAATCAATATTTATTTAAAATTTCTATTACACAATCAACTTCATCCTTTGTCATCACTGGACTTATAGGCAAACTTAAAACTTCATTATGGATCTTTTCCGTGATGGGAAATGACAAATTTTCTAAGAAAGAAAGTGCCTTTTGTTTGTGTGGCGGAATCGGATAATGAATCAATGTTTGAATGTTATTTGCCAATAAAAATTCTTGCAATTCATCTCGATTTTTTGTTCTGATTACAAAAACGTGAAACACATGATTTTCGGAATTATCATAAAAAGGCAACGTAATCTTATCGTTTTTAATTTCAGAAATATAACGTTTTGCAATCTCTTTTCGAAAACGATTTTCGTTGTCTAAATTTGGTAATTTTATATTCAAGAATCCGGCTTGTAATTCATCCAAACGAGAATTTACGCCGATAAAATCGTTTACATATTTTTTTTCAGATCCATAATTCCGTAACGAAAACAGCATTTTTACCAATTCGTCATCATTGGTTGTAATTGCTCCAGCATCGCCTAACGCACCCAAATTTTTCCCAGGGTAAAAGCTAAAACCTGAAGCATTTCCCAAATTTCCGGCTTTTTTATTTTCTAAAATCGCTCCGTGAGATTGCGCCGAATCTTCGATTACCAAAAGATTATTTTTTACTGCGATTTCATTTATCGAATTCATATCAGACAATTGTCCATAAAGATGAACTGCCAAAATCGCTTTTGTCTTTGGCGTAATTTTTTCTTGAATTTCTCTTGGATCTAAGTTATAAGTTTCCAAAATTGGCTCCACCAAAACCGGAACTAAATCAGCTTCTAAAATCGCCAAAATACTCGCGATGTAAGTATTTGCTGGAACAATAATTTCATCGCCCTTTTTGATTTTGCCAAGTTGAATGTAGGCTTTAAAAATCAAAACCAAAGCGTCGAGCCCATTCCCCACTCCAATGCAATATTTTGTACCACAATAATTCGCAAAATTAGTTTCAAAAGCTTTCACTTCATCGCCTAAAATGTACCAGCCTTTTTGCATAAACGCTTTCAGTTTCTCTTCGAAAGCTACTTCATATTGCTGGTTTATTTTCTGTAAATCGAGGAATTTTATCATATCAAGATATTTTCAAGTTTAATAAAATTCTTAGTTTCCACCTCATAAAAATCTTGAATTATCGTTCTCGCGCCAAAGCTTTCCTTCCAAAAAGAAAGTCCGTTATTTAATTTTTTTCCTTGATTTTCATTTGAAATTCCGAAGTCAAAAAACGTTTTTTCTTTGAAGATTTCGGTAATCAAATAATGATGCAAAAAGTCTAAACTTCCTATTCCATTTTTGTCTTCATTTGCCGAAATATATTGTGAATGCACTACATTTTTACTTTCAAAAATAGTCGTTCCGGCCACAATTTTATCTTCCTTGTAAACATTAAATTGACGTATATTTTTTGGAAATTTTGAATGCAAGAATTTTATTTCTTCCAAACTATGAACAGGTTTTGCATTGTGCTTTCTTTCTAAACTCGGGATTAAAATCTCGTTCCAAAAATCTTCAAAATCTGTTTTTTCAATAACTTTTAAATCTGATTTTATGCCTTTTACAACGCCTTCCATTCTTCCTTTTGAAATATGAAATCCTTTTTGCAAATCAATCACCGAAAGACTGTCTCGTCTAACCAATTTAGCTTCCGATAAAAACAGCGAATAAAGTAATTCGTCTGCAGGAAAATCAGCATAAATTGATGGAACGCATTTAATTGTGAGCTTGGAAATTTGATTTTTTTCTAAAAAAGAAAGTGTCGTTTTTAAAGCAGAAATCACTGAAAATTGTTTTAATTTATTGGTGTAAATCAATCCGCCATAAGTCAGACCTTGATGCGAAAAAATCTCGTTTCCAACCACATTTGCAGGCAAAACCGCCACCCAATTTTCTCCGTCTAAAACAATCAATGAATAATCCTCAAAACGATCTTTATGATATTCCATAAAATCTCGGTGGAATAAAAAAGTAGCGTTTTTGGCATTGCCGATAAAAGCATTCCATTTTGAATAATCTTCTGGTTGGTATTTTCTGACGGTATAGTTTTTCACATCTGGGTTTTCTACTTGGGAAAAGTACTAATTTTTTGGCTAACATTTCAAATTACAAATAGGCTTATTTCAATACGTTAACATATTCTTTGACAGCGATGTACTATCTTTAAGGCTCAAAACTCGAAAAAATTAAGTGTGAATATAAAATTACGATTCAAAAATCTCGTATTTTTTCTGCTGTTTTCCTGCGTAACTTTTGCACAGGATGTGAGTTTGTATGAGCAATTTAACGGTCGTTTTGATTTTATCTTTATCGGAAACACGATGAATAATTCAGAGAATAATCTGAATACTTTGTGCAATATCACAGGCACTTCTTCGTCTGCGAATTTGAATCTTTTGCCAAATGATGAAATTCAGAAAGCCTATCTTTATTGGGCAGGTTCTGGAACTGGCGATTTTGAGGTAAAACTCAACGGAACATCCGTAAATTCTCAAAGAAATTTTCCACTTTTTCAGAATGGTTTTGATTATTTTTGCGCGTTTGCAGACGTCACAGATCAGATTTTAGCTTCCGGAAACGGAAATTACACGCTTTCAGATTTAGATGTCACTCCGTTTTTAGATGCGACACATTATTGCAGTAATCGCACGAATTTTGCCGGCTGGGCAATTGTAATTGTATATAAAAACAACAATCTTCCGTTGAATCAGCTCAATGTTTATGATGGTTTGCAAGGCGTTTCTCAGACCCAACAAAATCTTACTTTAAATTTAAATAGCTTAAATGTAATTGATAATATTGGCGCAAAAATTGGTTTTGTAGCTTGGGAAGGCGATAAAAATTTGGCCGTAAACGAAACGCTTCGGTTTAACGGAAATATCTTGAGCAATCCTTTAAATCCGGCGAATAATGCGTTTAACGGAACCAATAGTTTTACAGGTTCGACGACTTTGTACAATATGGATTTGGATGTTTATGATATCCAAAATTACCTGCAAATTGGAGTTCCAACAGCGGAAATAAAACTGACTTCGGGACAAGATTTTGTGATGATCAGTACCGTGGTGACCAAGTTGAACAGTCAGCTTCCGGATGCGACAATTGTTATCGATAACGTAAATTTAGAATGTAATTCGAGAGAAATTTTGGTCGATTACACGGTTTATAATTTGAATAGTACAAATCCGCTTCCGGCCGGAACTCCGATTGCGATTTATGCCGACGGATATTTGATCGAAACGACCGAAACCAATGCAATTTTACCTTTGGAAGGAAGTTTAAGCGATTCAATTTTATTGACGATTCCTGATGCAATTCTCGATAATTTTACGCTGGAATTTGTTGTGGATGACATTGGAAATGGAACCGGAATTGTAACCGAAATCAACGAAAATAACAATAGTTTTTCTGTGGAAGTTTCGCTTTTATTTTCTCCCGAATTTAATCCTTTGGAAAACTTACTTTCTTGTAATTTAGGATTGAAAAAAGGAACTTTTGACTTTTCGGCTTACGAAGAAATCGTGAAGGTAGATCCAAATTGTGTGGTGCAGTTTTTTGGGACAAATTCAGATGCAAATTCAAACACAAATCCAATTTTAAATCCGCATAATTATACGACAACCACAACTCCGAAGGAAATTTTTGTTCGAATTCAAGACGAAAATTGCTACAGCATTACTTCCTTTTTATTGGAGACAAAAAACTGTCCGCCAAAACCTTACAACGCTGTGACTCCGAATAATGACGGTTTGAATGACTATTTATTTTTTGAAGGATTGCGTGATATTTTCACCAATTTCAAGTTGTATATTTACAGCCGTTGGGGAAGATTGGTTTGGGAAGGCGACAATAATTCTGAAAATTGGTTTGGGCAATCGTCAAAAGGCGTTGAAGTGCAAATTGGCGATGTTCCAGACGGAACTTATTTCTATATTTTAAATCTAAATGATCCAGATTATCCTAATCCTTTGACGGGATTTGTGTATTTGACCCGATAATTATTTTGGTTCCAACGCCGGAAGATACCACTTAAATTTCACGGCCATCAATCGAATCGTGATCATTACGCTCGAAACAATCAGGTAAAGCACGTTGTTGTCCAAATTCCATCGCTTTAAAATGAAGAACAAAATACCGCCGATAATACAAATCGTGGCATAAATTTCTTTTCTGAAAACCACCGGAATTTCGTTGCACAAAATATCTCTGGTTACGCCTCCAAAACAAGCGGTCATTGTTCCTAAAGCGATGCAAATTACCGGATGAAGATTTGTGTCAAGCCCGCGTTCTAAACCGATTAACGTGAAAACTCCGAGTCCGATTGTATCAAATAAAAATAAGGAAGTTCGTAATCTGTCTAATTTTTTTCGAAAAATAATTGCCAAGAAATAGCCCAAGATAATCAAGTAAACGTAATTCAAATCACGCATCCAGCCAACCGGAGTTCGTCCTATTAAAATATCGCGCAACGTTCCGCCACCAACTGCTGTTACAAAAGCAATGATAAAAACGCCAAACGGATCGAGTTTTTTGTTCATCGCCGTTAAAGCGCCAGAAACCGCGAACGCACACGTTCCGATTATATCTAAAAGGTAAAAGATTTTCAATTTGCAATTATTAATTTCGGGCTACAAAAGTACTCCGTAATTACATATTTTGAGTATAAAAATTGTAATCTTTTAAGATCGTTCGCAAAAAATCTTCGTCGTTCCCAGATTGGTTTTTGATTCCGGTCACTTCTTCCACTTTCGCTCGCAATTTATAGATGACTTGATAATCCTTATTTCGGCTTGCGGCGTGAAAAGTTTCCTTTATAATTCGGGCGTCATTATCGCTTAATTTTATAACCAAAGGATACGTTGGAACATAGCTTTCGCCGATTTCTTCCAAAATAGTATGATTGATATTGATGTTATTTTTCAAAGAAATTACAGAAGTTCCCGCAGTCATATCGCCCAAACGCTGTGATTTTTTGCTGGTTACGATCGAAACCAATCCCACGATTCCAAAACTGAAATTCACGTCGATAATTCTAAAAACCCAGCGCATCAGATAATCTCCAAACGAAGCTTGATAACCGTCAATTTTTACAACTTTCATCTTTAAAAGACGTTTTCCGATGGTTTGTCCTTCAAAAAAACTTTCTAGCAAAAGCGAATAAAACATCACCGGGAAATAAAAGAAAATTTGAATCGACGCCGCAGACCAGCGATCCATCGTGGAGATTAATTTATTTATCCCTAAAAAATAAAAAAAGATGTAATAAATCACGATGATGTAAGCGATCTTGACCAAATTATCGAGGAAAAACGCAAGTATTCTTTCTCCTACAGAAGCGGCTTCAAAATTTATATTGACATTTTGCGTCGTATTGATTGATAATTGTGTCATATTTTATATTTTAGCAACAAATGAGAGAAGTTGCATTCATAAAGCAAAATAAAGAAAAATGGCTTGACTTTGAACAAGCAATTTTTGGTAAAGCTAAAAAAAATCCTGATGAAATGGCCAGTTTATATGTTCATTTGGTCAATGATTTGTCATACGCACAAACTTATTACCCTAGAAGTAAGACAGTTGTCTATTTAAATTATTTAGCTTCACAGATTTATCAGAAAATTTACAAGACAAAAAGAACGGAAACAAATCAATTTGTTCAATTTTTTGCGATCGATGTTCCGCTGTTGCTTTTTCAATACAGAAGATATCTTTTGTACTCTTTTTTGCTGTTTTTTATATTTATTGCAATCGGAACTATTTCTGCAAGATATGACGCTGATTTTGTTCGACTGATTTTAGGCGATCAATATGTGAACATGACTTTAGAAAATATCAAAGACGGAAATCCGGTGGCTGTTTATAAAAGCGGTGGCAATTGGGGTTCTGCTTTTGGGATTACTTTGAATAATTTATTTGTAGGCCTAAGATGTTTCCTTTACGGACTTTTTGCCGGTGTTGGAACACTTTGGATTTACATACAAAACTGCATTATGCTGGGCGCTTTTCAATATTTTTTCTATGAACAAGGCGTTTTTTGGGAAAGTGTTCGAGGCATTTGGATTCACGGTTCGATGGAAATTTTTGCAATTGTAATTGAAGCTGCAGCCGGATTAATTTTGGGAGCTTCCATATTATTTCCAAAAACATATTCGCGAATGGCGTCTTTAAAAATTGGTTTTAAAGCCGGTTTTAAAATTTTTATCGCCACAATGCCTTTCACAATTGCCGCTGGTTTATTAGAAGGTTTTGTCACAAGATATGCTTTGGAAATGCCAAATTGGTTGAACGTGTTTATTATTTTGTCCACCTTATTTATGATTTCATTTTACTTTTTAATATTTCCGTTTATTGTCCACAAAAAAATGAAATTAGCGCAATGATAGCATTATTTAAAAAACGCAGATTTAACGATTATCTAAACGATACTTTTGATTTTTTCAAGAAAGATGGCAAACATTTTTTTGGAGCTTATTTTACCATAAACGGAGTTTTCCTGCTTCTTTTGACGGTTTTCATTTACTTTATTTCAAAAGTTTATTTCGAAGTTATTTTTTCAGAAATTAATAATAACGGAAACTCAAGTTACAATTATGCCGAGACTTTTCTATCAGAAAATTTTGCGCTCATCATTTTTGGAGGTTTCTTTTTTGTCTTGTTAACCTTACTTTTCACGCTGATAAACTTTGCATTTCCCGTTATTTATTTATCCGAATACGAGAAAAATAATGGCGCAAATTTTTCTTCCAAAGAGATTTTTAAAAGATTAAAAGCAAAAGCCGGACGTTTATTTTTGTTTTTTATACTTTCTTTATTCATAATCGCGCCAATTTTGATGATTATTTTTGCAATATTGATTTTGCTCTGTTTCATCATCATCGGAATTCCGTTGTTGATGATCGCGATTCCGTTACTTTTCAGTTTGATGAGCTTGACACTTTATCATTATTTAAACAACGAAGACGGATTTTTCAGCTCAATCGGCAAAGCTTTTGGTTATATTTTCAATCAATTTTGGCCAATAGTTGGTTCCACAATGATTATGTATATGATAATTCAAGTGACTTTGACGATACTTTCTATGATTCCTTATGTGATTGCGATGGTTATAATTTTCACGTCGGCAAATACGTCTGGCTCCTCTGATACCGAAGCTTTATCAAGCCTTGGCATCACAATGACAATACTTTTTGTGTTCACAACCATCTTAAATTATGTTTTCAACAATCTCTTGATGATTAACCAAGGAATGATGTATTACAGCCGAAGAGAACACATTGAAAACAAATCTTCTTTTTACGAAATAGATAGCATCGGAAACCATTTTGAATAAATTTTTATACATACTTTTTCTTTTTTTAAGTCTAAATTCTTTTGGGCAAGACACGTTGACTTATGTGCCGCCAATTATTGACACGACTGCCGTTGCTCAAAAATTTATGGAAAAAGACCTTTTAATTGATAGTTCAGATGTCAAGGCAAAAACGCTTCCAAAAGATTTTAAGGAAAAATATGCTGACTCTGATTTTCAATACGAGAAAAAAGTAAAAGAGAAAAATTCTTGGGACAGATTTGTAGAATGGCTTGGCTTTTGGCTCGGCAAAATCTTCAGTTTTAGTTCTGACGGATCGTCAGTTTCGTTTGTGGAAATTGTATTAAAAGTTTTGGCCGTAGGCGTAATTTTATTCGTAATTTATCTGATCGTAAAAGCAATTATGAACGGTGAAGGTCGCTGGGTTTTCGGAAAATCTTCGGATAAAAAAATAATCAATTATGATGAAATTGAGAAAAACTTACATCTGGTTGATTTCGAAAAATTAATCAAGGAAGCCACAAAATCTGGAGAAAATCGATTGCTGATTCGTTACTATTATTTATGGCTTTTGAAAAAATTAGCCGAAAAAGAAATTATCGATTGGGATGTTGAAAAAACCAATTCAGATTATCTTTATGAAATCAAAAGCGATAAATTAAGAGGAGAATTTTCTTATCTTTCTTATTTATACAATTACATTTGGTATGGAGAATTTATTTTGGAAGAAGAAACGCTCGCAAGATCAGTGAAATCATTTGAAAAAACCATAAAAAGCTTATAATGAACAGAACTATAAAAATATATATTGTTTTTCTGGTACTGCTTTTGGTAGGCATAATTTATGTCGATGCAACGCGCCCAAAACCAATCAACTGGACGCCAACCTTTGATATCAATGACAAAATTCCGTTTGGACTTTATGTTTTCAATCAAGAAAGCAAGGAAATTTTTAAGAACCAAAAAGTAAATCGAATTCGCGAAACCGCTTATGAATATTTTGAGCCAAAATACAATTATGATTCTTTGGTCAACACGTATGACGTTAAAGGAACCGTACTTTCGGTTTCAAAAGAGTATTTGATTGACGACGAATCGACTCAGGAAATCTTATATTTTGCTGACCACGGAAACAAAGTTTTCATCAGTTCTTCGAGCTTTCCGCAGAAATTAATGGACAGCTTGAAGTTTGAATATTCGTCTAAATTCTTGAATTCTGATACGATTTCCACCTGGCTTGCAAATCCGAAATTAAATCCGAAAAAATACAATATTGCCATTGGCGCCAGCAATTCTTATTTCAATAAAATTGACACGCTGACCACGACCGTTCTTGGCTATCAAGGTTATAAAAAAGACAAACAGGTCAATTTCATAAAAATTCCATACGGAAGCGGGGAAATTTTTCTTCACACGCAACCCAATGTTTTCACGAATTATCATCTTTTAAAAAATAAAAATGCCGATTATGCGACAAGTTTATTGGGTTACACCGACGGAGATATTTTCTGGCTTTTAAAAAATCAATCGGGTGAAGTGATTTCAAATTCGCAAATGCGTTATATTTTGAGCCAGCCTGCGTTAAAAGCCGCGTGGTATATTTTACTTTTTGGACTGGTTATTTTTGCGATTTTTAATGCGAAACGAAAGCAACGAATTGTTCCTATTATAAAACCGCTTGAAAATACAACTGTCGATTTCACCAAAACCATCGGGAATTTATATTTTCAAGAGGGAAATCACGATAATATTATTGAAAAGAAAATCATTTATTTCTTAGAAAAAGTCAGAAATGAGTATCTTTTGGACACCAATGTTTTGGACGAAAATTTCGAGAAAAAATTACAGCAAAAAACGGGCAAGAAAATCGAAGATATTCATCGTGCGATTTATTTGATCAACCAATATAAAAAGAGTTATCATCAAAGCATTGAAGCTGATCTGATAGCTTTAAATACGGCAATCGAGAAGATTTTTGCCAAAGAAAACGACACTAAAGAATCTTAATCCAATTTAATAAAATGGAAGAAAATATAGAAAATAGCCCAAACGAAATTACTTCTGAAAACGTAAATTTTACCGCAAGAATTGACTTGAGTCCGTTGCAAGAAAGCATCGAAAAAATCAGGGCAGAAATCGGAAGCGTAATCGTTGGCCAGCACAAAATGATTGATCAGCTTTTAGTTGCAATTCTTTCAAACGGCCACGTTTTATTGGAAGGAGTTCCTGGAGTTGCCAAAACAATCACGGCAAAATTATTGGCAAAAACGTTGAATATCAATTTCAGCAGAATCCAATTTACGCCAGATTTAATGCCTTCAGATATTTTAGGAACTTCAGTTTATGACTTGAAAAAGTCGGAATTTGAGTTTAAAAAAGGTCCGATTTTCTCGAATTTGGTTTTGATTGACGAGATAAATCGCGCGCCAGCAAAAACGCAAGCCGCTTTGTTTGAAGTTATGGAAGAGCGCCAAATCACGATGGACGGAACGCGTTATGTTTTAGATGCGCCATTTTTGGTCATTGCCACGCAAAACCCAATTGAGCAAGAAGGAACGTATCGTTTGCCAGAAGCGCAATTAGACCGTTTCTTGTTCAAAATTAATATCGATTATCCAAAGTTAGCCGAAGAAATTTTGATTATCCAAAAAGAGCATTCGTTGCAAAACCACGGAAAATTAGACAATATCAAAACGGTTTTAACTTCCGAAGAAATCCAGAAATACCAGGCGTTGGTGAAGCAAATTATTGTGGAACCGCAACTTTTAGAATACATCGCTAAATTGGTCGTGAACACAAGAGAAAATGCGTTTTTATATCTTGGAGCTTCACCTCGTGCGTCGATTGCCATTTTAAATGCCGCAAAAGGTTACGCCGCAATTCGCGGACGCGATTTTGTGACTCCAGAAGATATTAAAGAAGCAGCAATTCCGGTTTTACAACATAGAGTTATTGTAACTCCAGAGCGCGAAATGGAAGGAATTACGAGCGTTGAGATCATTAAACAGGTTATTGAAGCAATCGAAATCCCAAGGTAATTTGAAATTTTTTAGAAGCTTATATATCAACAATTTCTTTTTTTTCATGCTGATTAGCGTGGGAATTCTCTATTGTATTGCCTTTATTTTTCCGGCTTTATTGGGCGCTGCGGGTTATTTGCTGCTGATTCTGATTGCTTTTGTGCTGATGGATATTTTGATTTTATTTTTGGCCAAAAACGGAATCGAAGGAACACGAATTGCTCCAGAAAAATTGTCGAATGGAGATGAAAATGCCATCGGAATCAATATCAAAAATTATTACACCTTTCCTATTGGCGTAAAAATTATTGATGAAATTCCGGAACAGTTTCAACTAAGAAATTTTGAAATCAAGAGACAAATCAAAGCTTCTTCTCAAGACGATATTCAATATTATCTTCGTCCGACAGAACGTGGCGAATATACTTTTGGGAATTTAAATATTTACGTGATTTCTCCTTTAAAATTGATTTCAAGAAGATTTACGTTCAATAACAACCAAATGGTTCCCACCTATCCATCTTATATTCAACTACGAAAATATGATTTGATGGCTTTTTCGAACAATTTATTTCAATATGGTGTAAAGAAAATCAGAAGAATCGGCCACACAATGGAATTTGAACAAATCAAGGAATATGTGCAAGGCGACGACATTCGAACCTTAAATTGGAAAGCTACGGCAAAGAAAAATTCGCTGATGGTAAATCAGTTTCAAGACGAAAAATCACAGTCGATTTATATGGCGATTGACAAAGGTCGTGTCATGAAAATGCCTTTCAACGGTTTGAGTTTATTGGATTATGCGATAAATGCAACGTTAGTTTTGTCAAATGTAATTCTTAAAAAACAAGACAAAGCAGGGATGTTTGCGTTCTCTAAAAAAGTAGAAAATCGTGTGGTTGCTGAAAAACGCTCGTCACAGATGCAACAGATTTTAGAAAGTTTGTACAATATTAAAACCGACTTTTTTGAAAGCGATTACAGCCGATTGTATGCTGACGTAAAGAAAAATATCAACCAAAGAAGCTTAATAATTTTATATACAAATTTCGAAACTTTAGATAGTTTACACAGACAACTTCCTTATTTAAAAGGAATTGCGAAAAGTCATTTATTGGTTGTGGTTTTCTTCCAAAACACAGAATTAAACGAAATCATCAATTCAAAAGCAGTCACGATTCAAGAGGTTTATGACAAAGTAATCGCCGAAAAATTTGCCTTCGAAAAAAGATTAATTGTCAACGAATTAAAGAAATACGGAATTTATTCTGTCTTGACACAGCCTGAAAATCTGACTTTAGACACGATTAATAAATATTTGGAGATTAAAGCGAGAGGAATTCTTTAAGAAAAACTTGTAATTCCAAAAAACGAGTTATCAGTCATTTGTAAAACAACCTGAAAATGAGAAACTTGATTATTTTAATTCTGGGCTTTTTACTGTTAAGCGTTGGGAAATCGGAAGAAAATCTTGAGCTAAGAATTTTTAATAACAGTAAATTCAGAATTGAGAAACTAAAAATTTCTTTTGCCGGTCAAGAATCTACATTTAAAAACATCGCACCCAAAAGTTATTCCGAAGTAAAAAAAGTGAAAGGTCTTTGGAAAGATAATTGCTATGACTTAACAGTATTCAAAAAAAAGCTTTTGGCTGAAAATTTTTGGTCTCATCAAATTTGCATTCCAGTTGACCACATTGGAAATAACGTAATAGAAAAAGGAAAGTATACTATAATTTTGAAAATCAGGCAAATTAATGCAAAACAATTTGAAGTCGAATCTGAATATATTAAAGAAAAGAAAAACGAGTGGTAACAGCGGTTACATGCAATTGCACGTTTGCGGTAAACGAATCGAAATTTTTTCATAACTTCTTTTTCTGGTCACAAACAAAATTATTAGTTCCAAATTCCGCAACTGACGTTTAACCCCGAAACGGAATCTCCATCAGCAACGTTACTATTGCAGAGATTCCTCCTTCGTCGGAATGACAAAATTGAGAGGAAACCTATTTGTTACTGACATTTAAAACCAAACGTCTCTACCCACCTTTCACAGAAACTAAAATCTTAGTACCTTAGCGACTTAGAAACTCAGATACTAAAATTTTGAAACAAATCACTTCTGTCCAAAATCCTTTTATAAAATCGCTGGTTTTACTTCAGGAAAAATCGAAAGCCAGAAAACAAACCGGAACTTTTTTAATCGAAGGCCAACGTGAAATTGAGCTGGCGCAAAAAGGCGGTTATGAAATCGAAACCATTTTATTTTTGCCAGAAATTAGTTCAGAAAACGAAGCCAAAAAACTTTCACGTTCAGCAGAATTTATCGAAATCAGCAAAGAAGTCTATCAAAAATTAGCGTATCGCGATACAACCGAAGGAATTCTTGCCATTGCAAAATCTAAAAACCTTTCTTTAGCAGAATTGAATTTGGGTGAAAACCCATTAATTCTCGTGGCAGAAGCTCCAGAAAAACCAGGAAACATTGGTGCGATTTTGAGAACCGCTGACGCTGCAAACTTAGACGCGGTGATTATAGCCAACCCAAAAAGTGATTTATACAGCCCAAATATCGTCCGTTCCAGCGTTGGCTGCTTGTTTACAAATAATATCGCAACCGGAACTACGGAGGAAATTATTGCGTTTTTAAAATCTAAAAACATCAGCATTTATTGTGCGACTTTGCAGAATTCTACGGGTTATCACACACAAGATTACACTACGCCAACAGCGTTGGTCGTTGGAACAGAAGCCACCGGTTTGACCCATGAATGGCGTGATAATGCTACTCAAAATATCATTATTCCGATGCAAGGTGCGATTGATTCCATGAATGTTTCGGTTGCCGCCGCGATTTTGATTTTTGAAGCAAAACGCCAACGAGGATTTTAATTTTTTACCGCAGATTCGCAGATTTTCTTTTAATCTGTGGTTATACTTTTTTATTATGAGAAACAAACTTTTACTATTGGCATTATTATTTACACTAAATAATTTTGCCCAAATCACTTCTCCACAAATCGACGAAGTTGTCGAAAGAACACTGAAAACTTTCGACGTTCCTGGAATTGCCGTTGCCGTTGTGAAAGATGGAAAAATAATTCATTCCAAAGGTTATGGCGTGAAATCAATTATTACGAATGAAAAAGTAAACGAAAATACTTTGTTCGGAATTGCTTCAAACAGCAAGGCTTTTACAAGCGCTTCATTGGCGATATTGGTTGATGAAGGCAAAATAAATTGGGACGATAAAGTCATCAAATATCTGCCAAATTTTAAAATGTATAACGATTATGTGACCAACGAATTCACAATCAGAGATTTATTGACACATCGAAGCGGACTTGGTCTTGGCGCCGGAGATTTAATGCTTTGGCCCGACGGCTCTGACTTTCAGCCAAAAGATATTATTGAAAACATTCAATATTTAAAACCAGTTTCTGGTTTTAGAACGAAATATGATTATGACAATTTATTGTACATTATTGCGGGCGAAGTTGTGCACAAAGTAAGCGGTCAGACTTGGAACGAATTTGTAGAAACCCGATTTTTCACGCCTTTAAATATGAAGAATTCAGCGACTGCGTGGGTTCGGTTAAAGGATACTTCAAATGTAATTGTGTCGCACGTTCCAATCGATGGAAAATTACAGGCAATATCTCGCTACAAAAACACCACTTTTGCCGCCGCCGCCGGAATTTATTCTAGCGTAAACGACATGAGTAATTGGGCAATTATGCAATTGAACAAAGGAAAATTTGGCGAGAAAATATTGATTTCAGAAAAACAGCACGCAGAAATGTGGACGCCTCAAACTTTGATGCCAAATAAAACCATCGCGCCTTACAATTCGTTGTTTAAATCCTATGGTTTAGGTTGGCAGATTACCGACGTGAAAGGAAAATTGCAAGTTTCGCACACTGGCGGTTTGGAGGGAATTGTAACGCAAGTGACTTTAATTCCAGAGTTAAATTTGGGAATTATCGTTTTCACGAACCAACAATCTGGCGCGGCTTTTAGTGCGATTACAAACACGATTAAAGACAGTTATTTGGAAATCGCTCCGATTGATTGGGTTGCTGATTTTAGCCAGAAAGCAAAAGCTTCCGAAGAAAAAGCCGATAAAGTAACTGAAGAAGTTTGGGCAACCGTAACCAAAAATAAAAAGCAAAAAGTTGATTTCAAGAAATATGTTGGAACGTATAAAGACAATTGGCTTGGCGAAGTCGTGATTTCTGAGAAGAAAGGAAAATTGTATTTTGCTTCAAAACGTTCGCCTCAATTATCGGGAGAAATATTTTTTCACAAAGACAATAGTTTCGTGGTAAAATGGAACAATCGTTATTTCCATGCTGATGCGCATATTTTGTTTGAAAATGACAACTCAGAATTTAAAATGAAACCAATTTCTCCGGCAACCGATTTCAGTTATGATTTTCAAGATTTGCATTTTTCGAAAGTGAAATAACAGCTGAAAAATAGTATAATCTGTAACAAAAAACCGCCCAGTTTGGAGCGGTTTTTGCTTTTTAAGAATTTAACATAAATATTGCACAATCCAAAACTTTATTTTACTTTAGGCAGTAACAAACAAACACGCAAACGCCATGGTCGAGATCGATATTGAACAGGAAAACAAAGCAATCGCAAGGGAATACAAAGAACTTTTGCGCATTAGTTATCAAACGCTTACGGAAGACGACAAAAAGTTGATCCGAAAGGCTTTTGACGTGGCCGTCGATGCTCACAAAGACCAGCGCAGAAAATCGGGCGAAGCTTATATTTTTCATCCCATTGCTGTGGCGAAAATTGTGGCTTCAGAAATTGGTTTGGGCGCCACTTCCATCGCGGCGGCTTTAATGCACGATGTCGTGGAAGACACTGATATTACGGTAGAAGACATTGAAAAAATGTTTAATCCAAAGATTGCAAAGATTGTGGAAGGCTTGACCAAAATCGCACAAGTTAAGACCGATAATGAGATTTCGATGCAGGCGGAAAATTTCCGTAAAATGTTATTGACTTTGAACGACGATGTTCGTGTAATTTTGATCAAAATTGCCGACCGTTTGCACAATATGCAGACGATGGAATCGATGGTGGATTACAAACAGGCCAAAATTGCTTCGGAAACACTTTATATTTATGCACCACTCGCCCACCGTTTGGGACTTTACAATATAAAAAACCAGCTTGAAGATTTAGGTTTAAAATATACAGAACCGCATGTTTACAACGATATTGTCAGCAAAATTAAGGAAACAAAAGAACAGCAAGACGAATATATCAAATCGATTTCTGATGTCTTAAAAGGCTCTTTAGATGCTGAAGGCGTTGAATATACGATCAAAGGAAGACCAAAATCTATATTTTCTATCCGTAAAAAAATGCTGGCGCAAGGTGTGACTTTTGATGAAGTGTATGACAAATTTGCCCTGAGAATTATTTATAAAGCAGAACCGAGCGAGGAAAAATTCTTTGCTTGGAAAATATATTCGATCGTGACAGATCATTATCGTCCGAGCCCGAGTCGTTTGCGTGACTGGATTTCTTCGCCCAAATCAACTGGTTATGAAGCACTTCACATCACGGTTATGGGACCAAAAGGGCGCTGGGTAGAAATCCAAGTTCGAAGTGAGCGAATGGACGAAATTGCAGAAAAAGGTTACGCCGCACATTACAAATACAAACAAGGTGGCAACGAAGAACACGGTTTGGACACTTGGCTGAATCTTTTGAAGGAAGCTTTGGAAAATGCTTCGACGAATGCCGTGGATTTTGTGGAAGATTTCAAACTGAATTTATATTCGAAGGAAATTTATGTTTTTACGCCAAAAGGAGAAATCAAATCACTTCCGAAAGGCGCAACTTCGCTGGATTTTGCGTTCAGCATTCACTCAGAAATTGGAATCAAAACTAGAGGAACGCGTGTTAACGGAAAATTGGTTCCGTTGAATCACGTTTTGAATAGTGGCGATCAGATTGAAATTATTACGTCTCCAAATCAAAAACCGACTTCACATTGGTTGGATTATGTAACGACTTCAAGAGCCAAAACGAAGATTAAAAACGTATTAAACGAAAATACGAAGAAAACTGCCGAAGACGGAAAAGAGCTTCTGACCAGAAAATTGCGTCATTTAAAAATTACTTTAAACGAAGCTTCTGTAAATGAATTGGTTAACTTTTTTAAATTAAAAACCAGTTTGGATTTGTTTTACCGTGTTGGAATTGGCGCCATCGATAATCAGCAATTGAAAGATTATGCGGCGCAGAAAAGCAACACGTTCATGAACTTTTTCAAGAACAAAATTAAACGTACCCACACTTCTTCGCCAGAAATTATCAATAAGCCAGAAATCAGCAACAATTATGACATGTTGGTTTTTGGGAAAGAACAAGATAAGTTAGATTATAAATTGGCGACCTGCTGCAACCCGATTCCTGGTGATGATGTATTTGGTTTTGTGACGATTAACGAAGGAATTAAAGTGCATAAAAGAGATTGTCCGAATGCGATCAGCTTGCAATCGAATTATGCCTACCGAATTATTCAAGCGAAATGGATTGACTCCACGCAGCAAGAATTTAAAGCAATTTTGAACATCACCGGAATGGACACGCTTGGTTTGACGAATGAATTGACCAAAGTGATTTCGAACAATATGAATGTGAATATCCAGAGTATTTCGTTGAGTGGCGATGCCGGAATTTTCAATGGTCAAGTTGTGGTTGTGGTTCAGAATAATACGATTTTGAAAAAATTGATTGAGAATATTAAAAAGATTGACGGGATTGATAAGGTTACTAGAATAAATAAGAATTAGGCTTTAATTTTAATTTCTAAATGTTACCAAAATTTGGTAACTTTATAAAAAATTTAATCATGGGAAGGAATACGTCGATATCGTTAGGAAATCATTTTGAAGATTTTATTGAAGAAAGTGTTTCCAAAGGAAGGTTTAGTAATGCAAGTGAAGTTGTTCGTGCTGGGCTTCGTCTCTTAGAAGAAGAAGAAAACAAAATCATATCTTTAAGAAAAGCCATTAAAGAAGGAATTGATAGTGGAATTGAGATCGACTTTGAACCAAAAAAGTTCTTGGAATCTCTAAAGGTTAGAAATTCATAAATGCCTAAATATTATTTTACAAGAAGAGCAGTCAGCGATTTATCTGAAATTTGGGACTACACGACAAAGGAATGGTCTGCAAATCAAGCTGAAAAATATTATAAACTTATTATGGCTTCGTGCGAAGATTTAGCCAACAACCCAAAGCTTGGAAAATCTTATGAAATTGTTACTACAAATTTGCTTGGATACAAATGTGGTGAGCATATTATTTTCTACCGAGAAATTTTAAAAAATGAAATTGAAATTATAAGAATTCTTCACGGAATGATGGATTTGAAAAGTAAATTTTGAATGCTATATAATCAGAAACAACCATTATAACTGATGGAAAAATCAATCAAGGACAACAGTAAAATAAATGATTTATTGAAAACTGTTTATTCAAAAAAAGAGTACAGAATTCAACAGGAAGAACATTTTCAAACTTTGGAAAGTTTTAAAGAGTATCGTTCGTCATTATCATATTTAGTTTCAGATTTAAAACTCGTTAGGCGTAATTTTAGTAATGATGACATTTATTCTTTAACTTCGACCGGAAATGAAATTATAGACGAAGGCGGTTGGCTAAAGCACTTAGAAAACAAAAAAACAAGTAAAGAAAATAAAATATTGAAAGATGGTAAGGAAGAACAACTATTACAGCTTGAAATTAATTTAAAAACCTTTGAAGCGAAATTTGAAAAAAGAATAATTGTAATGGGATTAATATTTACAATTTTAAATTTCATTGTGTCAGTTTTAGCAGCAAAACTATTTTAAATGCAAAAATTTACATTCGAAAGAACGGTCGATCTTACTAATGCCAACAAACTAGAATTTTCAATAATAATGAATTTGATAGTAAGTTACAAAAATCTACATCCACAAGTTCGCTCACTAGCCCCGATTGTAGCGGAAATCCTTTCTTGGGAAAATCTATTTTTTCCCGGAAGTAAAGAGCGACTGGAGGAAGCTCCTTTCCTTGCGTTGGAAAAAAAGATTTTCCCAAGAAAGATTGAAGCGGAAAGCAGGAATAGCTTCTAAAAAAAAATAACATTGTTTGTTTAAAATTCAATAAACGAGAAACTTGGTACTTGAATAAAATAAATTATCTTTGCAGGATATGACACTAATTTCCGTAGATAACAATAAGAATCAAGAGATTGTAAAAAATGTTTTTACAAAATATCTTGAAAACAAAGGACATCGCAAAACTCCTGAACGCTATGCTATACTTCAGGAAATTTATGATAATGAGGAGCATTTTGACATAGAATCTCTTTATATCAAGATGAAAAATAAGAATTATCGCGTTAGTAGAGCCACGCTTTACAACACGATCGAATTGTTATTGGATTGCGCTTTGGTTCGAAAACACCAGTTTGGGCAAAACCAGGCACATTATGAAAAATCGTATTTTGATAAGCAGCACGACCACATTATCATGACTGATTCTGGTGAAGTTATTGAATTTTGCGATCCCCGAATTCAAAGTATCAAAAAGACGATTGAAGAGATTTTTGATATTGAAATTCACAATCATTCGCTTTACCTTTACGGAAACAAAAAGACTACACCTAAAGAATAAATAAACAACAAACAACTAAAATAATGACCGTAGATTTACTACTCGGATTGCAGTGGGGCGACGAAGGCAAAGGAAAAATTGTTGACGTTCTCACTTCAAAGTACGATATTATTGCTCGTTTTCAAGGCGGACCAAATGCTGGACACACGCTAGAATTTGACGGAATCAAACACGTTTTGAGAACGATTCCTTCTGGGATTTTTCACAAAAAATCAATTAATATTATTGGAAACGGTGTCGTGATTGACCCAGTGGTTTTCCAAAAAGAATTAGAAGGTTTAGCGAAATTTGATATCGACATCCAGTCAAGATTGATCATTTCTAGAAAAGCGCACCTTATTTTGCCAACACACCGACTTTTAGATGCGGCTTCTGAAGCTTCAAAAGGTAAGGCAAAAATTGGTTCTACTTTGAAAGGAATCGGGCCAACTTATATGGACAAAACAGGAAGAAACGGTCTTCGTGTGGGTGACATTGAATTAGAAGATTTTAAAGATAGATACAGAGCTTTGGCAGATAAGCACGAAGCGATGATTGCGTTTTATAACGTTGATTTGGAATATGATTTGCAAGAATTGGAACAAGAGTTTTTTGAATCTATCGAGGTTTTAAAAACGTTGCAATTCATTGACAGCGAAGAATATTTGAACAAAGCGATGAAAGAAGGAAAATCAATTTTGGCTGAAGGAGCGCAAGGTTCTTTGCTTGATATTGATTTTGGAACGTATCCTTTCGTAACTTCCTCAAACACAACTGCTGCGGGCGCTTGTACTGGTTTGGGAATTGCTCCAAATAAAGTAAAAGAAGTTTTCGGAATTTTCAAAGCTTACACAACGAGAGTTGGTAGCGGACCATTCCCTACGGAGCTTTTTGACAAAGACGGAGAAACAATGGCAAAAGTTGGTAACGAATTCGGTTCTGTAACTGGCCGTGCAAGACGTTGCGGTTGGCTGGATTTAGTTGCGTTGAAATATGCGATTCAAGTGAACGGCGTTACAGCTTTGTATATGATGAAAGGCGACGTTCTTTCTGGTTTTGAGACTTTGAAAGTTTGTATGGCTTACGATTACAAAGGGGAAGAAATCGACCATTTGCCATACAATATCGAGCCTGAAAATGTTTCTCCTATTTATGTAGAAAAAAAAGGTTGGAAAGCAGATTTGACCGGAATGACTTCGTATGACGAACTTCCTTCAGAATTGAAAGAATATGTTGAATTTATCGAAAAGTTTGTTGAAGTTCCGATCAAGGTAATTTCAGTTGGTCCAGATAGGACTCAAACTATTATGAAATAATTGAAAACGCCTTGACAAAATCAAGGCGTTTTTTTTAAACACATATTTGACGGATTTTTTTGCCACAGATTAAAAGATTAAAAAGGATTTTCATTCAAAATAATTAATCCGTGTAAATCTGTGAAATCTGTGTTGAAATTATTCACACAAATAATTCTTAATTAAAAATCAGATTTGGAGATTTTAATTAAATTTGACCCAAAATATTTTCCATTGAAGAAGCACTTTTTATTTCTTGCCGGCCTTTTTATCTTATTGAGTTTCAATACGCTTTTAGCGCAAGCACCACCAAAAAAAATTGTGGTCGAAAACTCTGATTTTGTCGATATCCAGCAAACAGAAGTTCCTGGCGCTGTTGTATATCGTGGCAATGTTCGTTTGATTCACGATGGTGTTCGAATGAGTTGCAATGCCGCCTATCTTTTCAACAAAGAAAACTATGTAAAAGCTTTTGGTGACGTAAAAATGAATCAAGGCGATACCGTTTTTATGGACAGTAAATACGCTGAATACCAAGGAAATACAAAATTCGCTTTTGCAACAGGAAACGTAATTATGCGTGATCCAAAGATGACTTTGACAACTGACACGATCAACTTTGACAGAAAAATTCAGCAAGCATATTACACGACTTACGGAACAATCAAGGATCAAGAAAATACGTTAAGAAGTAAATCTGGAAGATATTATTTGGATCAAAAGAAATTCCAGTTTTTAACTGCGGTAACAATTACGAATCCAAAATATGTGATCAAATCAAACCATTTGGATTACTATTCGAATTCAGGTCACTCTTATCTATTTGGTCCTTCGACAATTACAAGTAAAGAAAATTTTATTTATACGGAGAAAGGATTTTATGATACCAAAAAGAATTTCGCACATTTCGTAAAAAATTCTTATATAAAATACAACAACCGACTGATTGAAGGCGACAGCTTATATTATGACAGAAATCGAGAATTTGCTTCTGCCACAAATAATGTGCGAGTTACCGATTCGATCAACAAAGGAATCGCGCGCGGTCATTATGGCGAAGTTTACAGAAATCAAGATTCGTTGGTGATGACAAAACGCGCTTACGCCGCCACGCTCGTTGAAAACGACACGTTATACATTCACGGAAAAAAATTAATGATCACCGGAAAGCCTGAAAGCAGAGTTATTCGTGCGTTTAACAATGTCCGTTTTTACAAAATCGACATGAGTGGAAAATGTGATTCGTTGCATTCAAGCGAAAAAAATGGCTTGACACAATTGATCGGAAAACCAGTGGTTTGGAACGGCGAGAATCAATTGACCGGAAAATTAATCCACTTGATTTCAAATACACAAACAGAAAAATTAGATTCTTTAAAAGTTCTCACCGATGCTTTTATTGTGTCAAAAGACTCGCTCGGAAAAGGTTATAATCAGGTCAAGGGCGTCAATTTATACGGAAAGTTTCGGGATAATAAATTGTATGAAGTCGATCTGGTCAAAAACACCGAAAAAATTTATTACGCGTATGACAAAGGCGAATTGGCTGCAATTGACAAAGGAATCAGCAGTAAAATCCATTTGGAGTTAGAAGACAATAAAATTACAACGGTAACTTCGATGATTAATCCGCAAAGCGAAAGTTATCCCGAAAAAGATTTACCCGAAAACGCCCGGAAACTCAAGAATTTTATTTGGCGTGGCGACGAAATTATAAAAACTAAAGACGATATTTTTCCTCCGGAAGAACAAGCAATTCATGAGAAAATATTGAAACAAAGCAGAGCTGAAAAGGCCAAAGCCGATGTTCCGATGGAAGTTCGAAAGGAAACTTTGGATTATGATAAGAATAATCCTGAACCTAAAAAAGTTCCTTAATTAGGTTGCAGATTTTAGATTTCAGTCTTTACGAACAAACGATTACACATTCAATGATTAAAGATTTCCATAAATACCAAGCGCAAACTTCCCCTTACCCACTTGGGATGGAAGTTTCTCACGCAATTGGTTCATACATTTACGATACAAATAACAAAAAATACCTTGATTTTGTAGCCGGTGTTTCTGCTTGCACTTTGGGTCACCAAAACAAAAGAGTCAACGATGCGATAAAAAATCAGCTGGATAAATATTCTCATGTAATGGTTTATGGAGAATATGCGCAAAGTCCCGCGGTTGAATTTTGCAAATTATTAGCTTCACTCTTACCTAAACCTTTGGATAAAACCTATTTGGTAAACTCAGGAACGGAAGCAACAGAAGGGGCTTTAAAATTAGCCCGAAGAGTTACCGGAAGAAGCCAATTGATTTCATGCAATAACGCGTATCACGGAAACACGATGGGTTCGATGAGCGTGATGGGTTTTGAAGAAAGAAAAAGAATTTTTCGTCCGTTGATACCAGATGTAGATTTTATTACGTTTAATAACGAAGAAGATTTACAGAAAATAACGACCAAAACAGCCGGAATCATTTTAGAAAGCATTCAAGGTGGCGCAGGATTTATCCAACCCGAAAATGGTTTCTTGAAAAAAGTTAGAGAAAGATGTACAGAAGTTGGTGCTTTATTAATCATCGATGAAATTCAGCCAGGTTTTGGAAGAACTGGAAAATTATTCGGTTTTGAAAACTATGATGTCGTTCCTGACGTAATTATATTAGGAAAAGGAATGGGTGGCGGAATGCCTGTGGGCGCATTCACAGCTTCGTCAGAAATGATGGATTTATTGAGCGACAATCCAAAGTTGGGCCACATCACGACTTTTGGCGGACATCCTGTCATAGCGGCCGCGTGTTTGGCAACTTTACAGGAAATCACTGAAACTGACCTGATACCGAAGACATTAGAGAAAGAAAAACTGTTTCGTTCGCTTTTGGTACATCCTTTGATACAAGAAGTACGAGGACGAGGATTGATGCTTGCCGCAATGACTGACGATGCCGAAATTACCAACCAAGTAATTTTAAAATGCCAAGATAAAGGACTGATTTTATTCTGGTTATTATTTGAAGGAAAAGCGATAAGAATAACACCCCCGCTGAACATTTCTGAAGACGAAATCAGAGAAGGTTGCGCAATTATTTTGGAAGTGATGGATGAAGTGAAAGCTTCCTTAAATAAATAGGATTTTCCGAAGAAATGCACTAACTTAATAGAAACGTAACTGTTAATTAAATTGTTCACAACAATTTCAGCCTTGCCTCTCACAAACAATTACGTTCCCTAATTTTATTAAGGATAATTTTAAAACTACAGCCTATGCATTTGAGTCACGATGAAGAAGATTACAATTTATCCTTGTCCAAGTTCGAATCTATGTTGAAAACCAATAAAGTTCTCTTCTTTGATTCAGAAGAATTTGAAGAAATTATTCTTCATTATTTGGATATGGGTAAAGCGTCACTGGCAAAGAAAGCCTT
Source organism: Flavobacterium qiangtangense (assembly GCF_042658345.1). NCBI lineage: Bacteria > Pseudomonadati > Bacteroidota > Flavobacteriia > Flavobacteriales > Flavobacteriaceae > Flavobacterium > Flavobacterium qiangtangense. Next base: position 57,968 of record NZ_JBHSQB010000010.1, read on the forward strand.
AAAATTAGCGCTTGAACAACACCCCAAATCTACGGGCTTAAAACTAGTACAAGTAGAAATGCTGGTGTATGACGACAAGCTTGAAATCGCTGAAAAGCTATTGAATGAGCTCTACGCAATTGAGCCACAGAATGAAGAAATTTTTATCCAAAAAGCTAATATTTATTCTAAAAGAGACGACCACGAAAAAGCCGTTGAACTATTAAAAGAAGCATTAAAACTTACTGATGATTACGCCGATGTTTATAATTTGATTGGTATGGAATACCTTTTCATGGACAGTTTAGAATTGGCGAAAGACAATTTCATCAAGTGTTTAGAAGAAGATATCGAAGACCAAGCCGCATTATATAACGTAGTATATTGCTTTGAATTTTTAGACCAAAACAAGGAGGCCGTAGCGTTTTTAGAGAAATACATCGACAAAAATCCATACAGTGAAATTGCTTGGCATCAAAGCGGAAGGTTATATTATGGCCTTGAGGATTATGAAAATGCCTTGAGATGTTTCGACTATGCTTCGATGATTGACGACGAATTTATGGGTGCTTTTATGGAGAAAGCCAAGTCGTTAGAGCGTTTGAAACGTTATGAAGAAGCCATTGAAAGCTACAACAGAACGATTGAATTAGACGATCCGACATCGTATGCGTTACTTCGAATTGGAAAATGTTATGAAAAATTAGGAAACAAGCCACAAGCTTTGAAATTTTTCCATAAAACAGTTCACGAAGATCCTTTATTGGACAAAGGTTGGATTGCAATTACCGATTTCTACGTAAGACAAAAAAACTATCAAAAAGCATTGTTCTACGTAAACAAGGCCATCGGAATTGATAACGAAAACAGGTTATATTGGAAGCGTTATGCAACAATCAACCGCGCTTTAGATTTCTTGGAAGAAGCCGAAATCGGCTACAGAAAAGCAGTTGAATATGGCGATTATGAATTAGATACTTGGTTATTTTGGGTTGACATTTTGCAATATTTAGGCGAATTTGACGGAGCAATCCACACGCTTTTGCAAGCAACAGAATATTTTCCGGAAGAATTTCAATTGGAATATCGTTTGGCCGGATTGTATTTTATGCAAGACGATGTCACAAAAGGAACTTTCCACTTGAGCAACGGACTGCGATTGAGTTTTGAAAATCATATTTTGATTGAAAGCTTATTTTCAACCGTTTGGGAAATGCCCGAAGTTCAGGAAACTATTTCAAAACACGAGAAATAATTTTTAAATAAATTTAAAAAGCCTGATGGATTTAAACCTGTCAGGCTTTTTTTTGAACTATTCTTTACAATGCCAAAAACAAAAAATCGCTTCGGACTTCTCGGAAAAAATATTGGATATTCTTTTTCTGTAGGTTATTTTGCTGAAAAGTTTAAATCCTTGAATTTGGAAGATTATGAATATGTAAACTTTGATATTCAGTCGATTGAAGAATTTCCGGAAATCATAAAGAACAATCCGAACTTGAAAGGAATGAATGTGACGATTCCTTACAAGGAAGCTGTGATTCCATATTTGGATAAAATTTCCAAAAAAGCGCAACGAATTGGAGCCGTGAATACCATCAAATTTACCAAAAAAGGAAAATTAAAAGGCTACAATTCAGATTTCTACGGATTTAAAAAATCGCTGAAACCTTTACTAGAACCACACCACAAAAAAGCGCTGATTCTAGGAACTGGCGGTGCTTCAAAAGGTGTTGCTTTTGCATTGGAAGAACTTGGAATCACGTACACTTTTGTTTCTAGAGAAGCGACTGATGAAAGCATCGGATATAAATTGGTCAATGCGACAACTTTTGACAACCACCAAATTGTCATCAATTGCACGCCACTCGGCACTTCGCCAAATGTGGACGCCTTCCCACCGATTCCTTATGAATATTTTACGCCAAAACATATTGCACACGATTTGATTTACAATCCAGAGGAAACTATTTTTTTGAGGAAAGCTAAGAAACAGGGCGCTAAGACGAAAAATGGTTTGGAAATGTTGAGATATCAAGCGGAGAAAAGCTGGAGGATTTGGAATAAGATTATTTAACGTAGTCGCCGAAACTTGGGAACGCAAAGATTTTTTAAGACAAGATTTATTCTAAAGTATCGTTGTTACAAATATTGTACATATATTTGTACAAATTAATTCATTATGGTTGTTACAAATATTTCAGATTTTAGAAAAGACATCAAATCTTATTTTGACAGAGTTGCAAAAAATTTTGAAACCTTAATCATAAATAGAGGAAAAGATTCAGGAATTGTAGTGATGTCGCTTGACGAATACAATTCTTTGATGGCGACAAATTATGAGCTTTCAAACAAGACCAACGAAAATCGATTGGATTCTGCGATTGAAAAACTAAAAAAGGGAGATGCCTTTTCAAAAGATTTAATCGGAGAGTAGATGAAATATGTATTCGTGGATGAATCTTGGGAGGATTATTTGTATTGGCAAAAAATCGACAAGAAAAAAGTCAAGAAAATCAATGATTTGCTGAAAGATATCTCAAGAACTCCGTTTGAAGGTTTAGGAAAACCTGAGCCTTTGAAACACAAATATGCGGGTTTCTGGTCTCGAAGAATTGATGATGAACATCGATTAATTTATCGATTCGTGGAAGATGAGATTCAGATTTTGAAATGCCGACATCATTACGATTAGTCTGAATAAAACGCTTTTTGTCATTCCGACGAAGGAGGAATCTCGATGAAGTGAGCAAATGATGGAGATTCCTCCTTCGTCGGAATGACAAGTTTGTGCAATAATGTGTTTTTTTCTCGACAATGTAACTCGACAATCTTGGGCAAAATGGATAACTCAATAGCCCTGATTGCAGAGGAAATCCTTTTGTGGTGTCCCGAAGCTTCGGGATTCTTCACCACAAAAGATTGGAACGGAAAGCAGGAATATGAATTCCTGAAAAAGAAACGACCAATCGCTCCAAAAAAAGAATATAGTTCTTAAAATCACTTAAATAATGGTTTTTCTTTGAATTTTCATTCGGCTTTAGTATCTTTCCAAACGAAAGTAATACGAACCTTAAACATTTCAAGATGTTAGAAGAAAAGAATGATAACCTGCTGAACGCAGATGGAAATCAAGAAAATGAGGGACAAAATGTGTCTCAAAATGAAAATTCTCAAGCAGAAACTGTGAGCGAAAATACTGTGGGAACGCCTGTTGTGGCTGAGACTGAAGTGGCTCCGGAAGAAGCAAATGCTGTGGAAATTTCTCCGGAAGAACTGGAAGAAACCGTGGCGGTGAGTGAAAACCAACAAGCTTTGGACGCAATTGCTGATTCAAATGCGGAAGAAAGTGAAGATGAAACTTTAAAGGATAGACACGATATCCCGAAGTTGGATTACGACACTTTAGATATGGAAGCTTTGGTTTCTGAGTTGGAAAATCTGGTTTCTGTTGAAAAAGTGATGTCAGTTAAAGACCACGTTGAGGAAATCAAAACGGCTTTTCTTTCAAAATACAATCATTTTATAGAGGAAAAAAGAGAGGAATTCTTAGCCGAAAATCCAGAAACTACAGAAGAATTTCACTATCATTTGCCTCTAAAAGCAAAATTCGATACTTTATTTAATCAATATAGAGATAAAAAAAATACGCATTTCAAGAGCCTTCAAAATAATTTGAAATCAAATCTTGACGTTCGTTTGGCGATTGTGGAAGAGCTGAAAGAGCTTATCAATCCTCAAGAAAATATAAAAGACACGCTGAAACATTTTAACGAATTGCGTGAAAGATGGAAAAATGCGGGAGCGATTCCGAGAGATAAATACAATCACGTTTGGAACAATTATCATTTCCACGTTGAGAATTTTTATGATTATTTGCATCTTGACCGCGAGGCGCGCGATTTAGATTTTAAGCACAATTTAGACTTGAAATTGAAAATTATTGCTCGTGTGGAAGTTTTGGCAGAAGAAGCGGACGTAAACAAAGCTTTCCGTGAATTGCAAGATTTACATAAAATCTGGAAAGAAGATATCGGACCGGTTTCGAGAGAACACCGTGAAGAAATTTGGAATACTTTCAGCGCTTTGACCAAGAAAATCCACGATAAACGTGAGTTGATTTTTGAAAAACAAAGAGGAACTGAAACTGAAAACTTAGCGAAAAAGAAAGAAATTATCGCTCAAATTCAGGCTTTGGCGACTGAAAAAGTTGAAGCGCATTCTTCTTGGCAAGGCCAAATTGAAAAAGTGGAAGCGTTGAGAAATGAATTTTTCGCAACTGGAAAAGTTCCGGCTGATGTGAATGAAGATACTTGGTCTGCGTTTAAAAATGCGGTTCGTGATTTTAATTCTTTGAAAAATTCATTTTACAAGGATATTAAAAAAGACCAACAAGACAATTTGAACAAAAAATTGGCTTTGGTGGAAAGAGCAAAAGCATTAAAAGACAGCGAAGATTTTGCAACTACAACTCCGGTTATGAAGCAAATTCAGGAGGAATGGAAGCAAGTGGGTCATGTGCCAAGAAAATATTCAGACAGCATTTGGAAAGATTTCAAAGAAGCTTGCAACCATTATTTTGATAAACTTCACGCACAAAGAAATGAAGTGAATTCTGAGGAAATGGAGGCTTTTGAAAACAAAAAAAATTATCTTGAAACCATCAAAGAATTTACTTTAGTTGGTGAACATAAAGCTGATTTGGACGCTATAAAAGCACACATTGAAACTTGGAAAGGCTTCGGAAAAGTGCCTCACGCAAGACGTCACATCGAAGGAAAATTCAATAAAATCTTGGATGCCTTGTTCGACAAATTGAGCTTGAGCAAAAAAGATTCTGAAATGGCGCGATTCAACAGCAGAATTGACCAACTTTCAGGTTCTGATGATACAAGAAAATTAGAAAACGAAAAGATTTTCTTGATTCGCAAGATTGAAGAAGTGCAACAGGAAATTTTCCAATTAGAAAATAATATCCAATTTTTTGCCAATGCTAAGAAAGACAATCCAATGGTTTTAGAAGTGAAGAAAAACATCGAAAAACATAAAGAAAGTCTTCAAACTTGGAAAGACAAATTGAAACAGATTCGTAATTTAAAAACCGAATAAGTTTTAAAATTTTACAAATCAAGCCTCGCAATCGCGGGGCTTTTTTCTTTTAAAATCCGTTTTATTTGATATTCAGTTTTTAAAACGTTTTAGAAAACCTATCTTTGCCAAAATGAAGTGGATTAAAAACATAGCGCTGATTTCGGTTTTGATGACCGTTTTTCTTGTTTTCGGAAAGAAAGACAAGAAGGCATTCACGCTTAATTTTACTTCAAAAAAATCCATCGAACAAATTGATTTTTTAAAAGCTTCGGCTTTCGTAAATCAAGAAGTTAATCAAAATTCTGTTGCGAGTCCTCGTTCCGATTTGCCGATTTATGTCAAATGGTTTGAATCTTTTTACAACATAAGCTTTTCTGAATTTAGCGTCTTTAAAGCCACTGCAACTTTCTTGAGACAAGACATCAATCGATGCGAAAATGTCTCCATCTTACTCTTTCCCTTTCATCTTTTCTGGTAGTTTTTTTAATGTAATTCAGAAGTTTAGACTGATATATTTTATCCGTCGCAATGATTATTTTAAAAAATTTAATACCAAATTATGGATAACGCCTCTCTATTTATAGGGCTTGCACTTACATTAGTCTGCGCACTGCCACTATTTTACATCGCCAACAAGCAAGCAAAAAACAGAAAAAAAGTAAAAGAAATTTTCAATAGTTTCAGTCAAGGGAAATATAATTTTTCGACTAAAGAAACGCATTACAAAAAGATTTATGCCATCGATAAAGAGAAAAAAGCCTTTCTTTTTGTGGACTTAGACAAAGAAAACGACAGAGCCAATTTTGTGGATTTAAACGAAGTTTCATCATGCAAAGTGGAAGAAATTTCCGCTGGAGGAAGCTCCAGAATCGTGATGATTTTTAAAGCTGGCGCAAAAGAAATTAAGGAAATTGTGTTATATGATTTAGCAACCGACAGACTTGGAAATGCTTACTGGTTAGAAAATGAGCAGTTCGCCAGAAAGTGGCAAACTGTGATTGAAGATAGTATCTAAATTATTACCCCCGTTACTTATTAATTCATTTAAAGAGGCTCATTTGAGCCTCTTTTTATTTTACAACTTCTTGGCTTCGTTCCAAAAAACGTCCATTTCGGCAAGCGTCATGTCAGATAATTGTTTGCCTAATTCACCCGCTTTGCTTTCTAAATATTGGAATCTTTTGATGAATTTTTTGTTTGTTCTTTCCAGAGCATCTTCTGGATTTACGTTTAAAAATCTGGCATAATTTATCATTGAAAACAAAACATCGCCAAATTCAGCTTCGATTTTATTTTGGTCACCGTTTTTAATTTCGTCTTGGAATTCTTGAATCTCCTCCTCTACTTTATCCCAAACCTGGTGCGGTTCTTCCCAATCAAATCCCACGCCTTTTACTTTATCCTGAATTCGCGACGCTTTCACCAACGCCGGAAGACTTTTTGGAACACCTTCCAACACCGATTTTTTTCCTTCTTTTAACTTCAGCTTTTCCCAATTCTGTTTTACTTCTTCTTCATTTTCAACAACCACATCGCCATAAATATGCGGATGACGGTGAATCAATTTTTCACAGATTTCATTGCAAACATCAGCAATATCAAAGTCATTGGTTTCACTTCCAATTTTCGAATAGAAGACAATATGAAGCAAAACATCGCCCAATTCTTTTTTGATTTCTTGCAAATCATTATCCAAAATTGCATCGCCCAATTCATAGGTTTCTTCAATCGTCAAATGGCGCAACGTCTGCAAAGTCTGTTTTTTATCCCAAGGACATTTTTCGCGCAAATCGTCCATAATATCTAATAATCTGCCAAAAGCGTCTAGTTTTTGCTGTCTTGAATTCATAAGAAAAGTGTTTTTGTAAAAGTAAAAAATGATTTTGGAAAAGACCGCAGATTCACAGATTATAGTTTTTAACTTGAATTTGGATGTTAATTATGTGATCGCTTCATTTCCTCGCAAAGACTTTCGACAATATATTCACGTCATCATTCCCAAGTTTCCAAAAATTCAAGAACCTTTCTCAAATAGCCCCGATTGGCGGCAGTAGCTTTTTCTTCGGGATTTTCCCGAGAGAAAAACTACTGCAGAAAGCGGGAATTGCCTTTCCTGAAAATGCCCGAAATTTTCGCTTCTACTAAAAATTATGCGTTAATTTTTTAATGGTTTTTATCGATTTCTCAATTATCAAACTTTTATTTATCAATTTCTTAAATCAAACGTTTTCGATGTCGCTAAATTCTTTAATTTACTCTCATTTCCTTATATTTGCAATCCTTACAAGTAAAAAATAAACAAACAAATTTTTCGAAAATGTCAGATAAAGCAAAGATTTTTTATACGATTACGGACGAAGCGCCGATGTTAGCCACCCACTCTTTTTTACCTATTGTACAATCTTTTACAGCGCCTGCGGGAATTTCTGTAGAAACGAAAGATATTTCCTTGGCAGGGAGAATCATTTCGAACTTGGCAGATTATTTGACGCCAGAGCAAAGAATTTCTGATGATTTATTGCAATTGGGGACGTTGGCGACGACTCCAGAAGCGAACATCATCAAATTGCCGAACATTTCTGCTTCGGTTCCTCAGTTGAAAGAAGTGATTAAAGAATTGCAATCGCTTGGTTACAAACTTCCTGAGTTTGTGGAGAACCCGCAAACTGATGAAGAAAAAGCGGCGAAAGCTAAATATGCAAAAGTTTTGGGATCGGCTGTAAATCCGGTTTTGCGTGAAGGAAACTCGGACAGAAGAGCTCCAAAAGCGGTTAAAAACTACGCAAAAAAACACCCACATTCAATGGGCGCTTGGAGTTCAGATTCTAAGACTCACGTGGCTTCAATGAGTGAAGGTGATTTCTACGGAAGTGAAAAATCAGTGACTGTAAAAGATGCTGACACTTTTAAAATCGAGTTCGTTGGCAACGACGGAACTTCAAAAGTATTAAAAGACAATTCTCCGTTGAAAGCTGGAGAAATTATAGATAGCGCTGTTTTGAGCGTAAAAGCTTTGAAATCATTTATTTCTAAAGAAATTGAAGACGCAAAAGCAAAAGGTGTTTTGTTCTCAGTTCACTTGAAAGCAACGATGATGAAGGTTTCTGACCCGATTATATTTGGTTCAATCGTGGACGTTTTCTTCGCTCCTGTTTTTGAAAAATATGCAACACTTTTCGCTGAATTGGGTGTAAACACCAAAAATGGTTTTGGCGATGTTTACGCAAAAATCGCTGGACACGAAAAACAAGCGGAAGTTGAAGCTGCAATTAATGAAGTTTATGCAAATTCGCCAGCTTTGGCAATGGTAAATTCTGATAAAGGAATCACAAATCTTCACGTTCCATCTGATGTAATTGTGGATGCTTCAATGCCTGCGATGATCAGAACTTCTGGTCAAATGTGGAACGCAGCAGGAAAAGGTCAAGATACAAAAGCCATTATTCCAGACCGTTCTTATGCTGGAGTTTATGTGGCTACAATCGATTTCTGCAAGAAAAATGGTGCGTTTGATCCGACAACAATGGGAAGCGTTCCAAACGTTGGTTTAATGGCGCAAGCAGCTGAAGAATATGGTTCTCACGACAAGACTTTCCAGATGGATGCTGACGGAACTGTAAAAGTCTTAAATTCTAAAGGTAAAGTTCTTACGGAGCAAAAAGTAGAAAAAGGCGATATTTTCAGAATGTGCCAAGTGAAAGACGCTCCAATTCAAGACTGGGTAAAACTGGCTGTAAACAGGGCAAGATTATCTGAAACTCCGGCCGTTTTTTGGTTGGATGAAAACAGAGCGCACGACAGACAATTAATTGAAAAAGTGAATCTTTACTTGAAAGACCACAATACAACTGGATTAGATATCAGAATCTTAAATCCTGTTGCCGCTACAAATTTCTCTCTAGAAAGAATCAAAGACGGAAAAGACACGATTTCTGTAACCGGAAATGTTTTGCGTGATTATTTGACTGATTTATTTCCAATTTTAGAACTTGGAACTTCGGCAAAAATGCTTTCTATCGTTCCGTTAATGAATGGTGGTGGATTGTTTGAAACTGGAGCCGGTGGTTCTGCGCCAAAACACGTGGAGCAATTCATTGAAGAAGGCTATTTGCGTTGGGATTCTCTTGGAGAGTTCTTGGCTTTGGGCGTTTCTTTGGAGCATTTAGGGCAATCTTTGAACAATTCAAAAGCGTTGGTTTTATCAGAAACTTTAGACCAAGCGACAGAAAAATTCTTGGAAAACGACAAATCTCCTGCTAGAAAAGTCGGTCAGATTGACAACAGAGGTTCACACTTTTACATCGCTTTATATTGGGCTCAGGCTTTGGCTGCACAAGATAAAGATGCAGAATTGAAAGCGACTTTTACTGAAATAGCAAAAGATTTGACAGACAACGAAGCTAAAATCAACGAAGAATTAATTGCTTCTCAAGGAAAACACCAAGAAATTGGAGGTTACTACAAACCAGATTATAAATTGACTGACAAAGCAATGCGACCAAGCGAAACTTTAAACAGAGCTTTGGCAAAATTGGTTTAATACAAAAATAGCTTCAAAAGCTAAATATCAGATATTTTTAAGCCATGAATTTCGCAAATTTACACGAATCGATTTGTGTAAATTTGTGTAATTCGTGGCTAATTTATTTATATTTACAATCAATCTTTGTAGTTCATAATTTCAAATTCGTAATTAAAATATGTCCTCACACCACATCGTTCGCGACGACCAAGAACCCGCATTAATCATTGCCAACGGCGCCGCTTGCAGTAATGAATTATTGGGACAATTATTAGAATGGTCGCCGTTTGTGATTGTTTTGGATTCCGCAATTGAAAGAGTGATGGAATTGGGAATTAAAGTCGATGTACTTTTGGGTGATTTTGACCGAGGTTTTGACCCAGAATATTACAGAAATTTTCAATATCCCTTGGAAATTGTGCATACGCCCGATCAAGACAAAACCGATTTAGAAAAAGCCTTTGATTATTTAATCGAAAAAGGTCACAAAGCAGTAAACGTAGTTTGGGCCACCGGAAGAAGAGCCGACCACACGATTACAAATATGACCAATATCGTGCGCTTCCAAAATAATCTGAAAATCGTAATCTTAGATGATTATTCCAAGATTTTCCAGCTTCCGAAGAAATATGAAAAATGGTATCCAAAAGGTTTCCCTATTTCTATAATTCCTGTTGGAACGGTTGACGGAATAACTTCCACCAATTTAGATTATCCTTTAAACAATGAAACCTTAACCATTGGTTACCGAACCGGAAGCAGTAATCACGTGGCAAAAGACGGCATTGTTTTGATTGAACACAAAGATGGTGATTTGCTGATGATGGAATGTTTTGATTAATTTTTTTTCGTAAATTCGTATAAATTAAATGCCTGATTATGGACACTCTAGAACTTAAAAACATTCTTATTTCTAAAATCTCCGAAATTGATGATATTCAATATTTGGAAGCAATTATGACTATTTTAGAAAGTAAAACTTCTTCAAAAAATTATTCTGAAAATTATAACGAAGAGCTTTTAAAAGCGGAAGAAGACATCACTGCCGGAAGATTATACACTCAAAGCCAAGCAAAAGATAAAATTGAAGAATGGAAAAAGAAATAATCTGGACGGAAACTGCATTAAATCAACTACGAGAAATTTACTTCTATCTGCTTGAAACTTCGAAAAGTGAATCAATAGCAAGTCGCGTTACAGATACTTTATTCGATTCTACAGAAATCCTTAAACACAGTTGGGAAATCTACGAAAGAGACGAAATGAAAATTCCAAAAAGCAATGAATACAGAGCTTATTAAATTTTCAGTTATCGAATTTCTTATAAAATTGAAGACTTGAGCATTATCATTTTAAGAGTAAGACACACCAGTCGCAATCTTAAGCCTTTATAATTAATCCACAAAAACAGATTCACTATATTTGCCGTGAAATGCAACCCATGAAATCCGAAAAAAATAAAGAAAAGTCAGGCCTCCATCCCAGAAATCCACACCGGTTTCGTTATGATTTTGCGCAATTGACCGAAAGTTACCCAGAACTGAATACTTTTATTTTTACCAATCAACACAACATTGAAACGGTAGATTTCAGCAATCCCGAAGCGGTAAAAGCTTTGAACAAAGCCATTTTAATTTCAGAATACGGAATCAAAAACTGGGATATTCCACAAAATTATCTTTGCCCGCCAATTCCCGGCCGTGCAGATTACATCCATTACATCGCAGATTTATTAGCTTCTACAAACGGAGAAATTCCGCGTGGCGAAGAAGTTCTTGGCCTCGATATCGGCGTTGGCGCGAATTGTATTTATCCGATAATTGGAAACAGCACTTTCGGTTGGCATTTCGTCGGAACTGATATCGACGCAAATGCCTTAGAAAACTGCGTTAAAATCATCGAAGATAATCCAAAATTAAACGGAGCCATAAGTTTACAGCAACAGCTCAACGCCCGATTTATTTTCAAAGACATTATCCAACCAGAAGATAAATTTGCATTCACGCTCTGCAATCCGCCGTTCCACAGCTCTCAGGAAGAAGCGACAAAAGGAACTTTGCGAAAAATTAACGCCCTCGAAAATACTAAAACAAAAGAAGTCGTGTTGAATTTTGGAGGCCAAAATGCAGAACTTTGGACAGAAGGCGGTGAATTAGCATTCATCAACCAAATGATTTACGAAAGTGCCAAATACCCAATGCAATGCCTTTGGTTCACCACTTTAGTCTCAAAAAACTCCCATTTATCAAGCATTTACAAGACGTTAGACAAAGTAAAAGCATCCTCAATAAAAACCATCGAAATGGCGCAAGGCCAAAAAATCAGCCGAATCGTCGCGTGGTCATTCCTCTCTGAAACCCAACGAAAAAACTGGAAATTTCAGTAGAGTTGCAAAGTCATTGCGAGGAACGGGCGCCATCACATCACTATTCTCTGAAAAAAGAGTTTTTGAAGCGAATCAACAGTAATTTATCTCCAATCCATTTTCCCGCTGCAGGAACTCGCTTTAAACCTGCTTCGCTGGCAGGTTTAAGAGCTCAAACAATTCCAGCATCGGGGCTATTTTTCAAACTTTAAGGCATCTTTTAAACTTCTGGACCAATCTTTGTCGATTCAGACTAGCAAAACTTTGCGCCTTTGTAACTTTGCAACTTAGCAACTTCCTCTTACCTTTACGAAAAACAAAAAATGCAAAACCCAACCATAAAAATAAAATCCACAGAATTACTTTCAGACAACCATTACATCTTAAACAAAGTAATTTTAGACTACACAAAAAACGACGGAACAACAGAAACCCAAACCCGCGAAGTGTACGACAGAGGAAACGGAGCCACAATTTTACTTTACAATAAAGACAAAAAAACGGTAATCTTAATCCGCCAATTCCGACTTCCAACTTACTTAAACGGCAATAAAACCGGCATGATAATCGAAGCCTGCGCCGGACTTTTAGAAGAAGAAAATCCAGAAGAATGCATCAAACGCGAAACCGAAGAAGAAACCGGCTACACATTAACCGAAGTCAGAAAAGTTTTTGAATCGTATATGTCGCCAGGTTCTGTAACTGAAATTATCCACTTTTTCGTGGGCGAATATTCAAAAGAAATGAAAACCAGCGACGGCGGTGGTTTAGATTCTGAACACGAAAACATAGATGTTTTGGAACTTCCATTTGAAAAAGCGTTAGAAATGATTTCAACTGGTGAAATAAAAGATGCAAAAACAATTATGCTTTTGCAATATGCGAAGATTAATAATTTGCTTTAGGCAAACCGAAATATCCTAACAGGTTTCCAAAACCTGTTAGGTATTAATTCTCCAGCTTAATACACTTTATATAGTTACCAGTGATTAAAAAAATGAGAAAATCGAATTTATATCAACTTACCAATAAAGAATTTGGGAAGGAAGCTCTTATGGATAAAATAGAAGAAAATAAATTTCGCATATTAGAATTTGGGAAGTTTAAGCCCATTCTTAATGGCGGAAATTTAGTTCATAATGCTATTGCAGAAATTTTCCAAAAGTATGTTCCAGAACAAATTAAATCAGTAAAAGAGGTTGTTATCTGGAGAAAATCTACAAACGAAACTTGGACAACTTATTCCGAAATAGAAGTAAAAAATCATCTCGACTTGGAAAATTATGAAAACGCTGAATTTGATGGCTTTCGGATATATCAACTTTATTACGATGTAATTTGCATTTCTTCAACACTTAAGGATAAGCTAATTTCAGAATATATAGATATAGATGAATTGGATTTCAAAAATGATTGGCCTAGGTACGCTTAAAAAAAACTATTGCTGAGAGGAATTTGGCAAGTTCGAGAGTTTATTAAATTCTATTTATATCTTCCAGCAATTCTATCTCTAACAATAAATAATCTTTCCCGAACATCGCAACTTCGCAATGCGCTATAACAATTAAAACCCGATAGGGTAAAAAATCCGCGTCATCCGCGTTCTAATTAAATTCAATCCTTTCAACACAATCCACACAATTCCCCTTTATAAAAAGTTAACACAATTCCATACTAAAAACATATTATTTATCTTTGTAATTCAACGCTATACCTATGAAATTTCAAGTAGTTTCTGATTACAAACCCACCGGCGACCAACCGCAAGCCATCGACAAATTAAGTTCAGGAATCCAAAACGGAGATAAGTTCCAAACACTTTTGGGCGTGACCGGTTCTGGAAAAACTTTTACGATGGCAAATGTCATTCAAGAAGTACAAAAACCGACACTTGTTTTGGCGCATAACAAAACGTTGGCGGCGCAATTGTATTCGGAATTCAAGCAATTTTTCCCAAATAATGCGGTGGAATATTTTGTTTCCTACTATGATTATTACCAGCCCGAAGCCTTCATTCCGGTTACAGGAACTTACATTGAGAAAGATTTATCTATCAATGAAGAGTTGGAAAAAATGCGTTTGAGCACGACTTCTTCCCTACTTTCTGGGCGTCGTGACATTATTGTTGTTTCTTCGGTTTCGTGTTTGTATGGTATCGGAAATCCAGTGGAATTTCAGAAAAATGTTGTGACTGTTGCTAAAAATCAAGTGATTTCTAGAACAAAATTGCTTCATAAATTAGTGCAAAGTTTGTACGCTAGAACCGAAGCAGAATTTACGCCGGGAACTTTCAGAATTAAAGGTGATACCGTGGAAGTTTTTCCAAGTTATGGCGACGAGCCGTTTAGAATTCACTTTTTTGGAGATGAAATTGAAGAAATCGAAGCTTTTGACGCAAAGAATTCTAAAGTCTTAGAAAAATATACAGACTTAAATATTTATCCCGCGAATATGTTCGTGACTTCGCCTGAAGTATTGAACGGAGCGATTTGGGAAATTCAGCAAGATTTGGTGAAACAAGTCGAATATTTCAAGCAGATTGGAAAACATCTGGAAGCAAAACGGTTGGAAGAACGAACCAATTTTGATTTGGAGATGATTAGAGAATTGGGCTATTGTTCTGGAATCGAAAATTATTCAAGGTATCTCGATAAACGGCTTCCAGGAACGCGTCCGTTCTGTCTTTTAGATTATTTTCCAAAAGATTATTTGATGGTTATTGACGAAAGTCACGTGACCGTTTCACAGGTTCATGCCATGTATGGTGGCGACCGTTCCCGTAAGGAAAACTTGGTAGAATATGGATTCAGACTTCCTGCAGCGATGGACAATCGTCCGTTGAAATTTGAGGAATTTGAAGGAATGCAGAATCAAGTGGTATATGTTTCGGCGACTCCGGCAGACTATGAATTGGAAAAATCGGAAGGTATTTTTGTGGAACAAATTATTCGTCCGACTGGTTTGTTAGACCCGATTATTGAAGTGCGTCCGAGTTTGAACCAGATTGATGATTTGATTGAAGAAATCCAATTGCGCGTGGAAGTCGACGAACGTGTTTTGGTAACGACTTTGACCAAAAGAATGGCGGAAGAATTGACAAAATATTTAACCAAAGTTTCGATTCGTTGTCGTTATATTCACTCTGAAGTGGATACTTTGGAACGTGTTGAAATTATGCAAGACTTGCGAAAAGGATTGTTCGACGTTTTGATTGGAGTCAATCTTTTGAGAGAAGGCTTGGATTTGCCAGAAGTTTCTCTGGTTGCGATTTTAGATGCTGACAAAGAAGGATTCTTGAGAAATAATCGTTCGCTGACGCAAACTGTTGGTCGTGCGGCGCGAAACGTGAACGGAAAAGCGATCATGTATGCCGATAAAATCACAACAAGTATGCAAAAAACGATTGACCAAACCAATTATCGTCGTGAAAAACAAATCAACTACAACACAAAACACGGCCTTGCTCCTGTTGCTTTGAAAAAGAAAATCGACAGCACTTTGGCGAGAAATTCGGTTTCAACTCAGTATTTTGAAAATCAAGCTTTAAAAGCCGCTGAGCCGGAAAGTTTATATTTGACCAAAGGTGAAATTGAAAAGAAAATCAGGGATGCGCGAAAAGCGATGGAAAAAGCGGCAAAAGATTTAGATTTTATGCAAGCTGCGAAATATCGTGATGAGATTAAGGCGTTGCAGGAAAAAATTTAAAAGAAGCCTAAAAGTTTGAAAATAGCCCCGATGCTGCAATTGTCTGAGCTCTTAAACCTGCCAGCGAAGCAGGTTTAAAGCGAGTTGCTGCAGCGGGAATTTCATTTAAAAAAAGCCTAAAGTTTGGCTCATAAAAAAAACTAATTCAACTGCTCCTTAAAAATATTTATCAAAATTTCTCCGTCAATCATTCGTGTTGGAGATTGTTCCATTGCTTTTAAAATTCTTTTGATCGCAAATGGATTCAGTCCCATATTCACGCCCAATTGTTTGATGGCAATTTCTTCTTTTTCGTGCAAAACGCCGTCGCAATGCATCAATAAAGCTAATCTGTAAAATTGCTGGATGCGCTGTGATTCTGATTTCAATGGGATTGGCTTCAATTCTTCGTGGAAAAGATTTTTGAAATCTTCCTTTTTAATTTGGAGTTCGTTGGCAACAATGCTTAAAAACTGGTATTCTCTATCGTGAAGCTTTCCGTCGATGACCGCAAAAGCAATCATTTCGGCGAGAAGGCTCAATTTTTCTTCGTAAGTGTTCATCAAAATTGTAATTTTAGCTAAAATATTGTTTTTTGTCTAATTTAAAAAATCATTTCCTTGAGATATTTATTGCTATTCTTTTTCTTCGGAATTTTCACAAACTCATTCGCCCAAGAAAGTACAGCTTCCGCACAAGTTTCGACTTTTGAGCTGGAAGCACCTCAGTTGAAAACAAACAAGAAAATCTGGGTTTACCTTCCGAAGAATTACAAAACTTCTGAGAAAAAATATCCCGTGATTTATATGCACGATGCGCAGAATTTATTTGATGCAAAAACTTCTTTTGCTGGTGAATGGAATGTGGATGAAACTTTAGACAGCTTAAAAATGCAAGCTATCGTAATTGGAATTGAGCATGGAAATGAAAAGCGACTGGACGAATTGACACCGTTTCCGAATGAAAAATATGGCGGCGGAAAAGCTGATGATTACTTGGGTTTTATTGTAAACACTTTAAAACCTTACGTAGATAAAAATTATAGAACGAAGCCAAATGCAAACAATACACTAATTTTTGGAAGTTCACTCGGCGGTTTGGTTTCGTATTATGCAGTTTTGAAATATCCTGAAGTTTTTGGAAAAGCAGCCGTTTTTTCTCCAGCGTTTTGGTTTTCGGATGAAATTTATAAAATGACTGAAAATTCAAAGAGAATCAAAGCGAAGATTTATTTTTTATATGGAGATTCTGAAAGTGAAGATATGGTGAAAGATGCAGGAAAAATGAAACATTTGCTGGATGACAATCGTTGTTATTGCTTGAAATTAGACAAAATTGTGGAAGTGAAAGGTGGTGAACATAATGAAAAATTGTGGCGGGAAGGTTTTGCAAAGGCGGTTTTATGGTTATTGTAACTGCTTTTCACTATTTCAACCCTTTCAGAGTTTAAAACTCTGAAAGGGTTATTATTTGCTATAAAATAAAATCTATCTTTGCAATAAATTAAGATTATGACAAACAACGATATATTTAAAAAACTTCGCGTGGCATTGCAGTTGCGTGATGACCAAATTGCAGAGATTCTTTTGTTAGTAGATTTCAGAATTTCTACGACTGAATTGGGTGCCTTTTTCAGAAAAGAAGACCATCCAAATTATATGGAATGTGGCGACCAAGTGTTGCGTAATTTCTTGAACGGATTGATTATTCACTTGCGCGGCACAAAAGAAGATCCCAAAAATGCAATGGATGTGATTAAGGCTAACGCAAAACAATTGCTTACAAAAGCACCGTCAAAAGGAACTTCTCCAAAAGATAATGCTAAAAAACCTGTTGCGAAAGCGCCTGCAAAGAATTTTAAGGCAAAACGTCCGGAGCCGAAAGTAAGCGTGGTGGAAAAAGTAAAATTCAACAACGGAAAGAATAAAAAAGCATAAACTTGACTGATTTTCTAAATATAAATTATTTAAAATCGGGAACAGAAAGACAACAAAAAGCTTTTGAAGTTTTAAATGAAAATTTGATTCTTCAGAAGCTTTCTGAATTTATGCCGGTTTTGGTTGGGACGATTCCGATAAATATTGCTATTGATTCAAGTGATTTGGATATTGCTTGTTATTGGAAAGACAAAAATCATTTTATTGAAATTGTCAAAAAGAATTTTTCTGGAGAAAAAGACTTTCAGATTTATGAAAAGGAAATTTCTGGAAACGTAGCTGTTGTAGCAAATTTCTTCGTGGATGATTTTGAAATTGAAATCTTTGGGCAAAATATTCCGGTTGAAGAACAGTTCGGATTTCGACACATGATTATCGAAGCGAAAATTTTGGAAGAAAAAGGAGAAGATTTCCGCCAGAAAATTATTGAACTGAAAAAATCGGGCATTAAAACCGAACCTGCTTTTGCGCAATTATTGAATTTAAAAGACGATCCGTACGAAGCTATTTTAAACTTTAAGAAAATTTAGAATCCATAAACTTTTAAGATTTTTTATATTTGGGAATAATCTATAATTTTCCAAAATGAAAAAAATCGCCTTACTCCTATTATTGATTTCGCCTTTGGTCAGTTTTTCGCAAGATAAATATGTCACCAAAACTGACATTCCATATTACGAAGCAAAATCAAAAGACGCCTATCAAAACGAAAGATGCGTTTTAGACATTTATTATCCTGAAAACAAAAAAGACTTTGCCACGATTGTCTGGTTTCACGGCGGAGGAATTACTGGCGGCAACAAAGAACTTCCTGAAGCGTTGAAAAATAAAGGATATGCAATTATTGGTGTAAATTATCGACTTAGTCCAAAAGTTAAAGCTCCAAAATATATTGAAGACAGTGCTGCGGCCGTTGCTTGGGTTTTTAATAATATCTCAAAATATGGTGGCGATCCGGATAAGATTTTTGTTTCCGGACATTCCGCTGGAGGTTATTTGGCGGCGATGATCGGCTTGGATAAAAAATGGTTAAAAATGTATAATATCGATGCCAATAAAATTGCAGGATTGATTCCGTTTAGTGCGCAGACAATCACACATTTTACAATTCGTGGCGAAAAAGGAATTCCTGAGAAACAACCAACTATTGATGAATACGCGCCTTTATTTCACGTCAGAAGCGACGCTCCTCCATTATTGTTGATTACAGGCGATAGAGAATTAGAAATGCTTGGCCGATACGAAGAAAACGCTTATTTGATGCGAATGATGAAAGTCGTTGGACACAAAGACACCAAACTGTTAGAACTCGATGGATATGACCACGGAATGGCATATCCGGCATTTCCGTTACTAATTAAGGAAGTTCAAAGAATTTTAGATTTGAAAAAAGCATAAAACAAAAAAATCCCGAGCGGCAAACTCGGGATTTTTACTATATATAACTTTTGAAATCTAATTAAGACAAAGCGGCTTGAACTTGGTCAGCAGCTTCTTGGAATTGAACAGCTGATAAAATCGGCATTCCAGAATTGTCAATCAATTCTTTAGCAATTTCAGCGTTAGTTCCTTGCAAACGAACGATGATTGGCACTTTAATAGCGTCTCCCATGTTTTTGTAAGCATCAACAACACCTTGAGCAACACGGTCACAACGAACGATTCCTCCAAAAATGTTAATCAAAATAGCTTTTACGTTTGGATCTTTCAAGATAATTCTGAAAGCCAATTCCACACGTTTTGCATCTGCAGTTCCACCAACGTCCAAGAAGTTAGCCGGCTCAAAACCTGCATACTTAATCAAGTCCATCGTTGCCATTGCAAGACCAGCACCGTTAACCATACAACCCACAGTTCCGTCAAGATCCACATAATTCAAACCTGCAGCTTTCGCTTCAACTTCAATTGGATTCTCTTCACGAACGTCTCTGTATTCAGCCAATTTTGCGTGTCTGTATAAAGCGTTGTCATCTAAGTTTACTTTTGCATCAACAGCAATAATCTTGTTGTCAGATGTTTTTAAAACTGGATTGATTTCAAACATAGAAGCGTCAGAACCGATATAAGCTTTGTATAAAGCATCAACGAACTGCACCATTTCTTTGAAAGCATTTCCAGAAAGACCTAAATTGAAAGCAATTCTTCTAGCTTGAAAACCTTGCAAACCAACATTTGGGTCAATTTCTTCAGTAAAAATCAAATGAGGAGTGTGTTCAGCAACTTCTTCAATATCCATTCCACCTTCAGTAGAATACATAATCATATTGCGACCTTTTCCTCTATTCAAAAGAACTGACATATAAAATTCTGAAGTTTCACTTTCCCCTGGATAGTAAACATCTTCAGCAACTAAAACCTTGTGAACTTTTTTACCTTCAGCAGAAGTTTGAGGCGTAATCAATTGCATTCCAATGATTTGCTCAGCCAATTCTTCCACTTGTTGTAAATTTTTAGCAAGCTTAACACCGCCACCTTTTCCTCTTCCACCTGCGTGAACTTGAGCTTTGATAACGTGCCATCCAGTTCCCGTTTCAGCCGTCAATTGCTTTGCAGCAGCAACCGCCTCTTGTGGATTATTGGCAACATATCCACGTTGAACTTTCACGCCATAACTGGCTAATATCTCTTTTCCTTGGTATTCGTGTATATCCATATTAAAGTTTTTTGACTTTTTTAAAGTGCCACAAAAATAGCAAAAATCATTCTAAACAACGAAAGATTTTTCTTTTTTATTTGAAGCTATTCCAGCTTTTCACTACAAGCTTTTTTAAAAACTCCTTTTTTTGCAATAAAGTAAAAGGAGCTTCCTCCGGTCGCTCTTTTCCTTTAGCAAAAAATAGTCGTTTTTTAAAAAAGGCTTTCCGTTTTAATCTGGGCTAGTGATGCAGTTTGTCGATATCCGTTGTGGATAATTAATTTAAAATGTCCCTAACAATAAGATAACATCATTCAAAAGCAACCTTTTAAAAAATTACGAATCTTATTCAAAACAAATAAAACACAAACACTTATGAAAAATCTAAAATTACTTTCCCTACTTTTTATTGCATTCGTTTTTGGAAACTGCAATAATGACGACGATAAGAACGCCGTTACCACATTAGCTGGCAAATGGAAACTCATCGAAACCAGCGGTACCATCGCAGGAACAACAGACACATTCACGCCGGGAACCATCACTTGGAATTTTAATGAGTCAGACAGCACTTTTACAGTCGTGAACAACAATACAGAAGAAATGGCTCAAGATGTTTTCGATTCCGGAACTTATCCATTTGCTCTGATTGCAAGTTCGGTAGCCAATTCAACATGTGTCCAAACCATCGAATTAGACGAAATCGATTACGGCTGTTTATCAATTACGCCAACAACTTTACAAATAAACCAAGGATATGCGGACGGTATGATAATCAAATTCACTCGTTAAATTAATTCGTAATTTAAGAAATTTAAGTTTTATTTATAACGTATTGTTTATTTTTGTTATTTAAGGTTGATTATTTTGCACAACGTTTTTCGTATCTTTATTTTTGCTAAAAAGAAATAAGAGTTATGCAAACCAAAGATTTACTGCATCTGGCAGAAGAATTCGGAAGTCCGCTTTATGTTTATGACGCCGAAAAAATTCAATCGCAATACAAAAGACTAACAAATGCTTTTTCAAAAGTAGAAAGCTTACGCATAAATTATGCCGTCAAGGCGTTGTCAAATATTTCAGTACTAAAACTTTTAAAAGAAGTTGGTTCTGGTTTAGACACCGTTTCTATCCAGGAAGTAGAATTGGGATTATTGGCAGGATTTCCTCCAGAAAAAATCATCTACACGCCAAACGGAGTTTCGTTTGAAGAAATTGAGGAAGTAGCACATTTGGGAGTTCAGATTAATATTGACAATTTGTCTATTTTAGAGCATTTCGGGGCAAAATATCCTCAGATTCCGGTTTGTATAAGAATCAATCCGCATGTTATGGCTGGCGGAAATGCGAATATTTCTGTCGGACATATTGATAGTAAATTCGGGATTTCAGTTCATCAAATGCCACACATTTTGAGAATCGTTGAAAACACTGGAATGCACATCAACGGAATTCACATGCACACGGGTTCTGATATTTTGGACATTGAAGTATTTTTATATGCGGCGGAAATTTTATTCGACGCAGCGAAAAATTTTAAAGATTTAGATTTCTTAGATTTTGGAAGCGGTTTCAAAGTGCCGTACAAAAAAGACGATATCGAAACAGACATTGAAGAACTTGGAAAAAAATTATCTAAAAGATTTAATGCATTCACAAAAGAATATGGTCGTGATTTGACTTTGGCTTTTGAACCAGGAAAATTTTTGGTAAGCGAAGCTGGATTTTTCTTGGCAAAAGTGAATGTGGTGAAACAAACAACTTCCACGGTTTTTGCAGGAATCGATAGCGGATTTAATCATTTGATTCGTCCGATGCTTTATGGTTCTTCACATCACATTGAAAACATTTCGAACCCAAAAGGAAAGGAACGTTTTTACTCCGTCGTTGGATACATTTGCGAAACGGACACTTTTGCAAACAACAGACGAATTGCTGAAATTAAAGAAGGCGACGTTTTATGTTTTAGAAATGCCGGAGCCTATTGTTTTTCGATGGCTTCAAATTACAACTCAAGATACAAACCTGCGGAGGTTTTGTGGTTTGAAGGAAAAGGTCATTTGATTAGAGAAAGGGAAACTTTTGAAGATTTGGTTAAGAACCAAATCATCTTAAATTTTGAACCAGTTGCGAATTAAGTTTCGAACTTAAAAATACAAAAATCCGAAATGAGAGTTTCGGATTTTTTTGTTTTATGTGAGAAAAACAACTAAAAAAAAGCCTTATTTTTTTTCCTACAAATAAATTTTTATTAAATTGATAACCAGTATTTTGATATTAAAATCAAAAAGCATTGCTTTAATATAAATTTTTACTTTAACTGCACAACTTTTTTAGACAAAATGAATCGGCAACGGTTGTCCCCGAACCTTTCCAAATATTAAAATGGTTTCTCAAATAGCCCTGATGATGGAATTGTTTGAGCTCTTAAACCTGCCAGCGAAGCAGGTTTAAAGCGAGTTCCATCAGCAGGAATTTCGACTGCAAAAACGCACCGACGATTCGCTTCTAACAACATTTAAAATCTAAAATAACAGTTTGATAATGTTACAGAAGTTGCAGATTTGTTATCTTTGGCGCTCACAACACAATTGATTTATCTCATTATGGATAGAAGGAAATTTTTTAGAAATGGTTCACTTTTTACGCTTGGAACCGCGATAATTAATCCGTTTGACCTTTCGGCATCGACTTTTGACACCGAAATTATTGGCAAAAACAAGACTGCAAAAAATATTATTTTTATGGTGAGCGACGGGATGAGCACGGGGACGCTGAATATGGCCGACCTTTTCTTGAACCGAAAATATGGCAAAGGCTCGAACTGGCTGCAACTTTATAAAGACAACAAAGTGAAGCGCGCGCTGATGGACACGGCTTCGGCGAGTTCTATTGTGACTGATTCTGCGGCGGGAAGTTCGTCTTGGGGCGGTGGCGTTCGCGTAAATAATGGTTCGCTAAACGTTGGTCCGGATGGAAAACCGAATCTTCCGATTTTACAGAAATTTAAAAAGGCCGGAAAAATGGCGGGTTGCGTGACTACGGTTGCGATTACACACGCCACGCCTGCGGGATTCTGCGTGAACAGCGCGAAAAGAAGCGCTCAAGATGATATTGCAGAAATGTATCTGGAACTTGGTTTTGACGTGATGATGGGCGGTGGAAATAACTTTTTTGACCCAAAAGTGAGAAAAGACAAAAAGGATGTTTATGCCGGATATTATGCAAAAGGTTATCAGATTGCAAAAACAAAACAAGAGCTTTTTGCTTTGAAAAACGACAAACCGATTCTTGGAGTTTTTGACGAAGATGCTGTTCCTTATAGTATTGACAGAATAAATTCGCCAGAATTGAGTGCAAAAATACCGACTTTGGCAGAAATGGCTCAGAAAGCAATTGACCGAATGAAAGACCATAAAAAAGGTTTTGTGTTGCAGATTGAGTCTGGAAAAGTGGATTGGGCAGCGCACGCGAATGATATTGCTGGTTTGATTCACGAGCAGATTGCTTTTGACGAAGCAGTGAAAGTGGCGATGGATTTTGCTGAAAAAGACGGAAATACGTTGGTAATCATCACAACTGACCACGGAAATGCAAATCCGGGCGTGATTTATGGTAAAAATGCGAATGACAATTTTGATAACATTCAGAAATATACCAATACAAATGAGGTGATTTTAAACGGTTTCAACAACACAACAACAGCTTCGCAAATTCGTGAAAAGTTTGAAGCAGCGAATGGCAAAGCGGTTTCTGATGAAGAAGCAAAAGAGATTTTGTCTTATTACAACGGACTTCACAAACAGGAAGATGGTTTGTACAACTATAAAAAACTTCCGTTTAAGGCGTTGGCAGATATTCAGCAAAAGTATAATTCTGTGGGCTGGATTAGCATGGATCACTCCGCAGATTATGTGGAATTAGCCATGTATGGACCTGGAAGCGAACTTTTAAAACCTTTTGTAAAAAACACAGATTTGCACTACTTGATGCTTCAGGCAGCAGAAGTTGAGAATAAATTCTAAAAAAAAAATACATTTTTTATCAAGCGCGGAGATTTAACAATTCTTCGCGCTTTTTGTTTTAAATCTAAAAAAAAATATAATTTTACAGCTTTTAACAAATCATATTCTATTTATGTTCCACGAGAATTTACTCTTAATTATTTCATTATTATTCGCCGTTTCGATGCTGGTCATGCTTGGACAAAAGCTTAAGATATCCTACCCTATCTTTTTGGTTATCGGAGGATTACTCATCAGCTTAATTCCGGGCATTCCGTTAATTCAAATGGATCCAGATATGATTCTTACGTTGTTTTTACCGCCGCTTTTATATGAAGCTGCTTGGTACACGTCGTGGCGCCAGTTTTGGAAATGGAAACGTCCGATAATTCTCTTGGCTTTTGGTTTGGTCTTTTTTACCTCCACAATTATTGCTTATTTAACAAGTTCGATGATTCCGGGATTTACATTGGCTTTGGGATTTCTGTTGGGTGGAATTATTTCGCCACCGGATGCCGTGGCTGCAACTTCAGTATTAAAAGGAGTTAAGATCCCGAAACGATTGGTGACGATCTTAGAAGGAGAAAGCTTGATCAATGACGCGGCGAGTTTAATCGTTTTTAGAGTGGCGTTGGTTGCAGTGATTTCGGGACAATTTTCTTTAGGAAAAACGGTTGGAGACTTTTTTATCGTAGGCTCAATGGGAATTGTAATTGGATTGGCAATCGCTCATATTCTGTATGTAATCCACCGATTTTTTCCAACAACTTCAAATATCGACACCGCACTGACATTGATGTCACCTTATGTAATGTTTATCGTGGCCGAACATTTTCACTTTTCTGGAGTTATGGCAGTAGTTTCTGGAGGTCTTTTTCTTTCGTATCGCTCGCACGAACTGCTTAGTTTTTCTTCAAGAATACAGACCACGAACGTTTGGTCAACCATCATTTTCATTTTAAACGGAATTGTTTTTATCCTAATCGGCCTTGAACTTCCCACGATTATCGATGGACTTGACGATTCTTCACTTAAAAAAGGAATTCAATATGGACTGATTATCAGCGTGATTACAATCGCCATTCGCTTTATTTGGGTATTTCCGATTGCGCACATTCCAAGGTTTTTGAGCAAAAAAATTCGAGAAACTGAACCTTCTCCTGGCTGGAAAGGACCTTTGATTACCAGTTGGGCAGGAATGCGTGGCGTGGTTTCATTAGCCGCCGCACTTTCGATTCCGTTGACAATTGACGGAGCGCCATTTCCGCACAGAAACTTGATTTTATTGGTAACATTTATCGTTATTCTTGTGACTTTAGTTATTCAAGGACTGAGTTTGCCGTTGATTATCAAGCTAATTAAAATTGAAGAAATTGATGATTTAATTCCTGAAGAAGAGCAAACGGCAACCATAAAACTTCGCCTGATGAGAGCATCTTTGCACCACATCGACACCAATTTTAAAAGTGAACTTGAAGAAAATGAATTGGTTTTAAACCTAAGAAAAAGATTAGCCAACTCTGTTGCTTTAACTTCAGAACGCCTTGAATCTTTAGAGTGCCAAACGATGGAATTTCAGGAAGTTCACACTTATAAAAAAGTATATCTCGATTTAATAAATGTTCAGAGGACAGAACTAAATAAAATTAGAAAGGAAAAGATTTTTGAGCTTGAAGTGATCCAAAAACAGCAAATGGAACTTGATTTTGACGAAAGCAAACTATCACAAAACGAACATTAATTATGCATTCAGGAAGACAATATTCACTAAAAGAGTTTTTGATTTGGACCCGACGCGACATTTATAAATTGGCAGCGATTGGCTCAATTCCCACATTGGCCTTTTATTTCTTAGACTGGAAATTCATAGCAATTCCGTGGGTTCCGATTGCCTTAATTGGTACCGCAGCTGCTTTTATTGTTGGTTTTAAAAATACCCAGACATACAATCGCCTTTGGGAAGCGAGACAGATTTATGGCGGAATTGTGAATACCAGCAGAACTTTAGGAATAATGACCAAAGATTTCATCGAAGCTGATAAAAAAATCCATCTCGAAATCATAAATCGCCATTGCGCTTGGCTTACGGCAATGCGTTTTCAACTTCGCGAACCGCGTTCGTGGGAAAATTTAGGCAAAAGTTACTACATAGAATACAGTCAGTTTTACGCTATTGACGAACGCAACAGTAAATTGGAGGAAGAGTTGAAACAATATCTTTCTGATGAAGAATTGATTTATATTTTATCCAAGAAAAACAGAGCTACTCAACTCATTTCCCTTCAATCAAAAATGTTAAAACAACTTGCCGATGAAGGAAAAATAGAAAATTTTAGGTATATTGAGATTTCAAAACGTCTAGCCGATTTATACGATCACCAAGGAAAATGCGAACGAATTAAGAATTTTCCGTATCCAAGACAATTTGCGAGCATCAACTTATTTTTCATCTGGCTGTTTGTTTTGATGTTGCCTTTTGGGATGCTGAACGAGTTCCAGAAGATTGGAAAAAACTATTTTTGGCTCACAATTCCGTTTACGATCGTGGTTGGCTGGGTTTTTACTTCGATGGAAAAAGTGGGCGAAAGTACCGAAAATCCCTTTGAAGGAAACCCGAATGACGTTCCGATTACAGCAATGAGCCGAACAATTGAAATCGATTTAAAAGATATGTTTGACGAAGCTGATTTACCGAAACCCTTAACACCAATCAATAATATTTTAATGTAAGATTTATGGAAATTCAAAATGTATTTAAAAACAACGAAAAGTGGATTACTGACAGGTTAGAGAAAAATTCAGATTATTTTTCTGAACTATCAAAAGGCCAAAATCCAGATATTTTATACATCGGATGTTCAGACAGTCGCGTAACCGCTGAAGATTTAATGGGAGTTGCGCCAGGTGAAGTTTTTGTTCACAGAAACATTGCTAACATGGTCATAAGCATCGATTTAAATGCGATGTCTGTTTTAAATTATGCGGTGGAACATTTAAAAGTAAACCATGTTGTTGTATGTGGCCACTACTTTTGCGGAGGCGTAAAAGCGGCGATGCAATCTGAAGATATGGGCGTATTAAATCCGTGGTTGCGTAATATTCGCGACGTTTATAGATTGCACAAAACAGAGCTGAACGCTATCGAAGACGAAACCGAAAAATACAATCGTTTGGTTGAATTGAACGTTCAAGAACAATGCGTCAATTTAATTAAAACTGCCGAAGTTCAAAAGGCAATTACCGAAAGAGGCCTTCAAGTTCACGGCTGGGTTTTTGACATTCATTCTGGCAGATTGATTGATTTGAAAATTGATTTCGATAAAGTTTTAGAGAACATTAGAGAGATCTATAATTTAGGTCACTAAGCTTTTTTACCACAAAAATTTACCGCAGATTCGCAGATTATTTTTTAAAATCTATGAATCTGCGGTTTTTATTTATAAGCTACTTACAAGTTTCTTCGCTTCTTCAAACTCAGAAATCATTCCGTCAACGATATCTTTTACTGATTTAATATCGTGGATCAATCCGGAAACTTGGCCAATTTCAAGTTCGCCTTCAATTAAATCGCCTTCAAACATTCCTCTTTTTGCGCGCGCTCTTCCTAACAAAATTTTTAAGTCGTCAACAGTCGGTGCTTTTGTGTATAAATCTTGAACGTCTTGATAAAATTTATTCTTGATTAAACGAACCGGAGCCAGCTCTTTTAAGGTAACTTGGGTTCCTCCTTCCTCCAATTCTACGATGGTTTTCTTGAATTCATCGTGAGCTGAACTTTCAAAAGATGCTGCGAAGCGACTTCCTACTTGCACTCCGTCAGCGCCTAAAATCATGGTGGCTAGCATTGCTTTTCCAGTGGCAATTCCTCCCGCGGCAATTAATGGAATCGTAATTTTTTCTTTCACCATCGGAATTAGTGTGAGCGTTGTCGATTCTTCTCTACCGTTATGTCCGCCCGCTTCAAAACCTTCGGCAACCACGGCATCTACGCCCGCTTCTTGCGCCTTCAAAGCAAATTTCGAACTGCTGACAACGTGAACAACCGTAATTCCTTTTTCCTTTAAAAAATTGGTCCACGTTTTTGGATTTCCTGCGGATGTAAAAACAACTTTAACGCCTTCTTCAACAATGATATTCATTATTTCTTCCACATTTGGATACAACATCGGAACGTTTACTCCAAAAGGTTTTTCGGTCGCCTTTTTACATTTTTGGATGTGCTCGCGCAACACATCTGGATACATCGAACCGGCACCAATCAAGCCAAGTCCGCCAGCATTGCTGACTGCACTTGCTAATTTGTAACCGCTGTTCCAGATCATGCCGCCTTGAACAATTGGATATTTTATAGTAAAGAGTTGTGTGATTTTGTTCATTGAGTTTTGTTTTTTGCAATTGTTCAAACTTACAAAAAAGAGATGCAATTACTAAAATATTTTCTTTCAAAGACAAAAACAACCGACTAACTTATTAGATTGCATGAAGTAAATGTGGTCTGAACAATCTAACTTGTTAGACACCTTGAATCACATTCAGTTTAAGGTATTCAACAGGTTAGATTGCTTAAACTAATGTTGATTTGCCCTGTCCAACAACTTAGATAGGGCAAATGATGAGTGATTCAACCAATCTAACCTATTAGACAGGTTTGCTTTTTTATGAAAACTGTGTTTTTTTATTTTTTTAGGTTGTTTGTTACGCAATGGTTCAGGTGTTAACAAAAATGCGAATAATTTCTCAAATAGCCCCGATGGTGGCTTTGTTTGAGCTCTTTCACGGCTGA
Source organism: Flavobacterium qiangtangense (assembly GCF_042658345.1). NCBI lineage: Bacteria > Pseudomonadati > Bacteroidota > Flavobacteriia > Flavobacteriales > Flavobacteriaceae > Flavobacterium > Flavobacterium qiangtangense. The sequence goes on from NZ_JBHSQB010000010.1 coordinate 86,968, forward strand.
ACAAAGCTGTTAAAAGCGAGTGCCGCTAGCGGGAATTGCCTTTCCTGAAAAAGCCGAAAGATTCGCTTCTAAAAAAAAATTAATTCTTGATTAGTTTTCCGGTTTGTGTATTATTGCTCGAAATAATCTTGTAAAGGTAAATTCCCGAAGCAAGATTTGAAACTGAAAAAGTTGCGTTATTTGCCGGAAGAACGGCCTTTAAAACCGGCTGTCCCAAATTATTGTAAAGGAGAATTTCAGCATTTTCAACCGAATTTGGCAATCGCAAACTCACGATATTATTGGCCGGATTGGGATACAAAAGCATTTTTTCGGCAGAAAAACTTGGCGTTTTTAACGACAAAGCAGAACTGAAATCTGGAATTCCGTAGCCCATTTGAATCGTGGGATTTGAATATAAATGCGCCGATTGCTTAATTAATTGGATGATTTCGGCATTGGTTTTATTAGGAAGCGCTTGCCAAAAACTAGCAACCATTCCCGCAATAATGGGGCCTGAAAAGGAAGTTCCACTTGCGGTTCCAATGTTTCCCGACGTATCTGAAATCACGGCATTTTGGCCTTGAGCCACAACATCTGGCTTGACACGGCCGTCGAACGAAGGTCCGATTGAGCTGAAAGTCGCATAATTTTCTGATGCGTTCACGGCGCCAACTGTCAAAACATTAATCGCATCAGCGGGTGCCGAAATATGCGGATTTGAAGATCCCCCAGAATTTCCGGCAGAAACCACGCAGATCATGCCTTTTGAAAACGCGATGTCGGCGCCACGAGAAATAAAAGCGGTGGTTCCATTCATATCAGCATATTCGTAGCTGTAATTTGGATTATTGTAAGTGAAATATCCCAGCGAAGTGTTGATCACATCGACGCCCAAACTATCTGCCATCTCGGCGGCTTCGACCCAATATGATTCTTCAACGGGATTTTCGCTGGCTACATCTTCGGTAATAAAAAGGTAATATGCAGCGTCTGGAGCGGTTCCAACCAACTGATTTTCAACATAACCGCCCATCGTGGAAAGCACCAAAGTTCCGTGATTTCCGCCTGTGTAAAAATTTGCATTTCGGTTTACGAAGTCATAACCTCCAAGGATTTTATTGTTGTCAAATAGTCTTTGGAATGGCGAAGCAGTGCTTACGCCCGGAAAACCAGCGTCTAAAACCGCGATGATTTTTCCGTTTCCGGTGTAATCTTGTTGGTGTAAAAGATGCCCGTTTAACATCTGAATTTGATTTGAAGAATTGCCGTAATTGAAATTTACTTGGGTTTCTAGATTTTTATTTACTTCAGAAATTGCTGTTGAAGAAGCGTTTCTGGAATTTAAATTTGAATTTGCAAATTGAATATGATCGACAAAAGTTAAGCTTTCTAGATTTTGAATATTGGTAATTGAACCTCGAACGTGAAGCGCATTTAACCATTTAGATTTTGCCATAACCGTTATTCCCGTTGCGTTTGTAACCGAAGTAATGTAAGTTTGGGAAACGGGAACATCAGTCACATTTAACGAGATATTTTGCGCACTTCTTCTATCTAACGAACGTTGCGAAAGCATTTCCAACGGATTCGCCAGATAAAAAGCGGCATCTGGTTTGTCAGTAAAATAAACCCACGCGTCTTCTTGAGCCGAAGCGATGAAACTTGATAATATAAGGAGTAAAAAGGTAATTTTTTTCATAGAATTTTAAAATTGAAATTGGGGCTACAAATTTTATAATTTCTTTAGTTATAAATAATTGGTTTCCAAATTTACGAAAAAACAAGGCATTTGTTTTTACAGAATTAAAGTAAATGAATGAGTTGCTAAATTTAGTAAATTTGCAAACTAGAAACCTGCGTCATTATAATGAAAAAAATCACGACCTACTCTATTCAGCATCACCAAAAGGTGTTCAATTTGTCGAGTAATAAAAAGGATTTTTTCTTTATAGAGCTAGGAAAAAACAGTCTTTTCAATACAGAACCGCGTCGTTCTGAAACGTATTCCATTAGCTTTTTAAAGGAAGGCGACGTGATTTCGCAGGCCGGTTTGGTGACCAAAAGAATCCAAGCTCCGGCAATTATTGCACTTGGACCCAGCATTGTCCGAACCATAAAAGAAACAGAAAATAGTCCGAAAATCGATATTATTTTCTTTACTGATGATTATCTTTTAGCCAACAGAACGAACGTTTTTTATTTGATGGAATTTGATTTTTTTGAAAACGATGAATTGCACAGCCTTAGTTTAGACGAAAATCAGGCCAAGAAAATCAGTCAAGTTTTCGACTTAATCAAGCAAACTATTGAAGAGAAAAACTTTCACGAGCAAGAAATTATTAGAAGCTTAATTTTTATTTTGATCCACGAATTGAATTCTTACTTGCAAACGACTACTTCTAATTATCATTTGGAAAAACTTCCTGCGATTGTGGTCAATTTTAAAAGTCTTTTGAAGAAAGAATATCAAAATCATCACACGGTAAACTTTTACGCTGATAAATTAAATATCACGCCAAAACATCTCTCAGAAATTTTAAAAAAGCAAACCGGAAAAACCGCCGGAGAATGGATTTCTGAATCTGTAATTCTGGAAGCCAAAGTTTTGCTTCAAAACCACAAATATTCTGTAGCTCAAATCAGTGAATCTTTAAATTTTTCTGACCAATCTGTCTTCGGAAAATTCTTTAAATCACACACTGGGCAAACTCCTTTAGAATATAAGAAATCGATTAAGTAGAAAAATCGACGAAAAATACCGTGAAACCGACTTTTTTAACACGCGAAAGCAAAGGAACTTTGCAGTGTTAAAATTCCTCTATGAAAACTTCAGGCCTTTTGGTTTACTCTGTTAATTTCAAAAATACGAATCAGCGTAACAACTGTTATTTCAAGTTATTTGAAAGAAAATCACAGCAAAAATTCTCTTCTTTTTTCATTCATTAGTTTATAACAATTTATCCCTGTCAACAATCAAATTATTTTATGACCAAATCATAGAATAGAATTTCCTATTTCTGAATTCAACGAAAACCAAAATTTTACAGTAAAAACATCTGAATTATAAAATGAATCTATTTCATCAAAATAACAAGCTCTTTCTATTCCTTTTTCTTGGAACAAATCTTTTTTGGAATGTTGATTTTGCCCAAGAAAAAAATCCTGAAACTAAAGTTTTAAGTATCAAAGAAGCTATTTCAATTGCCAAAGAAAATAATGATTGGATTGCAATGGCAAAGTTGCAAAAAGAAGCTTCCGAATCAGATCTTAAGGAAATTAAAAGTCACGTATTACCTCATGTGGTTGCTGGCGCAAGCGGAAAAAAATTGTCAAACGTGACGCTTTATGAACACGGACTTCATGATTCTGAATCGCTTCCGCCACCGCCATCTACTTATCAGGCGAACTTTGGCGTTGAAGCATCTTTCAATTTATACTCGGGCGGAAAGCACGAAGCTCAAATCGAGGAATCTGAAATAAAAACAAAGCTTTCAGACATAAAAATCCAGCAACAATCGGGTTCAATTTCCTTGCAAGTAATTCAGAATTATCTTGAGATTCTTCGCCTTTCAAAATTAGATAGCATTTATAAAGAGCAAATCAGCCGTGAAGAACTTCGTCTGAAAAACATAAACTCGTTATACAAAAACGGAAAAGTGACCCGAAGTGATGTTTTGAGAGCTGAAATTGGTCTTTCGAACGAACAATTTGCCCGAAAAGAAAACCAAAGCAACATCCAGATTTTCAATAATCGACTGAATGTTTTACTGAAACTTCCGGAGGAAACGAAGCTGATTTTAAGCGACACGGCAATTGTAAAAGAAACGCCTGAATGGATAAACATTGAAGAACCTTCTGAAAAAACGGCTTATAATTTTCTTTCTGCAAAGCAAAATGTTGAGTTCCAGGAAGCAAAGGTTAAAGGAGTGAAAAGCAATTATTATCCGTCGATTTCCTTGATTTCTGCGTATGAATACAATTACCCAAATTACTTGAAATACCCAAATGTTGACCAAGCCTACTCCATCGGTTTTGTTGGCTTTAAGATGGAATATTCGATTTCTTCTTTGTACCAAAACAATCATAAAGTTCGCGCTGAAAAAGAACGTTTGGAAGAATTAAAAGTCAATGAAAATGCGGTTAGAGACAATTTAAAATTGGAGATTTCTTCCTTAAAAATCAAACTTGAAGACACTAAAGAAAAAATGGAAATCGCCCAAAATAACATCGAACAATCGAAAGTAAATTTAAAGATTGTAAACACAAAATATTTTAACCAGTTGGCATTGCTTACTGATTTATTGGAAGCTGACAATCTTTATTTACAGTCAAAATACAAGTTGATCGAAGCACAAACTTCGCTCTTAAATTATTATTATCAAATTCTTTACACCACCGGAAAAATCTAAAAATGAAGACAAAAGGCAAAACTTTCAATATAATTTTTAATGTTGCAGTCACAATTATCATCGTTGCAACGCTCTTCTTTTTCCTTCGCTATTTGGTTCGATCAGGAAATTATGAGGAAACAAATGACGCTCAAGTGGAAGCCTACATCAACCCAATTTCGGCGCGAGTTGGCGGTTATATTCAGAAAATAAATTTTGAAGAACATCAATTTGTCAATGCTGGCGACACGTTGGTAAAGATCGATAACCGAGAATATTTGACAAAAGTGATGGAAGCTGAAGCCGCATTGGAAGATTCAAAAGCAAAATTGCAGATTTTAGATGCTGAAATTATGACTGCGAAAACCGGAACTTCGGTCAATAATGATATGATTTCTGTGGCCAAAGCCAAATATATTGAAAAACAGCAAGACTTGAAACGTTACAAAAATCTGTTGAAAGAAGAAGCGGCAACGTTGCAGGAATTTGAACAAATGCAGTCAAAATATGACGTGGCTTCGAGCGAATTTAATGCTTCAAAGAACAATTTGAAAACTACAAATTCAAAAATTATTGAGCTTGAAGCAAAACACGGATTGCTGAAAGCGGAAATTAAACAGAAAGAAGCACAGTTGGAATTCGCGAAAATTAATTTGGAATATACCATAATTCTCGCTCCGTATTCTGGAAGATTGGGAAGAAAAACAATTCAGGAAGGCCAGCAAATTCAAGCCGGACAAAGTTTGGTGCCCATAATTAATGAAGACCAAAAATGGGTCACGGCAAATTTCAAAGAAACACAAATCGAAAATATGAAAGTCGGTCAAGATGTGGAAATAAAAATTGACGGTTTTGAAGATAAAATTTACTCTGGAAAAATCGAAGCGATTGCTGGCTCGACAGGTTCTAAATTCTCGCTTCTTCCTGCTGATAATTCCACCGGAAATTTTGTAAAAATCACACAGCGAATTCCTGTAAAAATTAAATTTATTGATAAAAATATAACTGAAATTAAGGCAGGAATGAACGTAATCGTTTCGGTAAAAAATAAATAATGGACAAAAATATTTATTTCAAAAACTGGATCCACAACTGGAATTGGGGAATGCGAACCGCGCTTTTCTTGATTCTGATGTTCACGATTATTCAGTTTTCGCTATTTTCTTTGACGCAAAATTATGTGGTTTCTTACTTTGGAGCGCAACCTGAAGACGTGACTTTTTCGATTCAAGTGACATACATTTCGTTGCTATTCACGCTTCCGCTACAGATTCGGTTTTTGAATTATTTCAATACCAAGAAATATTTGATTACGGTTTTATTGATCGGAATTATTCTGAATTTGCTGTCGATGAAAACCACTGAAATCGAAATTTTTATTCTCCTTCGATTTCTGCAAGGAATGATTATTAGTTTCATCGCCGGAGGAATGTTGACTTTTATTTTTTCGAGATTGCACGAAGAGAAAAAAATGGCTGTTGGTTATTCCGTTTTCTATGGAACTTTGCTCGGAAGTAGCGTTGTTGCTGGAGCTCCATCTGCTTGGATCATTGACAATACCGACTGGAAAATGATTTATTATGTGGTGATTTTGTTCCAAATTATTTCGATTTTGATTGTTTTTTTAATTTTCAAATCAGAGCGCGAACAAAAAAAATATCCGTTGTACCAAATCGATTGGAAAGCCTATTTGATTTTGGGTTCCGGAATGTTTGCCGTGGCATATTGCTTGGTTTACGGTCCAAAACATTATTGGTTTGACGATAAATCGATAGTTTATAGCTTTTTTTTAGCCATAATTTTGATTTCGCTTTTTGTTTTGCGACAGCTAAATAGCAAGCGTCCGATCATTCATTTTAGCATTTTTAAGTCTAAAAGATTCGTCATAGGATTGTTTTTTCTCGCACTTTTTTATGGCCTGAAAGACACGATAAATTTGGTTTACAACTATGTCAGCGTCATCAATCAATGGTCAAATTATGATTATATTGAACTCGCGGCGGTGAATATTTCAGGAATGGCTTTGACGATGTATATCGCTTCTCAATTGGTTGCCAAAAAGAAATTTCCTATTCATTATTTTCTAATTTTAGGCTTCATATTGATGTTGGCTTTCAATTTTTGGATGTATAAAATCATTTCGCCCGGATTGGATTTCTCAGATTTGATGATTCCGATATTTTTGCAAGGCGCTTCTTCGGGAATGTTGTTTGTTCCAATTGCCACGTTTATTTTATCATCAGTTCCCGTTCACACCGGAATTTCAGGAAGTTTAGTCGGCGGAACCGTTCGTTTTTTCACCACTTTAAATTCTTTTGCCGGATATTATACTTTGCAATTATTTTACAATCAGCATTACAAAGAGCAGTTTTTAAAATATCTTACTCCGTATGATTTGAATTATGCAGAAAGAAATTCAAGTTCAGTTCAATCATTTATTTCGAAAGGTTTTACGCCACAAGAATCGGTTTCGTTGGCAAATTCAAGCATTTTAAAATCGATTACAATACAAACGCAATTATTGACAAATCAGACTATTTTTTTAGGCGTAAGTTATGCTTTAATCGGAATTATTTTGGTTGTTTTAAGTCATTTCATTTATAGAAAATTAAGTTTAATTCAAAGAAATAGTAAATCATCTGTAAAAAATATCACAATTCAAGGTATTAAAATTCAATAACTTAAAAATTATTTTTATTTTTTTTCGAAATAAATTAGGTTCTTATGTTTTTTATGCCCTAAATTTGCACTCAAGTTCTTTAAAAGATTATTCTTATCCAGAAAGACCGAGGGAATTGACCCGATGACGTCTTAGCAACCTGATTACTTTGGTAATTAAGGTGCTACATTCAACCTTGCATTGCAAGGATAGATAAGCTAGAAAATGTACATAATACTTCAAAATATTATATGCTCTTCTGACTTGTCGGAAGGGCATTTTTTATTTCTGCTCCTTTCGATATCTGGTTTCGAATATTTTTTGGAAAACAAAAAATTATTTAAAAACATCTTAAAAGTTATCAAAATGAAAGAGCAAACTCAAATTTTAAATTACATTCCAGTAGACGAATTAACCGGTTCAATTTCGGTGCCGATTTACCAAACTTCGACATTTGTCCAAGACGAACCTGGCGTTCACAAAGGTTTTGACTACGCAAGAAGCAATAATCCGACAAGAAAAGTTTTGGAAGATTTAGCTGCAAAATTAGAAAACGGAACTAACGGATATGCTTTTTCAAGCGGTTTGGCAGCAATCGATGCAGTGGTAAAATTACTTTCTGCCGGAGACGAAATTATTGCGGTGGATGATATTTATGGTGGTGCTTTCCGCCTATTCACGCACGTTTATGAGAAATTCGGAATCAAAGTAAATTATGTTGATGCGACTGATGCTAAAAATGTAGCGAATGCAATTACAGATAAAACTGCTTTAATTTGGATTGAATCGCCAACAAACCCGACTTTAAAAATTTCTGACCTTCGCGCTATCGGAAAAATTGCAAAAGAGAACAAAGTTTTGTTCTGCGTTGACAATACTTTTGCCTCGCCAATTGCACAAAAACCAATTGAATTTGGAGCTGACTTAATCGTTCACAGCGCTACAAAATATATTTCGGGGCATAGCGATTTGATTGCCGGTTTGGTAATTACCGCGAACGAAGAATTGGGCGCTAAAATTAAATTTATCCAAAATGCTTCTGGTGCAATCCTTGGGCCATTTGACAGCTGGTTGGTCATCCGAGGAATCGAAACTTTAAACTTAAGAATCAAACAGCACGCTGAAAATGCACAGAAAATTGCTGAATTTTTGACTACAGAAAAGCTAATCAAAAACGTTTATTATCCAGGTTTGAAAACGCACCACAACCACGAAATTGCAAAAAGCCAACAGAAATATTTTGGTGGCGTTGTCACTTTTGATTTGGTTATTGATGACAAAGCATTGGCTTCAAGAATTGTTTCTGGAACAAAATTATTCAAGTTGGCCGAAAGTTTAGGCGGCGTAAAAAGCTTGTGTTGCTTGCCTTGCGAGATGACCCACAAATCAATTCCGGCAGAAATTAGATATAAATCTGGAGTTACTGACAGCTTGATTCGTCTGTCTGTTGGCTTGGAAGATGCCGATGATTTGATTGCTGATTTGAAAGAAGCAATTGCGAATGCGGTTCAAGAAAATGTGACCGTTGCTTCATCTTTGAACTAAATCTTAATTTAATTAAACACAGATTTCACAGATTTTATTTTATACCAAATCTTGAGACAAATTGATTCTACATAATATTTTTATTTTTCAATCTGTAAAAATTCGTGAAGTCTGTGTTCCAAAAAAAAATAAAAAATGTCAAGAAAAAAATTAAATATAGGATTGTTCGGGTTTGGATGCGTGGGCTTTGGACTGTATGAAGTGTTGCAAAAAACGCCTGGTTTGAAAGCCAATATCAAGAATATTTGTGTAAAAGACAAAGATAAAAAGCGTGAAATCGGAGCTGAAAATTTTACATTCAACAAGGAAGATATTTTCAATGATGCCGAAATTAATGTAATTGTTGAGCTGATTGATGATGCCGATGCGGCTTATGAAATCGTAACTCGTGCTTTGAAAAGCGGCAAAGCGGTGGTTTCGGCCAACAAAAAAATGATTGCAGAGCATTTTGAAGAATTGCTGGCTTTGCAACGTGAATATAAAGTTCCGTTGTTGTATGAAGCGGCGTGTTGCGCGAGTATGCCGATTATCAGGAACTTGGAAGAATATTATGACAATGATCTTTTGGAATCAATCCAAGGAATCGTGAATGGTTCGACAAATTATATCTTAACGAAGACTTTTAAGGATAATTTATCGTATGAAGACGCCTTGAAAGAGGCTCAGGAAAAAGGATTTGCAGAAAGCAATCCGATTTTGGACACTGGCGGTTTTGATGCTAAATATAAATTGCTGATTTTGCTGGCACATTCCTTCGGATATATTGCAAAACCTGATGATTTATTCAATATCGGAATCAATAATATTGGCGGATTAGAGTTGAAATATGCTCGCGAAAAAGGACTGAAAATTAAATTGGTAGCCCAAGCTTTTAAAAATCTGGACGGAAGTATTTCAGCTTTTGTACTTCCTAAATTTGTGGATTCAGAAGATAGATTATTCAATGTTGATGACGTGTTTAATGGCGTAATCACGAAAACAAGTTTTGCCGATGAGCAGTTTTTTGTAGGCAAAGGTGCTGGTGCTCATCCTACTGCTTCAGCGGTTTTGAGTGACATTTCTGCATTGAGTTATGACTACCAATATGAATACAAAAAAATTGCCCAGCAGGAAGATTTAAGCTTATCGGATGATGTGAATTTGAAAGTGTTTTTGAGACATTCTGTGGAAGATGCCGTTGCTTTGAAAAAACAATTTTTAAATATCGATGAATCGTATTTAAATCAAGAATCAGGTTATATTACCGGAATTATTTCGTTGGAGAATTTGAGAAATATCCACCTTGATGAAAGTTTTGATACCTCTTTTGTTTTGTTGGAAGTCGTGAAAGACGTTTTGATTGCTGACGAGAATTTGCAATTAGCTAATCTTGAATTAGCTTAAAAAAAGAAAGTTTTGTTTTGTTTTGTTTGTTAAATAAAAACCCGGCAGATTTTGGTCTGTCGGGTTTTGTTATATATTTTCTCGCAAAGTCGCAAAGACGCAAAGTTTTTGTTTTAAGCAATAACTCCTGAACCAATCAGCTCTTCGCCTTGGTGCCACGAAACGAATTGTCCTTCTGTGATTGCGGATTGCGGTTCTTCGAAGGCAACATACATTCCGTTTTCAAATTGGTGTAATTTTGCTTTTTGCAACGGTTGGCGGTAACGGATTCTTGCCATTACATCCATAGTTTCTCCAGCTTCTAATTTCAAATCGGGACGAATCCAATGCACTTCTGATTTTTCTATGAAAAGTGCTTTTTTGAATAATCCTGGATGTTGATCGCCTTGACCGGTGTAAATTATATTGCTCTCAACGTCAGTTTCGATGATGTAAAGTGGTTCTAAAGTGCCGCCAACATTCAATCCTTTTCGTTGTCCTTTTGTAAAATAATGAGCACCTTGGTGTTTCCCAACTACTTTTCCCATTTCTGGAACGTAAGGAATTGGCGCTGCTTTGAATGCTAATTCTTCTTCTAAAGATTCGAATTCTTTTTCTTCTTTATCGTAGATATCTGTTTTGGAATCAATTTCAAAAATCAATCCTGCTTTTGGCTGTAATTTTTGCTGTAAAAATTCTGGAAGACGCACTTTTCCGATGAAACATAATCCTTGTGAATCTTTCTTTTCTGCTGTTACTAATTCCATTTGAGCGGCGATTTCACGAACTTCTGGTTTTGTCAATTCTCCAATTGGGAATAAAGATTTTGCCAATTGTTCTTGCGAAAGTTGGCAAAGGAAATACGATTGGTCTTTGTTTCCATCAACTCCTGCCAATAATTGATATGTAGGATTTCCGTCAACATCAATTTCTCCTTTTCTACAATAATGTCCAGTTGCCACGTAATCAGCTCCGAGACTTAAGGCGATTTTCATAAAAACATCAAACTTGATTTCGCGGTTGCACAAAACATCTGGATTTGGCGTTCTTCCCTTTTCATATTCGCGGAACATATAATCCACGATTTTTTCTTGGTATTGTTCGCTTAAATCAACCGTTTGAAATGGAATTCCGAGTTTTTCTGCGACTAAAAGCGCATCATTGCTGTCTTCTAACCACGGACATTCATTGGAAATTGTAACCGAATCATCGTGCCAGTTTTTCATAAAAAGCCCGATCACTTCATAGCCTTGCTCCTTTAAAAGATAAGCAGCAACACTTGAATCAACACCTCCGGAAAGTCCAACAACGACACGTTTCATTTTATTTATTTTGCGATTCTGGGAATCAGTTTGAAGATGCAAAAGTACGCCAAATTAAAGATATTTGAAATATTTTGCATTTGATTAATTGATAAGAGTATTTGGGAAGTTTATATATTAAAATGCAAGTTTATTTTTTTGCACCATATAAGGCAAATAAAGTCGTTTAGAAAACTAATCTTTTTGTTTTGATTGGTTTCTCGGGCTTTATTCTTGTTCCCTTTTTTACCATTTAAGGCATATAAGGTCATTTGAGAAAACTATCCTTTTGGCTGGTTTTGCTTTTGTTTTCTTGCGCCTTTATTTTTGCTGTCTATTTTGAATTTTTCTTTTTTGGCTTTGTTTGGGTCTTCTTCTTTGGTCAGTTTTCCGTTTTGGAAATATTTCCATTTGCCTGATTTTTTGCCGTCTTTAAATTGTCCTTTGATTGTTTTTCCGGCGCCATCATTATAAATAACTGGTCCGTCAAATTGGTCATTTTTGTATGTAGCGTCTTCAAAAACGTCTCCTTTTTCAGAATATTTTTTATACGGTCCGTTTTTGATTCCGTTTACATAGGTAGTTTCTTCGGCGATTTTTCCGTTTTTGTAGAATACTTTTTTTACACCGTTTAATTTTCCTTTGGAGTAATTTTCGGTAGACATAATTTCTTTTGACTCGAAGTGGTAGTATTTCCATTCGCCTTCGGCAAGCTTGTTTACTTCTTTTCCCTCACTGACTTTGTTGCCTTTTTGATCAAGAAAAGTCGTGTAAGCTGAACCGTCTTTTGCAGAAAAATCTCTGGTTGCGATCACTTTTAATTCTTTTGTATCGTCGAAGAACTTGAATGTTCCAGTTTCTTTTCCGTGGTCGAAAGTTCCTTCATAACGTGGGCGTTTTGAGGCTTCGTATGTTCCTTTCCAGAGTCCGTGGGGTTGTCCTTTTTCGTCAATTTTGTTGGTTTCTTGGGCGAATGTTTGGAAGGCTAAAAATGTTAGTAATGTGAATAAGATTGATTTCATATTTTATTTATACAATGTTTTATTGGAACACAGATTTGAGAAATTTTAATAATTTTTGAAATCTATGTTTTAATGATTATGCAATGACTGTACCGATTTTTTCTATTTATCATGAAAGGCATATAAGGGCTTATAAGTTTTTTTTTTGGATGCTTTATTTTATTTCTATTAACTAAAATTGTCGCATTTTATTGCGGCTTTATTCTGAAGTTTAAAAGGAAGCGGAAAGATTCTCAGATAGCCCCGTCCCGAAACTTCGGGAGGAGAGGAAATCCTTTTTTTTAAGCAAATGCCTCTCGACTGCGCTCGAGGTGACAAAAAAAGATTGGAACGGAAAGCGGGAATTGCCTTTACTGAAAATGCCCAACGATTCGCTTCTTACAAAAAAAGCACCCGTTTTAATGAGTGCTTTTTGATTTATCTTTTTCTGTTTGCTTTCTTTTCTTCAAGTGTGGCTTTCTTTTCTTTTTGCTGTTCTTGTGCTTGCTCCATCATATCTGCTATTTTTTGCTGAAACTTGCTTTTTGGCTTTTCTTTCGTTTTGTTTTCTTGAATTCTAGCGTGAATCTTCTCGTCGTTGATGATGTAATTTTTGATTACCAACATAATTCCGATGGTGATTGTGTTTGATACAAAATAGTATAATGACAGTCCTGACGCGTTATTGTTGAAGAAAATCATCATCATCAATGGCGAAATATAAATCATCATTTTCATGATTTTGCTCATATCTGGCATTCCTTCTTGTTGTGGCGCTGACATTTGCTGGTCGCCCGTCGTCATTTTCATATAGAAGAAAATTGCGATTGCGGCTAAAATTGGGAATAAACTCACGTGGTTTCCATAGAAAGACGAAATTACGGGAATGTGCTGTTTCCAAGAAAGCACGGCGTCAAATGATGACAAATCTTCTGCCCAAAGGAAGTTTTTCTGTCTCAATTCAATTGCCGAAGGAAAAAACTGGAACAATGCATAGAAAACTGGAATTTGCATCACCGCCGGAAGACAACCTGCCATTGGATTTACGCCAGCTTTGCTGTAAAGTTTCATTGTTTCTTGTTGTTTTTTCATCGGATCTTTCTTGAATTTTTCGTTCAATTCATTGATCTCTGGACGAAGCACTTTCATTTTTGCTTGAGACAAATATGATTTGTAAGTCACCGGCGACATTGCCAAACGAACTAAAATCGTGAAGACGATAATCGCGATTCCGTGTGCCATGAATTGGCTTAAGAATCCGTAAACCGGAATAAAAATCCAACGGTTGATCCATCCGAAAATTCCCCAACCTAATGGAATTACTTCGTCAAGATTTTTTTCGTATTTGTCTAAGATTTTGTAATCAGCTGGTCCGTAATACCAGTTCATATTATAGTTTACTTCGCCACCTTTGAAAGCTAATGGCAAAGTCGCTTTGTATGCTTTTGTGAAAATCGTGTCTTTTTCAACATCGTGAACCAAGTTTTCAGTCTTTAATTCTGCTGTTGTAAATGGCGTGTCTGTCAACAAAATTGACGTAAAAAAGTGCTGTTTGAAAGCTACATACGTTACTTCTTTTGCTACTTCTGTTTTTGAAGATTGACCTAAATCATTGTCTTTTCCACCTTCATATTCGTACACCAAATCAGAATAACGGTTTTCGTAAGAAACACTTTTTTCGTTTCTGTAGGTTTTCATATTCCACTCCATCGGAAGCGGTTTTGAAGTCTGCAACACTTTGCTTAAACCTTGCGTTCTTACTGAGAAATCAAGCATGTATTCGCCTGGTTTCAAAACATAACGGTATTCTAAAAATTGTTCTGGACCTGCTTTTAAACGCATTGTCAAAACTTGATTGTCACCTTCTTTTGAAACGTTTGGCTCAAAATATAAATCTTTGGTATTCAACACAAGATTTCCTTGCGTTTTCAACTCGATATTTAAGTTGGCATTGTTCTCTTTAATTATCTTAACCAATTGGCCAGAACCTTTTTTGAATGCTTCGAAATTTTTCATTTCAGCGTCTACGATATAACCTCCTTTATTTGAAAAAGTAAGTTTTACAAGGTCATTTTCAATTGTGTTTGTAACTGCTTTTGCAGATGGAAGCGTTGCAGCATAAGCAAAACTACCCAATGTTGCTTTCAGTTTTTCCGTCTGAAGCGAATCATTTTTGATAGTGTCAGTGATTGCAGGTTTTGCAGCAACCACGTCTTGGTTTACCTGTTTTTCAGATTGTTCTTTCTTGTCTTTGCCTTGAATTTCTCCGGCTGGCTTGTTGACGTACATTATGCCTAGCAAGATTAAAAAAATCAGTACAAAGCCAATAATCGAATTACGGTCAAACTTTTTTTCTTCCATTTTATTCTAAAATAATTAATAATTACGCACTAACGCGTTACCAAATGCTTGAAGAATTTCTCCAAACTATTTATTCTTGTAATCTACCGCAGCTTTTACGAAATTCACAAAAAGTGGATGCGGATTCGCTACAGTACTTTTATATTCTGGATGATATTGAACACCAATGAAAAACGGATGCTTCTCAATTTCAATGATTTCTACCAATTTCGTATCCGGATTTACTCCTGATGCTGATAATCCAGCTTTTTCTAATGCCTCTAAATATTCTCCGTTGAACTCATAACGGTGACGGTGACGCTCTTCAATTTGGCTTTTGCCATAAATTTTTGAAGCCAACGAGCTTTCTTTCATATCACATTTCCAAGCTCCAAGACGCATTGTGCCGCCTTTGTCAGTAATGGTTTTCTGTTCTTCCATCAAGTTAATAACCGGATGAGCCGTTCCAGAATTCATTTCTGTGGAGTTGGCATCTTTGTGACCCAAAACATTTCTTGAATATTCAATAACCGCCATTTGCATTCCAAGACAAATTCCGAAAAACGGAATATTATTTTCTCTTGCGTAACGAACAGTTTCGATTTTTCCTTCAATTCCTCTTTCTCCAAAACCTGGAGCGACTAAAATTCCATCTAAATCTTTCAATTTTTCGGTCGCATTTTTCTCGTCTAAATATTCTGAGTGAATGCTTACCACGTTAACTTTAGTTTCATTTGTCGCGCCTGCATGGATGAATGCTTCTAAAATTGATTTATAGGAATCTTGCAATTCTACGTATTTCCCAACCAAACCGATGTTTACGATATGCTTCGGATTTTTATGTTTTTGCAAAAATTCGTTCCAGTTTTTTAAATCTGGAGTTGCTTTTTCTGGCAAATCTAATTTTTTCAATGCTACTTTGTCAAGACCTTCTTCCAACATTAAATTTGGAACGTCATAAATCGTTGAAGCATCGATGGACTGAATAACCGCTTCTCTTTTCACATTGCAGAACAATGCTAATTTTTGGCGCAATTCGTCTGATAATTCGTGTTCTGTTCTGCAAACCAAGATATCAGCTTTGATACCGCTTTCCATCAATGTTTTCACAGAATGCTGTGTCGGTTTTGTTTTTAATTCTCCGGCTGCCGCCAAAAATGGAACCAAAGTCAGATGAATTACAATTCCGTTATTTTCACCTAATTCCCAAACTAATTGGCGAACAGACTCAATATAAGGAAGCGATTCGATATCTCCGACAGTTCCTCCAATTTCAGTAATCACGATGTCAAAATCACCAGATTTTCCAAGCAATTGCATTCTTTCCTTAATCTCATTCGTGATATGCGGAACGACTTGAACGGTTTTTCCTAAAAACTCCCCTCTTCTTTCCTTCTCAATAACAGAAAGATAGACTCTTCCGGTAGTTACGTTATTGGCTTGGGAAGTTGGAACATTCAAGAAACGTTCGTA
Organism: Flavobacterium qiangtangense; assembly: GCF_042658345.1. Classification (NCBI taxonomy): domain Bacteria; kingdom Pseudomonadati; phylum Bacteroidota; class Flavobacteriia; order Flavobacteriales; family Flavobacteriaceae; genus Flavobacterium; species Flavobacterium qiangtangense. Next base: position 103,019 of record NZ_JBHSQB010000010.1, read on the forward strand.
GTGACCTAAATCCAAATCGGTTTCAGCTCCATCATCTGTCACAAAACATTCTCCGTGTTCATAAGGATTTAATGTTCCCGGATCCACGTTAATGTAAGGGTCAAATTTCTGGATTGTCGTTCGATATCCTCTGGCTTGCAATAATTTTGCTAGCGAAGCCGCGATAATTCCTTTCCCTAAGGAAGAAGTCACACCGCCTGTAACAAAAATATATTTCGTCTGATTCATTATGTTGTTGTTTGTAGTTGTGTTGCGTAAAAAACGTGGCAAAAGTACGAATTAATTAGTCAATTAGCGAATTAGATAATTAGATAATTGGCGAATGTGAAAATTAGCGGATTTGATAATTATCGAATTAGTGAAATACACAGCCAAATCATTCGTAAACAAGACATTTTTGCACTCAAAATTGGCGTTTTTAATTATCTAATTGACAAATTATCTCATTAAAGAGGTTTTGGATATTGTTTCTTGATATTTCTTATCAATTCTTCCAAACCGTTTAGTTTTAGTTCGTAAACCAATTGCATTTGCTGGCCCAATTCTCCTTTTGGAAAACCTTTATTGCTGTACCAAACCACGTAATATTCGGGCAAATCAATTAAATGCCAGCCTTCATATTTTCCGAAGGGCATTTTTGTGTGGGCTAATTTAATAAGCTGTTTTTTATCTTGGTCCAAATTATGGAAGAATTAAATTATAAAAGGAAAATAGAAAAAACAGAATGCTTCCAAAAATATCCAGAAACAAAATGGTTTTAAATCTTTGCAAATTTACTTTTATATTTATGAAGATTCGCAAGAATAATTGAATTAGGAAGAATAAAAAAATCTTTAAGCAATACGGATTGAACGCAATCGCTTCTTGGAAATTGAATCTGAGAATTTGAGAAAATGCTCTGGTCAATCCTCGGCTTTTGCAATAAATCAAAGGCATTCCTTCGCAGGAAGATGGAATTCCGATGGAAAAATACGGCGCTAAAAAACAATAAAAAAAGATAAACGCGATTAATAAAATAAAAATCACGTTTATCTTTTTATAAGAATCGATCTCGTAAGAAGGATTTATTTTCACTGAAATTTAGTTTGCCGGAGCCGTTGTATCAACTGCTGTAGCTTCTGCTTCGATTTCTTGAATATCTCTGTCAATTGAATCTCCAGCTCTTCCAGTTTCTACTTCAATAGAATCCATCGCTTCTTTAATTTCATCCATATTTGACATAGCTGCCGCACCAAAAGTACCGATGACAACTAACATCCAAATAATCACGAATACTGTTGCAACGATTCCTAAAATCAAACCAGATTTTGGCATCGTGGTTGGAGCATTTGCTTTCTTAGCTTGAGACAAACCAATTGCTCCAAAGATAATCGCAAGAACTCCAAAAAGAATTGCAATTAATCCAAAACAAGGAATAAATGCAGCGATAACAGCAATGATTCCCAGCACTAATGCTGCAATTCCCATTCCCTGACCTGCATTTGATGGTGGTGTATAGTTTTCCATTTTTGTTTTTATTTTCGTTAAAAGTCTTACAAAAATAGAAAAATACGTACACTTACAACGTTTTCGAAACTAAAGTTATTAACAATTATTTAAGATTTATTTCCAAGTAAAAGTAATAACTTTTTCAATATCCGGATTCAAACTTAAATGAACCGGACAAGTATTTGCTGTCCTTTCTAAAATTGTTTTTGTCTTTTCATCAACGGCAATTGCCATTTCAAAAGCGACTTCAATTTTTGAAATTTTTCTAGGTTCGGCTTGCATATGTTTGGTTACAGAAGCTGTCGAACCCGTTAAATCGACGTTCAAATCTCTGGCTTTAATTCCCATAACGGTCATCATGCAACTCGCCAAACCGTTTGCAACAGTGTCCGTTGGAGAAAATGCTTCGCCTTTGCCGTTATTGTCAACCGGCGCATCAGATATAATTTCTGAGCCTGACTGAAGATGAATTGAAGACGTTCTTAAATCTCCTAAATAAGTTACTTTTGATGTCATTATCTTGCTTCTTTTACGGATAAATCTTCGTCATAATAAAGAATGTAAACTCCTCTATTTGAATAACCTCCCGCTGGATTTTTTGTATAATTAAATTTATTTTCAACTTGCTCTGTCGCGTTGTCAAAAATAGTTTCCTCAAAACTTTTTTCTTGAGACAAACGAAGCATCGCGTCAAATGTCACGTCAAAGCCTCTTGTCGCATATTGATTTGGGAAAATATTATTTTTCTTTTTGTACACTTTTGAAAATATCGCCGCTTCGGGAGTTTCATTTTCACGAGTTACAGACGCATAAAGCAAGTTCAATTTAGCCAAACTGCTGATAGCAATTTCATCAGATTCAAGTTTATCATTTGGTTCTAGAATCACCAATTGAACTTGGTAAGTGGTTTTCGCCGCAACTAAAGCCGTGATTATATTTTTAATCATAAACGTGTTTTCCGTCTCCATAATCACATAATTCATTCGGTCTTTGACAAGCAAACCTTTCATGCTTTCAACCGTGTAATCCGCCATTTTTACATTTGGATGATTGCTTGAAATATACTTTTTGATCGAACCTTTTTTTGGATCTACAATTGCAATTAGGTTCGCACTTTTTTGGTTCAAATAATCAAACATTGCACCTTTCAAGTTATCAGTTGTTGGCATAGTTTGATATAAATTACTATAAACCATACTGTTATCTTTTGACAAAGGCGAAATCACCGGAATATTATTTTTACTCAAAAGCTGTGCAGTTTTTTCTGCGTGTGTTTGATAAAACGGACCAACAACGACGTCTGCTTTCAACAAATTTGCATCCACGAAAGAACTTGAAATTGCGGAAGAAGTTTTGTTTTCTTGCGAATCAAAAATCTTTACATCAATGTTTAATCCCAACGTTTTCGCAGAATCAATCGCTACCAAAGCTCCTGAATAAAAATCAAGCGTCATGTTCAAGAAGTTGTCTTTTTTCAATCGAGATTGGATCGTTGCTGTCGTGTCATTAGTGACTTTTGAAACATTGAACGGCAAAAGCAAAACCAATTCTTTTCTATCTTTCTTAGAAATAGATTTCGTCAAATCGGTAAAATTTTTGTCGTTTGCAGCAGTAATGGAAACCGTTTTTGGAACCTTTAAAGTCATTCCTTCTCTCACGCCGGCTTCCAATTCTGGATTTAGCGCAACCAAACCATTTTGGCTCAAGCCAAATTGCCTTGAAAGACTGTATAAAGTTTCTTTAGGTTTCACCTGATACGAAGTATATTCGCCATTTGGCGTTTCTTGTTTCGGAGATTCTTTTGCAGTTTCTTGCCTTTGAACAACTTCCGCTTTTGAAACATCAGCTTTGATAACTAACTTTTGTCCAATTTTTAAGCTGTCTGTTTTGATCGAAGGATTTGTTTTTTCTAATTCTTCAATTGAAATTCCGTATCGTTTTGAAATTGAATATTTTGTGTCTTTTGGAACCACTTCATAAACTACTTCTGAAGTCTTTGATTCTACTTTTTCTTCTTTTTTAGCTTCTTTCTTTGCTTCCCTTTCAGCCTTTTTTTCCTCTTTTTCCACTTTTCTTTCTTCCTTTTTTGTCAATTCTTTCGGAGCTTCTTCTCGTACAGTTTTAGAACCCGGAATTTTTAAAGTTTGTCCGATTTTTAAACCAGCTTCTTTAATTTCAGGATTTGCTTTTTCTAAATCAGCAAGTGTTATTCCGTATTGTTTTGACAAACCATAAGGCGTTTCTTTTGGTTGTACAACGTGTGTTTTTGCTTCCTTAGAAACTGAAACTTGCGATGGTTTTGTTTCCTTATTTGGAACTTTTACGGCTTTATTTTTAGAAGGAATTAATAAAACAGTTTCCTCTTTCACTCCATTTCTGGCATCTGGATTTAAAGTATAAATATCTAAAGGAGTAACATTATATTTCTGTGCAATTTGTGTAATAGTTTCACCTTTTGCTACGGTATGTTTGACATTTTCTTGGGCTTGACCCGAAAAAGAAATTAGAAATACGGATAAAAATACGATAAAAAACTGCTTCATTTTGTGTTTGTTTTTAAAGGCTATTAGATTTGTTTTAAGCTATTAAGTCGTTACTAATTTACAAAAAGCAACGACTTAATTATTATTTATTGATTATAAAAATTTATTCCCACTCAATAGTTGCAGGCGGTTTTGAGCTGATGTCATACACGACTCTGTTCACGCCTTTCACTTTATTGATAATTTCGTTTGAAATCGTCATCAAGAATTCATAAGGAAGGTGAACCCAGTCCGCCGTCATTCCGTCTGTTGATTCCACGGCTCTTAAAGCAACCACTTTTTCGTAAGTTCTTTCGTCGCCCATAACTCCAACGCTGTTTACCGGAAGTAAAATCGCTCCTGCTTGCCAAACTTTGTCATATAATCCGTGAGATTTCAAACCTTCGATGAAAATATAATCTACTTCTTGAAGAATTCTTACTTTTTCTGGAGTAATGTCTCCCAAAATTCTAATTGACAATCCTGGTCCCGGAAACGGATGTCTTCCTAATAATGCTGCCGAAATTCCCAAGGTTGCTCCCACTCTTCTTACTTCGTCTTTGAAAAGCATACGAAGCGGTTCAACAACTTTCAACTTCATAAAATCTGGCAATCCGCCCACATTATGATGCGATTTGATTGTTGCAGAAGGCCCTTTTACCGAAACAGATTCAATTACGTCTGGATAAATTGTTCCTTGTGCCAAGAATTTTACACCTTCTAAAAGGTGAGATTCAGCATCAAAAACTTCAATGAACACGCGACCGATTGTTTTTCTTTTTGTCTCTGGGTCTTCAATTCCTGCAAGCTCTCCCAAAAAGCGTGCCGAAGCATCAACACCTTTTACGTTTAAGCCCATTCCTTTATATTGTTCCAAAACACTTTCGAATTCATTCTTGCGAAGCAATCCGTTGTTTACAAAAATACAGTACAGGTTTTTCCCGATAGCTTTGTGCAATAAAACCGCCGCAACAGTAGAATCTACACCGCCAGAAAGACCAAGAACGACTTTATCATCCCCAATTTTTTCTTGCATTTCTGCTACGATTTCTTCCACAAAAGCATTTGGAGTAAAATTTTGAGGAACTTGAGCAATTTTTACCAAGAAATTCTCCAAAATCTGTTTTCCATCTGTTGAATGATATACTTCTGGGTGAAATTGAATGGCATAAGTATCTTCGCCGTCAATTCTGTAAGCAGCGTTTTCCACATCTTTTGTGCTTGCCAAACGAACTCCGTTTGAAGGCATCGTTTTAATCGTATCACTGTGGCTCATCCAAACTTGGCTGTTCAAATGCACGCCGTCAAAAAATGCTTCTTCTCCTTTAATAAAAGAAAGATTGGCTCTACCATATTCGCGGATGTTTGACGGAGCGACTTCTCCTCCAGCAAAATGTGCTAAATATTGCGCGCCATAACAAACGGCTAACATCGGCAGTTTTCCTCTAATTTGAGATAAGTCAGGATGTGGCGCATCTTCAGCACGAACTGAAAAAGGGCTACCAGATAAAATTACAGCTTTATAGCTTGATAAATCACTCGGAAAATGATTGTAAGGGAAAATTTCGCAGAAGATATTTAGCTCGCGAACCCTTCTCGCAATTAGTTGTGTGTATTGCGATCCGAAATCTAAAATAAGTACGTTGTGTTGCATGCGCAAAAATACTATTAGTATTTGAATTTAAAAATTGGTTTAGAAAAAAAAGCAGAAAGTTTTTTGTAGTATTGTATTTCAAATTTACTTTGCAATTTATCAAAAGTTGTAAAGCCAGTCATTTCAGCGGTTTTGACGCTAATTTTGCTTGAATCGAATTTTTATTATGCTAGAAAATATTAAAAAAAACTTTCCTAAAAACATTTTAAAATGGACAATAATTTGTCTGCTTGTGGGAATATTTTCTGGTGTTTCTTCTGCAATTTTCCTTTTGTCTTTAGAATTTGTAACCAAAATTCGAGAAAATAATTTTGGGATTATCGCTTTGTTGCCAATTGGCGGCTTACTCATCGGGTTGCTTTATCATTATTATGGAAAGGAAGTTGTGAAAGGAAATAATTTGATTTTGGAAGAATATGAAAATCCGAAGAAAATTATTCCTTTAAAAATGGCGCCCTTGGTTTTAATCGGCACATTATTGACGCATTTATTTGGAGGTTCTGCCGGTCGTGAAGGAACTGCGGTTCAAATGGGAACAGCAATTTCTGACCAATTTACCAAGATTTTTAAACTTGACGCTTCCGAAAGAAAAACAATTTTAATCATCGGAATCAGTGCTGGTTTCGCTTCTATTTTTGGAACTCCCTTGACAGGAGCCATTTTCGCCGTAGAAGTTTTGTATTTCAGCAAAATCAATTTGAAAAGCATCATTCCATCTTTTGCGGTAGCTTATATTTCTTATTTCACAGTCGAATTTCTTCAAATAAAACATACACATTACCACATTCCCTTTGTCCCAGAAATTGATTTCAGGAATTTTATTTGGATAATTCTTTGTGGGATTTTATTTGGTTTTGCGGCTTTGGCATTTTCTCGAACCACCCATTTTTGGGGAAAAATATTTTCATACATTTTGTTTCCGCCACTGCGTCCTTTTATTGGAGGCCTAATTTTAGCTGTAATTATATTTAGTTTCGATGTCAAAAAATATATCGGACTTGGAATTCCAACAATTGTAGAGTCATTTGAAAATCAGAGTGGTAATATAGATTTCTTGCTAAAAATTCTATTCACAGGATTTACACTTGGCGCGGGTTTTAAAGGTGGTGAAGTCACTCCTTTATTTTTTGTGGGAGCCACTTTGGGCAGTGCCTTATCTGCATTCGTTCCTTTACCTATCGCACTTTTGGCCGGGATGGGATTTGTGGCTGTATTTTCTGGCGCAACGCACACGCCAATCGCTTGCACGATCATGGGAATTGAGCTTTTTGGTATCAACTGTGGCATTTATATAGGAATTGCTTGCGTTGTAGCTTATTTCTGTTCAGGTACTACGGGAATTTACCATTCACAAATTGTAAAAGGCCCAAAGTTTATGCTCTATGAAAAAATACGTAGAAAAAACTTAAAAAATCTATAAATGACATGCTTCCTTTCTATAATATTATCAATTATTAGGTAAAAAAATGTAATTTCGCAACCTATGAAAGAAGAAGAAATTAAAGGAATATTGGAATTATTGGCGTCACCAAAAAAGATTGCCATCATTCCACACAGAAGTCCGGATGGAGATGCAATGGGCTCAACATTAGGATTATATCATTTTTTAAAAAAATTGAATCACGAAGCAACTGTTATTGCTCCAAATGAATTTCCTGAGTTTTTGGCTTGGCTTCCGGGTTCAGAAAATGTCTTGATTTTCGAGAAAGACAAAGAAAATGTTGCGAAAGTACTTCAAAGTGCTGACTTGATTTTCACTTTAGATTTTAATGCTTTGCACAGAACCGGCGAAATGGAAAACGTTTTGAACAAATTAAAAACGCCTTTCATTATGATTGATCATCACCAGAAACCTGATGATTATGCGACTTTTATGTACTCAAACACAAAATTTGGTTCTACTTGCGAGATGATTTATAATTTCATTTCTTATTTAGGAAAAAAAGAACTGCTTGACGAAACCATCGCCAGCTGTCTTTATACTGGAATTGTGACGGATTCTGGGTCTTTCCGTTTTCCAACCACCACAAGCGAAACCCACAGAGTTGCAGCTGCTTTATTAGATTTAGGAGCAAGAAATGGCGACATCCACAATTCACTGTTTGACAACAATTCATACCACAGATTGCAATTATTAGGAAGAGCGCTTCAGAATCTGAAAGTTTTTCCAGACTATAAAACGTCTTACATTCGATTGACACAACAAGAATTAGACGAGTTCAAATATGTAAAAGGTGACACCGAAGGCATTGTAAATTATGGCCTTACGATAAAAGGCATCATTTTTGCCGCTATCTTTATTGAAAACAAAGAAGAGGGAATCGTGAAGATATCTTTTCGTTCGCAAGGAGATTTTGACGTAAACCAATTTGCCCGTCAATATTTCAACGGAGGCGGACATATCAATGCTGCGGGCGGAAAATCAACCAAATCATTAGACGAAACGATCAAAGATTTCGAATCTATTTTATCACAACAAAATTTTAATGTGTAACCTATGAAATTTACTCAAATATTGGCTTGCATTTTTGCCGGAGCTCTTTTGCTTTCGAGCTGTAACAATCAGCAGGCCAGAAAACCTGTTTCGTATTCGTCCGGAACTTTTATGAAAGAATCTGTGGCTCGAAATAAGAAATTAATTGCCGGAGAGGAATCTAAAATTGAGTCAATTATGAAAAGCGATACTGCTTCAGATTATATCGCTTCGCCAAAAGGATATTGGTACAAATACGAAACAAAAAGCGCTTCAAAAGACACTTTGCTTCCAAAAAAAGGTGATGTTGCTTACTTCGATTACGAAATTAAAGATCTTGACGGAAATGTAATTTACACGGAATTCGAGCTAAAACCACAAGTATATCTAGTTGACAAACAAAATATTATGATGGGAATGCGCGACGGAATCAAGTTGATGAAAAAAGGCGAGAAAGTGACTTTCTTGTTTCCATCTCACATGGGTTACGGCTACCACGGCGATGATAGAAGAATTGGTCACAATCAACCGTTGATGACCACAATTTCGTTAAGAGATATCAAACCGGAAGCGGAAGCTAGATCAACTCAAAATGCTACAACTGCTCCAAAAGCTATTGTGACGCCTGCAACTACTGAAGAACCAAAACAATAATAAATTAAAATGAAGAAATTAACTAGCCTATTTTTAGGACTTACGGCTTTTTTTATGTCTTGCGACAGCAAAACAAATAATCTTAAAGACGGAATGTATGCTGAAATTGAAACTTCAAAAGGAACGATTTTAGTAGAATTAGAATACAAAAAAACACCAATCACAGTTGCTAACTTTGTGTCTTTGGCCGAAGGAAAAAATACGATGGTGGATGAAAGATACAAAGGAAAACCTTTTTATGACGGATTAAAATTTCATAGAGTTTTGGCTAATTTCATGATTCAAGGTGGTGATCCTGAAGGAACTGGAATGGGCGGGCCTGGATATAAATTCAAAGACGAAATTGTTGCCGATTTACCACTTGACAAAGAAGGAATTTTGGCAATGGCAAACGGTGGCCCTGGTACAAACGGAAGCCAGTTTTTCATCACACACACCGCAACGCCTTGGTTAACAGGAATTCATACTGTTTTTGGACATGTTCTTGAAAACGGAATGGAAGTTGTAAATGCGATTCAACAAGACGATGTAATCAAGAAAATTACAATCATCAGGAAAGGTGAAGATGCAAAGAAATTTGATGCTCCAAAAATTTTCAAAGATAATTTTGCGAATGAAGTAGCAAATCAAAAGAAAATTGAGGAAGAAAAGTTGAAAATGAGAGCTCAATTTGCTAAAGTCATCAAAGCAAAAGAAGCTTTTTTTACAGCTGAAAAAGCAACTTCAACAAAAACACAATCTGGTTTACAATTTAAAATAATCAAAAAAGGAAATGGTAAAAAACCAGTTCCGGGAGCGCAAGTTTTCTTGAATTATGCTGGATATTTTGAAAACGGAGATTTATTTGATTCTAACATTGAAAGCGTTGCGACGACTTATGGAACTGTGGATCCAAACCGTGCCGCGCAAAAAGGATACCAGCCAATTCCATTTACTGCGGGCGCAAAAGAAGGCATGATTCCAGGATTTATTGAAGGAATTGAGCAGTTGTCTTATGGCGATAAAGCCGTGATTTTCATCCCTTCTTATTTGGGTTATGGCGAAAGAGGCGCTGGCGGCGTAATTCCTCCAAATGCCAATATTATTTTTGAACTTGAACTACTTGCTAACTAAAAAAATCGATTTAAGATGAAAACAAAGTTAATCTGTCTTTTATTTCTGGCGTTCTCTGTTGGAGGCTTTGCCCAAAAAACGAAAGCAAAAACGACTCCAAAAAAAGCGACAACTACTGCAAAAGCAGAAAATCCAGATGGAATTTTTGCAGTGATGGAAACCAATAAAGGTAGAATCACAATTGAATTGGAATATCAAAAAGCACCAATTACAGTTGCCAATTTTATCTCTTTGGCCGAAGGAACAAACAACGCAGTTAGCGAAAAATACAAGGGAAAGAAATTTTATACTGGATTAAAATTTCATAGAGTTATCGCAAATTTCATGATTCAAGGTGGTGACCCACTTGGAACTGGAGCTGGAGATCCTGGCTACAAATTTAAGGATGAATTTCACCCAGATTTAAAACATAATTCTGGCGGAATTTTGTCTATGGCTAATTCTGGACCGGCAACAAACGGTTCGCAATTTTTCATTACGCATAAAGAAACGCCTTGGTTAGATAACAAACACACCGTTTTTGGAAAAGTTACATCTGGTATGGATGTCGTAAATGCAATTGCCCAAAACGATGTAATCATGGAAGTTAAAATCGTTAGAAAAGGTTCTGATGCCAAGAAATTTGACGCAGCAAAAGTTTTCAACGAATATTTTGCAGACAAAGATGCTTACGCCAAAAAAGAGGCAGATGCTTTAGAAGCTAAGAAAAAAGAGACCGAAGCGAAAATTACGCCGATCAAAACTGCAAAAGTTGCTGAATTAACGAAAGTGAGAAAAACGGCTACTAAAACAGCTTCTGGTTTAGAATACACAGTTACTAAAAAAGGAACTGGGGTAAAACCAACAAACGGAACTAACGTTTATGTTCATTATTCTGGATACCTTGAAGACGGTTCACTTTTTGACAGTAGCGTTGAAGAAGTTAACAAAATTTACGGAAAATTTGATGCGAACCGCGCTGCTCAAAACGGCTACCAACCGCTTGCGTCAACTGTGGGAAGCCACCGTTTTGTACCAGGTTTTACTGAAGGATTAGACCAATTATCAATTGGTGATAAAGCTACGCTTTTCATTCCGTCTGCTCTTGGATATGGTGAAAGAGGTGCTGGTGGCGTGATTCCGCCAAATGCAAATATTATTTTTGAAGTGGAACTTTTAGATGCGCTTCCTGCTAAAAACTAATTAGATTACAACATGCAGTATTTAGATTGCAGACAAAAAAAGAAGGGATTTTCGAAATGAAAATCCCTTCTTTTTTATTAACCTGATTACTAAAATCTGCAAACTGAAATCTGATAACTATTTACTGAACGCTAAAAATTACTTCTTAAATTTCCAGTCAAATTCATCTTTATCATTGATGATTGCTCCTACTTCCACTTTTACAACATCATTAAATTCTGTTTGTAAAATCATCCAATTTGATTCATTGAAATAGTTTTCTAAAGTGTCAAATTCTTCTTTTTCCCACTTTGCAAAATCTTTCGTATTCAATTCTTTTTGAACTTCCACTACATTTCTGCCTATTACTTTTTTCTCGAACAAACTCAAATCTTGGCTTGATCCAACGATGTATCCCAACTTAAAATTTTCTTCTTTATAAAACGTCAAGCGTAATTTTTGCTCGTTATATTGGTAAACAGTATTATCGTCTTCGTCTTTAAAACTTTTATTTGGCTTGCCATAAAGCGCTTCCACATCTTTTTGAAACATTCCGAATATTAATTTATCTATTCCTGTTTTTGAATTGATTTTCATAATTGTAAAGTGTATTTTTTTGCAAAGATATGGACATTTTTTTGCTTAAAAAATAAAATAAATCACCTGAAAATCAATCAGTTAATTTAGCTTTTATTTAACATAAATCCGAAAACCAATCTTCATTTCATAGCGTAATTATTTTAAACCTAGTATTTTAACCAATTTTAATTACCAATTTTATGAAAAAAACTACTTTAACGAAAATTCTTTCTTTGGGATTTTTATTGCTTTTGCTGACGACGGCAAACGCACAAGTCGTGACGAGCAATCTAGACGACGGTTCTGCGGGAACTTTAAGAACTCAGATTGCAAACGCCGCGAGCGGAGCAACACTGACTGTCGCTGTTACCGTAACGAATATTACATTGACTTCTGGTCAAATTGCGATCAATAAATCGTTAACGATCACCGGAAACGGCACACTTTTAACGACAATAAACGGAAACGCAAACGGAAGAATTTTTGATGTAACTACAGGAACTTTTACGCTCAATGGAATCACGTTGACAAACGGTTTGGCCGACAACGGTGGTGCAATTCAAATCGCAAATGCCAATGTTGTTTTAAATAACGTTTTGGTTTCAAATAGCGTTGCAAATGGCGCTTCCGGAAGCGGTGGCGGAATTTACGCTAATACAGGCGCTACATTTTCTTCGACAAATTCAACAATTTCTGGAAACCGAGCTAACCGTGCCGGCGGAGGAATTGAAAGTGTGGCCGGAACTACGGTTACATTGAACAACACAAATTTAATTTCCAATAACGCAGGTGTTGCTCCCGCGACTGCTGCGCCAGGAAATGGTGGTGGTTTTCACATCACTGGTAACGGAACGGCCGTTATCACTGGCGGAACTGTAAACATGAATGTCGCTGCCGCGGAAGGTGGCGGTCTTTGGAACGGTTCAGGAACGATGTCAGTTACAGGAACAACTATTAACGGAAACACTGCTTCTGGCGTTGCTGCCGACAATGGCGGTGGCGGAATTTATGCTCTTAACGGAGGAACTTTGACAGTGATGAACGCTACAATTACCAACAATATCGCTAACGGAACTTCAGGAAGCGGTGGCGGAATTTTAAACGATGTTGGTTCGACGGTCACTATTTCTAGTTCTACAATAACTGGAAATACAGCAAACAGAGCTGGTGGCGGTATCGAGGTAAATTCTGGCGCAACATCAATTGTCACTTTAAATAACGTCAATCTTAACGGGAATTCAACAGCTTCAAATCCTGGAAATGGAGGCGGTTTGCACGTTACAGGCCCTGGAGTTGTGAATATAAATGGCGGAACTGTGAATACAAATATCGCTTCCGCGGAAGGTGGCGGTCTTTGGAATGGATCAGGAACAATGACAATCAACGGAACTACGATTAACGGAAATACCTCTTCTGGCGCTGGCGCAGATCAAGGCGGTGGCGGAATTTACAACTTAAACGCAGGAACTTTAGTCATTCAAAATGCTGTAATTTCTAACAATATTGCAAACGGAACTTTGGGAAGCGGAGGCGGAATTTTAAATGACGTAGGTTCTCAGCTTTCCGTAACAAATACTGCAATCACAGGAAATACAGCTGTCAGAGCCGGTGGTGGTATTGAAGATAATTCTGGAACAAGCACCATTCTTCTTAATAACGTAAATTTAAATAGCAATAGCGTAACCGGACCTCCAGGAAATGGTGGCGGTTTACATATTACTGGAGCGGGAAGTGTTACTATTACTGGAGGAACTGTAAATAATAATACTGCAACTCTTGAAGGTGGTGGCTTATGGAACGGTTCAGGTACGATGAATGTAACGGGTACAACTTTAAACGCAAATACAGTTTCTGGTCCAGCAGCTGATGACGGCGGTGGGGCTATTTTCAATACTGCTGGAACGGTAAACGTAACCAATGCGACAATCACAAACAATTTGGCAACCGGAACTTCTGGAAGCGGTGGCGGAATTTTTAGCCTTGCCGGAACTGTTACGGTAAATGCTTCAACTTTAGACTCAAATGCAGCAAATAGAGCTGGAGGAGCGATTGAAGTTGTGGCCGGAAATTTAAATTTGAACAATGTTATCATGACTGGCAATGACGTTGATGGCGGTGCCGGAACTCCAAATCCTGGTAACGGCGGTGCTTTGCATATTTCTGGAGTTACAACAACTGTAATCATGGGCGGAAGAGTTTCAGGAAATGATGCGCGTCGCGAAGGCGGAGGTCTTTGGAATCAAACCGGAAGCACAATGACGGTAACGAATCTTACTGTTGATTCAAACACAGCAAGCGGTCCGGATGTACTTCACGGCGGTGGCGGAATTTTTAATAACGGAGGAACTTTGGTCGTAAATAATTCTACAATTTCAAATAATATTTCTGACGGAGCTCTTGGAAATGGTGGTGGCGTTCATGTAAAAACTGGAAATGCGACATTTTTATTGACCACAATTTCTGGAAATACTTCTGCAAATAACGGCGGCGGCGTTTACAATAATGATACTTTTTCAATAAATGCTTCAACTGTTGCAAATAATACCGCAACGGCAAACGGAGGCGGAATTGCAAATAACAGCGCAACAACTGCCACTTTAAAAAATTCGATTGTTGCTTTAAATATTGCCGTTACCGGAAGAGATCTTTCGAACGCCACAGGAAGTTTTGTGTCAAACGGTTATAATTTAATTGGCCAAGATAACACGAATGTTTTTACAACTTCCACAGGAGATATCGAAGGAACAACGGCTTTGCCAATAAATCCTTTGGTTGGACCTTTGGCAAATAACGGTGGAACAACATTTACGCACCAACTTTTAGCGAACAGTCCGGCATACAACACCGGAAGTCCAGCAGATACTTTTAATGACCAAATTGGAAATGCAATTTTTGGCGGTATTAGAGATATCGGATCTTTTGAATCACAATCAACTCTTGGAACGGATGATTTTGCTTTTGCAAATAACAAAAGAAGCGTTTTATACCCTAATCCGGCGAATCGTGGAATTGTTCAAATTGACATTGCACCAAGTTTTGGAAATTCAGTTCAAGGAACGATTTATGAAATAAGCTCTGGAAAACTTTTAATGAAATTTGATGCTTCTGAAGCTACAAATACAATTAACCTAAATAATTTAGCAACCGGAATTTACGCCGTACAGCTTTCTTCTGGAAACCAAATTGAAACCCACAAACTTGTGGTAGGAAATTAAATGGTTGAAATCTTCCCAAGTGAAAACCTTCGCATTAATTTGCGGAGGTTTTTTACTTTTTAGAAATCTTATTTTCCAATTCCCGACGAAGCCTTTCTTCCCATTCGTGTTTTAAAATACTCAAAATAATGCTGTCTCTTCGATAACCAGACGGACTCAAACTTTCTTGTCGCAAAACGCCTTCAACCGTGCAGCCGATTCTTTTCATCGCAGCAACACTTTTTTCGTTTTTATTATCTGCCCTAAATTCCACCCGAACGATTCCCATTTTTTGAAAGGCAAAATCGAGCAATAAAAATTTACAGTTTTTGTTTAATCCGGTTCCTTGAAATTCTTTTCCATACCAAGTATAGCCGATGTGAAGCGATTCGTTAGCAAGGTCAATCTGATGGAATCTGGTGCAACCCGCATACTTTTTCTTGACTTTGTCATATACAATAAACGGATATTGTTTTTCATCTTTTCTTCCGTCTAAAGCCATTTCAATGTAGCGTTTCAAACTATCTTCGCCCGCTGCGTGTACAAAAGAATACGTCCAAATTTCTGGCTCATTTAAAGAAAATTCTAAAAGATTTTTAAAATCCGAAGTCTTCAATGGCCTAAGCAAAACCATTTCATTTTCTAAAATTATATCTTTTTTAAAGTCGAAAGCATCGCTCATATTTTTGGTATTTGAAGCAATGAAGATATAAAATAGTTATGTTCTAAAGTTATATAATTAAAAAGTTATGTCAGATTTTTTGTAAAAATTACTTTCCGAAGTTATACTGAAAAATCAAATTTCCGCTATAAATAGTTTCAACCGAATTAAAATTTACATTCGGATTAAATCCCATTGCAAAATGATCTGTGATGTAAAAAAGGGCTTTCACCTTTATCGGAATACCAATTGATGATTCGTCTTTTTCTTGAAAATCGGTTTCATAATTTTTATAATTTTCATGAAAATATCCAATTCCGGCGTGCGCTTCTATTTTAAAAACTCTGGTAATTGAAAATTCACGGCCATATAAAACATCGGCTGTAAAGAAATTTCTATTTGCATCGCCAATCAAATTCAAGTCACTTCCTGATGTCAATGACAACGAAAAAAGGTTTTGATTGTAAGCCAAAGTTCCGTCAGCGTTGAAGTTCATTCCTCCAGATAATTTGGAACCATCAACGATTCCAATTCCAGCCGACACTGATTTAAAATAAAATCCAGAATTTTCCTGAGCAAAAAAATTTGAGCAAAAAAGTATTACGAAAACTAAAGTAAGGGGAATTTTTTTCATAATTTCAAGTTTAAGTTAATAGTAAGTTTCAAATACACTTACAATCTAATAACGTATAAAATTGAATTTTCTTACATTAAGCTTAATTGTTTTGTGAAAAATAAACTTTAGTTATCTTGATAATTACTAATTTAATATTAACTCAAAAGATATTTTTTAACAAACAACTCTTTAGTCCGTTCATTTCCCGCCTGAAACCCTTTTTTGAATTCAGAAATTAATTGCGAAACATAGACATCATCAAATCCCAAATCATAAAGATGGTTTTTCAAAACAAGAATCATCACATCTTTTTCCTCTATTTTATACGATTCTTCAAATCCCAATTGGTAGAGCGCTTTTTCCATTTCAGAAACCTCCGCTGTTTTCTTGCATTTACTTTCCTCCTTTTTCATAATCCCCAATTATGATTAAGCAGACAAAATTAAACACCAAGCGCTCACTTTATTTTACAAAGTATCAACAATCATTTACATAGTATGCCATAGGTTTTTGCTGACTTTTTCATCAACTCCCGCATTATTTTTTTATATATTTAACTCAACAATATATTTACCGAAGAGAAGAAATTTAAAAAAACCAAATTGAACAAATATGAATTTTCTTAAAAACATGTTTATAAATAAGAAGAAAACAAATGCCAATTTTTGGAATTGGTTTCAGATAAAATCCTCCTATTTTCATAAAATCGTCAAAGAAAATAATAATGTAGATGAGCATTTTTTCAGAAAATTATCTCCCAAATTAAACGAGTTGAAAGAAGGCTACTTTTTTTTTAACCGGAATGTTAGATGAAAATACAGCCGAAAGCTTATAAAATCATCCAAAAATACAGTGAAAAAAATGTAGAAATTGATTACTCCATTTTTAAAGATAAATACTGGAAATCATTTGACCGATATAGAAATCGAGGTAAAAATGAAGACGAATAACAATGAAAATTAATAATCAAAAGCTCTTTTTTTCAATTATAGTATTGCTTGCAATTGCAGGGATTTCTGCTTTTTCATTAGTTAAAAATAATGACGAAAATCGCTTTGTAACTTATATTGTAAATCCTAAAAAACAAGATTTAAAGTTGTATTGGAAAAATAAAAATCAGCAAAACTTTGGAAGCATTCTGAATTTGAAAAATTGGGTTGAATCAAAAAATAAAAAATTAATTTTCGCCATGAACGGTGGAATGTATCAAAAAGACGGTTCTCCACAAGGATTGTATATTCAAAATCATAAAACTCTGGCAGAATTAGACACCAAAAATGCTAGTGGAAATTTTTATTTAAAACCAAATGGAGTGTTTTTTATTTCTGATCAAAATAATCCTGAAATCTGCACTACAGAAAATTTTAAGCCATCAAAAAGTTTAAAATATGCCACACAATCTGGGCCGATGTTGATAATTGACGGAAAAATTCATGCTGATTTTAAAGAAGGTTCTTCGAATTTGAATATCAGAAACGGCGTTGGGATTCTTCCGGATAATTCGATCGTTTTTGCGATGTCAAAAGAGCAGATTAATTTTTATGATTTTGCCAATTACTTCAAATCACTAGGTTGCAAAAATGCCTTGTATCTTGACGGATTGGTTTCACGAACTTATCTCCCAGAGAAAAAATGGACGCAAACAGACGGCAATTTTGGAGTAATTATCGGAGTGTCATCCCAGTAATTTATAATTTTATTTAATTGAAAGTTTATGAAATATGTTTATTATTTACTCATAATCGCTTGTTTTATTTCTTGTAAAAAAGAAAATCTGGAAGCTGTTTCTTCTCCTAAAATTGAAAATATTTCGGTTCAAGAAAATCTCAAAAATCTTTATCCCGAAATTGGCTACACGCCGGATATTTCGTTCTCGGCGCAGCAAAATTTCATCAATAATCAGAAGCTTTTTTGATGGAACTGGCCTTCATTGTTTTATAGCTGGTACCAAAATAAAAATGGCCAATTTTCAAGAAAAAAATATAGAAAACTTAAAAGAAAATGATGAAATTTTAAGCTTCGATGAAAAAACCAAAACTTTTCAAAAAACCAAAATTAAAAAATTAGCGCAACAAATTCACAGCAATTTATATGAGATTCAATTTGAGAAAAGCAAGGTGATTGTGACCGATGATTATCCATTTTATTTTGAAGGAAAATATTATGCTATTCTTAAAAACTCAAAATATGTTGCTACTTCAAAACTTGAAATTGGCAATTATGTTAACACTTTTGACCAAAATAAAATCGGTAAGGAAAAGGTAATTTCGATTAAAAAATTAGACCTAAAAGAAATGACTTACACAATTATTGAACTTGAAGAAAACGAGTTGTTTTTAGCAAATAATTTATTGGTCAAAACCGAAAAATTAGCTGTAACAGAAGCTGCTATAAAATAAAAAACTCCCGAAAATTTCAGGAGTTTTGCTTTTTGTAAGATTTTAAATTTTAATATTCAAAAGTTCCAAATTCGCTATTTATCGTTAACTTTTTAGTTTCAGAAGCTTCCACTCTACCCACGATTTGTGCGTCAACATTGAAAGATTTTGAAATTGCAATAATGTCTTCGGCCAATTCTTGAGGAACATAAATTTCCATTCGGTGACCGCAATTGAAAACTTGATACATTTCTTTCCAATCTGTTTTTGATTGTTCTTGAATCAATTTAAAAAGTGGCGGAATCGGGAAAAGATTGTCTTTAATCACATGAACATTGTCAACAAAATGTAGCACTTTTGTTTGTGCTCCACCACTGCAATGCACCATTCCATGGATTTCTTTTGGGGAATATTTATCTAAAACTTTCTTGATAATTGGAGCGTAAGTTCTGGTTGGCGAAAGCACTAATTTTCCAGCATCGATTGGAGAATTCTCTACTGAATCTGTCAATTTCACATTTCCAGAATACACCAAATCAGCCGGAACCGAAGCGTCAAAACTCTCTGGATATTTTTGTGCCAAATAATTGCTGAAAACATCATGGCGAGCAGATGTCAAACCATTGCTTCCCATTCCACCATTGTATGATTTTTCATAAGAAGCTTGACCAAAAGAAGCCAAACCAACAATGACATCGCCAGCTTGAATATTGGCGTTATCAACAACTTTGTCTCTTTTAATTCTAGCCGTAACCGTTGAATCTACGATGATTGTTCGAACCAAATCGCCCACATCAGCCGTTTCTCCGCCAGTTGAATTTATGGTCACGCCAAAAGATTTCAGTTCTTCGATTAGCTCTTCTGTTCCATTGATGATTGCAGAAATAACTTCGGCTGGAATCAAGTTTTTATTTCTTCCGATTGTAGATGAAAGCAAGATGTTGTCTGTTGCTCCAACGCACAATAAATCGTCAATATTCATGATCAAGGCATCTTGAGAAATGCCTTTCCAAACTGACAAATCGCCGGTTTCTTTCCAATATAAATACGCCAAAGACGATTTTGTTCCCGCGCCGTCAGCGTGCATAATCAAGCAATAATCTTCATCATTGGTCAAATAATCGGGTACAATTTTACAGAAAGCTTTTGGAAATAATCCTTTGTCGATGTTTTTAATTGCGTTGTGAACATCTTCTTTTGAGGCGGAAACACCTCGCAAATTATAGCGTTTGCTAGTATCGGAACTCATAAAAATCGGTTGTGTTGTTGTGCCGCAAAGATAGTTAGATTTTTTAGATTGTTGGATTTTTAGATTGTTAGATTGTTAGACTTCTTAGATTTTTAGACTTTGAAACTCTGCTACTTTTAAACTTTACAACTAATTCGCAACAATTTCAATTTCCACTCTTCTATTTCCGGCGCGTTCTTCTTCTGTTTTTTCTGGAATTGTGTAGATCGGTTGCGTTACTCCAAAACCTTTAAAAGTCACTCTTTCATCCGCGATTCCGTTATATTCTAAGAATTTTGCAATGGCTTTCGCCCGTTTTGTGGAAAGGTCTTGTTTGTCATTTGTCATACAGCAAATGTGGCCTTGAACATCAATTTTCAACTGTGGATTTTGCTTCATTACTTCCAGCAATTCATACATTTTTGATCTGGAATCTGGCGTAATCGCAAAAGTATTTAACTGAAAATTTAAGTTTTCTAATTTGATTTTTTCGCCTGGTTTTGCCACCGTAATTTTTTCCATAAAAGCCACATCAAACTTTAATTCTGTGGAAGTTCCGTTTGGATTATTAACTGAAATTGATGATGGATATTTTGGCATTTTCTTTGGCTTTGCCACGACCACTTCTTTCTTGATTCCAAGGATCTCGTCTTCTCTTGGCAAATCTTTCTCCAGCAAATAATAGATCGTAACTTTTCTATTTTCGGCTTTAACTTTTGAGTGTTTGTGCCTTTCTCCGAAGCTTCTAGTTTTAAAATCTTCTCTAATTTTTACTTTATTTTTGACCAAATTAAAAATCTGGTTTACCCGTTTTTGTGCCAAAGTATCATTAAAACCTGAAGTTCCGTCTTCATCAGTGTAGCCGTTTATAGCCACGATTTTCACTTCTTTATTGGAATTTATCCAAGCTTCTAATTTTGTGTTTTCGGTCTTTTTTAAGTCAAATTTATTGCTGTCAAAATACACCGAAAACTCTTCCTGTGCTTGAAGAAACATCGGAAAAAGCAAAAATAGAATATAATAAATCTTGGTTTTCATAAAATAGACTTTAGATTAAAACGAAGTAACGATTTAATTATTACAAAAAAAAGTCTCTCAAAATGTTTAATTATTTTCCAGAATCATAATTTCTACACGTCTATTTTCATTTTTCTCAAATTCATTTTTTTCTGGAATTGGATAAATTGGCGATGAACTTCCAAAACTCGTGTAGCGCAACCTATTTTCACTGATTCCGTTTTCAATTAAAAGACGGTAAATTGCTTTTGCCCGAACGTTTGCAATGTCATCTAAATCAGAATCAGTTTGGCAACAAATATGACCTTGAATTTCAATTTTTAACTTTGAATTGTCTTTCATCACTTGCAAAAGCTCTTGAAAAACTGGTTTTGAATTTGGCACAATCGCTCCCGATTGGTCATAAAAATTGAGATTTTTAAGTTTTAGCTTCTCGCCAATCTTTAGTTTTTTAATATTAGTTGCCATCTGCGTTTCTTCCACTTTTGCCTTTTCGGTAACTATTTTTTTTTCAATTGTTGAATAAAAAATTATCGCTTTACGATTTTTAGCTTGATCTGAAGACTGATTGAAATTTTCTCCGAAGCCTTTAAAATCAGAGCTTTGGGATAATTTCAACCCTTTTTGTGCCAAAATATCTTTGACGTAATCAATTCGCTTCAATGACAAATTATAATTGTATCCTTCAGAGCCAATTGCATCACAATAGCCATAAATTTTGAAAATTGAAGCTTGCGGATTTTCGGAAATCCATTTATCAAGTTTCTCTAAAGAATTTACATTTGGCGTTGAGCTATCGAAGTCAAAATATACCGAAAATTCTTTTTTCTGAGAGTAACTGAAAATTGGCGTAAATAGCAAGATGAACCAAGTAATTTTTTTGATCACGTTTTCTGTTTTTTATACAACGTGATTGTCTTTAAATTATTACAAAAAAATGAGACAGGCAAAGCTGTCTCATTTTAATGGTCAATATGCTTGGAAAGATTAGAATTTTTGGGGAAAAAGAATGATAGAAAAAACTAACATTTATCGTTGATCAAAATTCTACAAGCAAATTAAAATATCTATTTACTGTGGCGTAAATAAATAGTAACGGGCATTAAATATAATGGGGAAATCAATTTTACATCAAGCAGGTTGATTAAAAATACTATTTAAATACTTAAAAATCATGACATTTAAATTTATCGAATAACTGCGTTTTTATAGAACAGTAGCGTTTCTATTCCCAGTCTGGCATTGTGGCGTTTGTGAACAATGTAATTCTAGAATCCAACTCGCCTATGGTGTATTTTTGAATCACTCTCACGCTCATAAAATCGTTAGAGGTATTTGTGAATAGCAGCTCTGATTCGTTTGGCGAATATCGAACGTCAATATCTACAGTTCCTGCAGGCCGTTCCACATTAAACTGAGTCGTTGTCCCGGAAGTAATTGAATGTTCAAAAATTCTGGTATCGAGTTGTCTGTAATCTGGGTTTTCAAAACCTGAAACATCTCTCGTAAAGATCAATTTTTGACCTGTCACGGAGAAATTTAGCCCTCCAATAGCGCCATTTGTTCCTGAAATTACTTGATGCTGAATAGCTCCGTCCATCCCAATGATGTAAATTTCAGCTCCATATCCATTGACGTTGTTAACTTTTAGTGCGACTTTTGTGCCGTCATAACTCCAGTCAATTTCAGAAATTAATTTTCCGTTTGGCGTTTGGAAAACCTGTGTTTGGCCGCTTCCGTCAATATTAATCCGATATAATTTGTCAAAATTTGCAAACAAGATCTGACTTCCGGAGTTATTCCAACAAAAACCTAGATATTCTGGATTAAATCCAGCTATAGGAACTGTACTTGTCACTTTAAAAACGGCCGATCCATCGGGGTTCATCGTATAAATGTGGTTTTGGGAACCATTTGAGCGAATAAATGCAATTTTATTTGATTGCGTATTTTTTCTAGGTCGCCAACTATTTGTTTCTGAACTTGTTAACTGAACTTGATTTCCAGATTCATCACCTGCGTAAATTACATTATTGTCGCTTAACTTTTTAACAAATAAAAATCGAGTAATTGGAAAAAATGTAGTGGTAAATGACCGGACTTGGCTTAAAACAGGGGGATTTATTCCGTCGTTTGAAGCGACTTGCCAGAAATATTTTGTTCCAAATTGCAAATTTTCAAGAGTTAAGGATTTCTCTTCTAGGTCGGAATAAATTACAACTTCATCATTGGCGTCATTTCGAAGTGTAACCTCAAAAGTAAGCGAATCATTGTCAATATCGGTCGCTGTCCATGAAAGATCCACTTGAAGATTTTGGCCTGTTGAATTATCTTCTGGCAGAACTAAAACAGGTGTCTCTGGAGCACGATTATTGGTCGTGGATAATTTAATTTCAAAAACTACGGTTGTGTTTGTGCCTTCTGTTACAGTAACTGACTCAAATTTTGTGATATAATTTTCTTTTTGCGCTTGAAATGAGTATTGTCCAGTGGGAACATTTGGAATGGTAAAATTTCCATTTTCATCTGTAAAAATTGTACTTGATGACGGATTTGAAAAGATTTTTACATTTGCCATGGGCTCAAAACTGTTTTCTGCCACTACTCGACCAGAAACCGATCCATATTGTAATCCTTCTACTTTTTCTTCACTGCAACCAAGTAAGGCAATTAAAAAAAGAAAGCTAAATTTAAGATATATATTTTTCATGATGTGACGTTATTTTTGCGTTGGCAATGATTGGTTCAACATATTTTCCTCGATGATGTATTTTTCATACACTTTTTCCTTTTTCTTAGGAAAGTAATAAGTCAGTCCTAAGCCAAGTCTGTAATAATAATCATTTCTGATGCCGCTTTCGATATAATCAATTTTATCGCTAAAATTTAAATTGTGCTCGCCATAAATTTTTAATCCAAGCTTGTCCGTTATTAAATATTCTAAACCAAGCCCATATTGAACCTTGACATGCTCGTTTTCAAAAAGGCGATTTGCACCAAAACCGCCGCCAGCAAATATGAAAGGACTCAGCTTATCTTTTGGTAAAAACGTAAATTCTGCGTTTAAGTCGAACGTAAAATATCCCACGTCCAATTGATTCTTATTTGCCAAGTTAATTACATTTGTGGAAGCGCTTAAATTAAACGCTGGAGTAAAAAAATATTTTATAGCGCCACGTCCCATTGGTCTTGCGAGTGGATTTGCGTAATCTCCATCAATCAATGCGGCGCCACCCGAGATTTCCATGGCAAAATTTGTCCTTTTATTGGTTAATGTTCTACCATACACTCCAGAACTTGCTGCTTCTTCTTTTTCTGAATCATAGTTTGCGATGAGCGCGTCTACTTCTTCTTTTGGAGCGTCTGGAATCCACACTTTATCTTTAATTCCTTCGATAATTAAAGATTCCACTGCTTTTTCAATTGCTTCTGTAACAGCTAAATGTACTGGTTCATTTGTTGTATATCCGGTTTCAATTTCTAGAAGGCGTTTGAATTTTACATATCTAAAAAAACTTTGATCAATGCCTTGTGATAAGATAGTTTTTGATACATAAACAGATTTTAAAATTTTTCCGGTGGAAGTTGAAATCATCCGAAGGTATATTGTGACTCTGTCTTGTCTGTATTTTACTGAGCCTCCAGCGCCAAAATATCGGGCGCCAAACCCACCGGTGATAATATTAGAATCATAAGAAACAATTCCTCCTTCTAATAAAACACCTGCGTATAACAAGGGAGTTAATTGAGGTTCATTTGGGTTTGAATTTTTAGTATATTCTTGTCTTGTGGAACGAATTAAGTTTCTTTCTTGCAAAAGATTTCCGATGTTCTCGCGTTCAATTGGCACAAACCACTTTGAATCTTCAAGTGCTTTAATTAATATGGATGTGGCTCCTTGAGTAACGGCGGTACTAAATGTACTTCCCACTTCTGATGCTTTATATTGACCTGTTTGATCTCTGAACTTGTAAATTCCAACCACCACTTGGTCTTTTGGTTTTGGAAGATTTCGCAAGAGTGATGTAGCTGGAGTTCCTTCTCCAATAATTGCTTTTTCAATTCCGGTTGGCTGGTTATAATAAGCACCGCAACTTGATAGCAAAAAAGCTAAGAATACTACACTGTAGTTAAAAGATCGCATGTTAATTTGGTATTATGACTTGGGTTTGTTCTCCAGTATTGGTATCTAAAATACTAATGGTCAGACCAGAGCTTGATGGATAAACTTCAATGGAAAGGCTACCAAAAGTGTAACTTCCTTCTGAGATTCCTTCACCAAATTGCTGTGTGAACAGTTGTCTGGAAACCTGGTTTAGCAATTGTGTATTGAGATTTTCTGTGAATTGTTCTAATTCTGATAGCTCTTCCTTTACTGGTGCGTCATCTTTTAACTTATTTTGAGATTCTGCAGAACTTAAAAGCCATTGATAATTAAAGGTGTCGCCTCCAAAATTAGGGTTTCGAGGTTTGTACACCAAGTCTTGCGCATTTGCTGAAAGGGTCAGCAACAATGCGACTGTGGAGAGTTGATATTTCATGATTGTGATTATTGATTAATACTGGGTGATAAATTTGCTTTGCTTTTCTTGATTTTTTAAATACAGAATTGTTTCATAAAGAGATTCTTTTGCCATATAGCGCAAAAATTCTTCATCTGGTCTCGCTAAAAATTCGAAGACCACTGCATTATCAATCGTTATTATTATTTTTGTATTTCTTGCAAAACTTAATTCTTCACTGACAGTAATAATCTTTTTAGCATTGATATTCTTGTCACTATATTCATAAAAATATAGATCATAGAAATCCTTGCCAACTTTGGTCTTTGTATCGTTTGTCACGATACCAGCCGTTTCAATGCCGTCAACAGGAATTATGATTACCTCATCTTTTTTTTTTTCGTCACCACCAATAACCACTCTGTCTTTTCCGATAAGTTGTTTTTCTTCATCATAAAACAAGAGAAGAATTGTGATCTGGTCGTTTTCACCTAAATTAATTTGGGTGGTTGACAAATTTTTGATTTCGGTTGGCTCTAAAGTAAAAAGCCCTTCCTGTGCATTATTAGATTGATTATTCTTGTTTTTTTTAATTACTGATAATTTATATGAAAGGCTTTGTACCACATCAGATAAATTTTCTGCGGTGCCAGTAACCTTAATATTACCCTCAATATTTTCTACGACTATCTTTGCTTTCACTTCTGTATTCGATTTTTGACCAAAAGCAGAAGGCAGGTAAATTAGCGTTAAAGCGATATATTGAAGTATTTTATACATTATTATTGATTTAATATGATTACCGAAGCGCCGTTACCAGACTGTGTGACTGTCATATCCTTTGAAATAGAATTGGTTCCGATGTTTGTAATATTTTGATTTTCACCATTTTGAATCATCTGTTGGTTTACATCGTAATTGGTATAATATGTAAAATCAGAAATTGAATTATTTGTTCCTTGTTGCAGTATTTCTTGTTTTATTGAATTTGCATTTTTCAATAATTCCGCATCATTACTATCACCAAATTGATTGATATTAAGGCTAATATTTTCAGATTTTAAAGTGGCGGTGATATTGTTATAATCTCCAATTTGCTGAATTAAAACACCTGTATTCAAGGAAACTCTACTCGACTGCGATGTTGCAGGTGCCATATTTGAAACTAAATTCAAAGCGTTTGCCTTTGAATCAAACACAGAAGAACTGTATTGATCAAAACCAGGATTTTCTCCTTCCTCCTGCGAAAAAGCAGTCTGAAAAAAGAAAGAGGTTATAACGGCCATTTTTAAAAAAAGTGGTTTCATGATAATTCATTTTTAAAAATTAAAAAATGAGGCAACGTGATGTCGCCCCATTTTTTCTTAACCTGAAATTAGTTTGATTGGTTAACCGTAGACATGTTACTGTTACCCATTTGAGTTACATTACTTACGTGAGTTTGACCATATTGATCAGTTCTAGCTTGGTTCATATCACCTGTTTGGTAGATGTTAGATGCATTTGAGTTCCCATATTGACGAGATCTTGCATAGTTATCATCTCCAGATTGATCGTGAATTGACGTATTGCTGTTTCCTTCTTGTCTTTGTCTAGACTCATTGCTGTCTCCATTTTGTGCAGCATAAGCGTTGTTAGAATTTCCAATTTGAGTTTGAAACGCTTCACTGTTTTCAGTGTCAGGAGAACCGATTCCTTGGTCAATTGTAGCAACGTTGCTATTACCAGTTTGGATTTGTGAAGCATCATTATCTCCACCAGGATTTGAATCATTTTGATACACTAGACCATAGTTTGAGTTACCTGTTTGTGTTTGAACAGAATAATTTCCTGATTCGCCTTGGTAAGCATACGCTTGATTTGAATTTCCAACTTGCGTTTGATAAGCATCATTGTCCATACCAATTTGAGAGATGTAAGCATTATTTGAGCTTCCATCTTGCATTTGATCTGCAAAGTTATCATCACCTAATTGAGAAATAAAAGCGGTGTTTCCTAATGAACCGTTTGGTCCAGAATTTTGATCTTGGTCAGCAAAGTTCCCGTCTCCAGTTTGAACAATTGTTGCAAGGTTATTGTCAAATCGTTGTTTTTGAATTGAGGTATTATCATTTCCAGTTTGTGTAGACGATGCTATGTTCATCTGTGCTTGTCCAGTCCCTTGGTCAACGGTTGCATCGTTATCATCTCCTGTTTGAATAACATCAGAAACGTTTTCATCTCCTGCTTGCTTCACATCGGCAGCATTTCCGCTACCATCTTGTTTCACATAAGAGTCATTTAATTCTCCGCTAAGTGCACTTACAAGACCTGACTGATTTACAACAGAAGTATTTAAACTTCCATCCTGATCAACATCTGACATGTTTGAAGTACCACTTTGTGTCACCGAACTGTTGTTTGTTTGAGCGAACGCTACTCCCGTAGCTAGCATAAATGCTACGCTTAAAATCACTTTTTTCATAATAAAAATATTTAATTGGTTATAATTACAATTTAATACTTGGGGCGAAAAAAGTCTTAAGAGGAAAATTACTATAAATCAATATAGCCAAAACAACATTTTATGTAGCTTTTTGTGTTTTTTGGAGATAGCAAGAGTGGTATTTTGCTTTTTCAAAGGTATTTCTTTTTTTCAATAAAAAAAGTCGACTTCAAAGAAAAATGTTGATTTTCGCTAAATTTTCTACGAATTGTATAAAAAATCGGATGAAGTGCACAAAACTTAATCCTTTACACTATTACGTTTTCGGGGATTTAACGGTCAAGTTACATCTCCTTAATACTATCGAAGATTTCGGCTTTAAACTAATAGGAAAATAACTACCTAAATATAATAAATATTATCAAATTTGACCAAAATCAAAAAAGCCCGCTAAATCAGCAGGCTTTTTCTTTGTTGTGGTAGTTTAGTAGATCTATTATTTAGTAAACAATAATTCTCGGTATTTAGTTAGTGTCCAGATTTCGTCGTCAACTAAAAGCTCTAACTTATCGCAGTGCTCTCTGATGATTTCAAAATATGGTTTCACATTATCACAATAAGCGACAGCCATTTCTTCTGAATTAGAAAGGTTGTTTGCTTTTTTGCGTTCTTCAGTCATTTCTTCCACTTTTGAAGTTATGCCTTCAATGTGTCCAGAAATTTCTCTGATTAATGAAATTTGCTCTTTTGCAATCGTTTCATATTCGCTTCCAAAGATGTCTTTTAAACCTTTTACGTTTTCGATCAAAAGATTTTGGTAACGAATTGCCGTTGGAACAACGTGGTTTCTTGCAATATCTCCAAGAACCCTTCCTTCTATTTGGATTTTCTTAGTGTATTCTTCCAGTTCGATTTCATAACGCGCTTCCACTTCCACGTGGTTCATTACTTTCAATTCAGAAAACAAAGCGATTGCTTTTTCAGAAACTTTTGCTTTCAACGCCTTTGGAGTCGTTTTGTGATTGCTCAAGCCTCTTTTTCCTGCTTCGATTTCCCAAGCTTCGCTATATCCGTCTCCTTCAAAAAGGATGTTTTTTGTCTCCTTAATATATTCTCTCAATACGTTGAAGATCGCATCGTCCTTCTTCATATCTTTTTCTTCGATCAAAGCATCAACAGATTTCTTAAAATCAATCAATTGTTTTGCAACGATTGAATTTAAAGTTGTCATTGCGTTTGCGCAGTTTGCAGTTGAACCCACAGCTCTAAACTCAAATTTGTTTCCGGTGAAAGCAAATGGTGACGTTCTATTTCTATCTGTGTTGTCTAATAAAACGTCTGGAATTTTTCCAACTACGTTCAATTTAAGATCTGTTTTTTCTTCTGGAGAAAGTTTTCCGGCAGAAACACCTTCTAATTCAGCTAAAACTTTTGTCAATTGCTGACCGATAAATACCGAAATAATTGCTGGTGGTGCTTCATTTGCTCCAAGACGGTGGTCGTTACTTGCTGTTGCAATCGCCGCTCTCATTAATTCTTCATAAGTATCAACGGCTTTAATTGTGTTGATGAAGAACGTCAAGAATTGCAAGTTGCTCATTGGCGTTTTTCCAGGTCCAAGTAAGTTTACACCAGTATCAGTCGCTAAAGACCAGTTATTATGTTTTCCAGAACCGTTTACTCCTTTAAATGGTTTTTCATGAAATAACACCTTAAAATCGTGACGTTCAGCCACTTTTTGCATTACATCCATCAATAAAGAGTTGTGATCCACTGCCAAGTTTGTCTCTTCAAAAATTGGAGCCAACTCAAATTGGTTTGGTGCAACTTCATTGTGACGCGTCTTAACCGGAATTCCCAAAAGCATACACTCATATTCTAATTCTCTCATATAAGAAAGAACTCTTGTTGGGATTGAACCAAAATAATGGTCGTCTAATTGTTGTCCTTTTGCAGAAGTATGTCCTAATAATGTTCTTCCCGTCATCAAAATGTCAGGTCTTGAATTAGCCAAAGCCGAATCAATCAAGAAATATTCTTGTTCCCAACCTAAGGTTGCTGTAACTTTCTTTACGTTTTTGTCGAAATAACGACAAACAGAAGACGCAGCGTCATCAACAGCAGAAAGCGCTCTTAATAAAGGCGTTTTATAATCTAAAGCTTCACCTGTGTAAGAGATAAAAACCGTTGGAATACATAATGTTGTTCCGAAGATAAATGCTGGAGATGTTGGATCCCAAGCCGTGTAACCTCTCGCTTCAAAGGTATTTCTAATTCCACCATTTGGGAAAGAAGAAGCATCTGGCTCTTGTTGAACCAATTGACCTCCGCCAAATTTCTCAACAGGATCGCTTCCGTCATAAGACGTTTCAAAAAACGCATCATGCTTTTCAGCAGTTGTTCCTGTTAAAGGCTGAAACCAGTGTGTATAATGTGTAACTCCTTTTGATAATGCCCACTCTTTCATTCCAAGAGCTATATAATCTGCAAGTTTTCTATCAATTTTTTTACCGTGCTGGATGGCATCCTTTACACCTTGATAAGCATCTTGAGTCAAAAACTGACGCATTGCTTTGTCATTAAATACATTACTGCCAAAAATTGCAGATTTTCTCTCCAATTCCTCAAATTTTACAGGCTTTCTACCTGCAGTTTGTGCTAATGCTTGAAAACGAAATGTTGACATATAAAAGATTTTAGAATAAGAATTCAATTATTTTGATGCAAAGATATAAAATATATTATTTCAAAATCATTATACCCCATATTTTTTAGGGGTACATTTTAATAATAATTCATTTAACAAATTTAAACCCTTGCCTATTTGACCAAATTCGCAATTTTATACATTTTTTGATGTTTTTGAACGAATTTTTGTTCCAAATTAATCCTATAACGAAATATTCAAATTGTATAATATGCATCTGTGAGAGGATAACTACTTTTATTTTTATTAAAAAACCAATGATTTGTTAATTGTGTTAAACATAATATAAGACAAAAACACCATCGTTGCTTTATGCGTAATTTTAGATAAAACATTTAATAACCCACAATATTAGTATTATGAGCAATAAAAAATTAATCTTAGGTGTTGCAGCCGGAGTTGCAGCTTTAGCAGTAGTAAGTTTATTAGTAGCCAAAAAGAAAAAATCAAAAAGAGCCCAACTTTCTGAAGCTGCGCAAGATGCAAAAGACAATTTCAAAAGCAAATTGAACGAATTGCAAAGAAAAGCAAAAAGAGAATTCAATAACACTCTTGAAGACGGAGAAAAACTGGCCAACAAAGCTAAAGACAGAGCTAACGAATGGGTTAACAAAGCCACTTCTTAATGTCATTGGGATTTTGAAGTAATAATAAGGAATAGAATGAATTGATAAATTGACAGAAAATGAAAAAGAATAACCAAACCACAAACGCAAATTCGCTGAATTTAAACTCCACAACAAGTGTATTTCCATCAAGGATTAATTCCACATTTTCTGACGAAGATTCTTTGCCAGAAATTTTATTCATAACTTCTTTTCCCCCGAGAGAATGCGGTATCGCCACTTATTCTCAAGATTTGATGAAAGCGTTAAACAATCAATTTGTAAGTTCTTTCAAGTTGACCGTTTGCGCTATCGAAAACAATAATGAAAGACATTTGTACCAAGATGAGGAAGTAAAATATACTTTAAACACGTCTGATGTCAATTCATACGCTTCTGTAACGGATGCTATCAATAATGACGAGAACATTAAAGTGGTTGTGATGCAACACGAATTTGGTCTTTTTGCCGAAAACGTGGAAGCTTTCAATAAATTCATTACCGATATTAAAAAACCAATGTCGGTTGTTTTCCACACGGTTTTACCAAGACCAGACGAAGTTTTTAAGGCAAATGTGCAACATATTTTAGACAGAGCCGATTCATTAATTGTAATGACTGAAAATTCGTCAAACATTTTATTGGAAGATTACCGCGTTGAAAAAGAGAAAATCAGCGTGATTCCACACGGAACACACTTGGTTCCTCACACCGATAAAAATATTCTTAAAGCCAAATATGGTGTAAAAGGACGAAGAATTCTTTCTACTTTCGGATTATTGAGTTCTGGAAAAAGTATCGAAACAACATTGGATGCTTTGCCAAAAATCATCAATAAAAGTCCCGATGTTTTATTCTTGATCATCGGAAAAACGCATCCCGGAGTGGTAGTTAACGAAGGTGAAGTGTACAGAGAATCTTTGGTTAAAAAAATCCAAGAACTCGGACTTGAAAATCACGTTCAGTTCGTCAACAAATATCTTCCTTTAAATGAATTGTTAGAATATCTTCAGATGACAGATATTTATCTTTTCACATCAAAAGATCCAAATCAAGCGGTTAGCGGTACTTTTTCTTATGCGATGAGTTGCGGTTGTGCGATCGTTTCGACTCCAATTCCGCATGCGACAGAAATGGTTGCAGACGGTTGCGGTTTAACTTTTGACTTTGGAGATTCAAAAAAATTGGCTGAAGCTGTAAATCTTCTGATTTATGACATTGGTCTAAGAAAAAGCATCGTGATGAATGGCTTACATAAAATCATTCACACCGCTTGGGAAAATTCTGCCGTGGCGCACGCTGTTTTATTCCAAAAAGTTTCTGGCAATCAAATGGAATTGCATTATAGAAACCCAGAATTAAACTTGGATCACGTTAAAAAAATGACCGATGAATTTGCAATGTTTCAGTTTTCTAAGCTAAATCGTCCCGACCCAAATTCTGGCTACACTTTAGACGACAACGCCAGAGCAATGATTGCGATTTGCCAGGATTATAAATTGACAAGAGATATTGACGATTTAAAATACATAAGCACTTACTTGAATTTCTTGGCTTTTTGTCAACAAGGTGATGGGAAATTCTTAAATTATGTAGACATAAATAGAAACTTTACGCCACAAAATAACGCTGTAAATTTAGAAGATAGTTCTGGAAGAGCGATTTGGGCATTAGGGTATCTGATTTCCCTTGCGCCACTTTTACCTTCTAATTTTGTCAAAAAAGCCGAAGCGGTTTATAAAAAAGCGATGGTTCACACCGATAAAATGCACTCCACAAGAGCGATGGCATTTATAATTAAAGGTGCTTATTATTACAACAGACAAGTGAAAGACCTTGACAATCAAGCACAAATTAAGGTTTTCGCAGATCGTTTGGTTCAAATGTACAAGCACGAAGCCAAAGACGGTTGGAATTGGTTCGAAAGTTATTTGACTTACGGAAATAGCGTTTTACCAGAAGCTTTGCTTTGCGCTTACGCTGTAACAAAAGACGAAGAATACAATAAAATTGCTAAAGAATCTTTTGATTTCTTGCTTGACAACACGTTTACAAAAGACGCCATTAAAGTGATTTCAAATCGTTCTTGGTATGTAAAAGGTCAAGAAAAACAGGAATTTGGAGAACAACCAATTGATGTGGCTTATACTATTCTTGCCTTGAGAAAATTCCACGATATTTATAAAGACGAAGAATATTTGAACAAGATGGAAATCGCTTTCAACTGGTTCTTAGGAAACAATCACTTGAAACAAATCATCTACAATCCTTGTACTGGTGGCTGTTTCGACGGATTAGAAGACACACACGTCAACTTAAATCAAGGAGCAGAATCTACAGTAAGTTACTTGATGGCAAGATTAACCATTGTAAAATACTTTGGAAATGCTAATACCATTTACTTCAGAAAAAAATTAAAGGCAGCCAAATTACTTCTTTTAAAAGCATAATTATTGATTCACCAAAAAAAGCCAGACTTAAATTTCAGTCTGGCTTTTTTATTCAATCAAAGCTTTTAATGCGATTGTGAATGGTTTTAAAATATTCAAAAGCCTTTAAAAGTCGGGTTCCATACCAAGAAAACATTTCGCCGTCCACAAAAATAGTTTTTGCGTGATGCGTAAACCTACCAATTTCAAAAGCGTGTTCGTCTTTAAAAGGAAATGGTTCTGAGGATAGAAAAACAATCTCCGGGTCGCCTTGAATTCTGATTTTTTGGATAATTATTTCAGGATATCTTCCCGGGAATTTTTCTGGATTGTCGTAAATATTTTTGAAATTATTCAGCGTCAACATTTCATTGATAAAATTATCGGAACCTGCCACCATATAAGGGTCTTTCCAGATAAAATAAGCTACTTTTCTTTCAGGCTTGTCATTTATAAAATCAAGAAAATCTTTGTGTGCGAAGTTAATTTTGTCTGTCCATTTTTGAGCTTCGGTTCTGCAATTGAAGAGTTTCCCGAAATCAGAAATCATTTGCAAGCTATCTTCAATCGTAACAACATTTGTAACCCAAACCGGAGCGATTTTGCGAAGTTCTTCTACAATTTCAAGCGTATTTTCTTCTTTGTTGGCGATGATAATATCCGGCTTAAGTAATTTTATTTTTTCGTAATGGACTTTTTTGGTTCCACCGATGACTTTTTTGGTCTGTTTCAAATGATACGGATGAACGCAAAATTTAGTAATTCCGATGATTTTTTCTTCAAGACCTAAATCATAAAGTAATTCCGTTTGCGACGGAACCAAGGAAATGATTCTCTTTGGAGAATTTTCAAAAGTTAAAGTGTTTCCGATTTGGTCTTGGTAAGTTTTCATAGTTTTATTCACGGAGATTCAAATACATCGATAAAAATAGAACACAAATTTCACAAATTTACACAGATTTTCCGTTGAGAATCTGTGTAAATTTGTGAAATCTGTGTTTAANTCTCTTGCTTTTTCTGCAAAATCTTTTTCTGCCGAAGCATAAATAATTCCTCTTGACGAATTAATCAGCAGTCCAACATTTTCTGACATTCCGTATTTACAAACTTCTGAAAGACTTCCGCCTTGCGCGCCAACTCCGGGAACAAGCAAAAAACTATCCGGAATTAATTTTCTAATTTCGGTAAAATATTCGGCTTTTGTAGCACCGACAACATACATTAAGTTTTCGGAATTTTTCCAAGTTTTTGAAGTTTCAATTACTTGTTTGTACAATTCTTTCTCTCCAACGGTTTTTGTTTGGAAATCAAAAGCGCCCTCGTTTGAAGTCAACGCCAAAAGTATCGTGAATTTATTTTTTACGGCTAAAAATGGCTCGACAGAATCTTTTCCCATATAAGGAGCAACGGTTACTGAATCGAAGGCCAAATCTTCAAGGAACGCTTTTGCATACATCGACGACGTATTCCCGATATCGCCACGTTTTGCATCTGCAATCGTGAAAATTTCTGGGTGCTTTTGGTTTAAATACTTTATTGTTTTTTCTAAGGAAATCCAGCCTTTAATTCCGTAAGCTTCGTAAAAAGCGGTGTTTGGTTTGTATGCGACTGCCAAATCGTGTGTGGCGTCGATTATGGCTTTATTGAATTCAAAAATTGGGTCTTCGGTTACTAATAAATGCTGTGGAATTTTATCTAAATCCACGTCTAAGCCGATGCAAAGGAAGGAATTTTTGTTTTTAATTTCTTGTGTGAGTTGTTGTGAGGTCATTGTTGTAGTTGTTTTAACGCAAAGGTTGGAAGTTATTTCGCAAAGTTAGCAAAGTTTTACGTTTTGACGGATTATGAGATTAAGTTTCATTAGCGTTTTTTTCTCGCAAAGACGCAAAGACGCAAAAAACATAACTTGCTCATATCAGTTTGTGCATTTGCGACTTTGCGAATTTTTTTGTAATTCTAAATCACACAATCGTTCGGGTGTTTCCAAAAATGCCGAAAGTTTCTCAGATAGCCCCGATGGTGCGATTGTTTGAGCTCCTGCTTTTGCGCTAGAAAAAGCAAAGCGAGTCGCTCCAGCGGGAAATACAATTACTGAAAATGAAACGACGGTTCGCTTCAAAAAAAAATGCCAAACTATTGTCTGGCATCTTATATTGTAAAAATTTTCTGATTAGAAAACTTCGCTCGCTTCTTTCAATTTCTCCATATTATTGACCAATTGCAATTCGTCAATTAGTTTCTGGATTTTTCCGTTCATTACGCCGTCCATGTCGAAAATATCCATTCCGATTCTGTGGTCAGTTACACGGCCTTGAGAATAATTATAGGTACGGATTTTTGCAGAACGGTCGCCAGAACTTACTTGAGACGTACGTTTTGTAGCGTCTTCGGCTTGTTTTTTCGCCAATTCTTGTTCGTACAAACGAGAACGCAAAACGCCGAACGCCTTGTCTTTATTTTTGTGCTGTGATTTCTGGTCTTGACATTGCGCCACCAAACCTGTTGGGATGTGCGTCAAACGAACAGCAGATTTCGTGGTGTTAACCGACTGACCTCCAGGACCTGAAGAACAGAAAAAGTCAACGCGAACGTCATTCATATCTATCTGAACGTCAAACTCTTCGGCTTCTGGCAAAACCATAACCGTCGCCGCAGAAGTGTGAACACGACCTTGAGTTTCAGTTTGAGGAACACGTTGCACGCGGTGAACGCCCGCCTCAAATTTCAAAGTTCCGTAAACATCTTCGCCGGTAACTTCAAAAATTACCTCTTTAAAACCGCCTGAAGTTCCTTCGTTCATATCGACAACTGAGGTTTTCCAGCCTTTGCTTTCGCAATATTTGGTGTACATTCTGAACAAATCGCCTGCAAAAATACTGGCTTCGTCGCCACCGGTTCCGGCACGAACTTCGACCATTACGTTTTTAGCGTCTTCTGCATCTTTTGGAATCAACATAAACTTGATTTCTTCTTCCAATTCTGGCAATCTGTCTTTGGCTTCGTCCAATTGCATTTTTGCCATTTCGGTCATTTCTGGGTCGCTTCCGTCAGCAATAATTTCGTTTGCTTCCTCGATATTCCCCATTATTGTAACGTATTCGTCACGCTTTTCAGCCAACGCTTTCAAGTCTTTGTATTCTTTATTCAACTGAACATAACGCTTTTGGTCGGCGATAACATCAGGCTGAATAATCAAGTCTGAAATCTCGTCGAAACGCTGTTTTACTATCTGCAATCTATCTAACATCTTTTCTCTCGTTGTTTGGAGTGCAAATTTACGAAAAAGTTTTTGAATTTAGATACGTCTTTTTTGAATTGAAAAATGCTACATTCGTAGTTGCAATAACTTAACTTTTGTTTATGAAAAAATCTCTTACTTATCTGATTCCGTGTGTTTTAATTTCTGTAATTTCTTGCAAGGAAGCGCACGACGGAAAATTGCCTCCGAAGGAAATTACTTCTAAAAAATATGAAGCTGTGGAAAACGCAAATTGGCTGGTTGGTCGCTGGGAAAATAATTCGGCAGAAGGAAATTTTTCTGAATTTTGGGCCAAAATAAATGATTCAACTTTTCACGGAGAAAGCTATTTTGTAATTAAAAATGATACCGTTTTTGGAGAAAAAGTCGAATTGATGCAACGCGGGAAAGATTTTATTTATGAGGCGCGAGTTGCAAAACAAAATGATGAAAAACCTGTTCCGTTTAAATTGACGACGTCTTCTGAAACCGAAATGGTTTGGGAAAATCCGGCTCACGATTATCCGAATAAGATTGTGTATCAAAAAGTTGGAAATGATAGTTTAGTCGCAGAAATTTTTGGAACAAAAGACGGAAAAGTGAAAAGCGAGGTTTTTAAGATGAAAAAAGTTCAGTAGATTTATCCCAAACAAAAAACAAACAAAACAAATGGCACAAGTAAATCCTTATCTTACCTTTAATGGTAATTGCGAAGAAGCGTTTAATTTTTATAAATCGGTTTTTGGTGGCGAATTCGCTCACATCCAGAAATTTAAAGATATGCCTTCGGAAACACCTCTTTCTGAGGAAGTTGGAAATTTAGTAATGCACGTTGCGCTTCCGATTAGTTCCGAAACAATTTTGATGGCGAGTGACGCGAACGAAGCTTTTGGTCAAACAGCAACTTTTGGAACAAATATTTCAATTTCAATTAATACTGACAGTGAAGACGAAGCGAAAACGCTTTTCAACGACCTTTCTGCTGGTGGAAAAGTGACAATGCCTCTGGAAAAAACTTTTTGGGGCGCACTTTTTGGAATGTTTACTGATAAATTCGGGATTCACTGGATGGTCAATTACGATTATGAGCAATAAGTCTTAAAGTCGAAAGAAATAAAAAAAGCCTCGTTTAATTAAAAACGAGGCTTTTTTTTATGGAGTTGAAAGAAAAATTATTTTGCTTCTTCTTCCGTTGCAACTTCTTCTTTCGCTTTTACTGCAGGAGCTTCTTTTGAAACCAAACCTCTTGCTTGAAGCATATTGTACCAATTCAACACTTTTTTAATGTCAGAAACATACACTCTTTCTTCGTCATAATCCGGAAGAATTTCTTTGAAATAAGCCACCAAAGTTGCGTTATCTTCTTTGTGAGAAGGCGCTGGACCATTATTTTCTTTTTCAGCAATCGCTCTCATTACTTCTGCCAAAGGTTTTTCTTTGTCAATTGTATAAATCGAAATTTCTGAAAGCAAGCTAACATTGCTTCTTAATCCAACCGTGATTTTTTTTCCGTCAATCATTGATTCAGCCACAAAACCTGTACGAGTTTGTAGTTTTAAAGCGTATAAACCTGGTTTGCCTGAAATGGCTAATATTTTTTCTAAATTCATTTTAAAGATATTTTATAATTTGAAATTAATTTTGTTCTGATTATCTGCCCTTTTTTGGAGCGACAAACTTCATTTTATAATCTGGTCGGGTTTTTCCTTCCATGATATTCTGAAGTTTTTTCTTTATTAACTGCTTTTTCAATGAAGATATTTTGTCGGTAAATAAAATTCCTTCAATATGGTCGTATTCGTGCTGTATTACTCTGGCAATCAAGCCGTCAAATACTTCTGTTTTTTTGTTAAATTCTTCGTCGAAATACTCAATCGTAATTTGTTCGTTTCTGTAAACATCTTCGCGAACTTCTGGAATGCTCAAACATCCTTCATTAAATCCCCATTCTTCGCCTTCTTCTTTCAGCATTTTTGGGTTGATAAATGTTCTTTTGAAATTTTTTAATTGCTCTTGTTCTGCTTCTTCCAAGTCATCGTCTTCTCCAAATGGAGCCGTATCCACCACAAAAAGTCGCAAGCTTAGGCCAACTTGTGGCGCTGCCAATCCAACGCCATAAGCATTATACATCGTGTCATACATATTAGCAACGGTTTCTTTCAAGTTTGGAAAATCTTGTGGAATCTCCTCGCCTACTTTTCTTAAAACCGGATCGCCATATCCTATAATTGGTAAAATCATTTCTTTTGTATTGAATTATACCGACTTAGCATCTTTTCACTAAATGCGGATCGCAAAAATAGTGAAAAAACATAAACTATAACAACCTTTTCATAACATAGAAAGCGTTAATTCTTTATTTTTTTAATTCAAAAAATCTTCGCCAATTGTTATCTTTGCTATTAACCGCTAAATAATGATTCAGAAAGTCCGCAATTTTACCGATTCAACCAATTTTTCAAATGCTCTAAAAGTAACTTTAGCAGCGGTAACTCCTGCCCTATTTTTTTCTTTTCAAGGAAATTTCTTAATCGGATTTAATATTGCAATCGGAGCTTTTTTGACTTATCCAAGCGATATTCCAAGTAATTTAAAGCACAAAATCAACGGACTTTTAGTCGCTTCGTTAATTGTTGCCGGATGTAATTTATTCGTAAATATACTACATCCATTTCCTTGGATTTTTTATCCTGCAATCTCTGCACTAATTTTCTTTTTCTCAATGATTTCGGTCTATGGCCAAAGAGCAACGCAGGTTTCATTCTCGGCGTTGCTTTCCATCTGCTTGTCTTTTGGGCACATTCAAGAAGATTTTTCAATGATGCTCCAATATTCAGGATTAATGCTTGTCGGCGGATTATTTTATCTTTTGATTTCCTTAATTTTTTCCTACGTGAGACCGCACAGATACGTGGAATTGCAAATCGCGAGCTGTTTAAAACTAACAGCAAAATATATGAAACTTCGCGGTGATTTGTGGAATGTAGATTCAGCAAGGGAAAAAATCATCGAAAAACAGCTGATTCTTCAAGTAGAACTAAACACAATTCACGAAAATTTACGCGAGATTTTAATCCGAAACAGAACAAATTCAAGCGGCACTTCTGACCAAACCAGAAAAATGACGCTGGTTTTTATTTCGCTTTTAGAAATTTTAGAACTCGCACTTTCCACTTCTTTTGACCACAATAAATTGCAACAGAAGTTTGAAAATCATCCGAAGGTTTTAAAAACCTATCAAAATCTGGCTTATAATTTAGCTTCATCATTAAAAGCGATTTTTAAAAGCATTGAAAATCATAAAAAATATGTTCCAAAACATTCGTTATTGAAAGATTT
Organism: Flavobacterium qiangtangense; assembly: GCF_042658345.1. NCBI lineage: Bacteria > Pseudomonadati > Bacteroidota > Flavobacteriia > Flavobacteriales > Flavobacteriaceae > Flavobacterium > Flavobacterium qiangtangense. Next base: position 143,002 of record NZ_JBHSQB010000010.1, read on the forward strand.
GGAAACTTTAGAAAATGCAATCAACGAATACCAAGCCGAACTTGGAAAAGACCAAGCTTCAGAAGGCGTCTGGATGCTTTCTAACATGCTTCATTACGCCGAGAAACAGATTGAAAAAATCAAGATTATCGAGCGCGCGTTCATGCCAAATTTCAACAGCAATGACTTTAAAATGCGTGACAGAAGTTTGGATAAACTGATGACTTCACAATATTATCCTTGGAGTACATTTCGAGAAAATTTAAGTTTTTCTTCCACTATTTTCAGGCATTCGCTTCGATTGACTTCCACAATAATTCTAGCATTTATCATCGGAAACATTTTTCCTTTTGACAAAGTATACTGGATTTTGCTGACCATCGTCGTGATTATGCGACCGGGTTACGGCCTCACAAAAGAGCGTTCGTTCCACAGAATTATCGGTACCGTCGCCGGCGGACTCATCGCTTTTGCGTTATTATTAGTCATCACAGACCCCGTGATTAAAGCGACAATGGCAATTTCTTGCATGATTTTAGGATTCACATTCACGTCCATAAATTACAAAGTCGGAGCCACTTTTGTCACCATTTACGTGGTTTTCGTGTACGGAATCATGACGCCAAATATCAACGACGTTATCCAGTATCGCATTCTAGACACCATTGTCGGCGCAGGCTTGGCTTTTTTAGCCAACTACTTTTTTTGGCCTTCATGGGAATTTATGAGTCAGCCCATTTACATCAAAAAATCTATCGAAGCCAACCGAGATTACCTGAGCGAGATTTCGATTTTTTACAATAATAAAGGAGAAACCACGCCGTCATATCGCCTCGCCAGAAAAAACGCCTTCATCGAAATCGGCAATTTAATGGCTTCTTTTCAACGAATGTCACAAGAGCCAAAATCCAAACAAAAGCAAATTCAGCAGGTTTACAAACTTGCCGTTTTGAACCACACGTTGCTGTCATCGCTCGCGTCGCTGGGAACTTACGTCCAAACCCACAAGACTTACAAAGCTTCAGAAGCGTTCAATGTTGTGGTTCAAACCGTCATTAAAAACTTGAATTTCGCCATTACTTTTGCCAATTTAGAAGTTTCTGAACAAATGGCAAATTCTGAAAACAATGAAGATTTGGCCATGCGTTTCACCGAATTAAAAAACATCCGCGCCAAAGAATTGAAGGAAGCACATTTAAGTGACGATGACGAATTTCAGCTCAAAATGCAGGAAGCGCAGTTGGTCATCGAACAATTAGTTTGGCTCACAAATCTCTCTGAAAGCATCGTAAAAGCTTCAAAACAATTGAGCCAAACGAAGTAGTTTATTGAACCAAACTTCCGCTTCGTTTAAATCATATTCCTGCTGGTTTGCACTATCTTTCATTCAGCAAAAAAGCTGTATAAAAGGATAGTCGCAACCATCAGGGTTAGAATTCAAACTTTCAGGCTTCTTTTAAACTTTTTAATGATTGCGCAGAACATATTTGCGTTTAAAATATAATCTTAAAACCAATCTTGTTATTCCGAGGAACGAGGAATCTCCATATTTTGCTTACATTGTAAAGATTTCTGCTTCTTCGGAATAACAAAAAAACTATAGAAAATAAATTATGGAAATAGATTCCTATTTAAAATCAGACGAATCAATTATCAAAATCTTACATCCGACAAAATCTATTCCTTTACGACTTGAAGATTGGATTAGGATGCCTTTTTTTATTATTTTTTGCATTGCACTTTTTATAATTCTAAAGCCAGACGCAACTGCAAGCTTGCAATCAAAGCAATTAAATACTTACTTTATAATTCCATTGTTAATTCTTTTTGGATTATCTATGTCAATTGGAAAACTGATTCATAGAAGATTCCAAACAATAAATTCAATTTATTATATTACAAATCAGAGAATTGTTTTCTTTGACAAACCTTCAAAATCGATTGCAAAAAGTTTCTATTTTAATCAGTTCATTGAAATTGACTACCGAGAAAATGCTTATGGATTTGGCTATATAATTTTAGGCAAACAAGAGCCTTTTGCAAATCGTGGAGGAAGAATATTTGGAATTAATCCATTAGAACACAAAAATGTGATGAATAATATTGTAGATGTAAAGCAAGAATATGATTTAATTAAAAATCTAGCAAAGAACTCTTCTTCATTAAACTTGAAAATTTAATCAAACGATTAAACATCTCAAATAATACAAACAAAAAAACCCAAACTCTAAAAAGAATTTGGGTTTTATATATTTAAAAATCTGTGAAAATCTGTGTTTTAAAGCTTCGCTAATTTCAAAACAGCCGCAGAATGATTTCTAACTTCTTCTAAAAGCGCCTCATTTTCATTCAAAGAAACCCCGTAAGACGGAATCATTTTCTTTAATTTTTCTTGCCAAACCGACGCTTTTTCGTGTTCAGAAAAACATCTTTTAATCAAATCAAGCATAATGGAAACCGCAGTTGAAGCTCCAGGAGAAGCGCCCAATAAAACTGCAAGGGAACCGTCTGCAGCAGTCACAACTTCAGTCCCAAATTCAAGAACGCCACCACCGTGTTCGCCTTTTTTAATTACTTGAACTCTTTGTCCGGCATGCTCTAAAACCCAATCTTCCATCTTCGCATCCGGAAGATATTCTCTCAAAGCCTGCAATCTATCTTCTGGCGATTGGCGAACTTGGTCAATCAAATATTTTGTCAAAGGCAAATTTTGAAAACCCGCAGAAAGCATCGGAATCATATTGTTCAGTTTTATCGAAAGAGGCAAATCAAGATAAGAACCATTTTTCAAAAACTTGGTAGAAAATCCAGCATAAGGTCCAAATAACAAGGCTTTTTTACCGTCAATCATTCGTGAATCAATATGCGGAACCGACATTGGTGGCGCACCAACAGAAGCTTTTCCATACACTTTTGCGTTGTGTTTTTCAATAACCTCTTCATTAATACATTTTAACCATTGACCGCTCACCGGAAAACCGCCAAAACCATTTCCTTCAGGAATTCCTGCTTTTTCTAACAACGGAAGCGAACCTCCGCCTGCACCAATAAAAACAAAATTAGTTCGCACTTTTCTGATATCGCCGTTTGATAAATCTTTCGATTTAATTCTCCATCTTCCGTCTTCTTGTTTTTTCAACTTCTTAACGTCGTGGTGAAAATACATATCCACACCTTCCAATGTTTTTAAATAGTCAAAAATATTTCTGGTCAATTCGCCAAAATTTACGTCGGTTCCAATCTTCATTGACGTCGCCGCAAACGCCTGGCTTGCTCTTCTTCCTTCCATTACTAGAGGCATCCAAGATTTAATTTGCTCGGTATCTTCAGAATATTCCATTCCTTTGAAAAGGTTGAATTGTTGCAAAGCTTCGAATCTCTTTTTCAAGAAATCGACGTTTTCTTCGCCCCAAACAAAACTCATGTGCGGAATGCTTTTGATAAAATTCTCAGGATGCGAGATTAGATTTTTTTCCACCAAATAAGCCCAAAACTGCTTTGAAACCTCAAAAGATTCTGCAATTTTTACTGCTTTTTTAGTTTCAATTTCGCCATTTTCAAGTTGTGGCGTATAGTTTAATTCACAAAAAGCAGAGTGTCCCGTTCCTGCGTTGTTCCAAGCATCAGAACTTTCTGCAGCAGCGACATCTAGTCTTTCGTAAATTTCAATTTTTATTTTTGGATTCAGTTCTTTAAGCAGTAAGCCTAAAGTTGCGCTCATTATTCCTGCGCCAATTAAAACCACATCGGTTTCTGTTCGGAAAGTCGTAGTTGCCATCACAAAATTTTTGTCGTGCAAAGATACTTTGAAAGAAAGAAATAATTACTTATTTATATCAATTTTAAATAACTTTTCACACTTTTAACGAAATCTAAAAAAAACGTACTATTTTTTTTTAGATAAATAGTCTTGTAGCATTATCGTTGCAGAAATTTCATCAATCAATGCTTTATTTTGTCTTTGTTTCTTTTTCAGCCCACTGTCAATCATAGTTTGGAACGCCATTTTTGAAGTAAAACGTTCGTCAACCCTTTCAATTGGCAGGTCAGGAAAAGATTTTTTAAATTTTTCAACAAATGCTTCAATAATTTCAGTGCTTTCTGAAGGCGTGTAATCCATTTGTTTTGGCTCACCGATTAAAACTCGTTCTACCTTTTCTTTGGAAAAATAATCTTTCAAAAAAATGATTGCAGTTTCTGACGGAATTGTTGTTAAACCAGACGCAATGATTTGCATTTCATCCGTAATTGCAATCCCTGTGCGTTTTTTTCCGTAATCTATGGCTAGAACTCTTGGCATTATTTTAATTTTTTATTTTCTGAAATTATTTCTTGTAGTCTTTTAAATTCACCATTCATTCCAAAACAGTCATAAATAAATATTCCTTTAGAAAAACTTACTTGTTTACAATCAAAGCAAATCTTAACTATTTCGGTTTCCTTTTTATTTTTACTAAGAACAAAAATGTCTCGATAAAGTGGCAAACAAGAAGTTACAGTAACTTCGTCACATGTCTTTTCTGTAAAAATTTTTGTTCTTAACTCATCGGAATATTTTGAATTAACAACTTTTTTTACAACTCTATCAGAATTCAAAGCTTCATAAAAATCAACTTTATCTTCGTCGTTACTTGGATTTTCCCACTCTAAGAAAACTTGAAGTAATTCTGTTTGCCTTGATACTGTATCTTCTTTTTTCAGTTTGTAATAATCCTCTTCAGAAATATCAATCTGGTAATGCACAACTTCATCAAAATCAAAAAACGGTTTTCCTTCCGTGATTCTATTATTCAGTTCTTCTTGTGTTTCATATTCCGGAAGTTCTTGCTCAGCTTTCTTATTGCAAGAAATTAGCAAAAAAAGAATCATCAATCGAAATAGGATTTTCATAGAAATAAATTTTTCCAAATTTACACTTTTAATTTTCCTAATCTTAAAAGCATTTGGAAAGTGACTTCTTTTTCGCTGGTTTCCCACGATGTTTTTAAATCTTCTCTTATTAAATCTAAAGGATTTTGATTGTTGTGCGCTTTATAATGTTCAACAGCCGACCAAGTTTCAAGATATCCAATTAATTGTTCATATGACCAAGTAAATTTATTTTCGAAATTCAAGGTTTCTAATTCTTCAAAAGGAAACGGAATGGTCTGGTAATTTTCATCCAAATATTTTCTTTCGGCGTCCCAAAACGGACCTACAATATTATAATAGAAATCTTCGACAATTTTATCGGTATTTGGGTTGGTTTTAAAAAGTCCGTAGCCGATTATGGCGAAGATTCCGTTTGGTTTTAAGATGCGATAAATTTCTGGGTAAAAAATATCAAAGTCGAACCAATGAACGGCTTGAGCGACGGTAATTAAATCGAATTGCTTGTCTTCGAAATCTGTTTTTTCTGCCGGAAGTTTTTTATAGATTACATTTAAGATTTGCTTTGCGTGAAGCAATTGGTTTTCGCTGATGTCTGTGGCATAAACGGTTTCAAAATAGTCAGAAAGTTGTTGCGCTACCTGTCCGTTTCCGGTGGCGACATCTAAGGCGTTTTCTCGTTTTTCTGTGAATGAAACGATGTGTTCAATTAATTCTGGCGGATAAGTTGGTCGGAATTTTGAATATTCTGAAGCTTGGTTTGAGAAATTGTCTTTCATAATTTTTGTGTTGTTTTATAAAGGTAAGGAAAAGTTTTTTTTTCAGCCAACCCTTTCAGGGTTTTAACCCTGAAAGGGTTTTGAGTTGCTTGACATTTTTAAGACAACGTTTACCGACAATATTGGTCCAGAAGTTTACAAAAAAGCGAATAGTTTCTCAAATAGCCCCGATTGGCGGCAGTAGCTTTTTCTTTCCGATTTTTTATCGGAAGAAAAACTACTGCAGAAAGCGGGAACATGGATTACAGATAAATTACTACCGATTCGCTCCTGAACAAACTTGGCCTTGCTTTTGGCTTTTGGCTTTTGGCTATTGCCTAAAAAAGTTATCTTTGTGCAAAATCGAAATTTATGAATGCTTTGCAAACAATTATAGAGCAGGCTTGGGAAAACCGAGCGTTGCTTCAGGAGGAAAAAACTACAAGTGCAATTCGTGAGGTTATTGAACTATTGGATTCAGGGAAACTTCGTGTTGCTGAACCAGTCGCTGATGGCTGGCAAGTGAACGAATGGGTAAAAAAGGCGGTAGTTATGTATTTTCCGATTCAAAAAATGGAAACTTTAGAGGCCGGAATTTTTGAATATCACGATAAAATGCCTTTAAAAAGAGGTTATGCCGAAAAAGGGATTCGTGTGGTTCCGAATGCTGTGGCACGCCACGGAGCTTACATTTCTAGCGGTGTGATTTTGATGCCGAGCTATGTAAACATTGGTGCTTATGTGGATGAAGGCACGATGGTTGACACTTGGGCGACTGTTGGAAGCTGTGCTCAAATTGGTAAAAATGTGCATTTGAGTGGCGGTGTTGGAATTGGTGGTGTGTTGGAACCTTTGCAAGCGGCGCCGGTGATTATTGAAGACGGTGCTTTTATTGGCTCAAGATGTATCGTTGTGGAAGGTGTTCGCGTGGAAAAAGAAGCGGTTCTTGGTGCAAATGTTTGCTTGACAGCTTCAACAAAAATCATTGATGTTACTGGAGATGAGCCTATTGAAATGAAAGGAATTGTTCCGGCGCGTTCGGTTGTGATTCCTGGAAGTTATACAAAAAAATTCGCAGCGGGAGAATTTCAGGTTCCGTGTGCGTTGATTATTGGAAAGAGAAAACCTTCGACTGACTTGAAAACTTCTCTGAACAATGCGTTGAGAGAGTATGATGTCGCGGTTTAAGATTTTAGATTTCAGACTATACTTTGTCTTTAAACTTTCGAGCTTTTGACTTTTAGACTTTCAAACTTTAGACTTAATGAAGATACTTGTGATTCAGCAGAAAATGATTGGCGATGTTTTGGCCAGTTCGATTTTGTGCAATAATTTGAAGGTGATTCATCCAGAAGCGCAGGTGGATTATCTGATTTATCCGTTCACGAAACCTGTGGTGGAAAATAATCCGAATATTGATAATCTGATTCTTTTTAAGGACGAATTTCGAAAGAGCAAAAAAGCGTTGTTGAAGTTCTTAACTTCTATTCGAAAAGCAAAATATGACGTTGTGATTGATGCTTATGGAAAGCTGGAAAGCAACTTGGTCGTGGGAATGTCTGGCGCTAAAAAGAAAATTGGTTGGCATAAATCATACACTAATTTTTTATATACAAATACTTTCAAAGAATTTTCAAAACCGTTGACTTCAGCGGGTTTGGCGATTGAAAACAGGATTCTTTTATTGAGTCCCTTTTCTTCGGAAAAAGTGCTTGATAATAAGCCAAAAATATTTTTGACGGAAGCTGAAATTGAAAACGGAAAAGCGATTTTAGAACAAAATAAAATTGATTTTTCGAAGAAAATTTACATGATTGGCGTTCTTGGAAGCGGAAATAGTAAAACTTATCCTTTTCCTTTTATGGCGAAGATTTTAGATTTTATTGTTGCCAAAACCGATGCCACGCTACTATTTAATTATATGCCGTCGCAATTGAAAGAAGCGCAAGAAATCTTCAATTTATGTACAGCGGAAACTCAGAAAAATATAAAAATTGATATAATTCCCGGAAGTATTCGGGAATTTTTATCGATTACCTATCATTGCGATGCTTTGATTGGTAACGAAGGTGGCGCTGTAAATATGGCAAAAGCGTTGAATAAACCAACTTTCACGATATTTTCAACTTGGATAATTAAGGAAGCTTGGAATGCTTTTGAGGATGAAAAACAAAATGTTTCGGTTCACTTAAAAGATTTTAAACCTGAATTATACGGAGAAAAAACAGCTAAAGAAATGAAGGAAAAAGCGATGGAATTGTATGATGCTTTTACTCCGGATTTGGTGATTCCTAGCTTGGGAGAATATTTGAAAATTAATTGATTGCAGGATAATTTCATCCCAACGGGATTTTTAAAAAATCGGTTTTTTTTGCTACAATAATGTCATTCCTACGGAATTTATTAAAATCTTAAATTCTTTTTTTCTTATAATAATGTCATTCCTACGGAATTGGCATATTAATTAGAATTGATTCCTGTCAAAGTTTTCACCACTTTATTTTTTCTGGTGTTTTCTCTAATTGAAGCGTTTTTCTTCCACATTTCCTCATTTACATAACCTCTGGCGTGATCTAAATGCACGCAAATTGCGCTATATCGAATTTGTTTTGACTTTAATCCTTTATTAAAAAGTCGTTCGCCAAGTTCTCTATCTTCACCTCCATATTGCATTTCTTGGTTGAAACCGTTTACATATAACAATTCTGATTTCCAAGTAGATGCGTTGTGTCCGTTCCAAGATGCTTTTGTAGGTGTAATAAAATTCAAAAACTTGGCTAAAAACCCGGAAGCGGTTAATTTTAGTTTATTTTTTGAAGGCAATCCCATTCCGACTAGCCATTTTATGTCAAAACATTTTTGGCTAATAATGTCATTTTTTGAAATTGCTTGTGAAATGTTCATCGGCAATTTAAAGTATCCGCCTGAAAGAAAATATCCTGATTCTCTGAAATGCAAATGTGTTTCCACAAAATCTTTTCTTGGAATACAATCTCCGTCAGTAAAAATAAGGTAGTCTGATTTTGAAGCAATAATCGCTTTATTTAAAATTTGTGTTTTCTGAAATCCGTTGTCTTCTTGCCAAACATGTTGCAATGGCATACTGATTTCAGCGCGCATTTTATCTAAAAGTTCTTTGGTTTTTGGTCCAGAACCGTCATCAGCAATAATAATTTCGAAATCGAGTTCGGTTTGCACGCTGAATCCCCAAATGACTTTTTCAAGCCATTCTTCAGAATTATAAGTACTCATTATTACAGACGCTTTCATCAAATTTTAATTTTTAGAGAACTTCAAAATCTTTTTAATTCTTCTTTTTCGTTGTAGTTTTCGGTGAAAATCATTTTTATAACTGAGCAGTTTATCATAAACTTCAGAATAATTTTTACCGCTTAATTTTGCATATTCATCACTCATAATTGCAATCATTTCGGCTTTGTATGTCAATCTTTTTAAATTATTCATTCGTTGCTCAAAATTCATAGCATTGTGAAAATTCATTCGATTTAAATCAACCAAATAAAAGTCATACTTTGTATCTGAAACCTTTTTTATCAGCGTATTCCCTGGAGAATGGTCTAAAAATTCAATTCCTTTTTGATGAAGCTCAAATGAAAATTGAGTGAATTGTCGCAAAATATTTTCATGGTCTGGATAATCTGGAATTGTAACTAACTCTCTGAAAGTCAAATCTGGGTGAAGATGCTCGCTTATGTAGAAACTTTTTCCGAGTCCTAAAAATGTAGAAAATTCTGAATAAGCAATTGGATGAGGAGTTCCGATATTATTTTCTAGAAGTTTTACAGCATATTCAAACGATCGTTGGGCCTTTGATTTTCTAAAAAAACGGTAAACCACCTTATTAATTAACGTTGGAATCTTAAAAGACTTGACATTAATTGAGTTAGAAAAAACCTTTATAATGTTTCGTTTGCCATCTCCAAAAATGGTTCCACTTTTGTCGAAATTTTCAATGATTTCAGCAATATCCTTTTTTTTGGAAATATATTTGGGGTGAATGGCTAACTTCATTTAGTGTTTTTCTAAATTTTAATTTTAGCAACAAAAATAATCAATGCTTTTCATACTTTTACAATTAAATTATGAAAATGAAGAAAACAGTTTTTTTAGAGACGCACAATATAAAAAACCCAACGACAGGATTTGGCGTTTTTAACTATTGTTTGATTAAGGGTATCAGTAATCTCGACACGTCAAATCTTGAAATTACTGTAAGTGCAAAAGATACTCAAAAGTTAGAAAAAGAATTTAAAAGAAAATTTAAGTACAAAAAAATATTCGGCTTTAATCGCTACAAGGCATTTCGAATTAGAAAAAAATATGATTTGTGGCATTCTGTGAATCAAAACACACGAATCGAACCAAGAAAATCTAGAAAATATTTGCTGACAATTCACGATGTTAATTTTGCAGAAAATGCTGAAAACAATGGAAATAAGCAATACACGTTATTCGTTGAAAAATTACAAAAGGCAGACGCGATTACTTATATTTCTGAATTTGCAAAAAAGCAGACACACACTTATTTTGACGTTCCAAATGTTCCAGAATATGTGATTTATAACGGAAATCCGATTACTGAAATTGAGGACACCAGTGATTTTATATCAGAAGTTAATGTTGAAAAACCGTTTTTATATTCGATTGGAGATTTTCTAGAAAAGAAAAATTTTAATTCAATTGTTGCCATGATGCAATTTATACCAGAATATAATTTGATAATTTCTGGAAATAATAATAAAGAGTATGGCGAAAAAGTAAAACAGACAATCGTTGACTTAAACTTGCAGGACCGCGTTTTTTTAACGGGAAAGGTCAGCGAAAAAGGAAAACAATTTTATTTAAAAAATTGCAGTGCTTTTGTATTTCCGTCTCTTGGCGAGGGATTTGGGCTTCCGCCAATTGAAGCGATGAAGTTTGGAAACGCAATATTTTTAGCAGACAGAACTTCGTTGAAAGAAGTTGGAGGCAAACATTGCTTTTATTGGGACGAATTTGATCCCAAATATATGGCGTCAGTCTTCCATCAAGGAATGAAACAATATTCTGAAAATAAGGCTTTTTATATCGCCCAATATAAAGAGCGAGGCGACAGTTTTAGTTGGAAAAACGCTACAAAACAGTATTTAGAAGTGTATAATTCCTTATTATCATCATCATAGCAATTTAAATCATTAATTTATCTTTAAATTTGCAGCAAAAAAAAATTGAAATTTTTCGATGAAAATATTGAATGTAACTACAATTCCTGAATGGCGAGGAGGCGATAATCAGATGTATACAATTTTCAAGTTACTTCAGGACAAAAAGGATTTACCTCAATTTATTCTTTGTCCCGAAAATTCAGTGCTATCACAAAAATGCAAAAATGATGGTATTCCTTGCTATACTTATGATAGGACAAGTTTTAAATTGATTCACGCCACAAAAAAAATCATTGAAATTTGTAAAAAAGAAAACATCGACATCATTCACGTTCACGATTCATCTGCTTTAAATGCAGCGCTTTTATCGTTATTATTTCTTCCAAAATCGATTCAGATATTATTGAGTCGAAAAAGAAATAATCCGATTAAGGAAAAATTCTTGAACAAGTTTAAATATTCTCATCCTCGAATCGTCAAAATTGTTTCGGTATCAAAAGCCGTTGAAGCTATTTTTAAAAATATAATTTCTGATAAAGAAAGGCTTGTAACTATCTATGACGCAGTCGATGTGAGTGAATTTGCTTCAAAAACAAATCAAAATTTGCTTCATAAAGAATATAATTTTGATCAAGATGTGAAAATTGTCGGAAATATTGCTGGCTTAACTGACCAAAAAGATATTTACACATTTATTGATACTGCTAAAAAAGTCCTTGAAAATAAACCATCTGATTTAAAGATAAAATTTTTGGTTATTGGAGATGGAGAGTTAAAAAACGAATTATTACAATATATAAAATCTCAAAACGTTGAAGATTCAGTCTTCTTCACCGGATTTAGAAACAATGTATCTGATCTATTGCCAGAACTTGATGTGTTATTGATGACCTCAATTTCTGAAGGATTGCCGTTAACTATTTATGAAGCATTTGCTTCAAAAGTTCCCGTTGTTAGTACAAAAGCAGGCGGTATTGCGGAAGTTGTTATTGAAAATGAAACTGGTTTTGTGACTGAATTAAAAGATTCTAAATCATTATCAGAAAAGGTATTAAAGTTGCTTGTTAACGATGAATTATCGAAAAAAATAACTTCAAATGCTTTTGAAATCGTTAAAAAAAATCATGACGTTAGTGTGATGAAAGAGAATTATTATGAATTTTATAAAACCCTTATTAGATGAAAATATGTTTGATCAGCTTTGACTATTGGGGTTTTGACCAACATATTATTGATGCGCTTCAAAAACAAGGAATTGAGGCAAGTCATATCAATTTGAATGATTTCACATATTCTTATCCAAATCTTATTAGTCGAGTGAGCAACGGCCTCTCAAAAGTCATATTAGATAAAAATATAAAGATTATTAAAAAGCAAAAATTTGTTTTAGATAAACTTGAAAAACTTGGGCATCAAGACATTATTTTGACCATCAGACCCGATCTTTTGGACAGAAAAACGCACGAAATAATCAAGACAAAAACAGATCGTTACATCGCGTATCTTTATGACAGCACAAAACGTTTTCCTGTAAAACATTTGTCAAAAGGTATTTTCGACGAGATATTTTCGTTTGATAGAGAAGAATCAAATGCTTATAATTTTAAGCGAATTAGCAACTATATCTACCTTCCAAAGAAGGAACTCGACTTGCAGGAAGAATATAAACATTCTGTTTTTATGGTAATTTCAAATGACGATCGTTTGAAAACATTAGATGCAGTTTCAAAAAAACTTGATGCTTTAAATATTGATTACAAATTTATTGTAAAATCAAATAAAGGATTGGGCCGAGTAAATCCAAAGATTGAGCGCACCAAAAAAGATATTGGTTCTGAAGAAATGAAAAACCTTATCGAAAATTCAAAGATTATGATGGACGTTTCAAGGTCGACAAATATTGGGCTTAGTTTTCGATTTTTTGAATCGTTGGCTTATCAAAAAAAATTAATTACGACCAATCAAGCCGTAAAACGATATGCTTTTTTTGATCCAAATAACATTTTGATAATTGATCCAAAAAATCCGGAAATACCAAAATCATTTTTTGAAACACCTTACAAACCTTTAGATGAGGATATATACTATAAATATACTATCGAAAATTGGGTAAAAACAGTCTTTGGACTGGAATAAAAATTAATAAAATGCAAAAGAAAAAATTACTTTTTCTGTGTCCGAATATTTTTGGCTTATATGATGTTTTTAAAACCGGTTTAGAAAATTATTCAGGTTGCGAAGTCACCACAATCCTTTATCGACGCTATAAATACAAGAACAAAAAAGAGCAAATTCAAAATTTTCTTTCAAAGGCTTTTTCTGGAAAAAAACTAAAAAATCAATGGGAAGAAGAGATGTATTTGGACTTGTTGAAAGAGTACAAACATTTTGATTACGCACTCACGATATGCCCAGAAATGCTCAGCGCACCGGTGTTAAGCCATGTCCAGCAAATTGCTGATAAATCGGTGGTTTATTATTGGGATGGTTTTGACCATTTTCCAAATTACAGGCAAACACTTCCTTATTTTGATAGCCTTTTCAGCTTTGACCCAGAGGACGCCAAGAAATATAAGCTTAATTTTATCACCAATTTTTATTTTGCCGAAAATAGAAATACCAAAGCGACACTTGATTTTTTCTTCCTAAGTTCTTTCGATTCAAGATATCCTGTATTAGAAAAAATCGTTTCATTATTGGAAAAACAGCAAATGAAAGTAAGTGTTTTGCAATATGTCAATGACAAAAAATTAAAATTGATTCCAAAAAAGCATCTACAATCTTTTGAATTTATCACGAAACCAATTTCGTTTAAAGAAACCACTGAATTGATGGACAAGGCCAGAATTGTGCTGGATATCCAAAAAGACATTCAAAAAGGATTAACTTTCAGGGTTTTTGAAGCAATGGGCTTGGGCAAAAAATTAATCACTACAAATCCAGAGATTGTGAATTATGATTTTTACAATCCAAACAATATCTTTATCTGGACAGACGAAACCAAAACCATTCCTGAAAGTTTTTTGAACACGCCTTACGTGGAAATTTCCGAAGAAATTTACAAAAAATACAGTCAAGAAAGCTGGGTTAAAAAAATTCTAGATTTATAATTATGAATGAAGAAATACACAAAGCCTTTGAGGTAATAAAAAACGGAGGCATCATCCTCTACCCGACCGAAACAGTTTGGGGAATTGGCTGTGACGCTACAAATCCAGAAGCCGTAGCAAAGATTTATGCCTTGAAACAACGCGAAGAATCAAAGTCGATGATTGTTTTAATGAATGCCGAAAAGATGATGTACAACGTTTTTAAAGACATTCCTGAAGTGGCGTGGCAAATTTTAGATTTGTCCGAAAAACCAACGACTTTAATTCTGGACAATCCAAGAAATATTGCTCCAAATTTAATTGCTCCAGATAAAACCCTCGGAATCAGAATCATAAAAGAGCCGTTCGCTTTCAAATTACTGGAACGAATGAAAAAACCGCTCGTCTCTACTTCTGCCAATATTTCTGGAAAACCCACTCCGATGAATTTTAAAGAAATCAGCCAAGAGATTATAAAAGGTGTCGACTATGTCGTAAATTTGCCGAATGAAAAAATGACCGGAAAACCTTCTGCAATTATCAAGTTAACGAATGATAGCCAGGTGAAGATTATCCGGAAATAGTTTTCAGTATTCAGTTTGCAGTTTGCAGTCTTTGACCTTCAAACTTTAAACTTTAAACTAAAATAATGAACTACAAAGAAGCACTACAAAATAAAATTTTTCAAGTAATCTCGGAAGCTTCCGCATCGCTTAACGTTGAAAGTTATGTGATTGGCGGATTTGTTCGGGATTTGCTTTTGAAAAGAGATTTCAAAAAAGATATCGACGTTGTTGCCGTTGGAAGTGGCATTGAATTGGCATTAAAAGTGTCAGAAATGCTTCCGAAGAAACCAAAAGTTCAAGTTTTCAAAACTTATGGAACAGCGATGTTGCGTTTTGAAGATACTGAAATTGAGTTCGTTGGCGCCAGAAAAGAGTCGTATCATTTTGAAAGTCGAAATCCTGTTGTGGAAAATGGAACGCTTGAAGATGACCAAAACCGTCGTGACTTTACCATAAATGCTTTGGCTTTATCGCTAAACGCACCGAATTTCGGAGAATTGGTTGACCCTTTTAATGGGTTGGAAGCATTGGAAAACAAAACCATCAAAACGCCATTAGATCCAGATATTACCTTTTCTGATGACCCGCTTCGAATGATGCGCGGAATTCGTTTTGCTTCGCAATTGAATTTTGAAATTGAAGAAGAATCTTTAAAAGCCATTGAGAGAAATAAAGAGCGAATCAAGATAATTTCTGGCGAAAGAATCGTGGACGAATTGAACAAAATTCTGATGACTGAAAAACCTTCTGTCGGATTTTTATTGTTGCACAAAACGGGACTTTTGCATATAATTCTTCCCGAATTGACAGATTTACAAGGAGTCGATGAATCGGAAGGACAGACGCACAAAGATAATTTTTACCACACTTTGGAAGTTGTGGACAACATTGCTCCAAACACCGATGATGTTTGGCTTCGCTGGTCGGCATTGCTTCACGACATTGGAAAAGCACCTACGAAACGCCATCACAAAAAGAACGGTTGGTCATTTCACGGACATGAATTTGTGGGCGGAAAAATGGTCAAAAAATTGTTTGAAAGATTACATATGCCATTAAACCACAAGATGAAATACGTTTCAAAAATGGTGATGATGAGCTCGCGACCAATTGTTTTGTCGCAAGATACTGTCACAGATTCTGCAGTTCGAAGGTTGGTTTTTGATGCGGGTGAAGACATCGAAGATTTGATGACTTTGTGCGAAGCCGATATCACGACAAAAAACCCAAATAAGTTTAAAAAGTACCATAATAATTTTAAGATTGTGCGCCAAAAAATCGTGGAAGTTGAAGAACGCGACCATGTTAGACAATTTCAACCGCCGATTTCTGGAGAAGAAATTATGGAAACTTTCAACTTAAAACCAGGACGCGAAATCGGTGTTTTGAAAGAAGCGATAAAAGAAGCGATTTTAGAAGGTGAAATACCAAACGAATACCAGCCAGCGTACGATTTTATGTTGAAAAGAGCGGCCAAATTAGGTTTGAAGAAAGTTTAACTTGCGTTTGCAATAGCTTGATTTAAAATTTCTTAATTTTATAAAAATTTCGATTATGAATACTTCTGAACTAAAATTAGATTTGATAAAATATATTTCTAATATTGAAGACATACAAATATTAGAACGATTGAAACAATTTCTTGAAGTTAACAAAATTTCTGAAAATGTTAGAGTTTTTACGCCAGAGCAACAAGCGAGGGTTAATCGCGCTTTGGAACAGTATAAAAATGGCGAATGTATTTCTAACGAAGAAGCTGAAAAAGAAATTCAACAATGGTTAGAAGATTAATTTGGTCTATCGAAGCTCGCAATTCGAGAAAAAGCATTTTTGAATATTGGAATAATAGAAATAAATCAAAAGTTTACAGCAGAAAGCTCAATTTACTCTTTACAGAAAATCTAGCAATTGTATTGAAGCTTCCTGAATTTGGAATTTCGACTACAACCACTGATATTAAATTTATTATTGTTAGTCATTTTGAGATAGTTTATAAAATTACCGAGACAGAAATTGTTGTTATCGACGTTTGGGATACACGTCAAAACCCAGAAAATTTTCTTAAAACCTAACAAATATCATTTCTCGCAAGCAAATTTTACTTCAAATTTGCATCTTGAAAATAACAAACATGAAAAAATATTTCCCCTCAATTACAAAAACCGCTTTAATTTTAGTCTATTTAGTTATCGTTGCCGGTGCCGTTGTTAGAATGTCAGGTTCAGGAATGGGTTGTCCAGACTGGCCGAAATGCTTTGGATATTATATACCGCCGACTGATATTTCTGAATTAACTTGGACTCCTAATCGAGATTTTGAAAAAGGCCAAGTTATTATTCGTGGCGAAAAACTTTTGGTCGCACAAGATAATTTTAATTCTGGCAAAACTTTTGACGAAAGTCATTGGCAAACTTACACGAAACACGATTATGCGAGCTTTAACCCCACGCACACTTGGGTAGAGTATATTAATCGTTTGTTTGGTGCTTTGGCTGGTTTGGCGTGTTTTGCGATGGCCATTGCTTCTTTTTCGTATTGGAAACAAAACAAAAAAATCACATTGCCTTCTTGGCTGGTGGTTTTTATGATGGGATTTCAGGCTTGGCTTGGCGCAACGGTGGTTTATTCGGTTTTAAATCCGGTTAAGATTACCGTTCACATGGTGATGGCTTTGGTGATTGTCTGTGTGATTTTATACATTTTGCATTTGGCAAAGCCAAAAATAAACACTTCCTTAAAATTCGATAAAGTATTTGATAGCGTGATGATTATCTCGTTAATTTTGACTTTGACCCAAATCATTTTAGGAACCCAAGTCCGTCAATACGTAGATGAACAAGTGAAAATTGTGGGTTATGACGGAATGGCAAAAATCTTGGAAGACCCAATTATCGGGTTTTATTTCCACAGAACTTTTTCTTTTGTGGTTTTGGCCATCAACGTGATTTTGATTACGAGAAACCGAAAATTACAACTAGGTTTCAAGAAAATCAATTGGGTTTTATGGCTTTTGGCAATTGAAATTTTATCCGGAATATCAATGTATTGGTACGATTTTCCTTTTGGTAGCCAAACGATTCACTTGGTTATCGCATCACTTTTATTCGGAACGCAATTTTATTTGATTTTAGAAAGCAAGCAGGCCGAAAAACGAATCGTGTAACTAATATCGAAAATGCTGTAACACAAAGCTCTTTTAATTTTGGTAATTTTACAATACTATTAATTACAAAAAATAATTGTTATGCCGAATTCAACTGAAATTAAAGGAAACTGGAACGAGTTTAAAGGAAAATTAAAGCAAAAATTTGCTGAATTAACTGACGACGATTTGCTATACGAAGAAGGAAAAGAAGATGAACTTTGGGGAAAAATCCAGCAAAAAACTGGAAAAACCGAAAAAGAAATCAAATCTCTTTTTGAGTAAATGAAAATATATCTGAATCCATCTTTATTGAACCTTTCAACCGAAAATACTACTTTAAATGAGTACTACCTGTTGAAAAACTAAACTAAAATGCATTCATTTTTAGAACTGTTTCATAAGTCTTATCAATTTTGATAACTTTTGAAACAGTTTTTTTTTATCCAATCCAAGTCTTGAAATCGTTTACTCTTTCTCGGCTCACGATGACTTCGTCTTCTTTATACGTTGGCAAAATTACTTTCAAACGAGAATTGCTGTACACCACAATATCACGAATCCCTTTCATCGGAATAATGAATTTTCTGCTCACGCGGAAGAAATCTTTTGGGTCTAATTCCACTTCCAATTGTTCCAAAGTTCCGTCTAAAAGATAATCACGATTGTCTAAAGTGTGAAGATACGTTCCTTTGTTTTCGCTATAAAAACACTCGACCTCAGCAATATTTATCATCTTTAAATGCTGTCCGGTTTTAATTGTAAAACGCTTTTTATAGGTTTTAACTTCTGGATTAACGAGCATTTTTTTGATAGTTTCAAAATCTAAAGACAATGGTTCCGCTTTTGGCTGACGCGCTTTAAATTTGTTTACGGCAACTTCCAAATCATCTTCATCAATCGGTTTCAAAAGATAATCGATACTGTTCAATTTAAAAGCTCGCAACGCATATTCGTCATACGCAGTCGTGAAAATTATCGCACTTTTGATATCAACAGCATCAAAAATTTCAAAAGATAATCCGTCAGAAAGTTGGATGTCTAAAAATATCAAATCTGGATGCGAATTATTTTGGAACCAATTAATCGCCTCTTCCACTGAATGCAAAAGCATGGTGATTTGAAAACCTAATTTTTCAACTTTACGCTGTAATAATCGTGCAGATGGTTTTTCGTCTTCGATGATGATGATGGTCATTTTTTGATTTTTGATTTAAGATTCTTGATTTATGATTCCATGGCGCGTTTAGATTTCTGATTAAAGTCTATTGAGTTTAGGCTTACAAACTCCTAAATCAAAAATCTTAAATTACTTACTCCCACTTATTAGCTTTCTCTTTTTCCATAATTTCTCTAATTTTCTTTTCTTCCCAATCATTTCCGAGGAAAAACCCTGGTCCGAAAACACTCAAGGCGTGAAATGCCACCCCAATTCCCCAGAAAAAAGCAGTTGAAAAAGTGCCGAAAGTAAGGAATTTTTCTCCAGGTTCAAGGCTGAAATATTGTAAAAAAATTAAAAATAAATTTACTAAAACATACACCATAAAGTGTTTGTAAAATCCTGAAATTGCTTTCACGCGTTTCTTTGCTCTTTCAAATTTTTGCTTTTGGATTTCAGTTAAATTTTCCATAATTGATTGATTTATTGTTGATTGAACTTGTTTTGCTTTTGTCTTTCTTCTTCTATAAATTGCTTCAGTTTTTGCTCTTCCCAACGTTTTGGAAAAAATGGATTCACTTGAAAAGCTTCCATTCCGTGTGCTAAAAGTCCTGTTCCCCAACCCAACATTGAAAACCAAAACCATTGAAATTCTGGCTCATACGCTAAGTTTACAAAAATTAAAATTGGAATCACGATGCAATAACACATCAAATTAAAGTAAAAGGCACGAATGTTTTTAGCTTTCTTTTTTGCCTGTTCATACTTTTTTTTCTCTGTAGTAAAATCTTCCATAGTCGTCATAATTAGTTCCATTTATCAGATTTATCTTTGTCCAATAACTCTTGAATTTTCTTTTCTTCCCAATTGCTTCCAAGGAACGGCATGTAATTGAAAACCGACATTCCGTGAATAACTACACCAATTCCCCAGCCAATTGCTGGATAAAAAAACCACAAATACTTTGGATACGTTACCAAATTTAAAATCGCCAATCCCGAAATTATGATGACATACATCGTCAAATTTCCATAAAATCCTTTCAAATCTTCCACCCTTTTCTGAGCTTTCAGATAAATATTTTGTTCGTCGTTATAACTTGTTTCCATAATTGAAATTTGTTTTGTTAACATCGGAATTTCTACTCTAAAATGTTCCTCTGTTTGTTCTATTCTTACTTTTTTATTCGTGATAATTGAATATCTGTCCACAATATTTTGAAGTCCTACACCTCTTCTGTCCTGCAAAACTTCCTTCTTTTGATAATCATTTTCGATGACCAAATAATCGCCTTTTTCATAAATTCTAATGTGTAAAGGCTTGCTTTCACTGGCTATGTTATGTTTTACCGTGTTTTCTAAAAGCAATTGTAATGATAACGGAACCACCTTTGCTTCTGGATTTTGCGTTTCTGCGACTTCATAAAAAACGCTGTTTTCAAAACGCATTTTCAGCAAATTCATATACGTTTTGGCAAACGATAATTCTTCTTCAACGCTCACCAAATCTTTGTCTTTTTGTTCCAAAACATAACGATAAACCTTTGATAACGAAGACGTAAATCGTTGCGCATTATCAGGATTTTCTTCAATTAAAGACGAAAGAACGTTTAAACTATTGAACAAAAAATGCGGGTCGATTTGGTTCTTTAAGCTTTCAAATTTAGCCGAAGCCGTTCCTGCAATAATTTTCTGTTCTTTGACTTTATTTTCCTGAGATTTCTTGTAGAAATAAATTAGGTGGAAAAACATCGAAACGACCATTGCAATTGCCGTGGAAATCACATAATTCTTTGGTTCTTCTTCACTGATAAATTTGGCTAATGAAATTCCTTCTAAAACTATTTTGATAAAAAATCGCAGAAAAAAGATTCCGACTACTGTCAAAAAAATGCTTCCGAAAACACCGATTGCGATTCTAAATTTTTTGCTTTTATCCCAAACCACTTCGTGATTCAGATAGTCAAAAAACATTCCGTTGATAAGTGTCAGCGTCACGCCATACAGGCAATAATACCCAATTTCTCTGAAAAAATCTTCATTAAAATATATGGTTCTCCCAAAAACAATTTCTAAAAAAATGAAAAAAGAAGCGATAGCAAGGCTAATGATAATGCCTCGAGAAAACGATTTTAAAAAATATTGGATGACTTTTTGCATTTTTTGTTCTTGCTAAATTTTTATTGAAAACTGGCTTCTGAAAACCGCTTACTTATTACATTCTTTCTGCGCTTCCACTGCTCTTTCCAATCCCCATTTTGGGTGGAAAACGGTTTCGGGTTTAAAAGTAGCAAAAAGTTCAATTGATTTATTGATTTGCTCGCACATCGGTTTTGTATCGCCACCAAAATATCTGGCTCCGCCGATTTCAAATTCTGCTTTTCCAAAAACCGCTCTAGGATTTTTTGGGTCTAAGGCAATTGCTCTATTGTAAATTTCAACTGTTTTCGCAGACAGTTTCATTCCGTTTGTCATCGGATCCGCCACAATCCACGCCGTGTTTATCATCGCTTGAGCTACTAAAAGTTCTGAATTATCAGCACGTTTTGCTGTTTCAGTATCTAAAGCAGTTTGTGCTTTCAATAATAATCCTGTGATTTGATTTTTGTCTTTTGTCTGGAAAGCGTCGATGGTATTTATTAATGCCACATAATAATTTGGAAGCCAATTGTCTTTTTCTGCCGAAGCAATTCTTTCAAACATGGACGAAGCTTCTGTGTTTTTTCCTTCGTCCCAAAGTTTGAAGGCTTTTTGCATTCCGGTTTCATATTGGCTTTGCGCCGAAACTAATGTCGAAAGAAATAATACGAATGTTACGATAATTTTTGTCATAATTTCTGATTTTTAGGTTGGTTGATTTTTACTGTTGGTTTTTGATGATGATTGAAATTCAATTTGTTTCTGATTTCTTTGGCAAATTTCCGTCATAAATACTTTGTATAAAAAAGCGTTTGACTGAACTGTTGATTTTATAGGATGAATTGCTTTTTTAAGGTGCTAAGGTTGAAAGTTGCTAAGGCGCTGAGGCAGAACTTAGAAACTTAGCGCCTTAGAAACTTCTTTACAAATTATTCAACTGATTGTTCTTTTTATTATCGCTAATCGTCCAAAAGAAGCCTACAAAAAAGAATCTGTCCGCCGGTTGTGTAACCGCTTGTCTTTGAAATTGTCCGCTGGCATCTGGATTGTTTGCGTATTCATAGCCAAAAATATTATCGGTTCCCAAGACATTTGAAACAGAAACATACAGGATTTTTTGCTGTGAAATCAAATACGCCCAATTAAAACTCAAATTGTTGTACGATTTTGTTTTTCCGTTCATAAAAGCCGTTTCGTTCGGATTATTATAAGGTCGTCCCGAATTAAAACTGTGCGTAAAACCAACTTGCGAGCGCCAATCATTTATCCAATATTTAGTCACAATTGACAGCGAATGGTTTGCGACAAAGCTTGGCGTCACTTGTTTTGGGTAATTTTTGTAATCTCTTTCGGTATCAATATAAGAATACGAAATCCAATATTCCAGGTTTTTTATTGAAGAGTTGTCTCTCCAGTAAAAATCCAAACCTTTGGCAAAACCGCTTCCATTATTGTTGAATTTCGAATCAAATTGCGAAACCGGCGTGTCATATTTCACCAAATTTTGGTAATCTTTAAAATAAGCTTCGGCGATGAACGTTCTTCCGCTTTTATTGAGTTGGTAATTTAAGATGTAGTGCGTGGCTTTTTCACTCTGAAATTGGTCAGAATATTTTAAGTATTCTTGTTTTGGCGATTGTACAAAATCTCCGTAGGCCAACGAAAACTGGCTGTTTTTAGAGATTTTATAACCTAAAGAAACTCTCGGAGAAACATTTGCTTCTTCAAACAAATCAGTATAAGAACCTCGAATTCCTGCTTTTAAAGCCAAGTTTTTCGAAAAGAAAACATCAGCTTCGGAGTAAATTCCGGCAATGTTATTTGTGTATCCTGAAGAAAAAGTGGTTCCTAAGTTTTCGGTAAAATCTTCATCAAATTTGGTCAAAAAATAATCGGCTCCAGCGCTGATTTGAAATCTTTCAGAAACCTTCTTTTTTACTTTCAATTTCAAATGTGTGGCGTGCTCTGAGTTTTTTATATTGTCCAAATCCAACCCAATTTTATTTTGGGAATAACCATAACTCAAGCCTGTTGTCAACTGATAATTGCTTCCAAAATAACCTTTATAGGAGGAATTTACGTAGAGATTATTGTTTTTCACATCGACTCTAAATTTTTCAGTTTGATTGATATTTTTTTGATTTAAGTCAAAATTTGAAGCATCGAAAGCGATGTATGTTTTCAAAATTCCGTTGTTAAATTTATATCTGTAAACCGTTTCCCCAGAAACTGATTCATACGGTTTATTCCAATCCACAGCTTGCGGAACAAGAACCTGATACGGCGCCAAATTCATATAAGAAGCATTAAAACTAACCGAACTTTTCTCCCATTTTTTAGTTTTGCTCAAGCCTAAACCAACACTCATTAAGGAAATATCCGTTCTATTTTCAGTTGGTTCTTCGATGGTACTCAAAAGCAAAACGCTTGACAAAGCCTCGCCATATTCAGCCGAATAACCGCCTGTTGAAAACGCAATTCCGCTGAAAAGAAATGGCGAAAAACGTCCGCGAGTAGGCAAATTATTAGCAGTCGCGCCATAAGGTTGCGCCACGCGAAGCCCGTCAACATAGGTCTGCGCTTCGTCTGCTTCACCACCGCGCACAAAAAGTCGGCCGTCTTCGCCCACGGTTTGCGTTCCTGGCAAAGTCAAAAGCGCTCCAACAATATTTCCGGTCGCACCAGCGGTTGTCACAATATCCAGCGGTTTTAAAACCGAAACTCGCGCCTTGTCGCCAGATTCCATCATTCCAGCGGTGATGGTAACGGCGTCTAAAGTATTGACAGATTCCTTTAATTTTATTGTTTGATTTTTAAAATCTTCTACTGTAATTTCTTGCTTAAAATTTTCAAAAGTAAGCGAAGTGATGACCAAAATTTGTCTTCCAGAAGTTGAAGTTTCAAAGCTGAAGTTTCCGTTTTCATCAGAAGAATCTCCGTCATAAGTTCCTTCGATAAAAACATTGGCATCAGAAATTTCTTTTCCTTTTTCATCAGTAATTTTTCCTGAAATCGTCTTTTGGGAAAAACAGAATTGGAAAAAAATTAGGAATAAAAGAGTAAAAATTGGTTTCATAAGTTGCTATTTTGATGAAGCAAATTTGCGATGATTAAATCAAGGAAAATAAATATGTTTACTGAACTGTATTTTTTTTAGGATGAATTGCAATTATTACATAAATGTACTAATTTGGCTAAAATTAACTTATTTTGTAATGAAAAAACTTACCACAATTTTGTTGTTATTCGTCACACTTCTTTCTTATTCTCAAATTAATTTTGAAAACGGATATATTATCGGAAACGACGGAATCAAAAAAGAGGTTTTAATAAGAAATGTAGGTTGGAAAAATAATCCTTCTGAAATTGAATTTAAAATTTCGGAAGAAAGTAAGTCGGAAAAATTGGATATTGCATCAATAAAAGAATTTAGCGTAAATGACAGTTATAAATTCAAGAGATTTACCACAAATATTGACTATTCGAGCAGGAATGCGAACGACTTAAGCGAAAGTGCAAATCCTGAATGGAAAAAACAAACCGTTTTGTTGAAACTTTTAGTGGAAGGAGAATTGAATCTTTATCAATATGAAAACGGAAATTTGGTGAGATATTTAATAAGTTCTGGCAATCATGAAACCGCAGAACAGCTGATTTATCGTCAATATAACAACGTATCGACTCAAATTAAAACAGATTACAGCTTTAGAAATCAACTTTATACATCTATGAAATCTGCGAATTTTAAATCAGATGATTTTCGGAAAATTGACTATAAAAAAGCTGATTTGACCGCAATATTTTTAAAATATAATCAAGCGAAAACTGAGACTTTTACAGATCATACAATAAAGCAGAACAAAAGCACTTTACATTTAAAAGCAGTGGCTGGCGTCAACATGACTTCGGTTGAATTCAGTAACGGTTCTAATAACTCCCATTTTGAATTTGACACAAAAGCGGCTTTAAAAGTTGGCCTCGAATTGGAAGCAATTTTGCCTTTCAACAATAAAAAATGGTCGTTATTTCTTCAACCAAATTTTCAACAGTATAAAGCCGAGGGAAAAACAAAAACTGTTACTACAAAAATTGATTATAAATTCATCGAAATCCCGATTGGTGCGCGACACTATTTTTTCTTGAGCGACAAGTCAAAATTGTCATTAGATGCTGGATATTCACTTTCATTTGCGATGGATTCTTACATGAAATATGGAACTTTGGAAACACCCTTAAAAAAATCAAGCAACTATTTTGTTGGGATGGGATTCGATTATGAATCTTACGGAATTGAAGCCCGATATGGTTTTGAACGCGGATTGACCAAAAATAGTTTTTATATGGGCGACCATAAAAGCATTGGAATTGCCTTAAAATACACATTCTTGTAAAAAATTATAAATAAGGAAATCATAATTTCTTTTACATCGGCTCAAAATAATGTAACTTTAAAATAAAATTTATTTTTGTTTTAAACGAGCGAGCTATGAAAATTCCAGCACAATATCTTCCGGTGATGCCTTATTTGATTCTAAACAAGGCGAACGATTTCCTTGATTTTGCAAAAGCCGTTTTCAACGCAAAAGAGCAATTACTGGTTCCAAGGGGCGATAAATCGATCATGCACGGCGAAATAAAAATTGGTGATGCTGTAATTATGATCGCGCAATCGACAGAACATTGGCACCAAAAAACGGCTGGAATGTTTATTTATGTCGAAAATGTAGACGATACTTATAACTTTGCAATTCAAAAAGGTTCTAAAAGTTTGCAAAAACCAGTGCAACAAGATTATGGATACGCAGCCGGTTTCGAAGATCCATTTGGGAATCAGTGGTGGATTAATCAGGCTTTAGCGTAAGAATTTCACAAGACCCAAAACCCTAAACCAAACAATGCTCAACATCAATAAAATCCATCATATTGCGATAATCTGTTCTGATTATGAAGTTTCAAAACATTTCTATACTAAAATTCTCGGTTTTGAAATCGTGGCAGAAACATTTAGAGAAGCTAGAGATTCTTATAAACTAGACCTCGCCGTAAACGGAATTTATGCAATCGAATTATTTTCGTTCCCAAATCCGCCGAAACGGACTTCACGCCCGGAAGCCAGCGGATTAAGACATCTCGCTTTTGAAGTCAATGATATCAAAGCAACGGAACGTTATTTAAAAGATAACGACTTAAATCCAGAACCCATTCGAATTGATGAATTTACAGGTAAGAAATTTACTTTTATTGCTGATCCAAATGATTTACCGATTGAATTTTATGAAGCTTAACAAAGAGTATTGAAACTTTAGAGAGGATTTCTTCGTAGTTAAATTTATGCAGCATCTTAAATCTCTTTATATTCTTTCACTTTCTCTAATTTCTAGTCTTTCGTTTGCACAAAAGATAGAAAATACGGCTTCATTCAGAGATGTGAAAAGCGACAATTATTTTAGGTTTCACTATGACAATGATTATTTTACTGCAACCGATCGATTTTATACCCAAGGTTATACTTTTGAATTGACTTCTCCTCGATTGGCAAAAAATCCGGTGAATTTTATCTTCTTGAAAAGTAAAAACAGTGCTGACAAATTCGGACTTTCTTTAGAACATATCGGTTTCGCTCCTACAACCATTAAATCGGATGAAATTTTATATGGAGATCGTCCTTTCGCCGCAGCAATTTTTTTGAAGAGTTTTAAAATCGCAACTGACACAATAAACAAAACCCGAATTGAATCGTCTTTAAGTATCGGAATTATTGGTCCGGGCGCATTTGGATATGAAATGCAGAAAGGAATTCACGAGTGGATTGGCGACGAAATTCCGATGGGCTGGCAACACCAAATCAAAAATGATATGGTTTTAAATTACAATCTCACGCATGAAAAAGAATTGGCTCGGTTCAAAGATTATTTTGCCTTAAATTCTCACCTGACGGCAAGACTTGGAAGTTTAAACACCAATGCTTCCGTGGGATTTTCGGCAACTTTAGGTTTGATAAATTCTCCGTTTACATCGACTTACGACAAAAATAAATTCCAAATTTATATGTATTCACAACCTCTGGCAAATTTCATTGGTTATGATGCTTCGTTGCAAGGAGGCTTATTTAATCAATCGAGTCCTTATACAATTCCTGATTCTGACATCGAAAGAATTACGTTGCAGAACAACTTTGGAATCGTGATGCAATGGAGAAGTTTGTATTTAGAATATTCGAGAGTGTTATTGACCAGAGAATTTGAAACCAGCAAATCCCACAAATGGGGCGGATTTAGAATTGGTTTTAAGCTTTGAGCGAATGCAAAATAGACAGCAGATCGCAGATTTTAAATTTAAAATATTTTGTTTTTAAGTAAACAAAAAAAATCTGCGAATCAACAGTAAAAACTCCTCTATATAAAATTCCGAGAATGCAAAATCTAAAATTCGGAATTTATATTTTACCTTTGCCCTTTCAAAAAAACAAAAAAGATGATTTATAAATTCAGGGCGATTCTTGATGCCGAAGAAGATGTTTTCAGAGATATCGCGATAGATGAGAATGATACTTTAGAAGATTTGCACAATGCGATTGTCAATGCTTTTGGTTTCGACGGAATGGAAGTGGCTTCATTTTATACCAGCGACGAAACTTGGAACCAAGAAGAAGAAATCCCGATGTTTGACACCGGAGACATTCCTGGCGAGCAACGAACTATGGCTGATTATATTCTGAATTCTATTTTGGATGACGAAAATACTAAGATTATATATGTTTATGATTTCATCAATATGTGGACATTTTTAGTAGAATTGGCTGCGATTGAAGAACACGAACCGGGACAAACGTATCCGCAGGTTTTGTTTTCAATAGGAGAACTTCCGGCAGAAGCACCAGATAAAGATTTCAGCGATACGGCAGGAAACGATTTTGATTTCGATGAAGATGACTACGACGAAGACGATTTAGACATGCTTGACGGAGGCGATAATTTTGAAGATTACGGCTTCGAGGAAAACTGGAATTAAAGGAAAATGTTCTGAGGGAAAAAGATGCTGAGGCGCTAAGTTTTTTAGCTTACACTTAGAATATTTCCAGAATTAAAACTTATCAACATAAAATTTTTGAACCAAGAAAGAAACCTATTTTTGTTTTTTTCTTGGTTCTTTTATCTCATAAAACTAACAAACTATGATTAATTTATTCAACACCCACATCGAAACTCTTAGCGTTCACAGAGTTGGGAATAAAAGCCGTAACGAGGCCTTCTTTTTATCAGATTCAAAATACAGCTTGAATGATGAAATTATGCCACTTTTAAAGGAATTTTTCTTTAAATCTTTTCGTGAAAAAGAAGAGAATTATTATCAATTTGCGCACGATGTAGATTTAGATTATAATGAAATGTACAAGTTTGCTTCTGAGGTTTTCGCAAATCCTGATAAAGCGCACGAGATTTCAAAAAACATCACAAAACATTTGTTTGAGCAGTCAAATCATCCGCATATTAAAAACGGAGAAGTTTATGTGACGTATTTGACGAACTTAAGCATCGATAACAATGTTGTTGACGCAATTGGAGTTTTTAAAAGTGAATTACAGTCTGATTTCTTGCAATTTGAAGAAAAAGACAGCAACCTTGAAATGATTTTGCAACAAGGAATCAACCTGAATAAATTAGACAAAGGTTGTTTGATTTTTAACTACAAAAAAGAAGAAGGTTACAAGATTTTGACTGTTGACAGCAACCGTTATGACGCAAGATATTGGTTGGAACATTTCCTTTCTGTGGATGCTTTTCAAGACGAAAACTTTATCACAAAGAAATATTTGAAATTCTGCCAAGACTTTGCAAAAGACGTGGTTCTTCCGGCAGAAGACAAAAAAGAAGAAGTTATGTTCATGAATCGTGCAGTAAATCATTTTGCTAAAAACGATGAATTTGTAGAGCAAAATTTCTTAAACGAAGTCATTGACAATCCAGATTTGATGTCTGAATTTAAGAATTATAAAGTGGACAAAGGCGAAAAATATAGCATTGAAGACGTCACTACTTTCCCAATTGCAAATGCGGCGGTTTCTGATGCCAGAAAGAAAATTAAAAACGTAATTAATTTAGATACAAATATCCAAATCAAACTCGATTTCATCAATCCAGAAAGTGCTGAAAAGTACGTGGAAAAAGGCTGGGATGAAGAAAAACAGATGTACTATTACTTGGTTTACTTCAATAAAGAACAAAAATCATAAAAGTTTAAAAGTTTAAAAATCAATCCTCAATTGCAATTGTAATTGAGGATTTTTTATTTTTAGTAACTTTATCGGTAACAAAAAACTTATTAATTCGTCATACTATAAACCAAACCTCAACAACCTTGGAAACAATACTTAAAATTGAAAATCTTTATAAAAATTATGGCGCTGTTAAAGCCGTAAAAAATGTTTCTCTTGAAATTAAAAAAGGAAACGTTTACGGAATTTTAGGTCCGAATGGTAGTGGAAAATCTACAACTTTGGGAATCGTCTTAAATGTAGTCAACAAAACTTCTGGTGATTACAGCTGGTTTGGCGGTTCGATGGAAACGCATGAAGCTTTAAAAAAAGTAGGCGCGATTATCGAAAGGCCAAATTTCTATCCGTATATGACTGCGGAACAAAACCTGAAATTAGTCTGCAAAATCAAAGGAACCAATTATTCTAAAATTGAAGAAAAGCTGAAAATCGTTGGCCTTTATGAACGAAAAGACAGCAAATTCAGAACCTTTTCTTTGGGAATGAAACAACGATTGGCGATCGCTTCTGCACTTTTGAATGATCCAGAAATCTTGATTTTAGACGAACCTACAAATGGTTTAGACCCACAAGGAATTCGCCAAATTCGTGATATTATTAATTTGATTACTTCTGAAGGAACTACGATTTTACTGGCTTCGCATCTTTTAGACGAGGTAGAAAAAGTATGTTCGCACGTTTTGATTTTAAGAAAAGGAGAAATTTTATATTCGGGAGAAGTTGGCGGGATGAATTCGCAAGACGGATTTTTTGAATTGATTTCAGATGATTTGTCTGAATTGAAAATAGCTTTGGAACAAAATCCATCGATTGAAAAAATTACGGAAGAAAACGGAAAACTTACCGCTTTTGCAAACACAAATCTAGAAGCTTCTGAATTAAATCGATATTTGGCTTCTAAAAATATTTACCTGAAACATCTTGTAAAACGCAAACACAGTCTTGAAGAGCAATTTTTAGAATTGACCAAAAACCAATAGCACCAAAACCAATTTTTCATTCCAATTTCTTTGGATAATTTCAACCAAAATGAAACGTTTACTTTCTATAGAATTACAAAAACTGTGGCAAAACAGAGCAAGTCGCATCTTGATTTTGACCTATTTTATACTTTTGTCATCCATCGCATTAATTTCTTCGATCAACTTTAAATTTATTGGCGTTGATTTTCGTTTGGCCGATATGGGAATTTACAATTTTCCGTTTATTTGGCATTTTAATACTTACATGGCTGCGATGCTTAAATTTTTCTTGGCCATAATCATCGTTTCAATGATGGCAAACGAATACAGCAACGGAACTTTAAAACAAAACTTAATCGACGGACTGAACAAGAAAGAATTCATTATGTCGAAGTTTTTGACAGTCGTTTTATTCGCTTTAATTTCAACAGTTTACATTTTCATACTGACTTTAATCTTGGGTTACAGCTTTTCATCATACAATGAAACTGAAATCGTTTTTATGGATTTGGAGTATATTTTTGCTTACTTTTTAAAATTAACAGCCTTCTTTTCTTTCTGTTTATTCTTAGGAATTTTGGTAAAACGTTCCGCTTTTGCTTTAGGATTTCTATTCGTGTGGTTTATTTTCGAATGTATTTTAATTTATATGGTTAGAATCCCAAAGATGATTTATGACTTATTACCGCTTGAAGCGATGTATCGATTAATCAGTCAGCCATTTACAAGATTCAAATTATACCAAAATATTGAAAGTCAGGTTTCTGGCGCAACTGAAATCAGAGATTATGAAGTTCATTTATCCACAATTATAACGGTATCTGTTTGGATCGTTATTTTTATGTTAATGTCATATAAAATTCTGAAAAAACGAGATTTATAGTATCTTTGCCGATGCTATGAAGATGATAAAGACTCCCCTATTTATTTTTTTACTATTGTGCTTTTCGACAGCTTTAAAAGCACAATATATCCAAGTTAACGACAGTTACACCGCACAGCAACTTGTTGAAGATGTTTTAATTAACAGTAGTTGTGCTTCGGTTTCTAATATTTCTGTAAACGGATTTAATTTTGGTGATGGAAAAAGTTATGGAAGATTTTCTGGTGACGCAACTACTTTTCCGTTTCAAGATGGAATCATTTTAAGCACTGGAAAAGCGATTTCTGCAAAAGGTCCAAATTCAAATACTTTGAGCGAAGGTCCCACAAGTTGGCTTGGCGATTCAGACCTTGAAAACGCATTGTCAATAGGGAATTCTTCAGTAAACGCTACGATTTTAGAATTTGACTTTTTGCCATTGGGCGATAAAATCAGTTTTGACTATATTTTTTCTTCAGAACAATACCTTTCAAATCCAAGCTCTAACCAATGTAATTACACGGATGGATTTGTATTTTTATTAAAAGAAGCGAACACTTCAAATGCTTATCAAAATTTGGCGGTTGTACCGGGAACAAATATTCCGATAAAATCAAATACCGTTCGCGGTCCCGGAACCATTTGTCCGCCCGCGAATGCACAGTATTTTGATGCTTTTAATGAGTACCAACATCCCACGAATTTTAATGGACAAACAAAGGTTTTAACAGCGCAATCTGCTGTCGTTCCTGGAACTTTGTACCACATAAAATTGGTTGTTGCTGACCAAGGAAATAATTTATACGACTCGGCTATATTTTTAGGCGCGGGCAGTTTTAGAATCGAAAAAGATTTGGGTCCAGATCGTCTTTTTGCTACCGCAAATCCTCTTTGCCCAGATGAAATTACGGTTTTAGACGCAACTACAACAAATGCAATAGGTTACACTTGGTACAAAGACAACGTATTGCAACCAGAAACAACACCCACATTTACGGTAACGGAGCAAGGCATTTATTCTGTCGAGATTTCGCTCAGTGGCAGTTGTACTTCAAGTGGCGAAATATCTATCGAATATGCTTTAAGTCCAAATCAAATTAACACACAACTTGTTCAATGTGATGAAGATAACGACGGATTGGCTTTTTTCAATTTAAATCAAGCAACTAGCGCTCTGACAGAAAATGACGACGATCTTACGGCAACTTACTTTTTAACAGAAGGAGCCGCAGAAATCGGAACTACTCCAATTACCAATTCGTCTAATTTTGAAAACACACAGGCTGTTGTGTATGCGAGAATAGAAAATAGATTTGGCTGTTTTATCGTTTCAGAATTGACTTTGGCGGTTTCAAATAATGCGATTGCAGATCCCGATAATTTACAAACTTGTGATGTTGACGCAAATCCCTCAGACGGAATTTCTACTTTTAATTTAGAAGAAACAGAGGCTGAAATTTTAGCCAATCTTCCGGGCGGAAATGTGGTTTATTACACTTCATCTTCAGACGCACTTTTAGGGTTAAACCCAATTACAAATCCAACGAACTTTCAAAATACAATTGCATTCCAACAAACGATTTATGCCAAATTAAGTAGCGGAATTGATTGTTATGGAATTGCAGAATTTGATGTTATCGTAAACTCCTTTCAAGGAAGTTTTGATGATGTGGAAAGAAATATTTGTTTAGGAAATTCAATCCAATTAAATGCTGGTTCTGGTTTTTCAAGCTATTCTTGGAGTACAAATCCTGTTCAAAGTTCGCAAATTATTACGATTTCAAATGCAGGAACTTACATCGTGACGGTTTCAAATACTTTTGGCTGTACGACCACCAAAAAATTTATTGTGACCGCTTCAAGTATTGCAGAAGTTGCTTCAGTTTCAATAAATGATTTTAACGGTGGCAATAATTCTGCAACGATAAATCTTTCCGAAAACAGCATCGGAAACTACGGATATTCACTTGACGGAGTCAATTATCAAGTTAGTCCGACTTTCTCAAATTTAGCACCTGGAGAATATACCGCTTACATCAATGAAGAAAATTGCGGTCAGATTTCTTATGATTTTTATGTGATGGATTATCCAAAATTCTTCACTCCAAACCAAGACGGAATGAACGATATTTGGAGGATTCCCTTTTTGCAATTTCAACCGAGAGCAAAGGTTGCGATTTTCGACCGATATGGAAAATTAGTACATTTTTTCACTGGAAATCAACCGGGATGGGATGGAACTTTCAATGGAAAAAATCTGTTCGCGACAGACTATTGGTTTGTAATAACTTTAGAAAACGGCAGAGAAATTAAAGGACACTTCTCACTTCTGAGATAATTGCATATCTTTGAATTTCAATTCTTAGGTTATGAAATTCAATTGGTTATTTTTGTTCTTATTTCTTTCTATAAAATCGTTTTCTCAGGGAGAAGCATCCAATTGGTTTTTTGGCAGTCGCGCCGGAATTAAATTCAATGCTGACAACACAATAACGGTTTTATCGACGAATCCAAACCCCATCGGAATCAACACAAACGAAGGTTGTAGCTCATTTTCTGACTCTAACGGAAATTTACTTTTATATACTGACGGAAGAACAGTTTGGGATAAAAATCACCTAATTATGCCTAACGGCAATTATGAATTTGGAACCGGACTTTTAGGCGATCCTTCAAGCACACAATCCGGAATTATCATTCCAAATCCGGCAAATCCAAATATCTATTATGTATTTACTGTTGACGAGCCGCATCAATCAAATGCAGCCGTTTATCCAGCACAATTCTCTGGAACTTATAGCGAATCAAACGGTTCTACACAGACAATTCCTGATGCTGATGATGGTTACAATAATGGCTTAAATTATTCAATAGTTGATGTTTCGGTTATTGGTTCCAATGGAAGTGTTGGCGATGTAACAATACGAAATACGCACTTGGTTACTTATGATCCAAATCCAACGGGACAAGAAATTAAATATAAAAGTTCTGAAAAAATTACAGCTGTAAAAGCACAAAACGGACTTGGTTACTGGGTTATCACACATTTTACAGATAAGTTTTATGCTTTTAAAATTGATGAAAATGGCGTGAATCCAACTCCGGTAATTTCTCAAAATATTCCAATGGTTCCAATTTCCGGCTACCGAAGAAATGCTATCGGACAATTAAAAGCATCTCCCGACGGAAAAAAAATTGCAATCGCACACAACCAAATCGGAACGCAAACTGGTGGATCATCAAGCAATGGAACCGTTTATTTGTATGATTTCAACAACCAAACCGGCGTTGTCAGCAATCCTGTTTTGGTCATGCAAAATCAAAATCCGTATGGAGTTGAATTTTCTGCAGAAGTAAAAAAATTATATGTTTCAACCAATAATTCTGTAGTTCAGTTTAACTTAGAAAGTAGCGATATCAGTGCTTCTTCGGTTGTTGTATCCGGGAAATCTAATGGTTCTTTGCAGTTGGGACCAAACAAAAAAATATACAAAGCAAATATCAACTCGAACAACGATGCGACTTTAGACGCAATCAACAATCCCGAATTAGATGGCGCCGCTTGCGGTTATCAAGAGCAAGCAGTTTCATTGGGAACCGGAATTTCAAGATTTGGGCTTCCTCCTTTTATTACATCGGTATTCAGCTCAACAATTACCGCCCGAAATCTATGTCTGGGAGATGCGACTATTTTTGAAGTTGACACAAACGGAACAATTGACAGCATTGTTTGGGATTTTGGCGATGGAAGTCCTACAACAAATTCCGTTGCTCCAAATCACATTTATAGCGCAACCGGAAATTATAACGTAACCGTTACTATCGTTGTTGAAGGAACACCAATTACCAATTCAAAAAGTATAATTATTAGTGCGTTGCCCGACGCTTTTCCCGCAACTTTGGTACAATGCAGTCCAACGTCGGCAGAAACGAATATTCCCTTTAATCTTTTGCAAGCAAATAGCGTTTTAACAGGCGGAAATCTCTCAATGAATGTCACCTATTTCTTGTCACAACCAAACGCCGTTGATGGAATTAATCAACTGACAGCCAACTATTCAAACATTTCAAACCCGCAACAAATTACGGCAAAAATCACTGATCCTGTAACCGGATGTTACTCTTTGACGACGTTAGATTTAAACGTAAATCCAGCAAATAATCCCGAAATTATTCTTAGAAAATGCGATGATTCTGTCGAGGATGGAATTACTCAATTTCAGCTTTCAGACGCACAAATCTCTGGATTTCCTGCAACAGCATCAATCAGTTATTACACAACATTAAACAATGCATTTCTAGAAACAAATGCGATCAGCAGTTTGTTCACAAATACGATCGCAGACACGCAAACCGTTTACGCAAGAGTTGAAGAAAATAACGAATGTGAAGGCATTTTTCCTATAAAATTGATCGTTGACAAATTACCGCAAATCGAACTTCAAGACACCAAGTATGTCTGCACCAATCTTCCAACCCAATTCACAACTTTAACCGCTGGATTATTACAAGGAAACATTTCGAATTTTGACTTTGAATGGTCAACTGGCGCAACGACTCCTACGATTTTAGTAAATCAACCTGGAAATTATACCGTAAAAGTCATCAACCAATTTGGCTGTGAAAAAACGCGAACAATTACCGTTTTGCCTTCGAATAATGCTACAATTGAAAACGTGCAAATCATTGATTTGACCCAAAATAATACCGTAACCGTTTTGTTGAATTCGCAGAGCATCGGCGATTATTTATATTCGCTTGATTTACCAAACGGACCTTTTCAGGAATCGAATCATTTTGAAAGTGTAACGGCTGGTTTCCACACGGTTTATGTGTATGACACGCGCGGTTGTGGCACGAGCAAAGAAAATATTTCGGTACTGGAAATTCCAAAATTCTTTACGCCAAATCAAGACGGCTCAAATGACACTTGGAATATTATTGGAATGAACGCCTCATTTTACGCAAATTCTAAAATCTATATTTTTGATAGATTCGGGAAACTTTTAGCCGATGTTGACCCAAAATCTCCAGGCTGGAACGGCGTTTACAACGGCCACAATTTGCCTTCTACTGATTATTGGTATTTGGTCACTCTTGAAAACGGAAGAACCGTCAGAGGCCATTTCAGCTTGATTCGCTAAGATTTTTACTTGAAACAGGAAACAAAATTACCTTTTGGAATCGTCGTCCGGCTTTTCGGTTGTATCTTTTTAATGCCGAACCCCGGCATTTAAAAAGGATGCCACCTGCAATCCGGGTTATGGAGAAAGGTGGGTTCTTTTTTGCCAACTTTTGGACCAATTGAAATCGAAATTGATTGTCGATATTCTTTGTCTTCACGCTTTGTAACCACAAACTGAATAACTAGCCCTGATTGAAACGGAAAGCCTTTTTCTAAAAACAGCTATTTTTTGCTGATGAAGAAGAGCGACCAGAGGAAGCTCCTTTTTCTTCTTGCAAAAAAAGGTGTTTTAGAAAAAGCTTGCAGGGAAAAGCAGGAATAGCTTCAAATAAAAAAAGCCACTCTTTTCAGAATGGCTTTGTTTATAGTTGAAAATATCTTAGAATTTAAAACGTTTTCTTTCAGTTTCAGTCAAATAAATCTTTCTTATACGGATTGATTTTGGTGTAACTTCAACATATTCATCTTTTTGAATGTACTCTAAAGCTTCTTCAAGAGAGAAAATGATTGGCGGGATGATTCTCGCTTTTTCATCGTTTCCAGAAGAACGAACGTTAGATTGTTTTTTCTCTTTCGTTACGTTTACAGACATATCATCTGCACGAGAGTTTTCTCCAATTACTTGACCTTCATAGATTTCTGAATTTGGCTCAATAAAGAATTTACCACGATCTTGCAATTTATCGATAGAATATGGAATCGCTTTTCCTTTTTCCATAGAGATCAAAGAACCTTTGTTACGTCCAGCGATTTCGCCTTTGTAAGGTTCGTATCCGATGAAACGGTGTGCCATGATAGCTTCACCAGCAGTTGCAGTCAAAAGTTGATTTCTCAATCCGATGATTCCACGTGATGGAATGTTGAATTTAACAATCATACGGTCACCTTTAGTTTCCATAGAAAGCATTTCACCTTTACGCATTGTAACGAATTCAACTGCTCTACCTGAAAGAGATTCTGGTAAATCAATTGTCAATTCTTCAATTGGCTCACATTTTTGACCATCAATTTCTTTGATAATTACTTGTGGCTGACCAATTTGCAATTCATATCCTTCTCTTCTCATTGTTTCAATAAGAACAGATAAGTGAAGTACACCACGACCAAAAACCATAAATTTATCAGCAGAATCAGTTTCACCTAACTTCATCGCTAAGTTTTTCTCTAATTCTTTTGTCAAACGTTCTCTAATGTGACGTGAAGTTACAAATTTACCTTCTTTACCAAAGAAAGGTGAATCGTTGATTGTGAACAACATACTCATTGTTGGCTCATCAATTGCGATTGTTTGCAAACCTTCTGGGTTTTCGAAATCAGCGATAGTATCTCCAATTTCAAAACCTTCAACACCAATGATTGCACAGATATCTCCAGCAATTACTTGCGGTACTTTTTTACGTCCAAGTCCTTCAAATGTGTGAAGTTCTTTGATACGTGATTTTACTACAGTACCGTCTCTTTTTACCAAAGAGATTGGCATTCCTTCGTTAAGAACTCCTCTTTCAAGACGACCGATTGCGATACGACCTGTAAAAGCTGAGAAATCTAAAGATGTAATCAACATTTGTGGCGTTCCTTCACCAACATTTGGAGCTGGAACATTTTTGATTACCATATCTAATAATGGCTCGATATTTTCAGTTTGGTTTCTCCAATCATCTGACATCCAGTTGTTTTTTGCAGAACCGTAAACAGTTGGAAAATCCAATTGCTCTTCAGTTGCTCCAAGTTCAAACATCAAGTCAAAAACTTTTTCATGAACTTCTTCTGGCGTACAGTTTTCTTTATCTACTTTATTGATTACAACGCAAGGTTTCAAACCAAGATCCAACGCTTTTTGTAAAACGAAACGAGTCTGTGGCATTGGTCCTTCAAAAGCATCTACCAAAAGGCAAACACCATCGGCCATGTTCAATACACGTTCTACTTCTCCACCGAAATCCGCGTGACCAGGAGTATCGATAATGTTGATTTTTGTTCCTTTATAAACTACAGATACGTTTTTTGAAGTAATTGTAATACCTCTTTCACGCTCTAAATCGTTGTTGTCAAGAATTAAGTCTCCCGTGTTTTCGTTGTCACGGAAAAGTTGACAATGGTACATAATTTTATCAACCAAAGTAGTTTTACCGTGATCGACGTGGGCAATAATTGCAATGTTTCTGATAGATTCCATTCGATTTTTTTAGAAGCTGCAAATGTACACTTTATTTTGATATAAAAAATGTTTTTTCTGAAGGACTTAACTTATTCATAATAAGCAGTTAACTTATTGAATAGATATTGGCTGTAATGAACTATTTTTAACGTAAATAATCTGAACAAAACAGACTTTTATTTATATTTACGGAAGAAGAATTTCCCCTTTTAAAATGCTCAGAACTTCAAATAAAATAATTGCAATCTACTTGACCATCGGAATCTTATGGATTTTGATCAGTGATCGGTCGTTTGAATATTTTGGAATTGGGGACGATTCTCTTGTTTTTCAAACACTTAAAGGAATTGGATTTATTTTAGTATCAGGGTTTATCTTTTGGCTGATGTTGAAAAAATACGAAGATAAAAACGAAAAATACCTGAACCGACTTAAAAATATTACCGAAGATTTAAGGCATTCTAACGATCGTTACACGGTTGTGACAAAAGCAACGAACAATATTATCTGGGATTTTGATTTCAAGAAAGAGCAAGTGCTTTGGAGTGAAGCTTTAACGAGACTGATGGGTTATCAACAACGCGTGAACCACAGCAACTGGTGGACAGAAAAAATTCATCCGGAGGATCGCGAGCGTGTAACAACGAAATTCGATGCGTTTATCGAAAGCGCAGAAAAAGAAAATTGGTCTGACGAATATCGAATTATTACAGAATCTGGCGAGACAAAATATATGTTTGACCGCGGTTACCTTTTATTCAACAAAAAAGGGAAACCAATACGCATGATTGGCTCGATGGAAGATATTTCTGACCGAAAAGAATATGAAAATCATCTGGAAGAACTGAATTCCCAAATTAATAAACGGGTTCAAGAGCTTGCGATTTCAAATGCTGAATTAGAGCAATTTGCTTACGTTGCATCACACGATTTACAGGAACCGCTGAGAATGGTGACGCGTTTTTTATCAGAAATTGAACGAAAATACAATGACCAGCTCGACGAAAAAGGAAAAGAATATATTCATTATGCCGTTGATGGCGCCCAAAGAATGCGAATCTTAATTCTGGATCTGCTCGAATATTCTAAAATTGGAAAATTTGACCAAAGGAAGGAAAACATTGATATGAATCTTCTTTTGGAAGAAATTACGCTTTATAATGAGTTGGCCTTGAAAGAAAATAACGCGACACTAATTTGGAAAAATTTACCAACGATAAATTGTCGCAGAACACCAATTCAGCTCGTTTTGCAGAATTTGATCGGAAATTCTATCAAATACCACAAATTAGAAAAACCTACAACGATTGAAATTTCATATACCGATTTAGGAACCAAATGGCAATTTTGCGTTAGCGACGATGGGATTGGTATAAATCCTATATTTTTTGACAAGATTTTTGTCATTTTTCAACGACTGCATCCAAAGCAAGAATACTCTGGAACCGGTATCGGACTTGCTATTTGTAGGAAAATTATAGAAACTCAAGGAGGAAAAATCTGGGTGAATTCAGAAGAAGGAAAAGGAAGCCAATTTTATTTTACAGTTAGCAAATAGTTTTGCTATATTTGTTAAACCCAAATCATTTTGCCCAATGAAATCAATTCATATATTATTAATTGAAGACAATGAAGGCGACATCCTACTAACCGAAGAAGCGCTCTTGATCAGCAAAATCAAGAATGTGGTTTCTGTTGTACGTGATGGATGGGAAGCTATGCTTTTCCTGGAGAAAAAAGAAAAATATACCACTGCTGAAACTCCAGACCTGATATTACTTGACGTGAATATTCCAAAGCTGAATGGCCACGAAGTTTTATTAAGGATAAAATCAAATCCCCAAATTCAACATATCCCCGTAATTATGCTTACAACCTCCTCTTCTGAACAAGATGTGCTAAAAAGCTACCAGAACCACGTGAATTGCTTCATCACAAAACCGGTTGAAACCACTAAATTTCTAGAGGTCATCACCAGCATTGAAGATTTCTGGATATCAATTGTTCAATTGCCAAAAAAACCATAACAATGACTTTTCATAAAGAAGGCATTCATTTTTTAATTATCGAAGATAATCAAGGCGATATGGTCTTGATACGCGATTACATTAAAGAAGAATTCTCAGATCCCGTGTTTTATGAAGCATTGACTTTGGAAGAAGCAAAACGACACTTAAATTCTGATCATAAAATTGACATAATCCTTCTAGATTTAATACTTCCTGATGGTCAAGGAGAAGAATTATTGAACGAAATAATTCCGCTTGCTAAATTAATTCCAATTATAATTTTGACTGGATATTCTGACAAAGAGTTCAGCATGAAATCGCTTTCCTACGGCGTTTCAGATTATTTATTGAAAGAAGATTTAAATGCTCCTTTGCTTTTCAAAAGCATTTTATACAACATCGAACACAAAAAAATTCAGGAAAAATTAAGTGAATCTGAAAAAAAATACAAAGATCTTTTTCATTCAAGCCCTTTGCCAAAAGTGGTTTACGATACTGAAACGTTAAGGTTTTTAGACGCAAACGACGCCGCGCTACGCAAATATGGTTATACGCGCGAAGAGTTTTTGGAACGAAAAGTAACCGACGTAATTTATAAATCAGACCAAGAAAAAGTTGTAAATGCAGTAGCAAAGATTAGAAAAGACAATACTTTCAACGAAATTTCTTTACAACATATCAAAAAATCCGGAGAATTAATTGATGTTGATACTCACAGCAATGAAATTATTTTCAACGGAAGAAAAGCTCGTCTCGTTTTAGCCACCGATGTCACCGAAAAATTAAAAGCTGAAAAAGAAAATCTGCTAACTGAACAGCGTTTCAAAGCACTGATTCAAGACGGTTCTGAACTAATTTGTATTTTAAATACCGAAGGATACTTCAAATATATAAGTCCGAATATCCAAACACGATACGGTTTGAATCCTTACGATTATGTTGGAACCAATGCGTTTGAAAAATTGCATTATGACGATTTAGACTTTTTTAAACAGCAATTTTCAGCTTTAAAAGACCATAAAAGAATTACAACAAAACCATTTCGATACATTCGGCTTGACGATAAATGGCGCTGGCTAGAGGCAAGTGTTGTTGACATGACTGATAATCCTGCAGTAAATGGCATCGTTTTAAACGCGAGAGATGTTACTCAAAGAATTGAAAACGAGCTTAAAATAAAAGAAAGCAATCTTCGCTATGAAGCCATTGCGAAAGCGACTAGTGACGCCATTTATGAGTTTGACTCAGCCACAAAAAAGATTTATATTGCTGGATCAAATTACAATAAAATCTTCGGATTTAATTTTAAAGATCAGCAATATCTTGACTTAGACTTCTGGACTACGCGCCTTCATCCCGATGAAATTCAATGGGTTCGAGAGAAAATTGCTTCGATAGAACCTAATTCTTCTGATTCGCACCATGAAATCGAATATCGTTTTAAACGCGAAGACGGAAGTTACGCTTATGTTTTAGACCGCTTTGATTTAATTTGGGAAAACGGTCGCCAAGTGAAGAAAATTGGAGCTTTGCAAGACATTACAACTAGAAAATTTCAAGATACAATTTTGTCTTTTGAAAAGGATATTTACAAGTTGAACGCGGCACCAGAAACCAATCTAGACACGGTTTTACATACCGTAATAAACAATATTGAAACTTTAATTCCAGGAGCAATTTGTTCGATTGTGGAATTGAAAAATCGCAAGATTCATCATATAATCGGAACCTCGCTTCCGCAAAGTTATGTGGAATCTTTGAACAAAATAGATGGAGAAAACAGCATTTTTGCAGAAGAAAATATTTTTATTACAGATATCCAAAACCACCATTTGTGTAGCAATTTTGCCTTAGTTGCTTCAGAACACAATTTAAAATCGTGTTGGTCAATTCCGATCAAAAAAACAGACGGGACGACAATTGCAAGCTTTGTGGTTTATTACAAAATGAAGAAATCGCCAAGTCAAGACGAAGTTTCTCTGCTAGAACGAGTGGCAAATCTTGTAGGCGTTGTGGTCGAAAGCAGACGTGCCAGCGAAGATTTAAAACAAGCGATCGACCGTTATGATATCGTGGCAAAAGCAACGAGCGACACTATTTGGGACTGGAAAATTCAAGAAGATAATTTTGTTTGGAACAAAGGAATTCAGGGTGTTTTTGGGTATAAAAAAGAAGATGTTGGAAATACTTCAAAATGGTGGTTTGACAGAATTCATCCAGAAGACAGCTTGCGTGTTTCTGTAAAACTTTATAATTTCCTAGAGAAAAAAGTTGAAAAATGGCAAGACGAATATCGGTTTAAATGTGCCGACGGAAGCTATAAGTTTGTTTTCGACCGAGGTTTTTTGATCAAAAATAATGACGGAAAACCAATTCGTATGATTGCTTCGATGCAAGATGTTACAAAACAAAAAGAAGAAAATCAACGTCTGAAATTGATGGAAACGGTAATTACGCAAGCAAAAGATGCTGTAATTATTACCGAAAATGATACTTCAGAAAGTCTGATTCCAAAGATTATTTTTGCAAATCAGGCCTTTTCAAAAATGTCAGGATATAAAGCTTCCGAAGTAATTGGAAAATCTCCTTTAATTTTTAGAGGCGAAAATTCAGATGAAAAAGAATTTGAAAAATTGATCAGTTCGGTAAAAAATGAACAGGCTACCAATGTTGAAACCATCAGCTATAAAAAAGATGGCGAAGAATATTGGGTAAGCTTTTCAATGATTCCGATTTTTGACAAAGACGGAAAATTATCACATTGGATTTCAATTCAACGCGATATCACCGACCAGAAAAATCAAGAAAAAGAGAAAGAACAGCTTATTCGAGAATTGACTCAAAACAACAAAGATTTGAAGCAGTTTTCTTATATAACTTCGCACAACTTACGCGCTCCGTTGTCAAATTTAACCGGATTATTGAACCTTATTGAAGATATTCCGGTTGAAAATAGCGACTTGAAATTGATTTTAAACGGCTTTACTAAATCAACACATCTCTTAAATGAGACAATTAATGATTTGGTTAAAGTTGTAATTATCAAAGACAATCCGTCGATTCAAAAGGAAAATGTGCTTTTCAGCGAAGTTTTTGAAAGCGTCTTTAACCAACTGAATTACCTCATCAATTTACACCAGCCAATCATCAAAATAAATTTGGAAAAAGATTCGCTTTCAAACATAAATAAAGCGTACCTTGAAAGTATAATTTTAAATTTGCTGACGAACGCCATTAAGTATCGAGATCACTCAAGAAAACTAAAAATTTCAATTTCTACCAAAGAAAATGAAGACCAAACGATCTTGACTTTCGAAGATAACGGAATTGGGATTGACATTGAAAGAAACAAAGACAAGATTTTTGGGTTATATCAAAGATTCCATAATTATCCTGACAGTAAAGGATTAGGCTTGTATTTGGTAAAATCGCAAGTGGAAACTATGGGGGGCACGATCAATGTTCAAAGCGAAGTGGACAAGGGAACAAAATTTACATTAACATTCAAAAAATAATAAAATGCTACAGAAAATCTTATGTGTAGATGACGATCCAATTACCCTGATGTTATACAAAATGGTAATTGCGAAATCATCTTTTACAGAAGAAATAATTACTGCTAAAAATGGCCAGGAAGCTTTAGATTACTATGACAACTTAAATGTTGCCAATGACTTTTGCTGTCCAGAATTGGTTTTTTTAGACTTAAATATGCCGGTTATGGGAGGCTGGGAATTTTTAGATAATTTCAACCAAAGCGAATACGATCAG
The DNA here is from genome assembly GCF_042658345.1 of Flavobacterium qiangtangense. NCBI lineage: Bacteria > Pseudomonadati > Bacteroidota > Flavobacteriia > Flavobacteriales > Flavobacteriaceae > Flavobacterium > Flavobacterium qiangtangense. The sequence goes on from NZ_JBHSQB010000010.1 coordinate 187,089, forward strand.
TTTAATAAAAAAACCAAAGTGATTGTATTGTCTTCTACTATTGATCCAAATGATATTGAGAAGTCTAAAAAATATCCGATGGTGATTGACTTTATGTCAAAACCAATTACGAAAGAAATGCTCGAAGGCTTAAAAGAAAGATTATAAAGATGAAAAAGCTCCCAAGAAATTGAGAGCTTTTTTATTTCCTATTAAAGCAAAAAAAAGTCCTCAAATGAGGACTTTAATATTTTTAAAATTTCGATTCTAATTAAAGAGCTGAAACAAACTTAGTCAATTTAGATTTTAAATTAGAAGCTTTGTTATCGTGAATGATATTTTTCTTAGCTAATTTATCAATCATTGAAATAACATTTGATAATTTTGCAGAAGCATCTGATTTCTCAGTAGACAAACGTAAAGCTTTGATTGCATTACGAGTAGTTTTATGTTGGTATTTGTTTAATACTCTTCTCTTTTCGTTACTTCTGATTCTCTTTAGAGCTGACTTATGATTTGCCATTGTGTTTTAATTTTAGATGTAATTATTATAAATACTAGTTAAAAAAGAAAAACCTCCCACAATTGTCAGACAATCACTTTGGTTTTAACTAATAAAATAAAAACCGAGACACCAGCTTTTATTTTATAAAACTAATTTACAACTAATTTAGTAGCCCGTAGCGGAATCGAACCGCTCTTACATGGATGAAAACCATGCGTCCTAACCGATAGACGAACGGGCCATTTTCCTTTTTATAGTTAAGGAGAACTGATGCTTTAAAAAAGTAGTAGCCCGTAGCGGAATCGAACCGCTCTTACATGGATGAAAACCATGCGTCCTAACCGATAGACGAACGGGCCTTGCTTCTCTATTGCGGTTGCAAAAATACAACTATTTTTTATTTGTGCAATAGCTACTTTAAAAAAATTTAATTTTTTTTTATTTTTTTTAATATGCCTTAGCAAAAAGCACTCTTCCAGATGAAGGATTCCCAGTAAAGACGCAGGTTCCAGCCTCTTCTACTCTGTCTAAAGCAATACATCTTATTGTCGCTTTTGTCAAGTCTTTTATCTTTTCTTCTGTTGCTGCAGTACCGTCCCAATGAGCCGAAATAAAGCCTCCTTTGTTTTCTAAAACATCTTTAAATTCTTCAAAATCATTCACTTCCGTGATATGCGTATCTCTATAATTTAAAGCTTTATTGAATAAATCTCCTTGGATCTGCTCCAATAAATCATTCACATAATTTACAATTCCGTCTTTTAAAACGACTTCTTTTGTCAAAGTATCTCTTCTGGCAACTTCAAAAGTTCCGTTTTCTAAATCTTTTGGACCAACAGCAATTCTAACCGGAACTCCCTTTAATTCCCATTCTGCAAACTTAAATCCTGGTTTTTGAGTCGTTCTATCATCAAATTTAACCGAGATCTTTAATTTTTTGAACTGCGTAACTAAAGTATGTGCTACTTCTGAAATCGCAGTAAATTCTTCATCGGTTTTGTAAATTGGAACAATCACAATTTGAATCGGAGCTAAATTTGGAGGTAAAACCAATCCGTTATCATCAGAATGCGTCATAACCAAAGCACCCATCAAACGCGTTGAAACTCCCCAAGAAGTTCCCCAAACATATTCTTGTTTTCCTTCTGCATTAGCAAATTTCACGTCGAATGCTTTTGCAAAGTTTTGACCTAAGAAATGCGAAGTTCCTGCCTGAAGCGCTTTTCCGTCTTGCATCAAAGCTTCAATACAATAAGTTTCTTCCGCGCCAGCAAAACGTTCAGTTTCTGTTTTTAATCCTTTTATAACTGGAATTGCCATAAAATTTTGGGCAAAATCAGCATAAACATTCATCATTTGTTCAGATTCTGCAATGGCTTCTGTTCTTGTAGCGTGAGCCGTGTGACCTTCTTGCCATAAAAACTCGGCAGTTCTCAAAAATAAACGCGTTCTCATCTCCCAGCGAACCACGTTTGCCCATTGATTAATTAGCAAAGGTAAATCTCTGTAAGATTGCACCCATCCTTTATATGTTGACCAAATAATTGCTTCACTTGTTGGACGAACAATTAGCTCTTCTTCTAATTTGGCATTTGGGTCAACCATCAATTTTCCAGGTTTATCCGGATCATTTTTTAATCTATAATGAGTTACGATAGCACATTCTTTTGCAAAACCTTCTGCATTTTTCTCTTCGGCCTCAAACATACTTTTGGGCACAAATAGCGGAAAATAAGCATTTTGATGTCCGGTTTCTTTGAACATTCTGTCTAATTCTGCTTGCATCTTTTCCCAGATTGCATAACCGTAAGGCTTGATGACCATACAGCCTCTAACCCCAGAATTTTCGGCTAAATCTGCTTTAACGACCAATTCGTTATACCACTTGGAATAATCTTCTGATCTTTTTGTAAGGTTCTTACTCATATTGAATAATTTGGCACAAATATTGTTTAACTTTATTTAACTAAATAGTTTCAGCAAAACTAACTATTTTTGTATTGTCCAACAATTTAAATTGCTCTAGATATGAAAACTAATTACTTTTCCAGCAAATCAGCCTCCATTTATTCATTGATTGGACTGCTGACCATTGTTATGACGTCTTGTTCGTCATATCAAAATACGACTCATGACTCTGACGGTATTTATAACAATCCTCAAAGAGATAACGGTACTGCTCAAAACAACAACCAAAATTCAGGTTATTTCACATCACTTCAAGATGATCCTGAGTTTTTTACCGATACCGAAAACTATAGCTCAACTTATGGCGACGAAGCGCGCGACACCGTTTATGTAACCGAAACTGGTTATGGTGGCTGGGGAAGCAATCCTGAAGGTGTAACTGTTAATTATTATGACAACGGTTGGGGTTATAATAATTGGTACGGACCAGGTCTCGGCTGGGGCTGGGGAGGTTGGAACAGCTGGTATGGTGGTTGGGGTTATGGTGGCTGGGGTCTTGGTTGGGGCTGGAACAGCCCTTACTACGGTGGCTGGGGTTACGGTGGCTACGGATATGGTTATGGAGGCTGGAATAATTGGTACGGAAACGGCTACTACAATAACTATAACAGAGGAAGAAGCAACTACGCGAACGGAACACGAAGCAATTATGCAAACAGAAATATTGCCGGAAGAAGTAATGCTTCAAGATCTATCAATAATGGACGAAGCAGAGAAAACTACAACGCCGAAAGAAGAAGTTCAAGCACTACCTATTCGACAAGAAATGTAAACCGAGCTTATAACACAACAAGAAATAGCGCAACAAGATCTAATAGTTATAACACAACTAGAAATTCGGCGAACTATAATAACACTGCAACTCGAAGCAATTCTAGTTACAACACGCAAACAAGAAGCAATTCTACTCGCAGTCAATCAGTTGCTCCATCAAGATCATACAGCGCTCCAAGTTATTCTGGAGGAAGATCAGGTGGTGGCGGTTCGTCTGGCGGTTCTGGCGGTGGCGGAGGAAGGTCCGGCGGTGGCGGAGGCGGAAGAAGATAATTTTTGAATCCATAAATAAATGCCTATGTTTTGACTTAAAAGTACGAGCATGGGCATTTTTATTAAATACAAACAAAGTTTTAATTTATGAAAAAATATATTTTATTGGTCATCACAGGCCTTTCGTTACATTCAATGAAAGCCCAAGATATTTCTGATGCAATGCGATATGCTCAAGACAATTTAACCGGAACCGCCCGTTTTAGAGCAATGGGTGGCGCATTCGGAGCGTTAGGTGGTGATTTTTCATCCTTAAATGTAAATCCTGCGGGTGGAGCCGTTTTTACTACAAATCAATTCGCCGTTACAGCAAATACAAATACTTCCAAAAATAATTCCTCTTATTTTGGGACTAAAACAAGTGACAAAGAAAATTCTTTCGATTTAAATCAATTGGGTGCGATTTGGGTTTTTACAAATACAAACGAAGAAAGTAACTGGAAAAAATTAACTATTGGAGTAAATTACGAAAACACAAATAATTTTGACAATCGTATTTATTCTCAAGGTTTTAACCCTAATAATTCTGTTTCGCAATATTTTTTAAGCCACGCCAATGGTTTGCCACTAAACACAATTACTTCAAATAATTTTGGCGCGTTGAATTATTCAAACCAACAAGCTTATTTTGGTTATGAAGGATTTTTGATAAATCCAGTTACTGACACCGGAAGCAATACTCAATATATTTCGAACACGCCTTCTGGAGGAAATTATTACCAAGAAAATTTCACAACCACATCAGGTTACAACGGAAAGATGTCCTTCAACTTCGCGACACAATATAAAGACCGATTTTATTTTGGTCTAAATTTGAACGCGCACTTTACAGATTTGGTGAAGAAATCAAGTTTTTATGAAGATTATCTCGACACGCCAGGAAGTTCAACAAGCACCGGCATTCAGTCTTTGCGATTTAACAACGAGCTTTACACTTACGGAAACGGTTTTTCATTCCAAGTTGGAACAATTGCAAAAGTGACGAACGAACTTCGATTAGGAATTTCTTACGAATCGCCAACTTGGTACCGATTGAACGATGAAACGTATCAAAATCTTTCGGTTTATTGCGCAGATTGTCCAAATGGAACCGATATTCTTGTTGAACCAACAACTTACAATACCGTTTATTCGTCGTACACTTTAAGAACGCCTGGAAAATACACCGGAAGTTTGGCTTATGTCTTCGGAAAACTAGGATTAATCAGCATTGATTACACCATGAAAGATTACAGCAACACAAAATTCAGCAATCCAGATAATGAAAACTTCTTGAGAAACGACAACCTCAGCGCTACAAATAATGATTTGAATTCGCTATTGGATGTTACTTCAGAAATTAGAGTTGGTGCCGAAGCAAGGGCAAAACAATGGAGCTTCCGCGGAGGATATCGTTTTGAACAAAGTCCTTACAAAAACGGAAATACGATCGGTGATTTACACGGAATTTCGGGTGGTTTAGGTTACAATTTCGGAAGAACACGACTTGACGCCGCATATTCTTACTCAAAACGAGACACGCAGCAAGCCTTTTTTTCACAAGGATTGGTTGACACAGCAAATATTGAATCAATAAATAACAATGTTTCATTGACATTATTATTTGATTTGTAACTATTTTAAGTCCGAAAAATTCTAAAAAAGCCATCTGTTTTCAGGTGGTTTTTTTTATGCGCCAAACTTATACTTTGGGATTTTTTTATGATTTTCAGTCATTATCTTTGCGCCAAAGTTCTTTACTTATTTCAATCAAGAAAAACGGTCTTCGGTTTCAATCGAGGTTAATAGGGAATCGTGTGAAATTCACGAACTGTCGCGCAACTGTAAGTAGCCCAAAAAGTTTTTATCAATAAAATCCACTGAAACAGTACAATTTTGGGAAGGAAGATAAAAATGCTACAAGTCAGGAGACCTGCCTTTTTTTATTTGACAATACTTTCGCGGTCTAAAGTTTTTGGTTTAATTTCTATGGAAGAAGTGCGCCTTCACCAAAAAAACTATTCCTTTTTTTCTTCGTAAATATTCTGATTTAAGAACAACTTTTCAAAAACAAACTTGGCTTTTCCCAAGCCACACAACTTTTTACCGTCAATGAATACCAAAACAAACGCAACTATTACAGCCATTGGAGGCTTTGTTCCAGAAACTATTTTAGATAATAAAACCCTCGAAAAAATGGTTGATACTTCCGACCAATGGATTACTTCCAGAACCGGAATCAAAGAAAGAAGGATACTTTCTGACAAATCATTAGCCACTTCAGATATGGCCGCTTTTGCCATAAAAAACCTCATCGAAAACTCAGATATTGAACCGTCAGAAATTGATTGTTTAATTTTAGCCACTTCCACTCCTGATCACATTTTAGCGCCTACTGCAAGCATTGTTTGTGAAAAAGCAGGCTTAAAAAACGCTTGGGGATTTGATTTAAACGCCGCTTGTTCCGGATTTTTATACGCACTTTCTGTTGGGGCAAGTTTGATTGAAAGTGACCGTTACAAAAAAGTTCTGGTAATTGGCGCTGACCAAATGAGTGCGATCGTAAATTATGAAGACAGAAATACGTGCGTTCTTTTTGGCGACGGAGCTGGTGCAGTTTTGCTTGAACCAACTTCTGGTGATTTAGGCGTAATTGACAATATTTTTAAAACCGATGGAAACGGAACGCAATTTCTTTCTGTTCCAGCCGGAGGTTCCCTTTTTCCTGCTACTGAAGAAACTGTGGCTAATAAAAAACATTTTGTTCATCAAGACGGAAGAACGGTTTTTAAAAATGCTATCAACGGAATGAGTTCTGCTTGCAAAGAAATTATGGAACGCAACGAATTGGTTTCAGAAAAAGTAGATTGGATTATTCCGCATCAAGCGAATTTGAGAATTATTCAAGCTGTAAGCGATACCTTAAATTTCCCAATTGAGAAAGTAAAAATCAATATTGAAAAATACGGAAACACAACGGCGGCAACAATTCCGCTTTGTCTCTGGGATTTCAAAGATGATTTTAAAGCCGGACAAAATATGCTAATCACAGCTTTCGGCGCCGGATTTACCTGGGGAAGCACATATTTAAAATGGGGAAATTTAAGACCAAAAAACAACTAACAAAATGACTTTAGAAGAAAAAATAAACGCAGCAGAAACTCACATTTTTAAAGCAATATTCCCAAATACAACCAATCATTATGACACCTTATTTGGTGGAAACGCGATGCAATTAATGGACGAAGTGGCGTTTATCACCGCAACACGTTTCAGTCGTCAAAGAGTTGTTACGGTAAGCAGTGACAGAATTGATTTTAAAAAACCGATTCCGTCCGGAACTTTTGCTGAATTGATTGGAAAAGTAACTCACATAGGAAACACAAGTATGCAAGTTCACGTAGAAATCTATGTCGAGAAAATGTATTCTCTGGAAAGAGAAAAAGCCATCACCGGAAACTTCACGTTTGTGGCAATTGATGAAAACAAAGAACCAGTTTCAATCATAAAATAAGTTATACTGCAGATTCGCATTTTAAATTTAAAATCTGCGAATCTGTGGCAACTTTTACTCCTTCAAATACGATTCTTTTTCCTCTAAAAATTCGAGTTTTTTTCCTTTTGTTCTGAATTTACTTTTGATAGAAATTCTTCCTTTTTCAATATCTGGAGCAAAGGTAAAAAAATGCAAATGCGGACCTGAAGACCAACCAACGTTTCCGCTTAAGGCAATTTTATCGCCGGTTTTTATTGAATCTCCTTTTTTTACCATAGCTGAATTTGTGTCAATGTGCGTATATTCCGCAAATGTTCCGTCTTCGTGGTAAACTACAATGAAATTATTCTTTTCGGCGCATTCTTTTTGCACGCAATTTCCTGAGTTTTTGTCTTGAACATCGACGACAATTCCGTCGCGGGAGGCTAAGATTTCAGTTCCGATGGGCATTATGAAATCTAAGGCAAATTCGTTTTGGTGCGAAATAGTTCCGTTGTAACCCTGCCCTATTAAGTATTCTTCTCCTTTATTATAAGGAAGTTCGTATGGGAAATTGATGTCGTATTTTCTTAAATCGATGTTGCCAAGAAAAAAGGAACTTTGGTATTTGAAAGATACTTTTTTGGTTTTGTCAATGACTGTCAATTCTGTTACCGCAAACTTTTTTGTTTGCGCTGGAACTAGAACAAATGCCTTTTTTAAACTGCTTTTCATATTCACCAATTCGGTTCTGATGACGACGGAAACTGGGCAAAATTCATTATTATCGGCGTAAACAATTGTTTTTCCGTCGACAAATTCTCGATAGACTTGAACGTCTCTTTTTTGTGCGAAGAGGGAAATTTGGAAAAAGAGAAAGAAAATTAAGATTTTGGTTTTCATATTGTAAACGTAAAGATTAGGAAGTAAATATCAAAAATCATGCTGGGAAATTGTGAGAATTTTAAACATTGGATTACTTAAGTTTTAGCCTAATTTTTGTCATTCCGACGAAGGAGTAATCTCCGCGACGTGATTCAGCAACTGATTGTTTGTATCGAAAATGGTACGCGGATTCAAACGGATGACGCGGATTTTTTCGCGGATTCTAATTCATTTTTTAACGAAAACGAAGTTCACGCAATGGTACAAAAGTTTAAAAATGGTACTATCGTTTTTCAATAGCCCCGATTGGCGGCAGTAGCTTTTTTTGATTTTTCTTCAAAAAAACTACTGCAGAAAGCGGGACGAAGTTTAAAAAATGCGTTGGCGATTGTGCTTCGGGAAAAGAAAAAGCTGATTTTAATTGCCAATTATGTTAGAAAGAATACAAATAGAAAGTGAAACTGGCGGGGTTTGGAGAAAAAAGCTTAATTTTGCACTCCAATTTACAATTCTATGAGAACCAAGACGTTAAAGAAAAACAAGATTAATGTAATCACTTTAGGGTGTTCTAAAAATGTTTACGACAGTGAAGTGCTGATGGGACAATTGCGTGCCAGCGGTAAAGATGTTGAGCATGAGGCGCCTGCGGAACGTGAGGGCAATATTATTGTGATTAATACTTGCGGTTTTATTGACAATGCGAAGGAAGAATCTGTAAATATGATTTTGAATTATGTTGATAAAAAAGAGCAAGGAATTGTTGATAAGGTTTTTGTAACTGGATGTTTGTCTGAACGTTACAAGCCAGATTTGATTAAGGAAATTCCGAATGTGGACCAATATTTTGGGACTACCGAATTGCCAGGATTATTGAAAGCGCTTGGTGCTGATTACCGCCACGAGTTGCTTGGAGAGCGTTTGACAACGACTCCGAAAAATTATGCGTATTTGAAAATTGCGGAAGGTTGCGACCGTCCTTGCAGTTTTTGCGCGATTCCGTTGATGCGTGGAAAACACGTTTCGCAACCGATTGAAAAATTGGTAAACGAGGCGAAAGGTTTGGCTAAAAACGGCGTGAAAGAGTTGATTTTAATTGCTCAAGACTTGACTTATTATGGTCTTGATTTGTATAAAAAAAGAAATCTTGCTGAATTATTAGAGAATTTGGCAGCAGTTGAAGGCATCGAATGGATTCGTTTGCATTATGCGTTCCCAACTGGATTTCCGATGGATGTTTTGGATTTGATGAAGCGCGAGCCAAAGATTTGTAATTACTTGGATATTCCGTTGCAACATATTTCTGATTCAATTTTAAAGTCAATGCGAAGAGGAACGACTCAGGCAAAAACTACTAAGTTGATTAACGAATTCAGAGAAAAAGTGCCAGAAATGACGATCAGAACGACCCTGATTGTGGGCTATCCTGGAGAAACTGAGGAAGATTTTCAGATTTTGAAAAACTGGGTTGAAGAAATGCGTTTTGAAAGATTGGGCTGTTTTGCTTACTCTCACGAAGAAAATACGCACGCTTATTTATTGGAAGACGATGTTCCGGCAGAAGTAAAACAACAGCGCGCGAATGAAATTATGGAAATTCAATCTCAGATTTCTTGGGAATTGAACCAAGAGAAAATCGGGAAGACTTTCCGTTGTATTATTGACAGAAAAGAAGGCGGTCACTTCGTTGGAAGAACTGAATTTGATAGTCCAGATGTGGATAACGAAGTTTTAATTGATGCTACAAAAGCGTATTTAAAAACGGGGGAATTTGTAAATGTAAAAATCACAGATGCTGCTGAATTTGATTTGTATGGCGAAGCAGTTATTGAAGAATAAAAATATAAGGAGTTTCTGTTGAAGCTCCTTTTTTAATTAAAATTAGCGCCATTTTCTTTTTGGCTTAAAAATTGTTAAGTTTGTTTTATAAATTTTATGGGCATGACTAAATTATTTTATATCTCAGTTTTATTTTTAATGTTTGGCATCACTGACGGCTATTCGCAATACGGTGGCGCTTATAACAATGGTTACAATAACGGCAGGCGATCAAATATTGACCGCTCCATTGGTAACGATGCGCCAAGAACTAACAAAGAGAAACCTCAAGATTACGCAACGGTTTATACTGATTATCTGACAAAAGAGTTGAAATTGGATGGTTTACAGCAAGCTGTTGTTAAATCTGCAGTAAATGATAACAAAGATGCGCTGGAAGAAATCTACAAAATGGACATAGCTTATGTGGAGAAAAGAGATAAGGCTCAGGCAATTAACGATAAAATTGCATCGAAAATAAAGAAAGTACTTTCTAAAGAACAAATTGAAAAGTTCGACAAATTAAAGGAAGATGCTGAAAAGAAAGCGATGAAAAATTAAAGTACCAAAAGCCCTGATTCTTTCAGGGTTTTTATTTGCTTTCCATACCAAAATAGTTCAAAATCTTCTAATTCAGAATTTTCATAATCTGCTTTTATTTCCTGAAAAGTGTAGGTTTTTGTATTTGATACCGAAATTTTAGACAATATTTCTTGCAACCAAATTCCTTGTTCTTTGCTGGTTTGGACATCAAATTGTTCTTTTTTTGAATGAAAATCTAAAGTCGCCATTTCCCAAGAATTCCCTTTTTTTGATTTTGTAAAAAAAGAAACTGTCGGTTTATTTCCAATCCAAACTACTTTTGCTGACGATTTTGTATTAAAATCTTCTTCTTCGTGAATTGCATTGTAGATGTAATCGCTCGGCACTTTTGTACGTGGTACTTTAAACTCAAACCAATCTTGCAGTGGAAAATCAAAACAGATTCCGTGCATATAATTGAACAACGATTTCTTTAATCCAAAGCTGAATTGATCATGATCAGTTCCGGTTTTATCAATGTGGATGATGTCATTATTTGCGAAAGTTCCGATGTTTTCTGTTTCTTTTAAAACTCCGAATTTCTCTGGATACATTCCAACCGGACTGTGCGCTGTCATTGCAAATTGATGCCAAAAACCAGATTGCAAAATTCCGATTTCAAATAATTGTCGCACCATTTCAAGCGAATCAATCGTTTCTTGTGAAGTTTGCGTAGGAAATCCATACATTAAATAAGCGTGAACCATGATTCCGGCTTCCGTGAAATTCCGGGTAACTCTTGCCACTTGAGCCACGGTCACTCCTTTTTGAATTAATTCTAATAATCGATCAGATGCAACTTCCAAACCTCCAGAAATAGCGATACATCCTGAAGCTTTTAGCAACAAACACAAATCTCTGGTGAAACTTTTTTCAAAACGAATATTCGTCCACCAAGTCACTGTCAATTTTCTGCGCAGAATTTCTAAAGCCAGCGAACGCATCAAAGCTGGTGGCGCCGCTTCATCCACAAAATGGAATCCATTTTGGCCCGTTTGCTCGATTAATTCCTCCATCCTATCGCACAATAATTTGGCGGCGACTGGTTCATAAACTTTTATATAATCTAAGGAAATATCGCAAAAAGTACATTTTCCCCAATAACATCCGTGTGCCATTGTGAGCTTGTTCCAGCGACCATCACTCCACATTCTGTGCATCGGATTTACGATTTCAATAACCGAAATATACTTGTCCAAAAGCAAATCAGAATAATCTGGAGTTCCAACTTCTGACTGTTTATAATCTCTTTTTGTGGAATTATTTTTATAAACTATTTTATCATTTTCAAGGAGAAATGTGCGTTTGAATTCTCCGTAATTTGCATTTTGAACATTAGAAATCAATTCTTCCAAAGGCACTTCTCCATCGTCAAGCGTAATAAAATCAAAGAATTCCATCACACGAATGTCTGCTAACGAGCGTAATTCTGTATTTGGAAAACCACCTCCCATCGCAATTTTACTCTTCGGAAAATGTTTCTTGATAAATTGTGCACTTCTGAAAGCACTGTATAAATTCCCCGGAAAAGGAACTGAAAAACAAACCAATTCTGGTTGTAAATCGCTCATCTTCTCATTCAAATTTGATAATAAAATATTGTCAATATAGGTCGGTTCGCCTTGCAACATTTCATAAAGTTCATCAAAAGAATTTGCAGAACGGCCCATTCTTTCAGCATATCGGCTAAAACCAAAATTTTCATCAACACATTCTATGATCAAATCTGAGATATCTTCCAGGTACAAAGTGGCCAAATGCTTGGCTTTGTCCTGAGTCCCCATAGTTCCAAAAGCCCAATCGAGTTCTTCCAATTGAGAAAATCGAGAAGCTTCTGGCAGGAAATCTTCTTGGCAAATCAAGTGCGAAAGCGTCGGATTTTTTCCTTGTAAAAACAGCATTACCGAATCAATCGTCTTGAAATATTCTTCTTGCAAAGCCAAAATTCGCTTGGCATTTTCTGATTTTTCCAAAGGATTTTTCTCCGCTTCGGCAAACAAATCTATCAAGCCATTTTTTGAAAACAACGACAAAATTACTTCAATTCCCAAATCAGATTGGAACGAAGAAACATTTTTTGTGTTTAAAAAACCTTTGATGTAAGCCGTCGCCGGATATGGCGTGTTCAGCTGTGTAAAAGGTGGCGTGATGAGGAAAACTGATGTCATTGTTTTTAATCAAGTCTGCAAAATTACTTCATATTTTTGACGAAGTTGCGCATTTGCTGATTTTTTTGGATTTGTCAGCTCATTTTAAATGCCTTACTTTGCATTATCGAAATTTAAGCTACTTTTTAAATTATGAAATCAATTATTCTCAGCCTATTTTTATTCTTATCTATTTCGGGATTTGCACAAAAAAAGAAGGAAATTCGGTTTTTATATGCCAAAAATCCTTCTGATATTACCTTTACAATTTCTCCAGACAGCACGCGCGCCTCCTTCTCCATCAAGACATTTGGCGGAATCATGAACATGCCCACAGATTCTGAAACTTCGACTTATTTTGGATTCAGCCACAGAAAAGCAACTACCATTCGTTCCTTGCCTTCTGTAACTCTGGAAGAATATTACGCGAATCCGTCGCAATATATTTTAAGCCAGCGAATTTATTTGATTGTTCCTTTTACCGATAAAATTTTTGCCATTTGGAAATGCAGTGTCCTTGGTGCAAAATAAAAAACTCCTGATTTCTCAGGAGTTTCTGTTTTAAATATGTTTTTAGAATTCTTCTTTCGAATAAAATTCTTCAATCGTTTCTTCTCGAATTTGCTGTTCTTCTTTGTATAGATTTTTTAGATATTTCGCCATTGCAAAAAACATAATGACGATTAAAAAGAAGATTGTTGCCACAAAATAAGCGTTTCCTAATTCAATCGAAATCATTCCGGCACCAATTCCATCGCCCATCGAAGAAATTGAATTGATATCACCCGAAGATTTAATCATAATTCCGTAGGCTAAAAGAAAAATAAATCCGATTGTCGAGAATATAATATGAAAAAGTGCTTTCTTTTTTGATTTTGTAAACGATATGATTAAGCCCAAAAGTGCCATCAATAAAGGAACTACCATAATTACAAAAAATAAAACCTTCGCCATTTTTTCGTCTTTCGTGCTTTTAGAAAGGTCAGATAAATTTCCAGCTTCTTCCTCGCCATTTTCAGTTACAATTGGTTCGCCATCTTCAGAAATCGAATCGGTTTCCGTTTTGGTATCGAACATATCTTTACCCATTTTTTCCTTGATGGTTTTCGCCATTTCACTTTTTTCCATCTTATCTTTCACGTCGTTTCCAATCACATAATCGAATCCGGTAACTGAAACCAGTTCGGTCGTATTACATTTTATGGTCAAAAACGGAAAAAAGAAACAGATGATAATGACTGTATAACTTGGGATTGGGAGTAAGTCAGAGATTATTTTTAATGCTTTCATAGTTTGTTGAAATTTTGCTCAAACTTACTATTAAAATCTTATTCTGTAAATAGTTATGCCTGTTTTTTTTTAACTAAAAACAAAAAAGACTGCCAAATTTCTGACAGTCTTTTCTGTAAAAATCATTTCGATTTCTTTTTAGAACTTTTCTTAGATTTCTTCGGCTTCTTTTTCTTTTTGCCCAAATCAATTTTACCCTTAATTCGTTTTTCAGCTTCATTAACTTCTGAATCAGAAGTATAATTTATCGAATGAAGTTTCGCATTTTTGATTTCTACCAAAGCTTTTTTAAATTCCATTTGAACTTCTAAAAGAATGGCTTTTTTGACCAAAATCTCTGCTTTATTGATTCCTTTTATAGTCAAAGCAAAATCAATCAGTTTTTGTGCTTCTTCAAAATCTTCGTTTAAAATCAAAGTCTGAATATAAAAAGGATAGACTTCTAAAGCGTGAATATTTATAGCCAAAGCTTCCTGAAAATAATTCTTCGCTTCGTCATAATTCAATAATTGCTCTGCTTGAATTCTTCCATAAAGACACAAAACCATCGTGTTTTTAGCATCATAAGAAAAAGCGTAATCTAAGGATTCAATGGTTTCTTCAAGCGAATAAGGATAATTATCCAATGCCTGAAAAACGTATTTATCAATTGTTTTCATTTCGTAAATCTGTTTTTAATTTCTGGCGAATTCCTTTGTAGCTCTTTTCGATTTTATTCTTTTTGAAATCGCTTCCTGAGAAAACTCTTATCGGATTTCCACGCTGAATATTCAGTTGGTTTTCCCATTGTTTCCCAACGTGATTTTTGAGCTGTTGCAAAGTTTCACCTTCTAATTTTTTTAGTAATCGTTCTGTTGCCAGTTTTTTGTTTTGGTGTTGCGAACGGCTGTCCATCGCCACAACTGCAATTCCGGTTGGAATATGCGTTGCCCGAATCGCCGAACTCACTTTGTTCACATGCTGTCCTCCCGCTCCTGAACTTCGCATTGCTTGATATTGAATATCATTTTCTGAAATCTCTGAATTCTTTTGTTTTTCAATTTCAAAGATCCCGATAAACCAATTCTTGCGTTTGTGCATTTTGCGAAATTGGCTTTGACCAATCCATTGAATTGTACCCAACCAAGAATTTGCAAACTCTTCGGCATTTTTTCCTTTGACAGAAAGCGTTGCCGTTTCCACAGTTCCGTTTTCTGAACCCGTTTCTCTTTGCAATACAACTGTTTCCAAGGTTTGTTCTTGCGCTTCTTCCAAAACTTTTTTTAACACTTGGGCGACAACCCAAGTGCATTCTGCAGGTCCGCGACCCGCTGTTATCTGAATTATTTTTTCCATTTTTCTTTTACTTTTAACGATCCATTCTCACGATTTTTGGCGTGAATGTTCCAAGTATTTCTACCAATTCTGTCTGATTCGCCATCACTTTTGTAATGTCTTTGTAAGCCATCGGCGCTTCATCGATATTGCCTCCAATTAAAGTCACATCGTTTGCTTGCAAGACTTTTTTAATTTCGCTTTGCGTAAAAGTACTTTTGCATTTTGCTCTTGAAAATAATCTTCCGGCTCCGTGCGAAGCAGAATTCAAACTTTCGGCGTTTCCTTTGCCTCGAACAATGTAACCTGGCGCGGTCATCGAACCCGGAATGATTCCCAATTGTCCTTCTCCAGCTGGCGTTGCGCCTTTTCTGTGAACGATACATTCCTTGCCATTGACCATTTCTTTCCACGCAAAATTGTGGTGGTTTTCAATGTTCACAACGATTCTTTTTCCGAGTGCTTTGGCGATTCTTCGATGAATATCATCGTGACACGCTTTAGCATATTCTCCTGCCAAATTCATTGCTAACCAATATTCTTGACCGTCGTGCGTGTTCAAATCGAGCCACGCTAAATGCTGTACATTCTTTGGCAACGGACATTGTTTGGTCGCCAAATATGTGTAATGTTTGGCAATGTTTGCTCCCAAACCGCGCGAACCACTATGCGAAAGCACGGCAAAATATTCACCTTTTTCAAGCTTCCACTCGTTCAACGGACTGTCGATTTTCACAACTCCAAACTCCACGAAATGGTTACCTCCACCCGAACTTCCCAATTGCTTATAGGCTTTTGGCAAAAGACTTTTCAGCAACGGAATATCTTGAAACTCACTTTTATAAAATACTTCGTGGTCGGCTTTTGTGGCGTGCGTTTCTTTCATCCCAAATTTGGTATTGTCTTTCAAAATCGCTTGCAACTGGTGGTCTTTTCCTTTCAGAAATGAAGCAGGCAAATCAAAAATCGAAAGGCTCATTCTGCAACCGATGTCAACGCCAACTCCGTAAGGAATCACGGCATTGTCTGTCGCTAAAACCCCGCCGATTGGCAATCCATAACCAGAATGCGCGTCTGGCATCAAAGCTCCGGCTATTGAAATTGGCAATTTCAACGAATCATACAATTGAAATTTGGCTTGCTCGTCGATTTCATTTTCTCCAAAAATCGTGAACGGAACGCGCGTTGTTTTTAATTGGTGCATTCTGACTTGAACCGGCTTGATTAAACCTTCGGCGACTTTTCCCCAAGTTCCGTGGCCTTCAAATTTTTCTGGAGAGAGCAAAACTTCTTTGGCTTCCGTTAGAATTGATTCTTTTTTCTCTCTTTTTCTGTATCTATTTATTTGCCCAAGGGCGATATTTATTGAATTGTTTTTTGGAAAGCCCAATTTGATCAGGTCTTTTCCGGATAATTTATTTCCCATAAATTTTGTTGATTCTTGTTTTTTTGGCGCAGGTTTCCTCTGGTTTTTAAACAGAAATGTTTAAAAATTAAAAATGAAACGTGCAAAGTCTTTTATCCAATTTGGATAAATAAGTGAACTGACTTTCGGGAAATTTTTTGAAGTGTCTAGAATAAAAAAAAGCCCGAAACTAAATGTCTTCGGGCTTTTTCATATATCTAAAAATGTTTTTCTAAGATTGAAATAAACCACGAAGAAGCGTTGCACCAAATCTTGTTGGTGTGAAGCTTTGAACTGATGATGTAAGTACAAACATTTTTCTTCGTTTTAAAGTGTTATTAATTTTTCGTCTGCAAAGATTTAGAATAGTTTTTGAATATTCCAAATTTATTTTTGAAAAAGTCGAAAGTTTTTAAAGTTTAAAGTCATAAAGTCCTTGTTTTACGCATTAAAACGACTTGTCAACTTTCCACTTTATGACTTTTTACTTTATGACTTATTTATAAATTTATGCCTTAATTTTCTTTATTTTTACAGAAAATTTTTAAACTATGCCCACCGACTGTATCAGCTATCAAGAATCTGGTTATTTTTCTTCATTAATCAATGATTATTTAAACCAAAAACCAGACTTACAGTCGCTTTACCATCGATTTCCTACTTTAGAAAACTTTGAAAAACAGCTGGTTGAAAAGGGCGAAAACTTCAATTTTCAAGATAACTTAAACCGAAAAACATTAGTTTCTGTTTTAGAAAAACAATATGCGAATTTGAATGTTTCTGATTTGACAAATGTGAATATCAAGTCGCTTTCAAGTTCAAAAACATTCACAATTACAACCGGACATCAGCTGAATTTATTTACCGGACCATTGTATTTTTTGTATAAAATAGTTTCCGTAATTAATTTGACCAAGCAATTAAAAGGAGAATATCCTGAATATAATTTCGTTCCTGTTTATTGGATGGCGACGGAAGACCACGATTTTGAGGAGATAAATTACTTCAATTTACACGGGAAAAAAGTGCGTTGGAATACTGAAAATGGCGGACCTATCGGGAGACTTTCTACTAAAGGTTTGGATGAAGTTTTTGAAGTTTTTTCTTTGGAATTAGGTTTGGGAAAAAATGCAGAATATCTTAGAAAATTATTTCAAGATGCTTATGTGAAACACTCTAATTTGGCAGAAGCTACTCGTTTTTTAGCCAATGAAATTTTCGGAAAAACCGGTTTGGTAATTATCGATGCTGATGATGCTGATTTGAAAAAAGAATTTATTCCGTTTGCGAAAGAGGAACTTTTAAAACAGACTTCACACCAGAAAGTTTTGGAGACTTCTGAAAAATTAAAAGACTATAATATTCAAGTTAATCCGAGGGAAATCAACCTTTTTTATATTGAAGATAATTTGCGTGAGCGAATCATTTTTCAAGATAATTTTTACTACGTAAATAATACAAAACTGAAGTTTTCGGAAGCTGAAATCTTGCAATTATTGCAAAATAATCCGGAGAAATTTAGTCCGAATGTGATTATGCGACCTTTATATCAGGAAGTTATTTTGCCGAATCTTTGTTACATTGGCGGTGGTGGCGAATTGGCATATTGGTTGGAATTAAAATCTTATTTTGAAGCTTCGAATGTCACCTTCCCGATTTTACTTTTGCGAAATTCAGTGCTTTTGGCGACTGAAAAACAAGCTAAAAAAGCGGACAAATTAGGTTTGTCTTGGAACGATTTGTTTTCAAAACAAGTTGATTTGATGAATGATAAAGTGAAAACTTTTTCGAAATTTTCGATTGATTTTTCTTCGCAGAAGGAATTTTTAAAGAAACAATTTGAGGACTTAAATATTATGGCGAATGCTACTGATAAATCTTTTATTGGTGCGGTTAAAGCGCAAGAAGTAAAACAGATTAAAGGTTTGGAAAATCTTGAAAAGCGTCTTTTAAAAGCAGAAAAGAAAAAACACGAATCGGAATTGGAACGAATTGCTGATTTGCAGAATGAAATGTTTCCGAATAAGAGTCTGCAGGAAAGAACGGTGAATTTTTCGGAGTTTTATTTGGAGAATGGCGAGGTTTTGATTTCTAAATTATTTGAGGAATTAAAGCCTTTGGAGCATGAATTTTCTGTGATTG
The DNA here is from genome assembly GCF_042658345.1 of Flavobacterium qiangtangense. Lineage (NCBI taxonomy): Bacteria > Pseudomonadati > Bacteroidota > Flavobacteriia > Flavobacteriales > Flavobacteriaceae > Flavobacterium > Flavobacterium qiangtangense. The sequence continues at coordinate 205,622 of NZ_JBHSQB010000010.1, forward strand.
TTTTGTAGGTTTTTTTACCGCAGATTTTTGGATTTTTTTCTGTTTTTTTTGAACACAGATGACACAAATTAAAAAAATTAAACGGATTTTTTTTGTGAATCTTGTCATCTGACTAAGGAAGAATCTTCGAAGGATTATTCTATTTTGCGAGGAATCCTCGTTCCTTGGAGTAAAAAGATTCTTCGACAAACTGTTTCGACAACGATTGGGTGGCGATAACAAAAAATCACTGCCTTTTCCTGCTAACCCCGATTGGCGGGGAAATCCTGGCGTTGTGAGATTGCTTCGCAAGCTCGCAATGACAGATTGTACCAGAAAGCGGGACCGACTTTTGCTGATAATTCGTGATTTTTCTGTTTCTAATTCTTCTAAAAATTTTCGTTATCTGTTAAAAAACACTACTTTTGCGCCAAATTTAAAAACAAAAAAATGGCAACGAATAGAACATTCACAATGATTAAGCCTGATGCGGTTGAAAACGGACACATCGGTGGGATTTTAAACATGATTACTGAAGGTGGTTTTAAAATTGTTTCTTTGAAATTAACGCAGTTGACTGTGGCTGATGCTCAAAAATTTTATGAAGTACACGCTGCGAGACCTTTCTACGGAGAATTAGTAGAATTTATGTCAAGAGGTCCGATTGTAGCTGCAATCTTGGAAAAAGATAACGCTGTTGAGGATTTTAGAGCTTTAATTGGAGCTACAAATCCTGCGGATGCTGCTGAAGGAACTATCCGTAAAAAATATGCAAAATCTATTGGAGAAAATGCTGTTCACGGTTCTGATAGCGATGAAAATGCTGCTATCGAAGGTGCTTTTCACTTTGCTGGAAGAGAGCAGTTTTAATTAGTTTTCAGTTCTCAGATTGCAGTAAGCAGTCTTTAAAAATATAAAAAATCCCGTTTCGATTGAGACGGGATTTTTGTTTTTATGCTAATAAGAAAAGAAAAATGAGCGGGAATATTAAACCGGCTAATGCTAATTTCCAGCCTCGTTTTTTGAAAGTAAATTTTCCTGCCGGAATCATGATTGCACCGGTGACAGCAATGACAATCAAGGAAAGTCCGAAGACGTCGCCGTAATAAATCCACCAGTTTGAGGTGTTTTTGTGGAGCTTCATTGTTTGGCTGATGAATGGCGTTTTGATGAAAGAAACGACTTCGCCTGCGCCAGTTTTCATGTCGATTTCAACATCATTTTTTTCAAACGAAACTTTTAACTTTCCTTCTTTTATATTGAAACGACGCAGTTTATCGTCTATTTCTATTTCTTCTTTGAGCTTGTCGATGTATTTTTCAGAAATCAATTCTTGAGCTGGAAGTTGCAATTGAATTTGACGCGTTTCAATTGTGTATTTTTCTGGTTTCCAGACTTCTCTGTGGTTCATTAAAATTCCGGAGAAGGCAAATGCGATGATTAATCCGATGTAAAAATAGCCTAAATCGCGGTGAAGGCCTCTGATTTGTTTTTGCTTCATTCTATAAATTGTGGTAGTTTACTATCTAAAAATGATCTCTTTCACGACGTCACGGCGAAATTCTTCGTTAATCATTCTGATTATTTTTTCTTTTCCGTAGCTTAATTCTTCACGCAAAACAGCTGAAGTTAATTCAACATAAAGCGTGTTTTTTCGCAGCGTAACTTCTTTGGTATAACTGTTTACGCCATTTCCCATCAACGAAATCCAAGCTTCTTTCACAGTAATTTGGTCAATACCGGTTTGAAGTTTATTGGCTTCGATAATGTGTTTTAAAACATCGCCTACAGAATTTTCGTTATTTAGTCGTTTCGCCATCGAGTAAGTTTATTGCTGTTGCTTTTTTGTAGTGATATTCGATATTTTGCTGGTTTAAAATAACCATTTTATCGTCTGAAATGGATTTCAATTCTTCTTTCCAAGTTGCATATTCTGTCTTGTAATTTAGATAAATTTTATCGTCTTTCTCAGTGATTTCAACAGCTTCTGCGGTATCATCTGCAAGAAATTTTCCGTTTAATTGTGGTGTAACTTTTTTGCGAAAACCTTTGTAATCTTTTCCGATTTCAAAAAAATCATACATCATATTGATTTTATAGTCTTTTTCAGAACCGTCAGCCATGAGTACTTTTTCAATTTCCCAATAACCATTCAATTTTTGCGTTTCTTCTTTAGAAACTTTTTGTCCGCAAGCCGTTAATACTAAGGTAACAAACAATAATAATGCTGTCTTTTTCATATTCCATTTTAAAAAAATAAAATTACCATTTATTAATAGGATAAAAAAGTTTCTGAATTAAACTATTTGCTATTTTTAAAGTCTTATTGAAAACGTGATGGTTATGAAAAAAATTATATTTCCGATGGTGGTTGTTTTTGCTTTTTTAGCTTGTAGTTCTGACAGCGAAGAACCCGAACAAACTCCAATTCCTACTGAAGATTTATACTTTCCTTCTTTAGATGAAAATGCCGTTTGGGAAACTGAATCTGTCTCTGATTTAGGTTGGAACCAAAGTGCCGTGAATCCGTTGCTTGCTTATTTGGAAGAAAAACATTCAAAAGGTTTCATTATTTTAGTGGATGGAAAAATAGTTTTAGAAAATTATTTCAACGGACATTCGGCTTCCACAAACTGGTATTGGGCAAGTGCAGGAAAGACTTTAACTGCAACAATGGTAGGAATTGCCGAGCAGGAAAATTTCTTAAATATCAACAACAAAGTTTCAGATTATCTCGGAACAGGATGGACAAGCGAACCTTTGACCAAGGAAAATATGATTACAAATAAGCATTTATTGACAATGACTTCTGGACTGGATGACGCTATTAATGACGATTGTGTAACGCCAGAATGTTTGGTTTATAAAGCCGATGCCGGAACGCGCTGGGCTTATCATAATTCGTATGTAAAATTGCAAGATGTTGTGGAAGAAGCGACTTCGCAGACTTATGCTAACTATTTTAATTTGAAGTTGCGAAATAAAATTGGAATGAATGGCGCTTGGATCCAATCAGGAAACAACAGCGTTTATTGGAGTACAGTTCGAAGCATGGCTCGTTTTGGACTTTTGATGCTGAATAAAGGAAAATGGGATGATGAAGTTATTTTAAACCAAAATTACTTTGAAGATGCCACAAATACTTCACAAAATATTAATCTTGGATATGGATATTTGTGGTGGCTAAATGGAAAAGCAAACTATCATTTACCTCAATCACAATTGCAGTTTCCAGGAAGCATTATTCCGGAAGCTCCAAATGATATGTTTATGGCACTAGGCAAAAACGATCAGAAAATTTATGTAATTCCAAGCAAAAAGATGGTGGTGATTCGAATGGGAGAAGCTGCTGATGATGTAAATCTCGCTTTATCAGATTTTGATGAAGTTTTATGGGATAAAATAAATGCATTAATAAATTAACGCATTTATTTTATTTATTCTTTTTAGCCGTAACTCTTTTTGAAGAATTACCTTGCTTTCTTTGCCTGAAAAAATTTCTAACGGCTATGTAAAATGAACACCATCCTAAAAATGCAAACAAATAATAAAGTGGTTGTATTTTACCTTCAAAAAGCCGTGCTATTAAAATCAAAAGCACGAATAAAACATAGAGATGAAGCGGTTTTACATTTTTTATTGAGAATGCCATTTAATTTTATTTGAAAAAAGAATCTACGAATTCTATTTTGTTGAAAACCTGCAAATCCTCAATACCTTCGCCTACTCCGATGTATTTTACCGGAATTTGGAATTGGTCTGAAATTCCGATTACGACACCGCCTTTTGCAGTTCCATCTAATTTTGTTACCGCTAACGAAGTCACTTCTGTTGCTGCTGTAAATTGTTTTGCCTGTTCGAAAGCGTTCTGACCTGTTGATCCGTCAAGAACTAATAAAACATCGTGTGGTGCGTCTTCAACGACTTTTTGCATCACACGTTTTACTTTTGTCAACTCATTCATCAAGTTTACTTTGTTGTGCAAACGTCCTGCTGTGTCAATAATCACGATATCTGCGTTTTGAGAAACGGCAGATTGCAAGGTGTCAAACGCTACAGAAGCTGGATCGCTACCCATTTGCTGTTTCACAATTGGAACGCCAACTCTGTCTGCCCAAATCTGCAATTGGTCGATTGCTGCGGCACGGAAAGTATCGGCAGCACCAAGAACAACTTTATATCCAGCTTTGTTGAATTGATACGCTAGTTTTCCGATGGTTGTGGTTTTTCCAACGCCGTTTACACCAACAACCATTAAAACGTAAGGCTTTTTGTCTTTTGGAATTTCGAATTCTGTGGCTTCGCCCGAATTTGTTTCAGAAAGAAGTCCGGCGATTTCTTCACGGAGAATTTGGTTCAGTTCGTCGGTTCCCAAGTATTTGTCGTTGGCAACGCGTTCTTCGATTCTGGTGATGATTTTTAGCGTTGTGTTTACGCCAACGTCTGAAGAAACTAGGATTTCTTCGAGGTTGTCTAAAACTTCGTCATCAACTTTTGATTTTCCTGCAACGGCTTTGGTCAGCTTTGAGAAAAAGGATGTTTTTGATTTTTCTAAACCTTTGTCCAAGCTTTGTTTAACTTCTGGGCTAAGGTTTTCTTTTTTTTCTGATGAAAATATTTTCTTAAAAAAGCTCATTTTTTATCTGATTGTTAGATGTTTCGATTATTCGATCATTCGATTTCGACAATCTTGGTCCTGAAGTTTAAAGAAGGCGAAAGCGTTTTTAACTAGCCCCGATTGGCGGCAGTAGCTTTTTCTTCGATTTTTCATCGGAGAAAAACTACTGCAGAAAGCGGGAACTACATTTAAAAAATGCCTTGTGTTTGGCTTCTGATAAAACTTATGACAAATATAAAAATAAAAAAGCTACTTCCGAATGAAAGTAGCTTTTCTATATGCTGTTTGATTGAATTATTTCTTTTTCAAGAACTCATCAACTAATTCAGGAGCCATAACGCTTTCAACGAAAGTGTATGCACCAGTTTTTGGAGATTTTACCATTTTGATAGCTTTTGTCAATCTCTTTGAAGCTGTCTGTAACGTTGCAACGGTTTTCTTTGCCATGATTTAAATATTTTTACACGAAATTTTATTTAAAAATCTGCAAATGGTCACCATTTGAGATTTTATAAAAGTCTCTGATTACTTAATTTCTTTGTGAACTGTTACTCTTTTCAAGATTGGATTAAATTTTTTAATCTCTAATCTGTCTGGAGTATTTTTTTTGTTCTTTGTTGTGATGTATCTTGATGTACCTGGTTGACCACTAGTTTTGTGCTCTGTACATTCTAAAATTACCTGGATTCTATTACCTTTCTTTGCCATCTTGCTATATAGTTTTTAGGAAGGATTATTTAATAAATCCGTTAGCTTTAGCTTCTTTCAAAACTGCAGCGATTCCATTTTTGTTGATAGTTTTTATTGTAGATGCAGCTACTCTAAGAGTAATCCATCTGTCTTCTTCAGGAAGATAAAAACGTTTTTTAACTAAGTTTACAGAAAATTTTCTCTTAGTCTTGTTCATCGCGTGGGAAACGTTGTTTCCAACCATCGCTCTTTTACCCGTAAGGTCACAAACTCTTGACATTATGCTTATCTTTTATCGTTATTCAAAATCAGGGTGCAAAGAAACGAAAAATAAACGTTTGTACAAAATAAATATTATACATTTTTTAAAATTTCTTTTTGAAGCATCTCAAAAGCCGTATTTACCGCTCTATCAATGACTTTTTCTCTTGGCTGACCAAAGCTGAATTCTTCGCAAATGACTCCGTTTTTGGTTGCTAAAGCGATAAAAACGGTTCCGACTTCGGCTGGAGAATCTCCTTTTTCGGGTCCGGCGTTTCCTGTAGTAGAAATCGCATAATCTGTTTTCATTAGCTTTTTTGCTCCGAGTGCCATTTCAATTGCCACTTCCCTGCTTACGACAGAATATTTATCGATTAATTCTTGTGGTACTTTTAATATTTCGGTTTTTATTTCTGTGGAATAACTGACGATGCTTCCTTTAAAATAGTTGGAAGAACCCGGAATTGCGGTCAACATTTGAGCAATCTTTCCGCCGGTACAGCTTTCTGCCGTGGAAATTGTCATTTTGTTTTTTGTCAATAATCTGCCTAAAATTACTTCTAAAGTTTCGTTTTCATCATAACCCACAATGATGTCGCCGATGATTTTTGACAGTGAAATTACGTTTTCTTCAATTGCTTCTTTCAGCATATTTTCGTCGGTTCCACGAGCAGAAAGTCGCAATCTGACTCTGCCGGGATTTGGCAAATAAGCGAGTTTTATAAATTCGGGAAGGTTATTTTCCCAAGCTTCAATTCGCTCTGCAACAAGACTTTCGCCTTGACCATACGTTAAAATCGTTTTATGGATTATAAAAGGTCTTTTGTATTCTTTGATGACTTTTGGAACCACTTCGTTCTCAATCAAGTATTTCATCTCATACGGAACTCCGGGGAGCGAAATAAAGACGGTATTTTCTTTCTTCATCCACATTCCGGGTGCGGTTCCCATTTTGTTATTTAAAACGGTTGCTTTTGAAGGAACGAGCGCTTGGTCTTTGTTCATCTGCGTGATTGGACGCTTGTAAAATCCTTCGATTAATTCTGTGACGTGCGCCAAAACTTGCGGATTGACAACTAATTCGTCTTCAAAATAATCGCACAAGGTTTTTTTGGTAATATCGTCTTTTGTTGGACCTAAACCACCTGTAATGATAACCAAATCGACTTGGTTTTGAAGGTGTTTTAAGGTTTCTAAAATATGCTGACGACTGTCACTTATAGAAAGTATTTCGTGAATGTCAATCCCTATTTTATCTAAGGATTTTGCTATAAAAGCAGAATTGGTGTCGATGATTTGACCAATTAAAATTTCATCGCCAATAGTCAAGATTGTTGCTTTCATAAAATTTTTGATTGCAGATTTATGGCTTCAGAATAAATTAAATATTAAAATCTTTGCTGATTTCCTTAACCGCTTTTTCGATTTTATCTGCGATACTTTTGTAAGTTTCTTTAATTTCTTTCTTTTTTCCTTCGCGTTTTGTCCAATCTTCTACTAAAAGAATTTCTTCAAAAGCAACTGTCATTCCAAGCAAATCTAAGGTTGGCTTAATCTTGTGCGCGTAACTGTACGCCAGCTTGTAATCCTTTTCTTTGATGCCTTTTTTGACATTTTTCAAGTCGGCAGGAACTTCGGTCACAAACAAATTGATGATGTCTTGCACGAATTCGCTGTCGTTGTCTGAAATCTCATAGACTTTTGCGAGGTTGTAATGTATAGCCATTATTTTACTTGTATTCTAAATAGTTTGTGTCCTTCTAAAAACCCTTCAAGAATATCATCTGGACTGACTTTTGCCACGCCTTCTGGTGTTCCTGTAAAAATAATATCGCCAATTTTCAACGTAAAATATTGCGAAACATAAGAAATCAATTCGTCAATTTTCCAAAGCATGTGACTCATATCGCCAGTTTGCACTTTATTTCCGTTATTGGTTAACTCAAATGTAAGATTTTCTAACGACTTGAATTGTGATTTTGGCAAAAATTCTCCAATCACCGCAGAACCGTCAAACGCCTTTGCTTTTTCCCAAGGAAGTCCCTGATCTTTCAATTTTGCCTGAACGTCGCGCGCTGTAAAATCAATTCCAAGGCCGATTTCGTCATAATATTTATGAGCAAACTTTGGGTCGATGTGTTTTCCAACTCTATTAATTTTCACCAAAACCTCAACTTCGTGATGAATATCATTGCTGAATTCTGGAATAAAAAACGGAAAGTTTTTTGGCAAAATCGCCGTATCTGGTTTCAAGAAAATTACAGGTTCCGTTGGTTTTTCGTTTTGTAATTCCTCAATATGTTTGGTATAATTTCTACCGATGCAGATTATCTTCATCTTTTTTAGGTTCAGGCTTCATGATTTTGGGTTTTGGGTTACCTTGAACCTTAAACCCAAAACCCTGCACCTTATTTTGTGTTTAACTTCCTTAATTTTATCGCTGTCAAGACCTTTTTTGTATATAAAGGAAAGTCAGCATTTTGAATCCAGCCAAAATATCCTGGTTCTGTTTCAAGTACTTTTTCAACTTTTGCACCTTTGTGTTTTCCGAAGGTAAAAATTTCTTGGTTTTCTTTATCCAAAGCAATAAATCCGGCAAAATCAACGGATTTTTTTCTTGTTGTAAATTGCGAAAGCGATTTCATATCGTGTGGCAAATCTTCGTATCGTTCTAATTGCGCTTTCAAGATTTCGTAGGTTGCCATGGTATCAGCTTCCGCGGAATGTGCGTTTTCAAGACTTTGACCACAATAAAATTTATACGCTGCACTCAAAGTACGTTCTTCTTTTTTATGGAAAATCGTCTGAATATCAACTGAAACTTCGTTTTTCATATCAAAATCAACTCCGGCTCTTAAAAGTTCTTCGGCCAAAAGCGGAATATCAAAACGGTCAGAATTAAATCCGGCCAAGTCAGAATCTTTGATCATTTGGTGAACCGTGGAAGCTAATTCTTTAAAAGTTGGCTCATTCGCCACTTTTTCGTTTGTGATTCCGTGAACCGCTGTAGATTCTGCGGGAATCATAATCGTTGGATTTACCAGCCAGGTTTTGCTTTCTTTGTTTCCGTTTGGAAAAACTTTGAAGATTGATATTTCTACAATTCTGTCTTTACAGATGTCGATTCCTGTGGTTTCAAGATCAAAAAAACAGATTGGTTTTGTTAGTGTAAGTTCCATTTTATGGGTTTTATTTATGGACTGCAAAGATAAACGCTTTTGAGTTTACAACGTTTAAATAACATTATTTTATAAGTCTTTTTTATGAATCAAATTCCATTAGATTAAGCAAAAAAAAACCACCTAACAAAAAAGTTAGATGGTTTATCTTGAGCCGGCGGAGGGACTCGAACCCACGACCTGCTGATTACAAATCAGCTGCTCTAGCCAACTGAGCTACGCTGGCGACTCAATATATTCGTAATGAATGCGTCAATTTAAATAAAAAACCACCTAAATAAAATAGATGGTTTTTTTTTGAGCCGGCGGAGGGACTCGAACCCACGACCTGCTGATTACAAATCAGCTGCTCTAGCCAACTGAGCTACGCTGGCGACTCATTACGGGTGCAAATATAAGTCTGTATTTTGTTATTCCAAAATAAATTCAAACTTTTTTCACCCTTTTTTTTACTACAAAGCGTTGATTTTAGTAACCAATTGATTCGCAGCTTGTTCTAATTCTGTATGAATTTGTTTAAAGTGAGATTTTTTGTTCTCAACGTTCTTAGCGTTTACTTTTGCGATCAAAGAATCGAAAGTAACGATAGCTTCGTCGATCAAAGCCTCTGAAGCTTCAGTTGGTTTTCCTGCTGTAGACATTTCCCAAATGTAAACTGCTTCAATAATATCTCCTAAAACGTAGTTGATGTCTTTCTTTAAATTCTTAACGTTTGCCATTTTTATTTTTATTTTAATTTGCGATTGCAAAATTAAGCATAAACTTTCTATTTGAGGCTATTAAATGTAAATTTCTAACAGAACCGCATTTCCGTTCAAATTGAAATTTTTAAGCGCTGCAGGAATCAAAATCGTATCTCCTTTTTTATACGACCATTTTTCTCCGTTTAGTTCCAAATCAAAATTTCCTTCCATGCACATATATACCGTGAACGAATCATTTGTTTTTTCAACCGAAACTTCTCCGTTCAACGGAAAATAATTCGTGATAAAATAAGGACAGTTTACAACCGGATTGCTTTTGTTTTCGTCCTTTGAATATACTTTTTCTGTATCAGTCGTATTGTAATTAATCGCGTCAAGCGCCAATTCGATGTGCAATTCACGTGATTTTCCTTCCGCATCCACTCTATCCCAATCATAAACTCTATAGGTAATATCAGAAGTCTGCTGGATTTCAGCAATCACAATTCCCGCTCCGATAGCGTGGATTGTGCCAGTTTCCAAAAAGAAAACATCACCCGCTTTTACCGGAACTTCCTTTAAAATCGAAAGCAATGATTTATTCTCCAGATTTTCTACGTATTCTTCCTTGCTTGAGTTTTCTTTGAAACCAACAACGATTCTCGCTCCTTCATCGGCTTGCATTACATACCACATTTCGGTTTTACCAAAAGAGTTGTGGCGTTTTTTTGCCAATTCATCATTTGGATGTACCTGAATGGACAAATCGTCTTTGGCATCGATGAATTTAAAAAGCAATGGAAATTCTGTTCCAAATTTCTGATGAATTTTAGTTCCCAAAACTTCTTCTGGAAATTTAGAAATCAAATCATTCAGCGATTTTCCTTCGTATTTTCCATTTGAGATTACGCTGACATCACCTTTAACCGTAGATAATTCCCAGCTTTCGCCCGTGATATCTGAAGTGATATTTTTATTGAATTCTGTTTTTAATTTTTTACCGCCCCAGATTCTTTCTTTTAAAATCGGGTCAAAAATAATTGGATATAATTCTAAGCTCATTTGTTTATTTTTAGAGGCAAATTACTGCAATTTCCCTTTTAAGTTCTACTATTATTTTGTGTAATCTTTATATCTTTTGAAACTACTCCCCTTTGTAACTCACGAAATTTCTGGGAGTTTCATATAAAATTACTTCTAAATCCATTTCAGCGTCAATCTTTTTTCGGAGTTTGTTCCAAATTACAACGGCAATGTTTTCGGCTGTCGGGTTCAAATCAAAAAACTCTGGAACATCCAAATTCAGGTTTTTATGGTCAAAAGGTTTTTCCACTTCTTCCAAAATAATATCCGCCAAATCTTTGATATCCATCACATAACCCGTGTCAGGATTTATTTTTCCGGTCACGCTCACGGTCAATTCATAATTATGTCCGTGGAAATTCGCGTTGTTGCATTTCCCAAAAACAGAATTGTTCTTTTCATCAGACCAATCTTTTCTGTAAAGGCGATGCGCGGCGTTAAAATGGGCTTTTCTGCTGACAGTAACTTTCATTTGGATTTATTTTGGGTTCAAGGTTTTAGGTTTTGTGTTCAGGTCTTTACTACAATTAAAGTCTGCATTCTGAAAACTGAACACTGCAAACTACTTCTTATGTTCTTCTAAAAAATGATAAAATTCGTCAAAGATAATCTTGAACCAAACCGTGTAAATCGCCGGATTTTGAATCATATCTTCTTTGATGGCGTCAATGTCCATCCACTTCCAGCTTTCCACTTCATCACGATTTATGTTTGGTTCGTCATTATAATAGCCAATCATCACGTGATCTAGTTCGTGTTCAGTCAGGCCGTTGTCAAAAGGCGCTTTGTAAATAAAATGGAAAAGCTCTTTCAATTCGGTAGAAAAACCCATTTCTTCCTGCAATCTGCGGTTTCCAGCTTGAATATTCGTCTCGCCCTCGCGCTGGTGACTGCAACAGGTGTTCGTCCACAGCAACGGCGAATGGTATTTCTCTGAAGCGCGCTGTTGTAACATCACTTCGTTTTTTGAGTTTAAGATAAAAATCGAAAACGCACGATGCAATTGCGCTTTTTCATGCGCCTCCAGTTTTGGCATCAAGCCAATTTGCTCGTCATTTTCATTGACCAATATTACTTTTTCTTCTGTCATAACTTTTTATAGCTTGTCAAAAATACAAAAAAGAAATTGGTTGTAGAAATTTGTGTTTTTTGTAAGGAAATTACTTTAATTGTATATATTTGATTTGAATAAATAAACGAATCACGAATATCTCAATTCGAAATATTTATAAAAAATTTTTTCGAAAAAAATTTTAAAAGTATTCAAAACTTAAATTATAAAATGTAGAGGGATGAAAAAAATTATTAAAAAACCTTTAATCTTTAGTGGAGTTTTTTTATATTTAGATAATGATAAGCTATCGATTGACAATTTTCACAAACATCTTCCATCAGGCTCTTATACTAACAATGGCGATAGTAAAGTTCAAATTTTTGATATCGAATACGAAGAAAGCTATTTAAAAATGAATTTTGGAGAAGGCATTGTTGGACCTAGAAATCCAAACGTCTATAATTTTGACACTAAAGAAGAAGAGCCGAATCCCAGAACAAAAAATCAAGTTGAACCACGTCAAACTTTCGCGGTTGTAGATTTTAGAACTAGCTTTGTTTGGATAAGCAATTCTAAAAAAAGAGTTGCCCTAATAGATTTATTTAAAGATTACTTTAAAACTTCATCAATTGTTGTAAAAGAAATATATGATGAAGGGCAATTTATTGAGATGCTTAAAAGTCTTGATAACATAAAGATATCAGCAGTTCCTAATCTATTTAGTGACTCCGGAATACTGAGCAAAACGTTGTCTGAAGAAATAAATGGTTATGAAGCTAGCGTTGCGACATTGAGTTTAAGTTATAATAACAGATTAACTAACAATTATCTAATTGGAAAAGTAAAGTCGATTTTCGAACAAAAAAATTCTTTAAAAAGTATTGTAATTGCGGGGAAAGACGAAAACAACTTAGGAATGCTTTTTAACACTGAAGGGTTTTCGAGAAAAATTGACATTGAAGCGATAGTCGATGAAGATGAAATGTTTTCTCCCGAGGATGTTTACAGGAAATTAATTTACAAAATAAAAAAAGAAAATGCTTAAAAATATTTTGCTTCTAATTTTCTCTATAATAATTATTTTAACGTTTGCGGTAACTACAAATTTGGATAGGAAAGCATTTGAAGTTATAGCTACTTTTTTATCAATAACAACTGGATTTACTATAACCGCATTGTCAATCATTGCAACTTCACCATTTTCAAAAAATCTATATGAACAAGAAAGTAAAAAAGATAACTCGAAAACTATACTTCACGAACTTGTAGACAAATTTAAAATATCCATGAAAATGTTCATTGTAACAATTTGTTTTATTATATTATTAAATCTTTTCAATGAAAATTACGTCGCTAAATCATTCATAATTTTCGAACATACAATTACTACTATTGATCTGTTAAAATCAATGATTTTATATTTAACAATTGTGTCATTAATTTCATTTATAACTTTATTTGACACTTTTTCAAAGTTTGTAGTTAAGTCTGGAAAATCAATTAAGTAACAATTTTTGTAGCATATTTTTTTAAAAAAATTAACAGACGCCTTTTTGACTTATCAACGCTTGAAACAAAAGCTTGCTATTACATAGTTTTCCTCAAAATTGCATTAACCTCAATGTGCAAACCCTAACCAAACACTCACCCCAATAATCAAAATCACCACCAAAGTTATCCCAACATACAGATAATCTTTCTCCAGTAAAAACGAAAACAGCGATAAAATCACGCGTAACACGGGCGTGAGAAACAACAAAATAATTCCCAAAAAGATTAGCGATTCGCCTTGAAAAGTTGCAATTCCTTCAAAAACAGAAGTTACGACTTGAAAAATACTGCGGTCGTTTTCAATGAATTTTGAATAATTTACGGTTTCGGTTCCGTGATTTGATAAATAGACTATTCCGCCCAAAAAAGCGACGGCAAGCGAAATCCAAACGCCATAACGAAGCAAGTTTCCAATCAATTGCTGAAAATCTCTTTCTCCAAATTTTTCCTTTTCCATACTTAGATTTTTCCTGTAAGTCCGTTATAAATCATGTTGATTGCCAAGAAAAAAATCAAAACAGCAAAGAATATTCTCAGCTTCTTTGGATTGGCTTTTACCAAAACTTTAGCGCCAGTCATGGCTCCAAACAAAACGCCAATGACCACTGGCATGCAGATTCCGGGTTCGATGTAGCCTTTTTGGATATAAATCACAGAACTCGCCATGGCGGTCACGCCCATCATAAAATTGCTGGTTGTCGTGGAAACCTTAAACGGAATTCTCATGATATTGTCCATCGCAATTACCTTAAAAGCGCCAGAACCAATTCCCAAAAGTCCCGACATCATTCCGGCAATTCCCATCATGCTGAAACCGCCAATGACGTTTTTTGTTCCGTAAGAAATAAGTTCTCCGTTTTGAGAAGGATATGTTCCGTTTAATTTTAGGGTTTTGGCCAAATTGCTTGATTCTAAAACGATGTGTTCTTGTTTTTTACGTAGAGAATTTAGGGAAGAAAATATCAAAGTCAGTCCGAATAAAACGGCAATAAAAGATGTTGGGGCGATTGCAGAAAGTAGCGCACCACCAACAGCGCCAATGGTTGTAGCGATTTCCAAGAAAATCCCGAGTCGCATATTGGTAATTCCTTCCTTGACATAAGCCGAAGCCGAACCAGAAGACGTGGCAATCACGGAAACCAGTGCGGTTCCAATCGCCAAGTGAATGTCAACTCCTAAAACTATGGTAAGTAAGGGAATAATGATGATGCCACCGCCAAGGCCTGATAATGAACCAATAAAGCCAGCGAGAAACGCACCCAGAAGCATAATGAGGGTAAAAGTTAAGACTGTCATACAAAAAACTTAGCCACAAATTTACGACTTGAGAAAAGGAATGGGAAGGAAATTAAGATTTTGATAGGATACTTTACAGCATTTGAATTACTTAAACGCAAAAAATAAATAACATTTCTTAAAGCCGTATTTAAAAAAATTTATATTTGCTAAAATTTATAACGTAATTTATTATGCGCCTCTTTACTTTTTTCTCGTTGATAATGCTACCACTGTTGGCAAACTCACAAGACAAACCAAAACGTCCTGTAATAGAGTATTTAAATATGACATCGTTTTCGATGACAAAAAATACTGAAAGCTACTTTACAGATTATCATTCTGACGAAGTCAGAGCTAAAGACGGCCTGGCATTTGATTTAAATACCATTCACGGTGCAAAATTTTTTGGGTACGTGGCACTTTCTGCTGGCTTTTCGATAGATTGGAATATTAATAAAACTTTTTTATCAACACCGCTTATCGTTGATGTTCGAGTTTTCACGAGTAGAACTTCAGAAAACCCTCTGTTTTTTTATTTGCAGACCGGCCCCAATATACGATGGTCGGACTCTTTTGGTTCAAATGGTGGCACGACAAAAGGCGGAGTAGGAATGATTTTTAATTATGATAACCAAGTCTCATATTACTTCGACTTTTTTAAAAAGAGTAAGGTTTTGATGATAGACGACGCAACCCATGACGGCAATTATCACGCGACTGGTTATGGAATTTCTTTAGGGATACAATTTTAAACACAAATAATTAAATATGAAAAAAATGGCACTACTGGCAGCAACCGTTTTACTTTTAGCGGGTTGCTCCAGTGACGATGATTCTTCATCAAACAATTTTACCATTTATGGAAAATGGTACCAAAAAGAATCTGTAATTAACAATACGGTTTTTCCTTATGATGACCACGAAATATGCGGCAAAGACTATCTAGAATTTTATGACGAAAACAAAGTGAAAAGTATTGACGTTTGGGATTGCGAAGAAGATTTGGACTGGCAAGGTACATTTACCAAAAACGGAAACAGTCTGACTATTTCTAATGGTTCCGAGAACATGACTGTGGAAATCACGGAATTGACTTCAGAATCTCTTGCTTTCAAATACAATTCAGACGTTGACGAAAACGGCACAGAAGAACAAGTAATTGAACGATTTACAAGAAATTAGCAAAAGCCTCCTTCGGGAGGTTTTTTTATACTTACTAAAAAACTCCCAAACTCTCCCCTATTTTCAACGCACATTTTTCCCCATCGATTGCGGCCGAAATAATTCCTCCGGCATAACCTGCGCCTTCACCGCAAGGATACAAACCTTTCACCTGAACGTGTTCTAAAGAAAAGTTATCTCTTGGGATTCTCACCGGAGATGAAGTTCGGGATTCTGGTGCGTGAAGAATCGCTTCGTTTGTCATATAACCGCGCATCGATTTGCCGAATTGCGTGAAACCTTCTCGCAGTATTTGGGTTAAAAATCCTGGAAAAACTTGTCCTAATTCTACTGGAGTTGTTCCTGGAACATAAGAAGTTTTCGGGATATCTTGCGACACTTTACTTTGCGTAAAATCAACCATTCTTTGCGCAGGAACGCGTTGGGTTTCTCCCGCCAAATGCCACGCTTTTTGCTCGATGCTTTTTTGGAATTCCATTCCGGCTAAGGCTCCAAATTTTTCAAACGGCTCGAAATCTTCAAGTTTTAATTCGACAACAATTCCAGAATTTGCAGTTTCTTGGTCGCGTTTTGATGGGGACCAACCGTTCGTCACTACTTCGCCCGGACTCGTCGCGCAAGGCGCAATCACGCCACCCGGACACATACAGAATGAATACATCCCGCGTCCGTTGACTTGTTTTACGATGGAATAAGGAGCTGGCGGTAAATGTTCGCCACGGAAATCACAACTGTATTGAATGCTGTCAATCAGCGTTTGCGGATGTTCTGCGCGAACGCCTAAAGCAAAAGGTTTTGCTTCTATAAATATTTTTTTTCTGTCTAATAATTCAAAGATATCACGAGCCGAATGCCCAGTTGCCAAGATGATTTTCTGTGCATTGATGATGTCGCCGTTTTGAGTTTCCACACCTTGCACTTCATTATTTTTCACAATAATATCGGTAACTCTGGTGTCGAACAAAACTTTTCCGCCGAATTCAATTATTTTTTCACGGATGGATTTGATGATTTTCGGAAGTTTATTTGTTCCAATGTGCGGATGCGCTTCAACCAAAATATCGTCTGAAGCTCCAAATGCCACGAATAACTCCAAGATTCTGTCCACGTCGCCACGTTTTTTTGAACGTGTGTAGAGTTTTCCGTCAGAATAGGTTCCGGCACCGCCTTCGCCATAGCAATAATTTGAATCTTCGTTTACGATGTGGTCGCGGTTGATGGCTTTTAAATCGCGTCGTCTTTCTTGAACATCTTTTCCTCTTTCAAGAACGATTGGTTTTAAACCCAATTCAATTAATTGCAAAGCAGCAAATAATCCGGCTGGACCGGCGCCAATGACAATCACTTCTTGTTTAGCTGAAACGTCTTTATAATCTGGAAGATTTCTCTTGATTTCCTGATATTCTTCGTTCCAATACACCGCGATTTTTAGATTGACTTTAACCGATTTTTGTCGGGCGTCGATGGAACGCTTGATGATGGAAATGTGCTTTATTTCTGAAGCTTTTACTTGCATTAATTTTGCGACGAAATCAGTCAATAACTGTTCGTTTGCAGCCACTTCAGGCGCGACTTGTATTTGAAATTCTCTTGGCATGGCGCAAAGGTAGAAAAATTTACTGCTTTTTATAAATTTTAGGAAGTTCGTTGATTGCAATTGGGCAAAAGTGGATTGAAAAGGTAAATGAACTTTATACCGAAATGTGCGACAGGGATTGCAGCGGAAATCCCGGAGCTGAAAAAATTTAAAATTCAAGACAGAAAAGAGCGACCAAAGGAAGCTCCTTTTATGGCTATGAATTTAATTTTTGCAGCGAGGAATTGAAGCGGAAAGCCCGGCCGTTCGCCCTTAAAAAAATCGTAAATTTGTTTTTTAAAATATAAGTAATGTCTAGAAAAATAAAATTGATTTGGGATTTTAGAGGTCCGGCTTCGGCAAAAACGGCAGAGCATCACGAAATTCATTTGAAAGAATTCATTGAAATGGAGAAATTGCCGTTGAATATTACGGGTTTTGAGATTATCAA
Organism: Flavobacterium qiangtangense; assembly: GCF_042658345.1. Lineage (NCBI taxonomy): Bacteria > Pseudomonadati > Bacteroidota > Flavobacteriia > Flavobacteriales > Flavobacteriaceae > Flavobacterium > Flavobacterium qiangtangense. The sequence goes on from NZ_JBHSQB010000010.1 coordinate 223,207, forward strand.
CGATATGCTTGCCATCGCTTATATGGTGGTGACTGACGAAAATATGATTGCGGTTCGCGATGCCTTGAAACCGCACCGTGGCGAAATTTATGAAGGCTAAAAAATTTTCAATCTTTCCCAACCTTTTTTCAAAAATTATACTCTATATAAAAAACAGCGATTGTGATTGACGAAAAAATAATATCTGAGTGTAAGAAAATGCATCGCGCCGCGCAACGGCAGTTGTATGAATTGATGGCGCCAAAGTTGTACCAAACTTGCAAGCGCTACTTGAAAAAGGAGGAAGAAATTGAGGAAGCTTTGGCCGATGCTTTTTATACTATTTTCACAAAACTAGACCAGTTGAAAGAGGTTTTGGCCTTTGAAGCTTGGGCTCGAAAAATTGCTGTGAACCAGTGTTTGCTGACGTTGCGAAAAAATGTGAACTTCAATATTTACATCGACGACATGAAACAGGAACCGAATTTGGAAAGTGCTTCGGAGACATTTTTAGAGGCGGAAGATTTGATGCAGTTGCTAAATCACATTCCAGAAGGTTGCAAAACGGTGTTTAATCTTTTTGCGATTGAGGGTTTTTCTCATAAGGAAATCGCTTCAATGTTGGGGATTTCTGAGGGAACTTCGAAATCGCAATTGAACGTTTCGAGAACGAAGTTGAAGGAATTAGTGAACGGTCTTTATTATCAAAAAGCAAAATAGTGATGGAAAATCAAGATAAAATATACCAACAATTTAAGGATGCCGCCGGAAAAGTGGAATCGAAGGATTTTGCAGGAATGGAGAAAGTCTGGGGGAATATTGAAGGAAAATTAGAAACAAAAGCATTACAAAAAGAGAATACAACTTGGAAGAAAATTGCCATTGCAGCGTCGATTTTATTGGTGGCGACTGTTGGTTATCAATTTTTAAAAGATTCTGACGAAGAAATAATTGTTCCGAAGGAAAACGTGGTTTCGTCTGAACCAAAGGAAATTATGGAAGAATCTGTCGCAGAAGTTGAAAGTAAAAATCCATTGATTAAAGAAAATGCAGAAGAGATAATTGAGGAAGAATTGCGTCCGGCGACAAAAATGGCGGTTCAAGAAGCACCTTCCATGAGCCATGAAGCGGCTCCATCAGCGAATTTCATACCTGCGAAAGACGAAGAAATCAAAACAGAAAGTAATGGCTATTTTGCCAAAAGAAAATTTGATGCCGTTGGCGTTAGACATTATGAAACGGAAGTTGCGGCAGAAAAATCAACGGAAGAAGCTGTTGTGGTTCAAGAAAAAGCAGCGCCGCTCTTGGTGATTGACGGAAAAGCGGTAAAAGCGAAAGACCAAGTTAACTTTAATGAATTTGATGCCCATTCTGTTCAATATCTTGACAATCCGCTATACATCATTAACGGCCTGGAATATACTGAAAAAGAGCTTTTTGGCCCAAATCCAACAAGTCCCTATTATCCATTAAATAAACAGGAAATTACTTCAACCACAGTTTTACAAGGAGAAAGCGCGACGAATTTATATGGTGAAAAAGGAAAAAAAGGTGTGGTAATTATTTCGACCAAAGATAAAAAACCGTTGAAAAATTAGCAGTCGAATTTAATTCGCATTGTTGTTCCGATCTTTTCTTGGCTTTCGATATTTAATTTGCAATTGCATTTTTCAGCTAAATTGACAACGAGCTGCAGGCCGATTCCGGTTCCTTTTTCGTTGTCAGTTCCTTTTCGGGACGAATTATTGTTGTGTAAAATATCGTGAATCATTTCTGGCGACATTCCGATTCCGCTATCTTTTATAATCAATTCATTTTCTGTCGATTCAATCGAGATTTGACCGTTTTGAGGCGTGAATTTTATTGCATTTGAAAGCAAATTTCTGATGATAATTGTGACGACTTCCACATCAGCGATGATATTTTTCAAATAGCTTACATCTACCGAAATAGCGATATTTTTATTTTCGTAAGATGATTTGTAAATGGCAAGAATTGATTTCAGAAGCTGGTCAAAATTAATTACTTCCTCATCTAATTTGATTGAATTGAAATTTAATTTTGCCCAATGAAACGTGTTGTCTAAAAGCTCTAAAACCTGATTTGACTGGTCATTCACCATCCCGATTAAAGAAACAAATTCAGAATTTGAGATGTCAGTATTTTTTGCCATTGAAGAAATGGTCATCAAATTAGCCACCGGACTTCGCAAATCGTGACCTAAAATAGAAAGCATCCGGTCGTTATTTGCGTTGATATTTTTAAGTTCTTCTTGGATTTTTATTTCTTTATCAAGATCGATAAACGCCACAACGTGAATTTTGTTGATTACCGAAGCTTTCACTTCATACCAACGTTTTGTGCCATTTTTGCAAGTAACAAAAGATTTATTTTTGACAAAAACTTTGCCTTTTTGTTGTGCCAAAAGCTCTTCGTTATCCCAATCAGTAATCACCTTATTCATGTAATCTTGCTCTGGATATGCTTTCTCATACCAAGCTTCAATTGTAGGAATTTCCTCTAAAGAATACCCGATTTCCTCTAAGAATTTTTCGTTGAGATAAGTGTTGTAATGGACGTTGTCAATGACTTCTGCGATGATAAACGGATAAGGCAAAAAGTCTGCCACGCCGTGCAATTCAATCCTTGAAACATTTAAATTGCCTACATCTTCAATCATCTTGTTTGATTTGATGTAGGCAATTTAAGGAATTATTTGATTCTATTTAAATTACTTTTCGATTTCTCGCAAGCTATCCATTTTTTTGTGTTCTAAGAAACCTTTGATGTCTTCAAAATGTTCTTTAACGCGCTTGTTTCCGAATTCGAAAACTTTGGTTGCCAAACCGTCCAAGAAATCTCTATCGTGCGAAACCAGGATTAAAGTTCCGTCAAAATCACGAAGCGCATCTTTGATAATGTCTTTGGTTTTCATATCTAAGTGATTCGAAGGCTCATCCAGAATTAATAAATTCACTGGTTCAAGCAATAATTTGATCATCGCTAAACGTGTTTTTTCTCCTCCAGAAAGCACTTTTACTTTTTTAGTCGTATCGTCTCCGTGGAACATAAATGCGCCAAGAATATTCTTGATTTGCGTTCGAACTTCACCAACTGCGATGTTATCAATTGTTTCAAAAATCGTAGCATTTTCATCTAACAACGAAGCTTGATTTTGAGCAAAATATCCAATTTGAGAATTATGACCTACTTCCACAGAACCGCTGTCGATCCCGATTTCCTTCATAATTGCTTTGATCATTGTCGATTTTCCTTCCCCATTTTTCCCGACGAAAGCTACTTTTTGACCTCTTTCAATTACGATATTTGCATCTTTGAAAACCACGTGATCGCCGTACGATTTTGTCAAATCTTTAACCACGACCGGATAATTTCCAGAACGTGCCGCCGGCGGAAATTTCAACTTTAGCGCCGATGTATCCACCTCATCTACTTGAACCAAAACCAGTTTTTCAAGCATTTTCACACGCGATTGAACGGCATCGGTTTTTGAAAAAGTCCCTCTAAAACGATCAATAAATGCTTGATTGTCAGCAATCATTCTTTGTTGTTCGTCGTATGCTTTTTGCTGGTGAACTCTTCTATCTTTTCTTAATTCTAAATAGTGCGAATATTTGGCTTTGTAGTCATAAATTCTTCCCATTGTTACCTCGATCGTGCGATTCGTGATGTTGTCCACAAACGCTCTATCGTGAGAAATTACCACAACCGCTTTGGCAGAATTGATTAAAAAATCCTCTAACCATTGAATCGATTCAATATCCATGTGGTTTGTTGGCTCATCTAAAAGAATCAAATCTGGTTTTTGCAACAAGATTTTAGCCAATTCAATTCGCATTCTCCAACCTCCAGAAAATTCTGAAGTCTGACGCGAAAAATCTTCCCTTTCAAAACCTAAACCGATTAGAATTTTCTCAACTTCTGCTTCGTAATTTACTTCTTCAATTGCATAAAATTTCTCGCTCAAATCAGAAACTCTTTCGATCAATTTCATATAATCATCTGATTCATAATCAGTGCGAACTGTCAATTGCTCGTTTAAATGATCAATTTCAGCTTTCATTTTGAAGATTTCTCCAAAAGCTTTTGATGTTTCTTCCATCACGGTTGAATCATCTTTTGTCAGCAAATGTTGTGGCAAATAAGCGATTACAGCTTCTTTTGGTGCAGAAATATTTCCGGTTGAAGGCTTGCTTTGTCCCGCAATAATCTTCAAAAGCGTCGATTTTCCGGCCCCATTTTTACCCATAAGGGCAATTTTGTCATTTTCGTTTATCGCAAAAGAAACATCGCTGAAAAGTGTTGTTCCGCCAAATTGTACTGAAATATCGTTTACTGTAATCATTGAGATTGATAGATTTTTAGATTTTTAGACTGCCGAAATCATTCACAGTCTTATCAAATTTTGAAGCTGCAAAGATAACTTAATTAAGGAATTAGGCAATTTGAAAAATGCAAACTCAGGGCTTTTCTCTTAAAAATAAAATTATTGGCTTATATTTATAGTAAGATTTACAAATAATGATAAAAGCTACTCCGTTTTACACTAGACTTGCACACGTTTTAATTTCAATAATCTGCCTTTTTTATTTGGCAATTATCGGTCAAACCTTATTGGCTCCGTTGATTTTTGCATTTTTATTTGCTTTGTTGCTTTTGCCATTTGCAAACTTTTTAGAACATAAATTTAAATTCCCAAGATCACTCTCATCGGCGGCAGTTTTGCTGACTTTAGTCTTAGGAATTTCCGCAGTAATTTTTTTGCTCCTGAATCAAATGAGCGAATTGACAAATGATTTGCCAGCTTTTAAGGCACAACTTTTAGAAACTTCGACCCAAATTCAAGATTGGATTTCAGATACTTTTCACGTCGATAATTCTGAACAAATCAATTACATCAACTCAGCAACGAGCGACGCTTTAAGCCAAGGAACTTCCCTTTTAGGACAAACTTTATTGTCAGTTTCTTCACTGATGCTATTTTTGGTTTTCATCTTTTTATATACGTTTTTCATCCTTTTACATCGAAGACTTTTGCTAAATTTCTTGGTTTCGTTGTTTAATGAAAAGCACTCTGCAACGGTTTACGATGTAGTTTCAAACATTCAATATATTGTCAAAAAATACATCGTCGGCTTATTTCTTCAAATGCTGATTGTGTCGACTTTAGCGTGTGTTTCCTTTGAAATCATCGGAATTAAATATGCTTTTTTACTCGGATTAATTACCGGAATTTTCAACATAATTCCTTACATCGGAATTCTAGTGGCTTCCTTATTAACCGTTTTGCTGACCTTTTCAACGATGGGTTCCACGACAGTTTTATTTGTTTTGGCTACGATTTTCGTAATCCATTTGATTGACAGCAATTATGTGATGCCAAAAATTGTCGGTTCAAAAGTGAAGATAAATACATTGACCGCTTTAATAGGATTGGTACTTGGAGAATTAATTTGGGGAATAAAAGGAATGTTTTTGTCTATCCCGATTATTGCAATTTTCAAGGTAGTTTTTGACCGTGTTGACGGATTAAAACCTTGGGGTTATGTTTTGGGCGAAGAAGAACATGTGCCCACACCTGAAGTTGTAGATGTGGAAGAAATTCACGAACCTAAAGAATAATATTCGGATTTTTCAATTCATACCAAACTTCCTCAGTTCCATCTAATTCAAAAGAATTTACAAATTTCATCCCTACTTTTTCAAGAATTTTTCTAGAATTTAAATTGTCGAAATCGGCGTAAGCGTTGATTACCGGAAGCTTCATTTCGTTAAAACCAAAATCCACGAAAGCTTTGGCAGTTTCAAATGCGTAGCCTTTTCCCCAATGCTTTTGGATAAATCGGTAGCCTAAATCATAAAAAGTCTCGTGCCCGTTGACATTTTTTTCTAATTTCAAGCCAGACCAACCGATGAATTCGCCAGTTTCTTTTAGAATTACAGCCCAACGACCGATTCCGTTTTCAAGATATTGCTGGCGAATATTGGCAATCATTTCACGACTTTCTTCAATAGATTTTACAGGATTATTTCCCAAATAAATATGAACTTCAGGATTGGAATCAAGCTCAAACATTCCCGCATCATCCGTCGGAAGCAGTTCTCTAAGTAATAATCTTTCAGTTTCTATTGAAGTTTTCATCGCAATTTATTTATTGAACGCTAATTTTAAAATCGGTAATCACTGGATCTGCTTTGCCATATTTTGACTCGTCGATAAACAATTCTACCGCCAAACTTGAAGCTGAACCTAAAACGATATTTGACTGATTGTTGTTTTTCATAATCACATCAATTCCCGCTTCTTCTAATTTTGTTTTCAATGCACTTGCCAAAATCTCGCTTCCAGAAAACACTTTCATTAATCCCATTATAATTTATTTTAGTTTAGTATATTTTTAATTTGTTCTTGGTATTCTAAATTGTAATTTATTCGTTTATGCTCTTGGTTTTTCAAGATATAAAGATGGTCAGTCGGTTTATATAATTTACTCAATCTAACCGAATTTTTAACCGGAATCAATGCGTCATTTTCTCCGTGGAAAATATAAATCGGAGCTTTTACTTTTGAAATATATTGGTCGGTTTCAAATTTATAACGTTTTACAAAATTTGGAACAAAAGGTAATTTTGAGCTAGACAATTCTCCAAAATTATAATAAGCCGATTGCAAAATAAGTCGCTTTGGATTGTTCTTGGAAGCCAAAATTGTTGCCGGTCCAGAACCAATTGAGTAACCAATAACCGAAATTTTATCTTCAGAATATTTTGTTTTTAAGAAATTATAAATCGCATCCATGTCTTTATTGAATTGCGCTTCATTTTCAATTGTTCCGCCACTTTTTCCGTAACCGCGATAATCCATTATGAAGAAATCATAGCCAATGGAATTGTAAAATTCGGCTTGATTTCCCCAAGAATCTAACGCGCCCATATTTCCATGAAGGAAAAAAATCAGTCCTTTTGGATTTTCCACTTTAAAGAATAGTCCATTTAAATTCGTCTTGTCAAACGACGGAATATTGACTTCTTCAAAATCGGCATCAAATTTATACTTGAAATCCTTTGCCAAAATCGTCGGCCTGAAAATCAAACTTTCCTGGCTGAAATATAGAAAAACAATGGCAAGCACATAAATTATTGCGAACAATAAAATGATTCTGGTTAGTATAAATTTGAGAAGTTGCATATTTTATTTCGGACTTTTTCGGCAATCAAAAATTTGAACAATCCGAACTTCGCTTTCACTCTGAACTTTATAGATTATCTTATAATTTCTGACAATTATTCTTCTGTAAGGTTCTCCTAAAAACTCATCAACTTGATATTGAGTTACAAAACGGATACTTTTTATATTGGAAATTATATCGTTTAGCACATTTTTCGCTCCTTGTTTTGACTTAATTTTTAAATAGTCAAAAATCAATTTCAAGTCTTTTTCGGCTTCGACATCAAATACAATCTGAATTGGCTTCATTACCAATTCTTAATATTTTCTTCCAAATCTTTTAAAGTAACATATTTTCCAGAAGTAATTCTTTCGTCAGCTTCTTGAACCAAATTTATGTATTCCTCTTTTGTTACAGGATAGCCATTCGCCGTATGTGCTACAACTTCTTCGTCTAAAATGGTTTTAAAAGCAATCAGTTTTTGCAGTTTGCCTTCATCTTTAATATGAAGCAACCAATCCATCAACTCTAATTTTTTCAATGCGATATCCATAACCAATTGATTTTATAGCAAATATAAGAAATTATTCTTCCTTATTTTCTTCGTCTTCCTCTTTAGCGTCTTCCTCTTCCTCTTCAAAATCTTCATCATCCATTTCAAAGAAAACCGGCTCAATCATAATTCTATCTGCAAAACTATCAATTCTTTCGGTGATATTTTCAGAAAATAAAATGCGCTGTGTTTTTCCCATTGCTTCTGACATTCTCGCCAATTTTGTATCAAAACGAAGACGCAAAAGTTCGTCAGCATCCTCAATAATATACATTTTCAAACGATTCACGTCAAAACCTGCCGAAGCAAACATTTCGCTGATTCGATTTGGAGTTCCAATTAAAACGTCAATTCCAAGTGAAATATGGTTTTTATCAAAGTCAATATCACCCCTGTCGTGAACGCCATAAACTCTTAAATCAGTATAATTTCCAAGTTCTTCAAATAGAATTTTCATCTCGATTAATTTTTCCTTATTTGGAACAATAATCAAGGCTCTCGGCGATTCTTCAAATTCTTTTTCCAATCTTTGGATAACATTCATCACCAAAGTTGTTGTTTTTCCAGATTTTGCAGGAGCAATTATTACGCAATCCGCGCCACTTTTGATAGTTGAAAACGTTTCTTGTTGCATTTCATTAGCTTCGGTCAAACCTTTGTCAATTAATGCTTTTTGAAGATTTTCGTTTATTTTTTTTAGTTTCATTTTTTAATGCTGTAAGCTTTAAGCATTGAGCTGTAGGCCTATCGCCTAATGCTTATTGCTTAAAGCAAATTATTATTTGCTTGCAAAAAGCTTCACATCTGTTTCAGATATTTCGCTTCCGCCAAGTATTATTAGTCTTTCGATTACGTTTCTTAATTCACGGATATTTCCCGTCCAATCATATTCTTTTAATAAGGAAATGGCGTCATCAGAAAATTTCTTTTGCGTGCTTCCTTGTTCCAAAGCGATTTTTTCGGTAAAATGATTAATCAACAACGGAATATCGTCGCGCCTGTCATTCAGCGCTGGAACTTTGATTAAAATTACCGCCAATCTGTGGTACAAATCTTCACGGAAACGTCCTTCTTCAATTTCTTTTTTCAAGTCTTTGTTGGTTGCCGCAACAACGCGAACATTCACTTTTATGTCTTTATCAGCGCCAACTCTGGTAATCATACTTTCTTGCAAAGCACGTAAAACCTTGGCTTGAGCCGACAAACTCATGTCACCAATTTCATCTAAGAAAATCGTGCCGCCGTCGGCAGCTTCAAATTTTCCGGCTCTGTCTTTTACGGCAGAAGTAAACGCTCCTTTTACGTGCCCAAAAAGTTCACTTTCAATTAATTCTGACGGAATTGCAGCACAATTTACTTCAATTAAAGGTGCGTTTGAACGTTCACTTTTTTCGTGTAATTGATGCGCGACTAATTCTTTTCCAGTTCCATTTGGACCTGTGATTAAAACTCTGGCGTCAGTTTGGGCTACTTTTTCAATGATGTCTTTAATGTGATTTATAGGCTCACTTTGACCAATCATTTCATAGTTTTTACTGACTTTTTTCTTCAGAATTTTGTTTTCTACAACCAATTGCTTTTTGTCTAAAGCGTTTCTGACCGTATTTAAAAGTCGGTTTAAATCTGGTGGTTTTGAAATGTAATCAAAAGCACCTAGACGCATTGTGTTGATGGCAGTTTCTAAATCTCCGTGTCCAGAAATCATCACCATCGGGATTTCTGGTTTTATTTTTTTAACCGCTTCGAGTACTTCCACTCCGTCCATTTTTGGCATTTTTATATCGCACAAAACCAAGTCATAATCGTCATTCTTGATTTTTTCGAGTCCGATTTGACCGTCTTCTGCCTCTTCAACTTTGTAACTATCATTTTCCTCAGAAAGGATTTTTGTCAAAACTCTTCTGATTGCTGCTTCGTCTTCTATGATTAATATTTTGGGCATTCTTTTTTTGGGTTTAAGGTTTTTGGTTCAGGGTTCAAGCTTTTCAAAGTTAGCTAAAATCGTTTAAAATTTGGTTAACTTTTTCCTAACCCTACTAGGGTTTAAAACCCTAGTAGGGTTATTGCTGTAGCAATCAGCTTTCTTAAATTTTTTAATATTTAAGCCATTTGTACATTTCTTTCCACGTTGGTTTTTTGCCGTACATCAAGATTCCTATACGATAAATTTTTGCAGCGAACCAGACTACTAAAAAGAAGGTTCCGAATAAAATTGCCAATGAAATCAGTATTTCCCACCATGGCACGCCGAATGGAATTCGCATCAGCATGACGATTGGCGATGTTAACGGAATCATGGAAAATGTAGTTGCGACTGTTCCGTGTGGGTCGTTCAAAACGCTGAAAAAACCTACGTAAACCGCTAACATTAACGGCAAAATGATCGGTAATAAAAATTGTTGTGAATCGGTTTCATTATCCACTGCGGCACCTATTGCCGCGTAAATCGAACTGTACAAAAAGTAGCCTCCAACGAAATAAATCAGGAAGCAAATGACTAGCGTGATTAATGGTAATTGCGTGATTTCGTTGACATAAAGTTGCATTCCACCGATTGAACTTTCCGCCGCCGTGGTCGCCATTCCCGCTGCCGGTGGCGTGATATTTATGCCTAAAAACAGGGACGCAACGAAAAATAATGTGCCTGCCAAAATTGCCCAAATGACAAATTGCAAGACGCCGGCCATTGAGGTTCCGATGATTTTTCCCATCATTAACTGAAACGGTTTTACTGATGAAATGATGATTTCAATAATTCGGTTGGTTTTTTCTTCGATGACGCTTCGCATAACCATGTTGCCATAAATAATGATGAACATCATAATCAAGTATCCGAAACCCGCACCAATAAAGACTTTGATATAATTTAAACCCTTGACATTTTTTTCTCCCGAAGCTTTTGAAAGCGAAATGCTGACTTTTGCCTCGGCATTTTTGATAGCCAAAGTATCTAGTTTCGCAATTTCGAAGTTTGATTTTGTCAATCGTTTTGCTATTGTTGCTTCTAATTCTTCCACGAAATCTGGACTCGGGCTTTCATTTGAAATGTATTTTATTTCGCTTGCCAGTTTTTTATTGTCCAACTCTTTTGGGATAACCAGTAAAGCTTCAAATTTCTCTGCATTGATGCTGCCTTTTAACGAAGCCAAACTTTCTTTGCTTCGGTCAAGATAATTATATTCTTCAGAATTTTTGAAATCATTGTAAAAAAGTCCTGATTCATCGTGGATGACGATTTCTTTTACATCAGATTTCATCGTGCTCAAATATCCGACGAAAGCAGCCAAACCGACCATCAATAACGGACTTAAAAAAGTCATGACGATGAACGATTTATTGCGGACTTTGGCAATGAATTCTCTTTTTATGATTAGTGATAATATGCTCATTTTTTGATTTTTAGACTGTTAGATTTTTAGATTCTTCGAATTAGATTAAAAATCTATTTTGAAACAGTTTGAATAAAAATATCGTTGACACTTGGAATTTTTTCTACGAAATGCGTTACTTGCCCGTTTTGTGTCAAGATATTCAACAGTTCGTTTGGTGTTGCATTTCCAATTTGGATTTCAAGTTTTAAATCGTCGTTTAACGATTTGAAATTGGCTTGCCCTACCGTGAATTTTTGCGTTAATTGGTACATCAAACCTTCCACATTTGAAGACATAATTCCCACTTCGAAACTATTTGAACGGTATTCTTTTTTGACGTCGATTAATTTTCCTTCGATTAATTTATTTGATTTGTGAATCAAAGCGATATCGTCGCAAAGTTCTTCCACGCTTTCCATTCTGTGCGTTGAAAAAATAATTGTGGAACCTTGTTTTTTTAATTCTAAGATTTCATCTTTAATTAAATTCGCATTTACAGGATCAAATCCGCTGAAAGGTTCGTCGAAAATCAGCAATTTTGGCTTATGCAAAACGGTAACTACAAATTGAATTTTCTGCGCCATTCCTTTTGAAAGTTCTTGGATTTTCTTGTTCCACCAACCTTGAATTTCCAAACGGTCAAACCAATAATCTAGCTGTTTTTTGGCTTCGGCTTTTGAAAGTCCTTTCAATTGTGCCAAATAAAGCGCCTGTTCGCCAACTTTCATTGATTTATACAAACCGCGTTCTTCTGGCATGTAGCCAATATCTTTTACGTGAGCTAAATTTAGTGGTTCTCCATCAAGCAAAACTTCGCCTTTGTCTGGCATTGTGATTTGATTGATGATTCTGATTAATGAGGTTTTTCCGGCGCCGTTTGGACCAAGAAGTCCATAAATACTGCCCTTGGGAACCTGTAGTGAAACATTGTTTAAAGCTGTATAATCGCCGTATTGTTTGACTACATTTTTAACTTCAAGTATGTTATTCATTATGAATTTTGTTTTGGTAAAAGTAAGGAAAATGGAGTGGAATTTGACTTGATTTCAAAAAAAAACCCACCCTTATTTGCACAAGGATGGGAAAAATTGCTATGAAAAAGAAATTACTAGTAAACTAGTAATCCTCAAATATATAAAATTTTTCAATTACTATGAAAACATATCCTTAACTTTTTCAAAAAAAGATTTTTCGCTCTTTTCAGGGCTTGGAGTAAAGTTTTCTTCTGTAAGTGACTTTTCGAAGAACTGTTTTTGTTCTTTATTTAGGTTTTTTGGAGTCCAAACGTTCACGTGAACCAGCAAATCACCGTTTCCGTAACCATTTATACTTGGAATACCTTTTCCTTTTAAACGAAGAATTTTACCAGATTGAATTCCTTCTTCTAATTTAATTCTCACTTTTCCATTCACTGCTTCGATGTCTTTTGAAACACCCAAAACCGCTTCTGGGAAACTGATATACAAATCTAAATGAAGATTTTCACCTTCACGCTTCAAGAATTCGTGCTCGATTTCTTCGATGGCAACGATTAAATCACCCGGAATACTGTTGTTTCCTGGCGCATCGTTTCCTTTATTTCCCACTTTCAATTGCATTCCATCAGTTACACCTGCAGGAATTTTGATTGAAACGGTGTCGTCTTCCACAACCATTCCGTGTGCATCGGCATTAGTTGGTTTTCCGTCCAAGATTTGACCAGAACCACCACAAGTTGGACAAGTTGAAGCCGATTGCATTCTACCTAAAATGGTATTTGTCACGCGCATCACTTGACCTTGACCGTTACAAGTCGAACACGTTTTATACGTCACGCCTTTGGCTTGAACTTTTCTTTTGACTTTTACTTTTTTCTCAACGCCATTTGCAATTTCTTCCAAAGTCAATTGCACTTTGATACGAAGATTGCTTCCTTTTGCTCTTCTTGGTCCGCTGCTTTGACCGCCGAAACCGCCTCCAAAACCACCTCCAAAGATGTCTCCGAATTGGCTAAAAATATCGTCCATATTCATGCCACCTCCGTGGAAACCGCCTCCGCCTCCGCCTGGTCCGTCAAAAGCTTGGTGACCATATTGGTCATACTTTGCCTTCTTTTGTGGGTCACTTAAAATTTCATAAGCTTCAGCTGCTTTTTTAAAGTTTTCTTCCGCTTCTTTATTCCCTGGATTTTTGTCAGGGTGAAATTCAATGGCTTTTTTTCGGTATGCTTTTTTGATTGCAGCAGCGTCTGCAGATTTTGTGATACCTAATATTTCGTAAAAATCTTTTTTCATATTCTAATTTAAAAAAATATTATTCGCAATTCAGACGCAGAAATTGCGCCTTATTGAAACAATAAATTATTGTCCGATTACAACCTTTGGAAAACGGATGATTTTGTCACCCAATTTGTATCCTTTTTCAAGAACGTCCACGATTTTTCCTTTCATTTTATCAGAAGGAGCTGGAATTTGAGTAATTGCTTCAGCAAAATCTGCATTGAATGCGTCACCTGCTTTTACTTCTACTTCTTCAAGACCTTTTGAAACCAACGTGTTTTTTAATTTTTCGTGAATTAAGTTTACACCTTTTAATAAATTTTCGTCTTCTGATTTTGAGATTTCAATCATTGCTCTGTCAAAATCGTCAAGAACTGGCAAAAGTGCTTGCAAAACTTCTTGATTTGCTGTTTTGAAAAGCTCTACTCTTTCTTTTGAAGTTCTTCTTTTATAGTTTTCGAATTCAGCAAAAAGACGAAGGTGTTTGTCTTTTTCTGATGCTAAATCTTGTGTTAATTGCTCTTCAATGCTTAATTCTTTAACAATTACCTGTTCTGCAGTTTCGTTTGTTTCCAAAGTTGCATCGTCAATTTGTTGTTCCTTATCTTGATTTTCAGCATTCATAGTGTTCTTATTTTTAAATATGTCTTTAAATTTCATAATCTGCTTTTCGTGGGATTGCAAAAGTACTGCCAATTGTGTAATAATGTCAAATTGTCACAGAAATTTTTCTTAAGCGATGCTTTTCGGCAATCTTGTCGCGCAAGGTTTGGAAAAGTTTAAAAAGGGAAATGACGTTTGAGCTAACCCCGACTGCAGGGAAGAGCTCCCGATTTTTCATCGGGACTCTGGAATAAGGCGGGACGATGATTAAAAAATTCGGAACGATTGAGTTTCTGAAAATTAGCTTTTTAATAAAATTTTAAGAGTTTTATGCGATTGTTTTTGATATGTTTGCGACAACCAAAAATTTATTTTTTATGAAAAATCGTATTGCATCTTTATTATTTTTATCTGCATTGACATTGACTGTTTCGTGCAAAAATGACAAAGCAACTGAAGCAGAAACGACTGAGGCTGGGAAAGTTAAGGAAGTTTCGGGAGAAGCTACACAATATAATGTGGATGCGAAAGCGTCGAAAATTGAATGGACGGGTTCAAAACCGACTGGGAAACACACGGGCACAATCACGCTTGCTGACGGTGCGATTTTTGTAAAAGACAGCGTGCTTGATTCTGGAAAATTTAATATTGATATGAACACGATTGCGGTGACAGATTTGAAAGCCGGCGACGGTAAGGAAGATTTAGAAGCGCATTTAAAAGGTACTGCAGCGGATGCAAAAGAGGCTGATATGGACCACTTTTTTAATGTGAAAAAATTTCCAACGGCAAGTTTTGAGATTACAAGTGCCAAAACAGAAAACGGAAAAACGACTGTGGAAGGAAACTTGACTATGAAAGGAATTACGAAAAATGTAAAATTCCCAGCAAAAGTGACTGTTAACGGCGATGTTGTGACATTGGAAAGTGATACTTTTTCAATCAACAGAACGTTGTGGAACGTTAATTATGCGTCGAAATCAGTTTTTGATAACTTGGGCGACAAATTTGTTAACGATGATATCGAATTGAAGGTTAGCGTTACCGCTAAAAAATAATTGTTAATTCACCCCCAGAAAAAGCTCCATTTTAAAACAATGGAGCTTTTTCTATTTTTAGCCTAAAAGGTTTTGGAGTGCTTTTTCTAACGTTCTGTATTTGAAGACAAATCCGTTGTCTTGCGATTTTTGTGAAGAAACGTTTTGGCTGGATAATAATAAGATGTGCATTTCGCCGAGCGCGAGTTTCAAGACGAATTTTGGTACAGCCGGAAAAAAGTATGGCTTGTCTAAAACTTTGGCGACTGTTTTTGTGAGCTCTTCGTTGTCCACAGGATTTGGTGCTGTGGCATTGTAAATTCCTTCCCATTGGTGCTGGATCGCATAAAAATAAAGATGCACCAAATCGTCAATGTGAATCCAGGATTGCCATTGTTTTCCGTCACCGTAAGGCGAGCCTACCCCTAGTTTTATGGGTTTCATTACTTCTTTGAGCATTCCTCCTTTTTGAGAAAGCACGAGTCCGGTTCTGATTTTGCAGACTTTTATATTTAATCTTTTGAAATTATCGACGGCTTGCTCCCATTTTACCACGACCTGGCCTAAGAATGAATTATCTACTGATTTATTTTCTTCGGTATAAAGTGTTTCTTTGCTGTCTGGATAAACGCCGATGGCGGAGGCAGAAATCAAATGTTTGACTTGATTTGGGTGTGATTTTAAAGTTCGGTAGAGCAGGTTTGTGGTCAAAGTTCTGCTTTCGATAAGTTCTTGTTTATATTTTGAAGTCCACCGCTTTGAAATGGACGCTCCAGCAAGATGAACGATGGTATCCACATCTACTATTGCTTTTTCATCGATAACTCCTTGTTGCGGATTCCAATAAAAGCCTTGATAGTTGGGTTCGTTCTTGATGTCTTTTTTAGACGTAGTAAGATAATTTATTGAGATTCCGTTTTGCAATAACAGGGAAACCAATTCTGTCCCGACCAGACCTGTTGCTCCTGTAATCAAAATTTTCATAGCGTATATTTTTTTCTTTCTCTCAAATTTACAAACTCATGTATGAAATTAAATGTTAATTAAGGTGAGTTTAAGAGTGTTCAGTTTGCAGAATGAAGTGTTCTGTTTGCAGATTTGAAATTTAAGCCTTTATTCTGACACTCCACTCAAAATCCATTTCAGAAACTTGTTCTCCTTTTTCATTAACTCCAATAGATTTCATCCAGAAAGTTTGCCCCTCACCTGTTTTGATGGTTTCTTTAATTGCATCTTGGATTAAATGTCCGTCATTGCAAGTGAACGTAATTCTGCCGGTTGCTTTTTTGGTAAAATTTCCTTTGTTATTGGCCACCAGCATTGATATTTTTTTCCCGCTTTCCTTAATATGATACATCACCAAGGCTCCAGTGGTCAATTCTGCAGCCATTGCCTGAACTGCAAAATACATCGAGTTAAACGGATTTTGGTTTATCCAGCGGTGTTTTACGGTAACGACACATTTATTTGCATCAATTTCTTTTGCGCGAACGCCACTAATAAAAGCGGACGGCAATTTGAAAAGTAGAAATTTATTTAGGTTTCCAGCGGTGAATTTCATCTTATTTAGTTTTTATAAATGTATAAAATTTGCTTTAAAGATTGAAATATTAAATTATCTAAAGAATTTATTTCTAATTTATCTAACTTTTAAAAACATTTTAAACACTAATAAACAGACACTTACACGTAATTTACCAAATTTACATTTGTTAAATTAATGTTAAATATTAGTACTATGTAAAACAAGATACTGTTTTTTAGCCATATATTTGCATAGGATATTATTATATACTTTTAATCATGGAAACATCAAACGAAAAATCAACAGGAGCATTATTACATTTAAGCGTATTTACGCAGTATTTTTTTCCTTTAGGAAATTTTATATTTCCAACAATTATTTGGGGCGCTAGAAAAAACAGTTCTGATTTTGTGGACCACCACGGAAGACAAGCTTTAAATTTTCAGTTGAGCATGTTGCTTTACACTTTAATTTTAGCAATGATTGCAATTCCGATTTTCATTTTCACGCTTTTCAAAAACATTCCGACGAGAGCGTACATTAATGAGGAAAATTTCCAAATCGAAAATTTCAACATTGAAAACATTACCGGAATCGTAATTCTGGGAATCATGGCAGTTTTCATCTTTGGAGTTTTAAAAATGGCTGAATTCTTCTTAGTGATTTATGCAACTATTAAAGCGGCAAACGGGGAACGCTACAAATATCCTCTGACAATTAATTTTATTAAAGCTACAAGCCAAAACAACGATTTAAAAACTACAGAACCAGAACTTCAAGCGGAATAATTTAAGTTTCAATCATCAAAAAAATCACGAGTAAAAAAACAGGAGTAATCAACCTGAAATCATCATCAAATCAATCAAAAAATGGACAGTTTAATTAACAATCTAAAAGCACATTATGAACATTGAAAACACGAAAGCCCAGATGCGTAAAGGAGTGTTGGAGTTCTGCATTCTATCAGTATTAAAAGAAAAAGATGCTTATACCTCAGAAATTCTGGACACCTTAAAAAGCGCAAAATTACTTGTTGTGGAAGGCACCGTTTATCCCTTACTAACAAGATTGAAAAACGACGGATTGCTCAACTATCGTTGGGAAGAATCTACTTCTGGACCACCAAGAAAATACTATGGACTCACAGAATTAGGAAAACAATTTTTAAAAGAATTAAATGGCACATGGACCGAATTGTCTGATGCCGTAAACATCATAACTAGCCAAAACTAAACCATCATGAACAAAACAGTAAATATTAACTTAGGAGGTATGTTTTTCCACATCGATGAAGATGCGTACCAAAAATTAAATCGCTATTTTGAAGCTGTAAAGCGTTCATTATCAAACTCTACAGGAAAAGACGAGATAATGAAAGACATCGAAATGCGAATTGCTGAATTGCTTACCGAAAAGAATCGCGGCGACAAGCAAGTTGTTGGCATGAAAGACGTTGAAGAAGTAATCGTGGTGATGGGACAGCCAGAAGATTACAGAATCGACGATGAAGGCGCTCCAGAAACGACTTTCGCTTTTAATTCTGATGCAAAGAGAAAGAAAAAATTGTACAGAGACAAAGACAAAGGCATGATTGGCGGTGTTGCGGCAGGTTTTGGACATTACTTGGGCATCGACGCTTTATGGATCAGAATTTTGTTCATCATTTCACCTTTCATCACTTTCGGAACCAGTTTGGTAATTTACTTGATTCTTTGGATTTTAATGCCACCGGCTGAAACTACTACGGAAAAGCTTGAAATGACCGGAGAACCTGTAAACATTTCGAACATCGAAAAGAAAGTTCGCGAAGAATTTGATTCACTTTCTGAAAAATTCAAAAACGTGGATTATGACAAATACGGAAACCAAGCTAAAAACGCTGGCGAAAGAATCGGGAATACTTTAAGCTCAATCATCTTAAAAATATTTTCAATCATCGGAAAAGTAATCGGAGCCTTTCTTGTTGTGACCGCTGCATCAACACTTGTATCCTTATTATTGTTCGCAATCACGGCTGGTTCATTGACTTTCGGAGAATTTCCTTGGACAGAATATGTAGAAAATTTTACAGATGTACCGCTTTGGATCATTGGATTATTGACATTAGGAGCCATTGGAATTCCGTTTTTCTTCCTATTAATTTTAGGATTGAAATTATTGATTACCAACATGAAATCCATCGGAAACACGATAAAATACACACTTTTAGCACTTTGGCTAATCTCTGTTGGAATTTTAATCGCTTTTGGAATCAAGCAAGCAACGCAGTTTTCTTTCGATAATAAAGTTGTCATTAAAGAAAATATTGCAATCAGTTCAACTGACACTTTGAGAATAAAATTCAGATACGATGATTTTTATACCAAGTCAATCGGTGAAAACAGAGAATTCATTTTCACGCAAGACAGCATCGGAAAAGACGTTATTTTTTCTAACGACATCGAGCTAAATCTTTTAAATACTGACGAAAAACAAGCGTATATCCAAATTGAAAAAGTGGCCGAAGGAAAATCTTCAACCGAAGCAAAAAAACGCGCTGAAAGAATCAATTACAATTTTAAAGTACAAGGAAATACGTTGATTTTAGATAATTTCTTCACCACAGAACTTTCAAATAAATACAGAAACCAAGAAATTAAAATTTACCTTTATTTGCCAGAAGGAACGCTTTTAGCTCCAGACGAATCAGTGGAACGTTTTACAAGAAATTACAATACAAACCTAACTTTATTCACTGATTATCAAGACGAAGGAAATAAAAATTTCACGTATCGCGTTTCAAAAACCGAATTAAAATGCTTAAATTGTCCTGCAAAATTGTATGATGAAAACGGCGATGAAATTGAAAATCAAGAGATAATTGAGACCGTTGATAGCTTGGCAACAACAGTTACAATTGACGACAAAGGTGTTCGAATCCAAAAAGGTTCAGACACAAACGAAAAAAGAGAATTTAAAGGTTTAGAAGTAAATAAAGACGGAATAATCATTAAAACCAAAAAATCATGATCCGATTCATCATCTATTTTATGAAATTAATTTTGGCACTTTTGTTCGCAATATTTTTTTCAGCGTGCACATTTAACAACGGAAAAACAATTACCGGAAGTGGCAATGTAAAAACAGAAAACAGAAATCTTTCAGGTTTTACGGGCATTTCCGTGCAAAGAGCACTAGAAGTTGAAGTTGAACAATCAGATAAATTTGAAGTGGTTGTCGAAGCTGATGACAACATTTTATCGCACATCACAACCGAAGTTCGCGACGGAATCTTAGTAATCGAAACCGACATCAACAATTTCGACAACGTAAATAAGAAGAAAATTAGAGTAAAAATGCCAAACGTAGCATCGCTAGAATCATCAAGCGCAGCATTCATAAAAAGCAAAAACACTTTAATTTCAGAAAATTTGACGCTTGACGCAAGTAGCGCTTCAAAAATTGAAATTTCAGTAGAATCAGAAAACTTAACATGCGACAGCAGTAGCGGAAGCACCATCGAAATTCAAGGAAAAGCCATAAAATTAAACGCAGATTCATCAAGCGGAAGCACGATAAATGCAGACAATCTGCTAGTGAACGACGTCATCGCAACATCGGCAAGTGGAAGTTCCACAAACGTTCATCCCATTTTAAGCTTGGCCGCAGAAGCCTCAAGTGGCAGTTCAATTCACTATTTTAGTGTACCAAAAAAAATCGCAAAATCCACAAGTTCTGGTGGCGATATTTCACAGCAATAAATTAAAAATCCTGGTAAATTTTATCAGGATTTTTTTTTGAAGCCAAACCAAAGGCACTTTTTTAAATGAAATTCCCGCTTTCTGCAGTAGTTTTTCTCCGATAAAAAATCGGAAGAAAAAGCTACTGCCGCCAATCGGGGCTATTTTCAAACTTTCAGGAATTTTTTAAACGTCAGTTCCCCAATCGTTGCGGGAGTTTGCAAATTTTCAGGTTTCAGTTTTCAGTTTTCAGTTTTCAGATCACAGTTTTCAGATTACAATTTTAAAGATTTCAGATTTTCGCCGATAAACTTTACGAGCTTTGAAAACTTTGAAAACTTTGAAACTTTGAAACTTTCTTCCTAAAAAAACTTTGAAACAAAACTTTCAATATATTTGTGAGGAAAACCAAACACAAAATGAAAAGAACAATACTATTTGCCCTACTTTTAATTAGTTCTATTTCTTTCGCTCAAAGCAAAGAAAAAATCAAAGGAACGAAAACCGTAACCATTGCTCCAAGAGAAATAAAATCGTTCGAAAACCTTGAAGTATCAGACAACATCGAAGTTTTTTTGGTAAAAGGCGACAACAACGCCTTAGAAATCGAAGCCGATGAAAACTTACATGAAATCATCGAATCATCAATAAATGCAGGAACTTTGCATCTTTCCACCACAAAAAATGCTACGACTTACAAAAAACTTAGCGTAAAAATTACGTACACAAGCGATTTGAAATTGGTAACTGCAAAAAACGATGTGACTATAAATGCGCTTTCTGACATTGATTTAGATAACATTACCTTTAAAACTTATGATTATACCAAATTATTTTTAAATGTAAAATCTAGAGTTTTTTCAATCTTCGCAAATGACAAGTCAAAAGTTGAATTGAACGTAAAATCAGAATCTGCTGCGGTAGAATTAAGCAAAAGTGCAAGCATGAAAGCGCTGATTTCTTCAGAAACCATGAAATTTGACATGTATCAAAAATCGACTGCGGTTATTGAAGGCGATATCGTTGACTTAAAATTACGACTTGACAACAACTCAAATTTCACCGGAAAGAATTTAAGTGCAAAAACCGCAGAAATTATCACAGAAGCTTACGCCACCGGAAGTATTTTAGTCACAGAAAAAGCAACATTAGATGTTTCAGCAAAATCAGAATTGCAACTTTTTGGAGATCAAAAAATAGAAATAAAAAGGTTTACTGACAGCGCAGTCATCATGAAAAAGCCAACAAAATAAAATAAAAAAATCCCGAATTTTCATTCGGGATTTTTTTATCAAATTTCTGAAAAGAAATAAATTATTCTAAAGTTGCCAAATAACGTTCAGCATCAAGAGCGGCCATACAACCCGTTCCCGCAGCAGTAATCGCTTGACGGTATTCTTTATCTTGAACATCTCCCGCAGCAAAAACCCCAGGAAGATTTGTTTTTGTAGATTTTCCAGCGGTGATCAAATAACCGGTTTCGTCCATGTCTAATTGACCTTTGAAAATATCGGTGTTTGGTTTGTGGCCAATCGCAATAAACAATCCTGTAATTGCAATTTCAGATTTTTCGTTGGTTTCGTTGTTTACCATTCTCAAACCTTCCACCACTTGGTCGCCAATAACTTCGTCAACTTCTGTGTTATAAAGCACTGTTAAATTTGGTGTATTTGCCACACGGTGCTGCATCGCTTTTGAAGCTCTCATCGCATCTTTACGAACAAGCATCGTCACGCTTTTGCAGATATTTGCAAGATAAGTAGCTTCTTCAGCAGCAGTATCTCCTGCTCCAACGATTGCCACATCTTGATTTTTATAGAAAAAACCATCGCAAACTGCACATGCAGAAACACCGCCTCCGCGCAATTTTTGTTCGCTTGGTAATCCTAAATATTTTGCAGTTGCACCAGTTGAAATGATCACCGTTTGCGCGTGAATTTCTTTGTTTCCGTCCACGATTACTTTGTGAACGCCACCTTTTTCTTTAGAAAATTCGACAGAAGTCGCCAAACCAATTCTAACTTCGGTACCAAAACGTTCTGCTTGTTGCTGTAACTGAACCATCATTGTTGGTCCGTCAATTCCTTCTGGATATCCTGGAAAGTTATCTACTTCTGTGGTTGTAGTTAATTGTCCACCAGGTTCCATTCCTGTATATAAAAGAGGTTTCATATCCGCGCGAGCTGCATAAATTGCTGCAGAATATCCCGCTGGTCCAGAACCTATGATCAAACATTTTACTTTTTCAATTGTATCAGACATAATGTTTACTAAGTTTGTTTTTACAAGTGCAAAAGTACGTTTTTCTTAAAAATTTTCGGCCATAAACAAATCACTTTTAACTATTCAAAAATAATATTCTCCTATTTCTAGATTTATGTTGCACAATTAAAATTAAGCAGTATATTTGCACTCACAATTTCGGGGTGTAGCGTAGCCCGGTTATCGCGCCTGCTTTGGGAGCAGGAGGCCGCAGGTTCGAATCCTGCCACCCCGACGCTAATCAAAAGCTGAACAGAAATGTTCGGCTTTTTTGTTTCAAATATCTTTTAAATAATCATAACAGACGAAGGTTCTCCCGAAATTTCGGGACTGCCACTCCTATCAGATTTTAAAAAAATCCTCAAAATCACATGGTCCACGGGTTTTCTATTTACTAAATTCCAAGATTTAAAATCAATTCTTTTTTAATTAAAAAAAATATTTGGGAGCGGTATCGACAGTTCATCCAACTTAACTAACAATTCAGTAATTTAAAATTCAACCGCTCATAATTCTACGGTAGTTTCGCTTCCTATAACTAATAATTCCTAAAAGTTTTAGGCAAAAAACCATATTATGAAAAAAATTACAATCATGATTGTAGCTGTATTTATCGCTTTATCATGTCAAAAAGGTGTACAACTAAACACTTCCATCGAAAATTCCAATTCAGATTCTCTTGTCATTCACAATAAAGATTTTAAAATTACGCTGCATGGCTCTAAAGGAAATTTCAAAGGAGATTTTGAAGCTCCCACCGGTTTTTACCAACTTTTTGATGGTGCCGAATTTTCAACGCTCTATTTAACCAAAGGTTTTGATCTAAAAATTACAGCAGATGGAAAACGATTTGCAGAAACACTCGCTTTTTCTGGTAACGGGTATAAAGAAAACGCTTTTTTAATTCGAAAGAAAAAAATGGATCAGAAGTTAAAAGAGAATTTCCGGAATGACTTACCAAGTGAAGCCAAATTAAAAGACATTTTAAAAAAGCGTCTGGAAGATGCAAAAATTCAACTTTCTTCTGAGGAATATGAACTACATTTTCCCTCGTTAATGCTTGCAGAGTATGAAAGAGAAAACGAAGAAATCATTGCACAATTGGCAGAGTTTAAAGTGAAAGAAAATAATCTTGCTGTACTTAAAAACGCTGTTGCTCCAGACATTAATTTTGAAAACTTAAACGGAGGAACTACAAAATTGTCTTCTTTAAAAGGATCTTTCCTATATATCGACGTCTGGGCTACTTGGTGCGGGCCTTGCAAAATTGAGCTGCCGCATCTTAAAAAACTGGAAGAAGAATTCAGAGGAAAGCCTGTTCAATTCGTAAGTATTTCGATTGATGAACCAAAAGACCGAGCGAAATGGCAAAAGATTTCTACAACAAACAACTTTAAAGGAATTCAGCTTCTCGCGAACGACGGTTGGAACTCGCAATGGATAAAGCATTTTAAAATCGTGGGTATCCCAAGGTTTATCATTATTGGAAAAGACGGCAAAGTTATCGAACCAGATGCACCAAGACCATCTTCATCAGAGTCTATTGCAACCTTAAATAATCTGCTAAAATAAAAATGGATTTTTGAATACGGATGCTATCTTGAAATATGGACGTCAATAAAGCTGAACAGAAATGTTTGGCTTTTTTTGTGTCATTTTTGGCGACAATCTTGTAAAAGTTTAAAAGAAGCCTGAGAGTTTGAAAATAGCCCCGATGGCGACTTTGTTTGAGCTCTTTCACGGCTGATCAAGCCGGGAAAAGCGAGTGGCGCCGGCGGGAATTTCATTTAAAAAACGCCTGAAGTTTGGCTTCTAATAAAAATTTATTCGAAGAAAGTTTTTACTTTTTCAGTTTCTAATCTTTTTTTAAGCCAATCATTTATTCTTTTTCTGGAGTCTGCTGTCAGTCCTTTTTTGGTGGTTTCCATTACCACGATTTTTACATTGTCGGTTTTTGTGCTGTCTTGAAAAGCGACGGTTTCTGAGTAAGAACACGATTTTATTTCTGGGAAAAGTGTTTTGATTTCGCTCAAAAGCTGTTTCCCGATTATTGGTTTTGAGATGATGCTGTCAGCTGTTTTTTGCTTTTCTTTTAAGGCTAAATTTAATCGGTTTACTTCGGTTTTTAGCTTGTCGATTTGATTGACATTTTCTTTGCCTTCGTTATATGAAAAACCTTGCTTGAAAATTAATTTGGCCTCTGATAACGAATAACTTGACGCCCGTTTTGTTATTTCTTTTTTATTTTCTTGGGTCAGATCACTTCCTCCGTAGATCAAATTAATTTGTTTATTTCTGGCATCGACTTCATTTTTCAGCAGATAACTTCCTTCAAAAACACTGACTTCTGCAATGAATTTGTTTGCGTTTTCGGTGAATTTTTCAGCTTGCACAAGTACATAACCAAAATAAATACTTGGTATCAAAGTAACTGCAATAACGAACGACGTCCATCGAACGACTTTGGTTTTTTGACCTTCTGCTACTAAATTTGTAATTGGAAATTTGAGAAATCTGGAAATCAAAACTGAAGATATTCCGATGAAAACGGTGTTGATGGTAAAAAGATAAAATGCGCCTAAAAAGAAACTCATATCGCCGTTTGCCAAACCGAAACCGGCGGTACAAAGTGGTGGCATTAAGGCTGTTGCAATGGCCACACCGGGAATTACATTTCCTTTGTGACGACTGCTGATGGCTACAATTCCTGCCAAACCACCAAAAAGCGCTATTAAAACGTCGTAAATTGTTGGGCTTGTCCTTGCCAAAAGCTCTGAATGTGCCGTTGATAAAGGACTCAACAAAAAATACAATGTCGAGGCAAATAAACTTGCGATAACAGCAAAGATGAAATTTTTTAGTGCTTTTCTGAATAGCGCAAAATTGTAAGTTGCTATACTATATCCCATCCCGTTAATCGGTCCCATTAATGGTGAAATAAGCATCGCGCCAATGATTACGGCAGTGGAGTTCATATTCAATCCAATCGAAGCGATGAAAATAGCAAAAACTAAAATCCACAGATTGGTTCCTTTAAAAATTATATCTTTTTGGATTGATTGATGAATCACTTCATAATCGTCCATTTCAGATTGGAGGTTAGTGTAAGTCAGAAATTTTCTTAGCAAGCTCATCTTTTTTATCTTAAATATACCAAATTTCAGATAATAAAAAGAACCAAAAACAAAAAAACTCCCGAAATTACTCTCGGGAGTTTTTAAAATTATGATTATTTATTCTTAGTAATCTCTGTTTACATCAAACGCTTCGAGGTATTCTGCAACGCGTTTCACGAAGCTTCCGCCCAGTGCGCCGTCAACAACTCTGTGGTCGTAAGAATGCGAAAGGAACATTTTTTGACGGATTCCGATGAAATCGCCTTCTGGAGTTTCAATAACCGCTGGTACTTTTCTGATGGCACCAAGAGCAAGGATTCCGACTTGTGGCTGGTTGATGATTGGAGTTCCGAAAACGCTTCCAAAAGTTCCAACGTTTGTAACGGTGTAAGTTCCGCCTTGTGTATCGTCTGGTTTTAGTTTTCCTGCTTTTGCACGGTTTCCTAAATCGTTAACGGCTTTTGCCATTCCCACGATATTTAATTGGTCAGCGTTTTTGATAACCGGAACAATTAAGTTTCCGTTTGGCAAAGCTGCCGCCATTCCAAGGTTGATATTTTTTCGTTTGATGATATAATCTCCGTCAACAGAAATGTTCATTCCTGAGAAATCTTTTAATGCTTTCGCAACGGCTTCCATCATAATTGGAGTAAAAGTCAATTTCTCTCCTTCTCTTTTTTCAAAAGCATCTTTTACTTTATTTCTCCATTTCACGATATTTGTCACATCGACTTCAATGAACGACTGAACGTGAGCCGAAGTTTGAACTGAAGCGACCATGTAGCCAGAAATCAGTTTACGCATTCTGTCCATTTCCACAATTTCGTCGCCACCATTTACGGATACGGGTGCAGGTGATTGGGTTTTAGGTGCAGGTGTGTTAGTTTGCGCAACAGGTTGTGCTTTTGGATCTTCCGCTTTTGGCTGTTTTCTATCAGCAATATATCCTAAAATATCGTCTTTTGTAACTCTTCCATCTTTTCCAGAACCGTTTATAGCTTCTAGTTCTGAAACAGAAACACCTTCTTCTTTAGCAATATTTTTTACTAATGGCGAAAAGAATTTTTCTGAAGTAGAGAAATCTTGCGGCACAGAAACGTTTTCTTTTGCTGTTTCAACAGTTTTTTCAACTGCAGCAACAGCTTGCGCTTCTTCTTTTGGCGCTTCTACAACCACACCGCCTGAAACTTCGATATAAGCGATTGTTTGTCCAACTTTTACAACATCATCAACGTTGAAAAGGATTTCAGACAAAACTCCCGAAACTTCTGAAGGCACTTCTGAATCTACTTTATCAGTAGCAATTTCAAGAACCGCTTCATCCGCTTCAATCGGATCACCTACTTTTTTTAACCAATTGGTAATTGTTGCTTCTGCAACGCTTTCTCCCATCTTTGGAAGTTTCAATTCAAATTTTGCCATATTGCTAACCTAATGGTGAATTTTTATTTTCTTGATGCAAAATTAGTGATAATATTTAGGTTATACTATGAATTATATAATTTTACAGGATTATATTTTATATACTAAAAACACAAATTTAATGTAATTTTAAACCAATAAGAAATTAAGAATCATTAAGTTTTTGCTAAAATTCTTAAATCTAAAATGAAACGTTTAAAATTTTATTACTTCGCCTCTATCGTTACTGCTGTTGCTTCCGATGATAAAATTAGATTCACTTGGCAGTATCTTAAAAGTTATGTTTTTATTTTTTTGTGTTTCAAAAAACTCGATGCTTTCGTTGAATGTGAGATAATTGTTGTCTAAAATTACTTCCGTCAATTTGCTTTTCGAAAACGTTTGCGAAAATAATGCTTTTTGGTTTTCTAAAGTTGTGATTTCTATATTTTTTTTAAGAGCTTCTTGTATTTTTTCTTTTATATTGTCATTTTCAGACACTAAAATATAACTTTCGGGTTTTGATTTAGGGTTTGCTTTTCCTTGGAACATCTTTACGAAGGAGAAAAAAATGATTCCGATTTTCATAAACAGAGAAAAAAATACGGATGTTTTGAAATGTTTTTTGTAGAAAAAATTCATTGCTTCCTGAAAACGTTTCATATACGTTCCGTCTTTTATAGTGCTTTCTCCTTTATAATGTATGACAGTGGTTTCGTGGAAATAATAATTCTGTTTACCAGTTTTCAAAACCATATAGGATAAGTCGATATCATCAGAATACATAAAACAATCTTCGTCAAAACCGCCAACCTCATCATAAGTTTCTTTTTTCATCATCATAAATGCACCGACCAAAATTTCAACTTTTCCGGTTTGGTTTTCATTTAGATGCGAAGCATAATATTTCCCGAAAGATTTGATATTTGGAAAAAGTTTGTAAAGACTGAATATTTTGGTAAAAGCTACAAACGGAGTTGGAATACCACGTTTTGATTCTGGAAGAAAATTTCCGGTTCCGTCGATTAATTTGCAACCAATGATTCCTAAATTTTCTTGTTTTTTGGCAAATCCCAAGACTTTTTCGAAAGTATCTTTGGCAACGACCGTATCTGGATTTAAGATACAAATGTATTTTCCGCTAGCAATTTTGACACCGATATTATTGCCTTTTGGGAAACCAGCATTTTCTTTATTTTCGATAAGAATTACGTCTGGAAACCGTTCCTTCATCATCTGGCAACTGTCATCAGGTGAATTATTGTCAACTACAATTATCTCGGCGTTGAAGTTTTGTGTGGCTTTTTGAACGCTCAAAACACACTGCTCTAGAAAATGGCGGACGTTATAATTGAGGATGACGACGGATAGTTGCATTGGACAAATATAAAAAAGTTTTTTTAGTTGGCTTTTCAATTATTTGCAAGAACATTTTTAGGTCTTGAAACGAATGTTATTGAAGTTCATTTTTTCCAATAATTACTCGAGAGAGTGAAGCACCTGTATCTATTTTTTGTAGATAACAGCGTTGTTCGTTTGAAGATTCACTTCTCCATATAAGATTTTACTGCCTCTAGGAAGCTTAATTTGGGTTGACTTACCAAAGTTAATTATTACCGTAATACGCTCACCTTCGAAGCTTCTGGTGTACAGGATTTGATTGTCCTTATATTCCAAACTATCGTATTTGCCATATTGCAAAACTTTCTCCTTATTTCGCAAAGCAATCAATTCTTTGTACTTGTAAAATATCGAATTTTTATCCTTCTTTAAAACTTCAACATTATTTTCTTTAAAATCGGGACTGACTTTTATCCACGATTTTTCAGTTGAAAATCCTGCAAATTGGTTTGCATTCCATTGCATCGGACTTCGGGATTTATCGCGGTTGTTTTTATTTCCTTCCAATAACGCTTCTTGAGGAGTTTTTCCTTTTTGTAAAGCTAATTGATAATGCGTTTTTCCTTGAATATCAGCTATTTCTTCAAAACTATTAGCAATGATATTGTGCATCGCGATTTCTTCGCCATAATAAATAAACGGAACTCCTTTTGCCGTAAAAATCAACGTTGCTAATGCGGAAGCTTTTTCGGGGTTTCCATCCGCCAATCTATCCATCATTCGAGGCATGTCGTGGCTTCCGAAGAAAAGCGTTGGATAATTGCTCATCTCTTTTTCCATGCTTTGCAATTCGTTGAAAATTCTTTCGGCTGAAAAAGTTGGGATACTTCCAAAGTTAAAATTAAAAACAACGTCCAACAATTCTTCCGATTGATATTGCTTTAAGACTTCAATCTTATCACTGCCAATTTCCCCAACGATAAAACGGTTTGGATAAGCATTTACAGTAGCTTTAATCATCTTCATTGCCTCTTTCACACCCGATTGGTCGATGTCGTATAAATGTTGTTGATTTCCATCTTTCATCGGATTATCGGCAAGAATTCCATCCGTCGTTAAAAAATTGATGACATCGAGACGAAAACCATCCACGCCAGCATCCAACCAAAATTGAAGTATCTTTTGAACCTCATCCACTATTTTTGGATTTGACCAATTGAGGTCGGCCATCCTGACATCAAATTTATGATAGTAATATTGATTGGTTGTAGCATCCAGTTCCCATGCTGTTCCACCAAAAAAAGATTCCCAATTATTGGGCTTGTCTTTCCAGATGTAATAATCGCGATACGGATTGTCTTTGGATTTTTTTGCTTCTTGGAACCATTTGGAATCGGTGGAAGTATGATTCAAAACCAAATCCATAATGACTTTGATGCCTCTTTTATGGGCTTCTTTTAAGAAAGTATCAAAATCTTGCTTATTGCCATAAGTTGTGTCAATTTCATAATAATCAGCTACATCATAACCGTTGTCTACTTTTGGAGATTTCAAGAAAGGCGTCAGCCAAATTCCTTTGACTCCCAAATCCTGTAGATAATCCAATTTGCTTGCGATGCCTTTAAAATCGCCATAACCGTCGCCATTGCTATCGGCATAACTCGGCATGTAGATTTGATAAAAAACGGCTTCTTTCCACCATTTTTTTGAATTTTCAGCATTTTGTGCCTTTGCGATAAAACTAAAAATGAGAAAGAAAGAAACCGCAGTATTTTTAAATAATCCAGTCAGAATATTTATTTTTTAGGTTGAATATTATAATCCACTACAATATCATTCACGAGCATCTTAGAACCTGAATGCGAAATTTTTCCTTTGGCTGGAACCATCACGATAACTGCCGAAGTTTTTCCGTTCAATTTTATCTTGGACGAAGAAGAAACATTTTTCGCCAAGAATTTTCCCGAAACCGTGTCGTATAAATCGACTTTTTTACCTTTTTCGACACTTACGGTAACCGTCTTATTTTCGTTGTATGGATTGTAATACAAATAAGAAGGATAGGCTTTGTCGTTGAAGAAATCGGTTGCTAATAAATCCAATTGCAGGATTCCCCCGACATTGGTTTTCTTAATGATGCTTCCAAAAATCCCTACGTGTCCGCTTCCGTAAACACTCAATTGTGACTCTTTTGGATTTTTTCCTGGAACCCAGAGAGGTCCATCGCCTTGAGCAACCGGAGCTGGAATATTTTCATTTTCAGGATAAAGTGACTTTTTGATGATTCCTTCATAGGCAATCACATTCTTACCAGCATCTGCCAATTCAGGAATGGTTTCGTGCTCATCTGGCATGTGTTCTGGATAAAAGAATTTTGAAGCATTTGCGGCATTCAGCATCCATCTTCCGATACCATTTGCATACGATTGATCATAACGAACCATTGGTACCAAAGGCCAAGCGGCATCATAGGTATTCATTAAAAATCCGTAACCTCCGTTATGAACCGTACTTCCTACTGTTCCCGAAACATCATATCCATTCCAATTTCCTACCAAAAATCCCCATCCTTCACGGCAGATTGCAGTTCCGTCAAAGGTCCAATCTAACATTTTAGCAGTGTCGTATGATTTTCCTTCTTCTGCATTAATTCTTGCTGATAGATAAGCACCAAACGGCATCAATAACTCGTAAGTTGGATTTATCGGCTGTGCTTCCAAAGCGGAAAGTGCCGAAAGTGCTCCTTTTAAATATTTTTCATCACCAAATTTTTTATAGGCAGAATACAGAATCCAAGCATGACCTGCAGCGGCATCGGGTTGAGCACAAATGTTGTTTGTCATCGGTGTCATTTTCGCGTAATCGAAATACGAATAATTGTAATTTCCATTTAAAATAACATCGGCTTCATAGAATTTATCGGCTATCTTTCGGGCTATTTCATCAAATCCTGGTTCATTTGGATACAAGTCGTATACGGCATAAAACAATAAATTCGGATAGACATCATACCACCAATCACGCCCATATCCGCCACCTAGCAAGGCAACTTCTGGACATGTATTGTTCATCATGATGTCCCAACCTGTTTCACTATTGAAATAATTTTTCAGCATTGAAACATAATTGCGATTGTCTTGATTTGTCTTGTCAATTCCAACCAAACTCGCACCTAAAGTCGCACCCATTGTGGCCAATGATTCGTGGAACATTCCTTTATTGGCTTCGCCTTGACGGACATCTCCCATGGCTGTATACAATCCGACCACATCCTGAGGATAATTTTTGTGACTTTTATCAATCCAAACCAATGGCCAGAATTCTCCTTTTGCTTCGAAATCATAAACAACAGCATCAAAATCTTTTGCCAATTTGTTGTAATCAATGATTCCGAAAGGTTTTGGTACATCTGCCATTAAATCAACTCGTGGAATTGACTTTTGTTTTACCTGAGCTTCTACAGGCAAATTCAAGAGCAGAAAACAAATTATTGTCGTTTTAAAATAAGTATTCATTCGTAGCTAATTTTAATTTAGGTAATATTGTTGGCCGTTTCTTCCAATGCTTTTGGATTTATTTCCTCCTCTTCTTCTGGAGCTAACTTATTTCCTTGGGCAATAATTTTCTTACTTATGAAGATAGAGCAAAGTTGCAACAAGGCAATGATTCCAACGGCGTAACGCAAGGCTACATTTTCTGATACGGCAAAATACAGTACTAAAAATGTTCCTGCTCCAAGAAGTCTTCCTAAATATAATCCTGCTTCATGGTTCAGAATATAAGTGAATTCACCTCTTTTTTCAATTTTAGAAACGATATCAATGACTCTTAATTGAATTGGGTAATAAGCCAAATCCATCAACGGTTTTGCGATTAATAGAAGTAATAAGAATACAATTACGCCCATTTCATTGAACAACGCGGCATTGAAACAAGCTCCAATTGCAAAAAGAATAAGTCCTGCTGAAAATGTCTTGATTCTGTCTTCTGGTTTAGAAAAACGACCGATAAAATAAATAATGATTGCGGCAAGAACAGCTCCGATGGACTGTGCTTTTCCTAAAGCTCCTTCTTCTCCTAAAAGTTTAAAGATGAGCATCGCTGGAGCGGTTACGAGAAAACCTTGTGCCAAACCTTTAAACATCGCTAAGGTCAATAATTTGTTCCAAAGCGGATGAAATTTAAAGAATATGTATTTTTTTTGAATTGGATTTTGAAATTTCCCTCTAAAACATACAACTGAAGCGAAAATCGTGATGACAAATACAATTCCTGTTATTACTTCGTAAGCTCCATGCTTTGAGTCGGCACCTGTTTTAGACTGGATGAACCAACCGATTGTTGCAGGAATTACGATTGCAATGATGGTGTAGAAAAATGTTTCCAATCCATAATAATAGTTTCGATTATCGTCGTTTGTAATCGAAAGCACAAGGTAATCCCTATTGGACCAATACAACCCGAAGGAAAGTCCCATAGTAATTCCGGCCACTCCAATTCCTAGTAAATCCAAATTTTTCAAGGACATCATTATAATCATCGAAACACCGCTGAGCATCATCCCTATGGAATATAATTTTCTTATGTTGAAATATTTCAGAAGTAATCCATTCAGTAAAAACGTAAGTGGAATTCCTGTATAAATCGCCAATTGGTAAATTACAACTTTTGAGGTATCATCTGAATTTCGCATAATATAGGCCGCTACAAAAATATCGATAACTGGCTGCACTAGCGCATAGACCAGGTTGGTTAAAACCAATATCTTAAAATTGTGGCTCTGACTTTTAAAATGGTCAAATTCTAATGTAAGTTTTTTTAGCATTAGCTTTATTTTAAAAGTGAAATTATTTCATTGATAGAAAATTTTGCACCGCAAACAAATTCATCCGAAGCACCGTAATAAATCGTCACGGTATCTCCATCAGGCTCTACGATATGGCCGTTTGTGAACACAACATTTCCGAAGAAACCGCTTGTTTCATATTCCGCTGTTGGAACCATGATGGGTTCTTCAGTTCTTGCTAAAACTTTTGTCGGATCATTCAAATCCAATAAAAAAGCACCTAAACAGTATTGGTGATTTTCGTTGGCTCCGTGATAGATTTCCAACCAGCCTTTTTCCGTTTTTATAGGAGCTGCTCCAGCTCCAACGCGTTTGCTGTCCCACAAACCTTTTCGGGTTCTAACGATACAATGGTGATTTCCCCAATGGATTCCGTCAGGAGAAGAAGCAATCCAGATATAATTTCCACCAATGTCAACGCTACTCGGTCGATGCAAGGCATAAAAAAGTCCGTTTATTTTTTCTTCGAAAATGGCACAATCCTTATTATGAGCTGGAAAAATCATTCCGTGTTTTTCGAAATGCTTCCAATCGGTTGTAGTTCGCAGTCCCACTCCCACTCCATTATCTGAAACAGAAGTAAACGTCAGGTAATATTTTCCTTCGATTAAAGCAACACGACAATCTTCAATTCCGAAAGCTTCTAGAATACCTTCACCTACTAACGAAGGATAATCTTCTGGCTCATAAAATTTAACTCCGTCATCACTGCATAATAATCTGAGATGTGATAATGTGGTTAAATAATCGGTTCCTTTATAATTGATTACCCTTGCATCAGTTGCAATTAATTCTGGGTCGTCTTTTTTGATTTCGATGATGTCTATGCTTCCTGTTTCCGTAAGAATTGGGAAAGAAATAATAGCATCATTTTGCTTTGGTCGCTCCGCAACTCTTACGATAAGCCAAGTTTTTCCTTTAAACTGAAAAACGCCAGGATTTAGCAAACAAGTAATTTCCAAGCCTTCGGTACTGGCTGGAATATCGTTGGGAGATAGCAATGGGTTCTCTACAAAGCGTTTCGCGATGTCTTTCATATTCGTGGTATTGTTATGTAAAAGCAAAGATT
Source organism: Flavobacterium qiangtangense (assembly GCF_042658345.1). Classification (NCBI taxonomy): domain Bacteria; kingdom Pseudomonadati; phylum Bacteroidota; class Flavobacteriia; order Flavobacteriales; family Flavobacteriaceae; genus Flavobacterium; species Flavobacterium qiangtangense. The sequence continues at coordinate 257,477 of NZ_JBHSQB010000010.1, forward strand.
GACCCAGAATAACTAACTCTAACCCTGAGCCAACCTCTTCTTTAAAAATTTAGTAATCGTTTTGTGTTAATGTTCCGGCCGAAGCATCAATTTCTGATTGTGGAATTGGATAAAGCATGTGCTTAGGTTGAAAGTTTTTTCCGTGAGCGGTTAATACTTGCTGTGCAATTCCCCATCTTTTTAGGTCAAGCATTCTTTGATTTTCAAAACCAAGTTCAACTCTTCTTTCAGCAATTAACCATCCTTTGATTGTTGCTGGGTCGCTTGAAGTCGGCCTGTCTGGCAAAGTTCCAGCTGGCGGAACAACTCCGGTTGCACTTGGTGTAGTTCTGGCTCTATTTCTAATTTGATTTATAATTTCGATTGCTCCTGCATAATCATTTGTTTCAAGCAATGCTTCAGCTTTCCAAAGCAACGCATCGGCAAAACGAATATAAATTTTGTTATTTGGAGCATCATCATTACCTTTATTGTCCCCATTTAATGTACCTAGCATCTTATTCATGTTTTGATCGACAACATTTACAGTAAGCGATTTTCGTGGGTCATTTGGTTCAAAGGCATTTAAGAAATCAGTGCTTGGCGCAAAAAATCCCCAACCAAGCGGTGCGCAAATTCCGTTTCCTCTCCTCGGAGTAGCGTTTGTTTGATGATCAAAAGCAAAGATTACTTCATTATCTGTAAATTCAGTTCTAAAACTGTCAAAATAATGGGCGTTCAAGCTGAAGCCTAATCCAGCTAACTCGTCTACCAATGGCGGAATGGCACTCCAATTTTCATTATACAAATGACTCTTTGCCAATAATGCAATTACAGCTCCCTTCGAAACTCTCCATTTTTCTGTCTCTGAAGAATATTTTGAATTTGGCAATAAATCTTTTGCCAGCGTTAAATCAGCCTGAATTTGCTCCCAAACAATTGCTTTGTCAGCTCTAACTGCCACTTCAAAAGCTTCTTCAAATGTTTTTACTGGTCTTAAGATTAATGGTACGTCGCCATAGTTTGTTACCAAAGAGAAATAATAATACGAGCGTAAGAAATAGGTTTCTCCTAAAAGTTGTTTCTTTCTAACCGTAGTAATTCCAGTGATTGTTTCAATATCTGGATTGTTTAAGTGCTCAATTACTGTGTTCAGCCTTTTTATAGCTTCATAATTGTATTTCCATAGTCCGTTTGGCCCTCCATTTTCTGATGTAAACGTGAAATTATTTATTTCGTCAATCCACGGTTGGTCTCCGTCAGGGTTCCACTTTTTTTCCATATCATCTGACGCGATGTCTTGCATGATATAATCATTTTGAAAAACGAGTCCGCCGGTCCAGTTCCAATTTCCAAGTATGTTCAACCTATTGGACAACAAATCATACGATGATCTTGTAAGATTTTCAATAATGTTCAAGGTAGGCGTATTATCAGCCTGTTCTTGAGTAACGACGCCTACTGGTGTAAGGTTTAAGTCGTCTTCGCAGCTTGCTAAAGTAATTATCCCAATTACCATCGCCAATTTATAATATCTTTTCATAAAGCTTTTTTTTAGATTTTTATTCTTGCTCCCAGCATTACTGATGTCGATTGAGGATATGTTCCTTGGTCTTTCAACAGCGTTGATTCTGGATCCAATCCGCTGTAATCTGTCCATGTCAATAAATTTTGACCTGATACATACACTCTAAAGTTTGAAATTCCTGACCATTCTTTTCCATTAAAAGTATAGCCTATTTCAAGATTTTTTAATCGTAAATAAGAAGCGTCTTCCACAAAAATGCTTGAAATTCTGCTTCCTCCGTTATCATTTTGTGTCACGCGAGGAATTGTGTTGCTTGTTCCTTCTCCGTTCCAACTATTTAATACCGCTGTGGTCGAATTAAATGGACGCCCATCATAATCTAAGATTTGTTTTAAATCATTGTAACGGTCCACATCTTCCACTCCTTGGAATAAGAAAGAGATGTCAAAATTCTTGTAAGCAGCATTGAACGAAAGTCCGTAAGTCAATTTTGGAATTGGATTTCCAATGAATGTTCTGTCATTGGCATTAATTTCACCGTCGCCATTCAAATCCCTGAATCGAATATCTCCTGGTTGCGTAGTTCCTGCGCCAGCTGACAAGTGTGAATTTATCTCTGCCATATTTTGGTAAATTCCATCAAATTGGTATCCATAATAAGCATTTATCGGTTGTCCAGCAACTGTTCTTGTATTTGAAAAAGTATCTTCCAGCAACCTCACGTTAGAATGCAATCCAGTAACTTCATTTTTTAAAGTAGCCAAGTTTGCACTGACGCCATATTTAAAGTCGTTGTCGTTATTTTGAAAGTTCAGCATAAATTCGAAACCTTTATTGGTAACTGATCCTGCATTAATGTAAGTCGACTGAATGCTACCCACCGAAACACCTGGCAATCCCAGTGTTAGCAATATGTCATCTGTTTCTTTCTTAAAGTAATCAACCGAAAAAGTTAACTTGTTACTGATGATGCCAAAGTCGATACCAAAGTTGGTCTGTGTCGTCTCCTCCCATTTAAGGTTTGGATTTCCATAACGAATAATGTCAGTTCCGTTTGCATTTGTGGTAACAAATGTTTGGAAAGCATTGTTTGGAATTTCCTGATTACCATTTTTACCCCAGCTTGCGCGAAGCTTTAAGTTTGATAACCATGATACGTCCTTCATAAAATCTTCGTTTGAAACCACCCAGTTACCAGAAACGGATGGAAAATAACCCCACTTATTATTTGGGCCGAAACGTGAAGAAGCATCTGCACGAACTGTGGCCGTTGCAAAATATTTCTCTTTGAAACCATATGTTCCAGAAGCAAAGTAAGAAAGCAAACTCCATTGTTCTTGATTACCAGAGCTGTATGGATATAATGTTGTTGCACTTCCTAATCCTCCATAATCTAAGTATCTAAAAGGATCTGATGTATTGTCAAAGCTTGATCTGGCTCCACCAATTGCTGCACTTTTATTTTTAATCATCTCTGTACCTAAAAGCAGGTTTACGCTATGATTATCATTAAAATTTTTAATATAATTAAGCGTATTTGACCATGTAAATGTGATGTTTTCTCCTCTGTTTTCGTTTAAGCTATTTGGCCTGTTATTTCTTCCAAGTCCAAAGTTCACATCACTCACGCTGGCGATATTTGGGTCTCCGTAGTTTTCTGAAAAAACCTTACTGTGCAGAAATTTAATATCAGCACCAAGGTTACTTCTAAATTTTAAAGATTTGTCGCTTAGTAGAGCATACTCCGCATACACATTTCCAAATACTTGAAAAGTTCTTCTTTTGTCATCTGTAAAATGAACTATCGCAAGCGGATTTGAGCTGTACTCGTAGTCTTGACTCCATCCTTGATCAGGGCCTGTGTAAAACGGCAAATCCGTATACGGGTCATTCGCAGAATATGTTGGGTCATTCACGTCTTTATAAACACTTAAAACAGGTGGACGAATTAACGCATGACGAATAACGCCTGGCGCATCTCCACTAGAAGAAAGTCTATCTTGTTGAATAAAATTAAGTTGCATATTTGTACCCACAGAAAACCTGTCAGACACATTTGAATTTACATTAGTTCTAAAATTGACACGTTTGTATTTATCGTTATTTTCTGTCACAATTCCATCAATTCCATAGTAACCTCCTGAGATAAGATATTGGGTTTTCTCTGTTCCGCCGCTAGCTGAAACTTGAAAGTTTGTTGAAAGACCGGTTGTAAATAATTCATCAAGCCAGTCTGTGTCTGCAAAAATTCTTTCATTGCGGTCGCGGGCATAAGGATTTACGGCACCTGGGATGTTTTTTGTACTATTATTCCATGCAAGTTCTTCCATATCCAAATATTGCGATGCATTAAGCATATCTGGCAAGTTTGTTGCAAAATGTACTCCAGTAAAAACGTCTACATCAAAGGTAGATTTTCCTGCTTGACCTTTATTTGTAGTAATTACAACAACGCCGCCCGCAGCTCTGGAACCATAAATAGCTCCTGCTGCCGCATCTTTAAGAACGGTCATGCTTTTTATGTCATTTTGATTAAGGAAAGTAATATCTCTTGTAGGAATTCCATCTACGATATACAATGCGTCATTGTTACCTAAAGTTCCTTCACCTCTAATTCTTAATCGTATACCGTCACCAGGTGCTCCAGTACTAGCTGCCACAAATACTCCGGCAACTTGCCCTTGTAATGCCTGTGTGATATCAGGAACTCTAGTTTTAGAAAAGTTTTGCATGTTCACTTCTGAAACTGCTCCAGAAATAGAGTTTTTTCGCTGTCCCACATACCCGGTAACTACAACTTCTTCTAATACTTTTGAATCAACGGTCATGACCAAATTTACTGCGGTTCCAGGTGATGCATTTTTTTCTTGGGTTTCATAACCAACATAGCTAAACACCAGCACACCTGGCGATACCATGTTAATAGAATAATTTCCATCAAAGTCAGTAATCGTACTTTGATTTGTTCCTTTTACTACTATCGAGACTCCAGGAAGTGGGCCTGCATTGTCAGAAACGGCACCTGTGACAGATTGCGCATGCGTGGCGCCCGCAACTGCCAGAAAGAAAAGCGTTACTAGATTTAAAATAATTTTGTTTTTCATAAAGCGAGATTAATGGTTAGTAACTTGAACAAAATTTAATAATTTCAATAAAATGATAAAAAAAAATGAATATCATAAATAATCACTAAAATTTTTGCATAAAAGTAATTTCTGAACCCTAAAAAAGCTGTACACTATTTGTTCAATTGTGTATACGAAAACGAAATAGTTTGATTTTCAACTTATTAAAACCGAAGTCTCTTATTCTTATAATCCATCTGATAATTCTTTGGCGTCGTGCTATAAACCTTCTTGAACTCTCTGTAAAAGTAAGAACGGTTATTAAATCCAGACTTATAACAGACTTCTGACACAGTCATTTCATCCTTTCGAAGCAACTCTGCTGCATACTTCAGTCGAATAATTCTAATCAATTCTCCGGGACTCAAATTGAATATGTCTTTTGTTTTCCTATAAAGTTTCGACGTGCTAATTCCCAAAGTTTTTTCTATCAATGCGCTTTGAAGATTTTCATCATCGATACTTTTTCGGATGACTTCGATAACTTCTCTAATAAAGTCTTTTTGACTGGTGGTATTATTGAGTGTTAAGCTGGTAAATTGTTGATCTTGCAGAAAATGACGTCCAATATTTTCTTTTTCTTCTAAGAGCTTTTGAATTCTGATTTGTAAATGTTTTGGATAAAAAGGCTTTGGAATATAGGAATTTGCTCCGCTTTCTAATCCTTCTATTCTGTGCAGCACAGACTCTTTTGCAGTCAGCATGATAAAAGGGATATTACAAGTCAATAGGTCGGATTTTACTTTTTTACAAAGTTCAACTCCATCCATCATTGGCATCATTACATCACTTATAATCAAATCTGGGATTTTAGTTTCCATTATTTCAAGCGCTTCCAAGCCATTGGATGCTGTTAAAATAGTATAATTTTCATCTAAAAGCTGCTTTAAGAAAATATGAATTTCTTTGTCATCTTCAACAATCAATATTGTGGGTTGCTGTTTCTCTAGCTGTTCTAAAGAGATCACTTTTTCTGGATTTACTGGTTTTGTTTCCTCAATTTCAGTTAAGATGCTTTTTAAATGTGAAGAAATTATGATTGGTTTTTTATCTGCGAAGACATCTCTATCCTTGAAAGATTCTTTAGAACATGGAATATAAACTACAAGAGTAGTTTTAACGTCGGGAATACTTGAAACATTTATTTCGCCTCCGAGAAGAGTGACTAATTTCTTGATGTAAGCCAAACCTATACCTGTTCTCAAAACTTCAGGATCAATAGCGACGCCAGCATCTGAAAGAAAAAATCGGTCAAATAATGAATCTAATTTTCCCTTTGGAATTCCTTTCCCAGTATTTGTAACCTTTATGGCTACTTTCTTTTTTTCTGCTTCTATATAAACTTCTAAATCAATTTTGCCGTTGTGCGGCGTATACTTAAAAGCATTAGACATCAAATTAAAGATGATTTTTTCAATTTTATCTTTGTCATACCAACCCACAAGTTGTTGTGGAAAATTGACATTGTAATTAATGCTCTTATCTAACGCCCAATCGTCAAAAAGTTCTGCAATCTGTTCCAGCAAGCCTACTAAATCAAATTCCTTTACTTGGATTTCCACCTCTTCATGTTCCATCTTTCTAAATTCGAGCAATTGCTGTGTTAAAATCAGCAAACGGGCAGCGTTACGTTCAATGAGCTTAACAAATCTTTCACTCCTTTCATCAAGGCCAGTTACCTCAGCTAGTTTTTGAACCGGTCCAACGATAAGTGTTAGCGGCGTGAGAAATTCATGAGCAATATTGGTAAAAAACACAAGACGGTTCTCATGGAGCTCTTCTTCTTTTTTTCGAATTACAATACTTTGACTAAGCGACTGTCTTTTTAAATAATAACTCTTTACAAATAATAAAAAAGAAATTAATAGTATTCCATAGACAGCAATTGCCATATTTGTCTGCCAGAAAACAGGAGTTACCGTAATGTCAATAGCGCAGATTGGCTGGCTCCAAATTCCGTCTGCATTTGTCCATTTCATCCAAAGCTTATAATTACCGTGAGGCACATTAGTAAATGATATGACATCTCTATTTTCAATCGACTTCCACTCTTTATCAAAACCTTTTAATTGATAGGCATATTTGCATTTCTCATTGTTTAAATAAGTTAGTACGCCCACATGGACATCAAAAAAGTTTTCGCTGTGTTTTAAGGTTACCGAAGGCGTGACTTTAGAATTTGGAGAAATTACCAATCCTTGAAAATAAGGAAAATCTGCATTTTGTCCAGTAACCTTGTCAATAAACAAATCTGGCATTACATTAGATTCTTTAACCTGTTTAGGATTAAAATAGTTGAAGCCTTTTATGCCTCCAAAAAAGATAGTTTCTGAATTGCTACTCTTGTAATAGGCTCCATCAGCGAATTCATTATTTTGAAGACCATCGCTTACAGAATAATTTGTAAACTTTAGTGAACTAGACGAATAATTCGATAACCCGAGATTGGTACTAATCCATAAGTTTTTATTTCCATAAGGTACAATTCCGTGTATTGTATTATTTGGAAGTCCATCTTTAACCGTAAAGCTTTTAAATTTAGCAGGTCCAACATCTGGTAATTTTTCCAAAACGTTAAGTCCAAAGCTAGTTCCAATCCAAAGTTTTCCCGTTTTTTCTTCTTTTGCAAGACAAAGAATGTCATTATTGGAAAGTGTACTTTTATCTGCAGGATTGTTTTTATAAACGGTAAAATCTTCTGAACTTTTATCAAAAAGGTTGAGGCCTCCAAGACGCGTCCCTATCCAGAGATGCAAACTGTCTTTTGGCAATATTGAAAAGATAATATTACTACTCAAACCCTTTCCTTCGCCTTTCCCTGCCTTATAAATTTTAAAATCGCTAATCTTTAACTTTGCTCCGTTTCTGATGATTTTGCAACGAACCATTCCGTAGCCGTTAGTACCTAACCACAAAAATCCTGATTCATCAGCATGAATGGTGTAAACAGATTTAAAGTAGTCACAATCTGCACTGCCTTCAATTTGGTCCCAAGTGATAATTTTATTATTGACTTTGTCGAAAACAGAAATTCCTTTTCCATCGCAACCTATAAAAATCAATTCGTCCGCTCCTTTGCACAACGCATATATGGCATTGCTGGATAATCCAGAATTTTCATCAAATTTTTGATACTTTAAAGGCTCGCCTTTCAGCGAGCGCTCGCCAGTAATCCTAAATATGCCCTTGCCTTTTGTGCCAATCCAAAGCTCATTTGTTTCTGGTTCTAAAAATGAACGAACAATGCCACCATCCAGCTCTGGAATCGTGTTCTCATCAACAAGGTTGAATGCCTTCTTGTCAGGAAATATTTTAAACAATCCATCGCCGTCAGTTCCAGCCCACATGATATCTTCAGTACCGCTAACAAACGAAGTGATTTTTTGATTTTTTAAAAATCTAAACCAATTGGCTTGTAACTCCTTGCCTTGAAAATCAGAAAGAAAGAAACCGTTTCTTCCGGAAAATAGAATTCCATCTTTATAAACGCCCACGATTGATTTCACGCCCTTGTAAGAAAGCTTTTGCTCCTGATTCTTTTGTAAATTGATTAAAACAATTTCGTCTGATGTTTTAATTGAAATAATGCTTCCATCGGGTAATACGTTGAAATTTTGAATTTCTTTTGATATGAACGTTACATTTGTTATCGTTTTTGATTTATTTTCGATTGTCACGGCAAAAAGCTCATTAGAGTCAGTCAACAACAATAATTGACCATTCGTTGAAAATTCAGTTTTTATTATCGACTTATCATGAAGATGTGAATTTTTTAATTTTACAAACTCAGACCCATCAAAATAGCCTACACCCCAATCCTTTACAGCACAAAACACTTCGCCTGAACTATTCAGAGCTATGTTAAATTCAGATTCTGATAACGGCGGCTTATTCTTTCTAGAAAAATAAAAATTATTGAATTGATTTTTCAATTTGTCGTATCGATTTATACCGTGATTTGTTAAAATCCAAATCGAACCCGAAGCATCTTCAAAAATTTTAGTTACTACTTGATTGCTAAGCGAGTTTAAAACTCCTTGTTCTGGCCTAAAAATTTTAAATTTTTTTCCATCATAGCGATTTAAACCGTCCCAAGTTCCTACCCACAAGAATTTCTGCGAATCTTGAAAAATACAGTTTACCGAGCTATTGGATAAACCCATCGTATTGTCCAATTGCTCCATGGAATACGCTACATCTATCTTTTCTTTATTGAAATCGATATAGTTATCAACTTGTTTGGTGTCATTTCCCTTTTTGATGCTAGCAGTACTGGTGTTGCTATCGCTACAAGCGAATGCCGCTAAAGCTATTATCAAAAGCAAGAAAAAAAGATATAATCGACTTATTAAATTTTCAATCTTTACTATTATCATTTGAACATGCAGGCTTAATAATGTGATTTATAAAATCTATGAAATACAAAATAATGTGAATATAACTCATATTTGCTTTAAAAAAACACAAATGTGAAGAGTTTTCAAAACACGCAGTTTTTGCTCAATTTGCCTAAAAAACCAACGCAATACTCAGGAATTCGTCAGCTTATTTTTGCTTCTAAAAAACGATGAGTGCGTAAAAGCAAAGCCGTTCGTTTCAAGAAAAAATAAAAGCTTACTTTTGCACAAAAATTAGTATAGTGAATTATTTATCAGTAGAAAATATCTCAAAATCCTTTGGCGAAAGAACGCTTTTTAAGGACATTTCTTTTGGAATCAACAAGGATCAGAAAATTGCTTTTATTGCGAAAAATGGTTCTGGGAAAACGTCAATAATGCGAATTATCAATGGCGAGGACGAATCTGATACCGGACAAGTTGTGATTCGAAAAGATATTAAGATGGCTTTTCTTTCTCAAGACAATAATTTGCAGGAAGAATTGACGATTGAAGAAAGCATTTTTGCGAGTGATAATGAGACTTTGGAAGTAATTCACCAATATGAAAAAGCGCTAGAAAATCCGGAAGATGAGGAAGCTTATCAAAGAGCTTTTGACCGAATGGATCAGTTTAACGCGTGGGATTTTGAAACGCAGTTTAAGCAAATTTTGTTTAAATTGAAGCTGGAAGATTTTAGTTTGAAGGTAAAAAATCTTTCGGGTGGACAGAAAAAAAGATTGTCTTTGGCGATTATTTTGATCAATCGTCCGGATCTTTTGATTTTGGATGAACCTACGAATCACTTGGATTTAGAGATGATTGAGTGGCTGGAAAGTTATTTTGCAAAAGAAAACATCACGTTGTTTATGGTGACGCACGACCGTTTCTTTTTAGAGCGCGTTTGTAATGAAATCATTGAATTAGACAACGGAAAATTATACCAATATAAAGGAAATTATTCTTATTATTTGGAGAAAAAAGAAGAGCGAATTGCTTCAGAAAATTCGAGTGTTGATAAAGCGCAAAATCTTTTCAAAAAAGAATTGGAATGGATGCGAAGACAGCCGAAAGCAAGAACTACAAAGAGTAAATCGCGTCAAGATGATTTCTACGTAATCAAGGAAAAAGCCGAAAGCCGACGTAAGGAAAATAAAGTCGAACTTGAAATCAACATGGAAAGAATGGGAAGCAAAATCATTGAGCTTCACAAGATTTCAAAGAAATTTGGCGACAAAGTGATTTTGGATAATTTCAGTTTTGACTTTCAGCGTGGCGAACGAATTGGGATTATCGGGAAGAATGGAACGGGAAAATCTTCTTTCTTGAATTTATTGACAGGAACAATTCCTGTTGATTCTGGAAAAGTGGTTGTTGGTGAAACGATTAAAGTCGGTTATTATACACAAAGCGGGATTAATCCAAAACCTGGACAGCGCGTTATTGATATTATTAAGGAATACGGCGAATATATTCCGCTGACAAAAGGGAAGATTATTTCGGCTTCACAATTGTTGGAACGTTTTCTTTTTGATGCGAAAAAACAGTACGATTTTGTAGAAAAATTAAGCGGTGGTGAGCTAAAACGTTTGTATTTATGTACAGTTTTGATTCAGAATCCGAATTTCTTGATTCTGGATGAGCCAACAAATGATTTGGACATCGTGACTTTGAATGTTTTGGAGAGCTTTCTATTGGATTATCCGGGATGTTTGTTGGTGGTTTCACACGACAGATATTTCATGGATAAGATTGTAGATCATTTATTCGTATTCAGAGGCGAAGGTGAAATTGAGAATTTTCCTGGGAATTATTCTGATTTTAGAGCCTACGAAGACAGCGCTGACGTGCAACAGAAAGAAGACAATAAAACGGAGAAAAAAGCTTGGAAACAAAATAATCCGACTGGAAATTTGACTTTTAACGAGCAGAAGGAATTCCAAAAAATTGAACGTGAAATTAAGGATTTGGAGATTGAAAAATCTAAGATTGAATTGTTATTTTCTGAAGGAAAAGTGGCGGATGCAGAGATTGAAAAAAGAGCAAATGAATTGCAGGTGATTATCAAAAAGATGGAAGACAAAGAGGAGAGATGGTTTGAGTTGAGTGCTAAAATGGAGGGATAGTTCTCGCAAAGGCGCGAAGACGCAAAGTTTTGAACCATTAAGGAATTAAGGTTAATTAAGAAATATAAAAAACCACAACTGAATTTAATTTGGTTGTGGTTTTTCTTTTGAAATTGTTTTGGGGATGTCGATTTCTTTGATTTGATTTTTATAATTTGAGGGAAGAAGAAGATTTTTTATGGTGGTATCCAGCTTTACAGTTCTGCTTATTTTGTAGAATTGTATTACTGGTTTCAACAAGGTAAAATCATTTTTAAAAAGCTTGTCCTTTGCAATTTTGGGTATAATTAATTTTTGGACTCCTATTAATATAGTGAATCGAATTGCTCCAAGATGCTTTTTATATTGCTTGAATAAATCGATGGTGAATTTACTTTTTTCAAGATTTTCTTCTAAATGCGCATCGCGAACAGGCAACCAATCGTTGTAATTTTTGGATAATTCTTTCAAACCCATTCGCAAGCCAACACGGTAAAAAACATTGTAGACTTCTTCTTTTTCTGGATGAGTAAGCTTTCTTTCGAGCAATTCAAACGAAGCGATAGAATAGTGAATGAGCATAAAAAGCACATCGCGATAAGCCCAATCAGGAATTGACATTTCCCTACTCTTTTCTACCGAAGCGTGGATATGTGTTATAAAATCTATCGATTGATTGGCTTCTTCGGTTGACGAAAAAACAATTTTTCGGGCATATCCGACGGTTGAAAAAAGCCTGCCCAATGGGTCTGATGGCAATTTTCCAGTATAATACAACCAATCAACAGCTTTATTTAAAGCAAATTCGGCCGAAGCTCCTGCGAAAATAAAAAGTACCGTGTCACTCTTTCCCCAAATCTTTCGAACGATTGAATTTTGTTTTACAAATAATTCCATAACCATTTATTTTTTTTCAAAAGTATAAAATATTTTTTATTTAAAAGTACTTTGTATTTCAAAGTTTATTACATTTGTCAAGAATTTAAACTTGAAATATCATGAAAAACAAAAGATTTATAGGCATTTTGCTAACGATAGCGGTGCTATTGTGTATTCCTTTGATTGCGATGCAATTTACAAGCGAGGTAGTTTGGACCCTATCTGATTTTATAATTGCTGGGATTCTTTTATTGGGAACCGGAATTGTAATTGAAGTTGTAGCGAGAAATATAAGAAGCAAAAAAGCTAGAATCGTAATGATAATAGGAACTTTAATGGTTCTTTTCTTAGTTTGGGCAGAAATGGCTGTAGGAATTTTTGGAAGTCCTATTGCTGGTTCGTAAAAACTTAATTCATTTTTGATATTATAAGAAATTTCAAGCAACCAATAAGAAATTTCTGCATCTATTAACTACAACAAATATTCAAAAATGAATTTCCTCAAAAAGTTGAAAATTTTCTGCGTTGCAATTTTTATATGCTCTCCAAACTTATTCTTTTCACAAGAAAAAAACGATGAACATTCTTACATCCTAAAATTAAATGCAACAGCTCTTGTCGACGGTTTCTCGTTCCCTGCTGTGCAATTTGCCTTGGAGAGAAAGTTCAACAATTCCTTTAGTGTACAAGGAGAACTTGGCTTGCAACTCTATGATTTGGGTAATTCAGTCGACACAGTTTCGATCGATTCAAAAGGTTTTAGAGCAAATGCAGAAGGGAGATTTTATTTCTTGAACTACTACAAAAAAAATAAAAGTCGAAGAAGGATTTCCGACGGTGTCTATGCCGGATTTCAAGCATTTTATCGAGAAAATCAATTCAGTAGAAACACGAGCTATTATTTTGAAGAAAGTGAAAATGAAGAATTATATAAAGATAATTTTGGCGTCAAAAAAAAGATTTTCGGAGCCAATTTAGCATTAGGGTTTCAAAGACAATTTGGTCATTTTGTACTTGAACCTTATATGTATATTGGAATAATGAATCGACATATAAAAAACTTCGATCGATCTTATAACCCTCATTTGGGACACGTTGAAGACAACGGTCCTCATGATTTATTTGGAGATACTGATATGGAAGAATCTTCGGGATATAAAGCTAACTTTTCATTTGGATTGAGACTTGGCTATCGATTTTAAACATAAAAAAACCGCAAAATTTTTGCGGTTTCCTATTTTACCAAGCAATCGGATTATAATCTTTCAAAAATTTTCCGCACCAATGTTTTCCAGTATTTATTCCATCAAATAACGGATCCATGACTCTTGCTGCGCCATCAACAATATCCAATGGTGGCTGAAAATCTTGTTCTTCTTGCTTTCTTTTTGCTAGTTCAGCTGGATCTTCGTCGGTTACCCAACCAGTGTCAACTGCATTCATAAAAATTCCGTCTTTTGCTAATGTTCCTGCTGCAGTGTGAGTCAACATATTCAGAGCTGCTTTCGCCATATTGGTATGCGGATGGCGGTCTTCCTTAAAATCTCGGTAGAATTTGCCTTCCATTGCAGAAACGTTAATGATGTGTTTTTTGCCCGTATTGTCTTTCTTCATTACTTCCGAAAGTCGGTTGCAGAGCACAAATGGCGCTACCGAATTGACCAACTGCACTTCAATCATTTCGGTTGTTTCAATCTGACCCAATTTCAATCGCCAGCTATTTGTTTTTCGTAAATCGACTTGTTGCAAATCGGCATCCAATTCACCTTCTGGGAAAACTTCTTGAGCCACCAATGTATTGTCGAACGAGTAGGGAATCTGCGATAATTTGGCGGAAGCCCTCAAACCAATTCCAGGTTCCGGGCCGTGCCAAGTTACCGGCATATTTTGGTTAGATGAAGCTCCGATGGTCAAGACTTTTAATTCCTCCAAACAATTCAAATGGTCGTTCAACAAACTTTGAACATCTGGATGAAACGACGAAATTGGCTTCTCCTCGCTTTCCATCATGTGTGTATAAAATCCTGCAGGACGTCTAACGGTTTGTGCTGCATTATTAATCAAAATATCCAATCGCCCGTATTTTTGTTCGATGAAATTACAGAAAATCTCCACACTTGGAATGTGTCGCAAATCTAGTCCGTGAATTTTCAAACGATGTCCCCAATCTTTAAAATCTTCTTCTTTCGCAAAGCGGGTAGCGGAATCCACTGGAAAACGCGTGGTGGCAATGACAGTCGCACCACCTCGCAACAACATCAAAGTTATATGATATCCAATTTTTAAACGAGAACCGGTGATCACGGCAATTTGTCCGTTTACATCAGCGGTTTGAAAACGTTTTGCATAATTAAAATCACCACAATCCGTGCACATTGTGTCATAAAAATGATGCATTTTAGTGAATTTTATCTTGCAAACGTAGCAGATTTTTGGGATTTTTAGTTCCAAAATTTCTCTGTTCAAAAGTTCATTTGAAGCCAATAATTTCGGGGCTACAAAAATACTCGCCTCTCGAGCTGAACGGATTCCTGTTTCTTTTCTAGCAGTTCTGTCGCGTTTTTCTTCCTTGCGTTTCGCCAATGCTTTTGCATCTTTTTTTCGCTTCGCAAATTCTTCTCGGTCAGGTCTGGAAAATTTTCCTGCTGCTTTGATTAAAGCTGTCCTTTGTTCCTTTGGAATTTCAAAAATCTGAGAAGTTTCTGAATTTAATTGTTCCAAAACCGCAATACAGCGATTTATTTCTTCGGCAGAAAGTATATTTTTTGTTACTATTTCTTCGTTCATTATCATTCGGTTGAATTGCTTTTGCGAATTCATCGGATGCAAAGATAGGTTTTATTTTTTGCCACAGATTCCAAAGATTTGCACGGATTTTTTTCTATAAAATTTTAAAATCATTTTTTAATCTGCGAATCTGCGGTTACTTTTGCCTTTTGTATCTTCGCGCTATGCAACACATTTTTAAATCCTATCTGAAATTCCTCTGGAAATCAACAAATGCACACGGAGTTCATTCGCCATTTGTATTTGATTTGATTCGAAAATGTTTTTATGACAATACAAATTACCCTGAATATAAAATTTTAGAAGAATACAGAAATTCTCTTTTACAAAATAAAAACACCATTGAAGTCACTGATTTTGGAGCCGGTTCGAGAGTTTTCAAATCGAATACGCGAGCGATAAACAAGATTGCCCAAAATGCCGGAATTTCTCCAAAAGATGCAAAGCTTTTATTTAGAGTTGTAAATTATTTTCAACCTAAGAATATATTAGAAATCGGAACATCATTAGGTTTAGCAACTTCTGCTTTAACCGTAAACAATGTTGCGGAAATCACAACTTTAGAAGGTTGTCAAGAAGCGGCAAAAGTCGCTCAATCGCAATTTCAAAAATTCAATTTCAATGTAAATTCTGTTATAACTGAATTTGAACATTATCTGAAAAACTGCCAACTAAAAACTGAAAACTGCCAACTAATTTACTTCGACGGCAACCATTCAAAAGATGCAACTTTAAAATATTTTGAATTGCTTTTACCGACAATTTCCAATGAAACCGTTTGGATTTTTGATGATATTCATTGGTCATCAGGAATGGAAGAAGCTTGGGAAACCATAAAAAAACGCCCCGAAGTAACGGTCACGGTGGACACATTTCAATGGGGTTTTGTTTTTTTCAGGAAAGAACAAGAGAAGGAACATTTTATAGTTCGAACGTCCAAGTCTTTCTTTTTGGATAACATTTTAGGGATAAAAAACCTTTGGGGATTGCTTCATTAATTATTGCGTAATGCTTTTATTAATTCGGCTTTGCTCATTTTTGAACGCCCTTCAATTCCCACCTTTTTAGCTTCGTCATAAATCTCCTGTTTGGTTTGGTCTTCATATTTGTCTGACTTTCCTCCTCGCTTTTCAGCGCCTTTACTATTGGCGATTCTCGCAGATTTTTCTTTGCTGTAACCTTTATCTCTCAATGCTTCGTATTGGTCTTTGTCTTTGACTTGCGGACCTGGACTTTTTTCTGGCATAACTTTAAAATTTAATAGTTCAACTTTTCTATTAAAGTTACTAAATAATTAAATTTTAAGTTGTTAAGCATCGGTTAAAACAAAAAATGACCGCCATTTCTGACAGTCATTTTCATCCTAACTCAAATCGTTATTATTTTTTAGCGTCTGCGTTTTCTTCAGCTTTAGCTCCCATTCTCTCCCATTTGAATTTTGGAGCGAATTTTAATTTCAACTCTGCAATTTTAGCATTGTCTTTTGATGACAAACCTTCTTTTTCAACAGTGTTTTTTCTTGAATCTAAAGCTTCATACATTTGTTTGATGTAATCAAAATCTTCTCTTGAGTATGAATCTTTATTGGTTTCGAATTCATTATAGAAATCGTTGTAAACAGTCAAGATATTATCTTTATTTACCCAAGAAAAATCCATTTTTTCTCCAATTTTTCCAGCTTTAAAATAAGCCGCGCTTAAAACTTGCTTTCTATCTCCAGGCGCTGGAGTTGTAGCGTCAGTTGCTGGCATTGCCGCTGATTGCGCGTCTAATTTTGCTTTTAATTCAGCATATTTAGCTTTTGATTTATCAAGTCTTTGTTGAGCTGCAGTTTTATCTTCAAGCGCTGCAATTTCTGCTTCAGCTTCTGCTGTTTTTGCGTTGTAATCTGCTTCAATTGCTGCCCAATTTGTTCTTGCTTCATCAACTGAAACATTGCTTACTGAGTCAACATATTTTTCATAATTGTCAAAAGTAGCTTCTGCCGTTGTTGACTTTTTCTCACATGATGAGAATCCTAATGCGATAACTGCCGCACCTGCAAATAAATTAATCTTTTTCATAATGGTTGGTTTTAATTAAAATTGTTATTTAAAATTACTTCAAAAAAAATAATCATCGAAATTTAACTTAATACTTTAGCAATAATTTAATATGAAACTGCAAATTTCACAATTTTATCTTAAATCGATAATTCCCACATTTATCAAAAAATCATTACTTTTAGGGCTCAAATAAACACTATGTCATTAATCAAGATTACCAATATAAAAAGAGATTTTCAACTCGGGAACGAAGTCATCAACGTTTTAAAAGGAATCGACCTCAATATTAATAAAGGAGAATATGTAGCTTTAATGGGGCCATCCGGTTCGGGAAAATCCACTTTGATGAACCTTTTGGGATGTTTAGACACGCCAACTTCCGGAACCTATATATTAAACGGAAACGATGTCAGCCAAATGACCGACGATAATCTGGCAGAAATCCGAAACAAAGAAATCGGGTTTGTCTTCCAGACTTTTAATCTTTTGCCAAGAACCACGGCTTTAGATAACGTTGCGCTCCCAATGATTTATGCCGGATATTCAAAATCTGAAAGAAAAGAAAGGGCCACAGAAGTTCTAACACAAGTGGGCCTTGCCGATAGAATGGATCACGAGCCAAACCAGCTTTCTGGAGGGCAGAGACAGCGTGTGGCCGTCGCCAGAGCCTTGGTAAACAGGCCGTCAATTATCCTTGCCGATGAACCCACGGGAAATCTTGACAGCAAAACTTCGGTAGAAATCATGAATCTTTTCAATGAAATTCACGCCAACGGAAACACCGTAATCTTGGTAACCCACGAAGAAGACATCGCCGCATACGCCCACAGAATCATCAGATTAAGAGACGGTTTAGTGGAAAGCGACAACATAAATACAGAAATAACGTTGCACAAATAATTTAAGATTTAGATTTTCAGAAGCCAAACATCAAGCATTCTTTAAACGAAATTCCCGCTTTCTGCAGTAGTTTTTTTGAAGAAAAATCAAAAAAAGCTACTGCCGCCAATCGGGGCTATTTTCAAACTTTCTGGCTCCTTTTAAACTTTTAGACCAATATTGTCAACAAACATCACGCAAACACCCCTGAACCTTTCACCCAAAACACTAGACCAACAAAAATGAAAGTATATACAAAAACCGGCGATAAAGGAACCACAGCACTTTTTGGTGGCGACCGAGTTCCAAAACACCACATCAGAATTGAAAGCTACGGAACCGTTGACGAACTCAATTCCCACATCGGATTAATTCGTGACCAAGAAATAAACACACATTATAAAGAGATTTTAATCCAAATTCAAGACAGGCTGTTCACAGTTGGTGCCATTTTGGCCACACCTCCCGAAAAAGAAACTTTGAAAAACGGAAAACCAAGATTAAATATTCCAAAAATCATCGAAGGCGACATACAATTGCTTGAAAATGAAATCGATGAAATGGAAAGCCAATTGCCACAAATGACACATTTCGTGCTTCCAGGCGGACACACAACCGTGTCATATTGTCACATCGCACGTTGCGTTTGTCGTCGTGCAGAGCGACTTTCGGTACATTTAAACGAGCTGGAACCCACAGATGAGTTCGTCATCAAGTACTTAAACCGACTTTCTGACTACCTTTTTGTACTGGCACGAAAGTTGTCCTACGACTTGAAGGCTGACGAAGTGAAATGGATTCCTGAAAAGCAGTAGTTCAGTTTGCAGTGTTCAGTCTTTAGATAGTAGATTTCAGATTTTCAGACCATCAAAAAAACTGAAAACTGACCACTGAAAACTGCCAACTCAGAAAACGTTCTTACATTTTTTTTAAAATAAATACAATTTTACTTGACTTATTCAGTAAAAAAATTATTTTTGCATAAATTATAAAATCGATATCAGATGTATTGGACATTAGAATTAGCATCTTATTTAAGTGATGCGCCGTGGCCTGCTACCAAAGACGAGCTTATCGACTATGCTATTAGAGCTGGAGCACCATTAGAAGTGGTGGAAAATCTTCAATCTATAGAAGACGAAGGTGAAATCTACGAATCAATGGAAGAAATTTGGCCAGATTATCCAACTGACGAAGATTATCTTTGGAACGAGGATGAATATTAAAAAATAATATCACAATGAAAAGTCTCTCGCGAGGCTTTTTTTTTGTTTAAATTTGCAACATTTTATAAATAGAAATATATAACAATCATGAGTTTCATCAATAGCATATTAAAAGCTTTGGTTGGAGATAAATCAGAGAAAGACGTAAAGTCAATCATGCCGATTATCGCCAAAATTAGAGCATACGAAGAAACATTGGCAGCCCTTTCTCACGATGAGTTGAGAGCAAAAACCATTGTCTTCAAAGAAAGAATTAAAGAAGCAAGAGCAGATAAAGATGCTAAAATCGCTTCTTATAAATTGGAAGTTGAAAAAATCCAAGATATCGATGCTAGAGAAGACATCTATGCTTCTATCGATGCTCTAGAAAAAGAAGCTTACGATATTTCAGAAAAAACATTGTTAGAAATTCTTCCTGAAGCTTTTGCAGTTGTAAAAGAAACAGCAAAAAGATTCAAAGACAACACTGAAATCACCGTAAAAGCGACTCAAAAAGATTTAGAACTTTCTGCTACAAAACCTTACATTCAGATTCAAGGCGACAACGCAACTTGGGCAAATACTTGGAATGCAGCAGGAAAACAGATCACTTGGGACATGATTCATTATGACGTTCAGCTAATTGGTGGTATCGTTTTGCACCAAGGAAAAATCGCTGAGATGCAAACGGGTGAAGGTAAAACATTGGTGGCAACGCTTCCTTTATATCTAAACGCTTTGACCGGAAACGGAGTTCACCTTGTTACCGTGAATGACTACTTGGCAAAACGTGATAGCACGTGGAAAGCGCCACTTTTTGAATTTCACGGAATGACTGTTGAATGTATCGACAATTACCAGCCAAATACCGAAGGTAGAAGAAAAGCGTATAACGCCGACATTACTTATGGAACAAATAACGAATTTGGTTTTGATTATTTGAGAGACAATATGGCGCATACGCCAGAAGAATTGGTTCAAAGAAAACACAATTTTGCAATTGTCGATGAGGTCGATTCTGTTTTGGTTGATGATGCTAGAACACCTTTGATTATTTCGGGTCCGGTTCCTCAAGGTGACCGTCACGAATTTAATGAATTGAAGCCAAAAGTGGACCACTTGGTAAACTTGCAAAGACAAATGGCAAACGGATTCTTGGCAGAATCTAAAAAATTATTAAAAGAAGGAAATACAAAAGAAGCTGGGTTTTTATTATACAGAGCTTACAGAAGTCTACCTAAAAATAAAGCATTGATTAAGTTTTTGAGCGAAGAAGGCGTTAAGCAATTACTTCAAAAAACGGAAAATCATTACATGCAAGACAACAATCGCGAAATGCACAAAATCGATGAGGCTTTGTATTTTGTGATTGAAGAAAAAAACAATCAAGTAGAATTGACAGATAACGGAATCCAATTCCTTTCTGGCGATACTGACAGCGATTTCTTCGTACTTCCAGACATTGGAACTGAGATTGCCAGAATCGAAAAAATGAAACTTGAAAAAGACGCTGAAGCGGAAGAAAAAGAAAAACTATTCCAAGATTTCAGTATCAAAAGCGAGCGTATTCACACTTTGACTCAATTGTTGAAAGCCTATACTTTGTTCGAAAAAGACACTGAATATGTGATCATGGACAACAAAGTAATGATTGTTGACGAGCAAACAGGTCGTATCATGGACGGACGTCGTTATTCTGACGGTCTGCACCAAGCGATCGAAGCGAAAGAAAACGTAAAAATCGAAGCGGCTACTCAAACTTTTGCAACTGTTACACTTCAGAATTATTTCAGAATGTACAGCAAATTAGGCGGTATGACTGGTACTGCGGTAACAGAAGCTGCTGAACTTTGGGAAATCTACAAATTGGATGTTGTTGAAATTCCAACAAACAGACCAATGGCCAGAAAAGACAAAGAAGATTTGATTTATAGAAGTACGCGTGAAAAATTCAACGCCGTTATTGAAGACGTAACGAAATTGGCTGAAGAAGGAAGACCAGTTTTGATCGGAACAACTTCTGTTGATATTTCTGAATTATTGAGCCGTATGCTTAAGATGAGAAATATTCCGCACAACGTTTTGAATGCTAAAATGCACAAGCAAGAAGCACAAATCGTTGAAGAAGCTGGAAAACCAGGCGTTGTAACAATCGCAACAAATATGGCAGGTCGTGGAACCGATATCAAGCTTTCTCCAGAAGTTAAAGCTGCGGGAGGTTTGGCAATTATCGGTACAGAACGTCACGATTCACGTCGAGTTGACCGTCAGTTGAGAGGTCGTGCTGGTCGTCAAGGTGACGTTGGTAGCTCTCAATTTTATGTTTCTCTTGAAGATAACTTGATGCGTTTGTTCGGTTCTGAAAGAGTAGCGAAAGTGATGGACAGATTAGGTCTTAAAGAAGGCGAAGTGATTCAGCATTCAATGATGACTAAGTCTATCGAGCGTGCTCAGAAAAAAGTAGAAGAAAATAACTTTGGTGTTCGTAAGCGTTTATTGGAATATGATGACGTTATGAATGCACAACGTGAAGTGGTTTACAAACGTCGTCGTCACGCATTGCACGGAGAACGTTTGAAAGTCGATATCGCAAACATGATGTATGACACTTGCGAATTAATTGTTGAAGATAGCAAAGGAACAAATGATTTCAAGAACTTTGAATTCGAATTAATCCGTTATTTCTCAATCACTTCGCCGGTAACTCAAGAAGAATTTTCAAGACTTTCTGCACAAGAATTAACAGGAAAAGTGTACAAAGCAACGTTGGATTTCTATACAGAAAAAACAGCGAGAAGCGCAAGAGAAGCTTTCCCAATTATCAGCAATGTGTATGAAAATGAGAACAACCAATTCGAAAGAATCGTGGTTCCTTTTACTGACGGGATCAAGACTTTGAACGTGGTAACTGACTTGAAAAAAGCATACGAATCTCAAGGAACACAATTGATTGGTGATTTTGAGAAAAATATCACGCTTGCCATCGTTGATGAAGCTTGGAAAAAACACTTACGCAAAATGGACGAATTAAAACAATCAGTTCAATTGGCAGTTCACGAACAAAAAGATCCATTGCTTATCTACAAATTTGAAGCTTTTAAATTGTTCCGAAAAATGTTGGACAACGTGAACAAAGAAGTAATTTCGTTCTTGTTCAAAGGTGATTTGCCACAACAAAACACGCAAAACATCCAAGAAGCAAAAGAAGTTTCTCGTCCAAAAGAAAAATTGACAATTTCTAAAGATGAAATTCCAAATACGGATGAAGCTGCAGCAGTAAATCGCGAAGCTGGTCACTCGAGCGCTAGCGAACAGGCGAAGCAAACACAAAGACCTCAAGTTACAGAAACAATCGTTCGCGATCAACCGAAAATCAACCGTAACGACAACGTTACCGTGAAACACGTTTTAAGCGGAAAAACTGAAACTATGAAGTTCAAAAAAGCGGAAGCACTTTTAGCTTCTGGTGAATACGTTTTGGCAAATAATAACTAATTAAGTATTGAGATTTTAGAATTAAGATTCTCTTGAATAAATAAAATCCCCAATTGCAATTTGTGATTGGGGATTTTTTATTTAAAAACACATTCTAAAAGTTTATATATTTGGAAACTAATCTATTTTATTATTACCATGAAAAACATATTATTTCTGTCCGCCTTATTATTCTCTTCACTACAAGCTTTTTCACAGCAAATTAACTATGAACAAAAAGCCTTTGATTTTTTTCGAGATTCAATTATAAAGCATAAAAATAAAAAATCTACGTTAAAACTGAAGTCCAAAAATGGAATTACATGAACGAAGCCTGTTTGCAACAGTTTAATCTTAAATCTAAAGATACCGTTAATGTAACTAAAATAGCTTCGAAAAAAATAAGTCTATATGGCAATAAAAAAGTCAAAGAAGTGATAGGTCGGGATTTAAGTGTTGTGAATAAAACCATTTATATCAACCCTACTTATAAATTTAGCGCCGATCAGTACATTAGTAGCATAACACAAAGAAGAGGCCCATCATTTACACAATACATTATTGAAATGGATGAAGCAGGTAAAATTAGCGATTGGTGTGAATATGTGTACGAGAGTTCTTATTCCAACAATTTAAAGTCATATATAAAATCAAATTAATGAAACCAAAATCAATTCGTGCATTTATCGGAGCAAAAAACTACGAAATATCTAGAAATTTTTACAAAGATTTAGGGTTCGAGGAAGTCGTGTTGTTTCACAATATGTCCCTTTTCAAAAAACAGGAATTTGCCTTTTATTTGCAAGACGCTTACGTAAAAGATTGGATTGACAATACGATGCTTTTCTTGGAAGTTGAAAATGTAAAAGAATGTTATGACGAGCTTTTAGAACTAAATCTTCCAGCAAAATATGAAGGCGCAAGATTATCGCCAATTCAGCACAACGATTGGGGAAGCGAATGTTTTGTGCACGACCCGAGTGGAATTTTATGGCATTTTGGAGAATTTTCAACGAAATAGATTATGAAAAAAATTGCTTCTGCCCTATTCTTTCTTTTCTTTTTCGTCAGTTCAATTTGTGCCCAAGATTTAAAGATTTTCGATATTTCAAATAGAAATGAAAAAGTAGTTTTTGTATCACTTTCTGATATTTATCCGTCTAGCGAAAAACCAGATTTACCAGTAATTCCTGAAGATAAAAAAAATTTTGAACACATTTTATTAGATTCTAAATTCAGAAAACAGTTTTTATCAGTTACCAAAATCTCTGAAACTGATAACGTATTTTTATACGATTATGCGAAAAACAAACTTGCTTCGTTTACTGTAAAAAACCTAAATGCGGTTGCCAATTTAAGTATTTACGAAACCGGAAGCGAACCGCCACATTCGCATTATGATTATCAAATTGGTTTTGAAATAGACAAAAAGTTTCTGAAGGAATTCGGGGATTTTTCTAATCAGATTTTAGTGTATGTCGGAAAAGAAAACCCGTTTGCTCAAGAACAAATGACTCCTATTTCTTGGAAAAAAATCGATTCGAAGGAATTTCCATTTAGAAAAATAAATGACGAAAACGGAACATTTCAAGAGAAGTACGAACTGGGAAATACATACCGTTCCGACTACGGCAATTTTCAATACCTTCTTCAAGATTATTCCCGTAATAAAATGGTTTTTGCCAGAAGATTATTTGTAATAAATTCAAAAACAAAAGCCATTGTTTACGGAGAAATTTTTAGCGAAGGCGAAAGCGATTCTCTCACTCCATTAAATTTTGTAAACAAAGAAGAAGGAAATACCATAAACCAATGGACCGGAAAATTATTCAAGAACAAAGAACCTGTGATTTTTGGATTTGAATATCACTCTTTTGGTTGCGATTACATCACGGTTTTAAGCAAAAAACCGACCCAAGTTGATATTTATTGTGACAACAGACATTAAAAAAACATAATCCTCGAACAACCAAATTCGGGGATTTTTTTTAGCTATTTTTGCCCTCCTAAAAAGCCCAAAATGAACCTAACCAAAGAGCAAAAAGCCATAATAAATTCTTCTGGAGACATCAAAATAAACGCCGTTGCAGGTTCTGGAAAAACGACTACGATTTTAGAATACGCGAAAGCAAGGCCAAAAAACAGCCGAATTCTCTATCTCGCTTTCAACAAATCAGTTAGATTGGAAGCTTCTGAGAAATTTTCGAAAAACAATTTGGATAATGTGACTGTCGAAACTGCGCATTCTTTGGCTTACAAACACGTGGTTTTCAACTATAATTATCGTGTTCGAAATCAAGATTATAAAACCAATGAAATCGTTGAGCTTTTAAAATTACAAGGAAATTCAGAGAAACATTTTGAGTTTGTAATTGCGAATCATATCTTAAAATTCGTAGCATATTTTTGCAATAGCGACAAAAGAAAAGTCCAAGAATTGAATTATTTAGATATTGTTTTTGACGAAAAAGCAAAAAAAGTCGCCAAGTCATTTTATGCCCAAATCGAAATGTACACACGTCTTTTCTTGGCAAAAATGGACAAAGGCGAAATCGAAATTACGCATGATTTTTACTTAAAAAAATTCCAATTAGAAAATCCGAAATTGGCTTTTGATTATATTTTGTTTGATGAAGCACAAGACGCTTCGCCAGCAATGTTGGCTATTTTCTTGAATCAAAACGCTACAAAAGTGATTGTTGGCGATACACATCAGCAGATTTATGGTTGGCGACACGCGGTAAATTCTTTGGAAAAAGCTAAATTCAAGACCTTTAATCTTTCCACAAGCTTTCGATTTAATCAAGATATTGCAGACTTGGCGATGGGCGTTTTGGATTATAAAATACATTTTGACAATCCGGAAACGATTACAATTTCCGGAAACGGAACTAATAAAGATTCAAAATCAAAGGCGATTATTGCAAGAACCAATTTGGGTTTACTCTTGAAAGCGATTGAATATGTTACCGAAAAGAAGAATATCAATGAGATTTATTTTGAAGGAAATATTCATTCTTACACGTATGCGGACGAAGGTGCGTCGTTATATGACGTGCTAAATCTCCAAAATAAAAATCGGGAAATGATTCGCGACAAGGTGATTCGGGAGATGAAAACGATGAAGGAATTGGAAACGTATATTGAAAGTACAGATGATTCGCAACTGGGAATGATGGTGGAAATCGTGAAAGAATATGGCAATAAAATCCCGGGAATTTTAAAATCTTTGAAGGAAAAACACGTTTCAAACGAGGACAAACACAAGGCGAGAATTATTTTTTCGACCGTTCATCGTTGCAAAGGAATGGAATATGACACGGTTCAAATCGTGAACGATTTTATGACCGAAGACCGCTTGATCAAGCTGAAACATTCGGGCGAAGATATAAATGTGGCGCGAATGAACGAGGAAATCAACTTACTTTATGTGGCCGTGACCAGAACAAAAAACAGCATTAGAATTCCGGAGAAATTGGTTCCTAAGAATTTTCCAGTTTCTGAGAATATTCACTTGATTAAAGAACTTCCTGAAAAGGCAGACCCAAAGAAATATTCATTCCCGAAACGAGAAAATTTAGAGAAAAAAGAAACTCCGAATTACGTCGAAAAATCGAGAGAAACCAATAAAGATGCGTATCGACCTTGGACAAGAGAGCTGGATGAAGAACTGACGGTTTTGTGGATGGAAGGCGTGAATCCGAAAGATTTGGCATTGCATTTTGGAAGAACAAAAGGCGCAATTAGTTCGAGAATGAAGAAATTGGAACTGTTTGATTGATATTTAGATAGTTTGCAGTTTGCAGTTTGCAGTTTGCAGTTTGCAGTTTGCAGTTTGCAGTTTGCAGTTTGCAGTTTGCAGTTTGCAGTTTGCAGTTTGCAGTTTGCAGTTTGCAGTTTGCAGTTAGAAATTATTAACTTTAGAGAAATTATAAAAAAATGGACAAAATAAAAGAACTTATAAAATTACTTCTAGCCGATTTTGAATTAGAAAACGAAGAAGAAATCTTTGCAAATCTAACTTTGGCACAAGAAAATCCGAAGGAATATCTGAAAGAAAATGACGCAGAATGGCTTGACGAATATGCTCCAGAAGATGCTTTGCAATTTGCAATTACCAATGAAATTTATGATTTTATAATTACTGGAGATAAAATTGACGAAATCCACGAACTGATTGTCGATGAATTTGAAGGCGATTTTCCGGAATATCCTTATGAATTGAAACTGAATACCCAGGAATATTTAGAATGGGTTTCAAAGCAAATTGATGAAAATTATCCTGAATTAGAATTGATTGAATTTGGAGACAGTTTTGGCGATTCCATACAATTAATGTTGGTTTTAAAAGAAGATGTGCCTCGAATTAAGGAATTGGCTTCAGAGTTTAATATTCGTTGTAATCGAACTGAAGAAATTTTGAAATTGTAAAAAATGTCTTTGTTTGAAAATATTTTCGTACATTAACCGTTCTAAGTCAATACTTAACCATTAAAACCCTCGATTATGAAACACGCATTTAGAATTTTAGGGATGGCGCTCTTAGTTGGCGCAATGTCATTTACAACTCCGGCAAATAAAAAATTGATTGTCATTGATGCTGGACATGGCGGACACGACGTTGGCGCGACACACGGTTTTCATAGCGAAAAAGAAATCACTTCAAAGATTGCAAAAAAAATAAAAAGCTTGAATACCAATGATAATGTTGAAATTATTTTGCTTCGAAATGACGACGAATTTAAATCATTAGCCGATAGAGTTGACGCAATTAACAACCTGAATGCTGATTTGGTTTTATCGCTTCACGTGAATAAAAACCCGAATGAAACAACAAGCGGCATTGAAGCTTTTGTAAGTGAAGAAAATGCAAAATATGAAGATTCTAAAGCCCACGCCGAAGAATTGGTTTCTATTTTATCAACCGAAAAAATCAAAAGCAGAGGCGTAAAAATGGCTCCATTTATGGTTTTGAAAAAATCAAATACAGCGGCGGTTACACTAGAATTAGGCTTTTTATCAAACACTTCTGACAGAGAATATTTGACAAGTAATTTGGGACAAAATGAAATTGCAAGCAAAATTTCAAGCTATTTAAGCAAATAATATTTTATAATAAATTCTTAAAAATCCTCCATTTGTTTCGGCAATCGGAGGATTTTTATTTACATTTATACCTACAAACAAAAATCATTATGAAAAAATTATTTTACACCGCTCTATTTGTTCTTGCATCTTACACCGGTTTTTCGCAAGATGCAGCGTCAATGAAAGCTGGTGCTCAAACATTAATTGACAAAACGGTTGCCAAAGATTATAACGCATTATTGGATATGACGTATCCAAAATTATTTACGCTTGCGCCCAGAGAAGCGGTTCTTGAAAGCTTAAAATCTACATTTGATGGAAATCAAGGTTTTAAAATTGTGATGTTGCCAGCGGCTCCCAATTTTGTTTTCGGCGAAATCAAGAAAATCGGAAATCAGTCTTTTGCGGTAATCAATCACGATAATGCTTTGCAAGTAATTTGGGATGAACCAATTCCGGCTGCGGAAGTTGAAAATTATGTTGGATTATTTAAAACAAATATGAAAACAGACGACGTGACTTATGATGCCGCTAAAAAAACAATGAATATTAAAGCAAAGGCTAAAATGGTGGCTGTTGCTGATGAAACAACCAAAAACAAATGGACTTATTTGACATATAGTGACCAAATGTTTGCTGTTCTTTTTGACGAAAACATCAAAAAACAACTGGGACTTTAATAGCAATTTTGATTTCAGAGGTATGATTTAAGACTAAATTTTTCGTCAAAATACTGGAATCAGATCAATTCATAAATCTAAAATCAAAACAAAATGGCAAAGAGTCAAGACGCAAAGAAAACCGTAAAAAAAGAACCTCTTAAAACTGCAAAGGAGAAAAAAGAGGAAAAACGCGAGAAGAAAAATACTCCAAAGAGAGACTAATTTTAATCCCTGAAGCAATTCGGGGATTTTTTTTGCCAAATTTTCCAAAAAAAATTAGGCCTCGCTTTTGTTTAGGCTTGTGTTTCTCTATTTTTGTAAAAAGCCAAAAAAAATAATACTTATGGAGTTATACTACTCGTTTTCTGTTCTTATCGTTCTAGCGTCATTTTTCGCATACATCAACTTTAGGTTCTTAAAACTTCCCCCAACTATCGGAATTATGATTATTGCGATGGTTTCTTCAATTTTACTTGTAATTTCTGGAAATATTTTCCCTAAAACATTTACCAATTTTTCAAAATTAATATCTGAATTTGATTTCACCGAAGTCTTGATGGGCGCAATGCTGAACTTCCTGCTTTTTGCCGGAGCGATTCACGTTAACCTAAAAGATCTAAGAGAGCAACGCGGGCCAATCATGGTTTTCTCGACGATTAGCGTAATTATTTCTACACTTGTTATTGGAATTATTCTCGATTTCGTCACGTCATATCTAACATTAGACGTTCCGTTTATTTACTGTTTATTGTTCGGAGCTTTAATTTCTCCAACCGATCCAATCGCAGTTTTAAGTATCTTGAAAAATGCGCACGTTCCAAAATCTTTGGAAACAAAAATTGCGGGAGAATCCCTTTTTAATGATGGTGTTGCCGTTGTGGTTTTTGCCGTAATTCTTCAATTGGCACAAGATCCAGCGAGCGATTTTTCTTTAGCGCACGTTTCTTGGCTTTTGGTTAAAGAAGCTTTGGGCGGATTTATTTTAGGAATTATTTTAGGAATCGGAGCTTCGAAAGCAATGCACCGAGTTGACGATTATAAAGTATCGGTTTTGATCACACTTTCTGTGGTGATGGGCGGTTATTTAATTGCTCAGGCGATGCACATTTCTGGTCCGTTGACGATGGTTGCAGCCGGATTGATTATCGGGAACTTTGGAAGAAAAAAGTCAGGAATGTCACCAATTACAAAGGATTATTTGGACAAATTTTGGGAATTAATCGATGAAATTTTAAATGCCATTCTTTTCCTTTTCATCGGATTTGAATTGCTTTTGATTCCGAATATTGTAAGTTTTTGGAAAATCGGATTGATTTGTATTGTAATTGTGCTTTTCGCCAGATTTATCTCCATCTGGATTCCGACGAAAATTATTCCTTTCAGAAAAAAATTCGAGAAATCTACGATCAAGATTTTGGTTTGGGGAGGACTGCGTGGCGGTGTTTCAATTGCTTTAGCATTATCAATTGCGGAAGGTCCGAACAAGCAGATTATTTTGGCAATAACTTATTTTGTTGTGGTGTTTTCTATAATCGTCCAAGGATTAACCATTGGAAAATTAGCGAATAGAATTCTTCCGAAGGCAAAATCTGCAACATTATAAAACATAGATTTCACAGATTTGCACAGAATAAATCCGTGTGAATCTGTGAAATCTTTCTTTAAAAATTATAAATTATCCGGTAAAACTTTACCAGGATTCATAATGTTTTTGGGATCAAAAACAGTTTTAATTCCTTTCATTACAAGCAATTGCGTTTGGCTAAAAGCGATATTCATATAGTTTTTTTGGACGTAGCCGATTCCGTGTTCGCCTGATAAAGTTCCTTTCAACGCAACAGTCAATTCAAAAATTTCGCGAATTCCTTTTGGGATTTCTGTATTCCAATCTTCGTCTGACATTTCGCCTTTAACGATGTTTACATGAAGATTTCCATCGCCAGCATGACCATAACAAACTGATTTAAAGCCATATTTCTTCCCGATTGATTTGATTCCTTCCAATAATTTCGGCAATTCATATCTTGGAACCACTGTATCTTCTTCCTTATAAATTGAATTCGATTTTACCGCCTCGCCTACTGCTCTTCTCAATTTCCAAAGTGCATTTTTTTGGTCTTCAGAATCGGCAAAAAGTATTTCGTCGATGTCAAATTGTTCCAAAACTTCAGTGATTTTCTCCGCTTCTGAAAACAAAACATCAGGATAATTTCCGTCCACTTCAATCAACAAATGCGCTTGCACTTCGTCTTTTATATTTAAGCTCACGCCATCCACAAAACGCAAAGTCCAGTCAATCGCATCGCGTTCCATAAATTCCAAAGCACTTGGCGTGATTCCGGCTTTAAAAATCTTCGCGACCGCTTCACAAGCTTGGCTCGAATTGAAAAAAGGAACCAGCATTAAAATATTATGAGAATTTTTTGGAAGCAATTTCATTACGATTTTAGTAATAATTCCGAGTGTTCCTTCGCTTCCCACCATCAATTGTGTCAGATTATATCCGGTAGAATTTTTCAAAGTATTTGCTCCTGTCCAGATAATTTCGCCATTGGGCAAAACAACTTCCAGATTTAAGACATAATCTTTTGTAACTCCATATTTTACGGCTCTTGCACCACCGGCATTTTCAGCTACGTTTCCTCCAATAAAACAGCTTCCGCGACTGCTTGGATCTGGCGGATAAAAGAGGCTTTTTTCAAGAACAGCTTCCTGCAAAGTTTGAGTAACAACGCCAGGTTCCACAATTACTTGAAGATTTTGTTCGTCAATGTGCAGAATTTTATTGAATCGATCCATCGAAAGACCAATGCCACCGTGAATTGACAAAGCACCACCGCTCAAACCAGTTCTTCCGCCGATTGGGGTCACCGGAATTTCATACTGAAAAGCCAATTTCATAATTTCAGAAATTTCCTCAACAGTTCTGGGTTTTAAAACTACGCTTGGCGGAAAAACATAATCTTCCGTTTCATCGTGTCCATAATTATTTCGGGTTTCTTGGTCTAAAAAAAGAAAAGATTGACCAACTATGTTTTGAAATTTTTGGATTATTTCTGGAGATAAAATATCAGTTTTCATAGTATGATTTAATGAGCTAACAATTTTCAAAAATACTATTAATTTATGAGTAAGATCCTATCATTTTTGATTTTATCCAAAAGAAAAATGCCACAGATGTAAGGATTAAAACGGACTTATGTTTTTGTAAAATCCGTGAAAATCTTAAATCTGTGGCAATAATTTTTTATTAGAAACTTAATAATTCGTAGCCTTCGTTTTTTTATAAATAAAATGGTCTATAGAATATTTTCCGCTTCCGGTAATCAATAAAAGCAGGTAAATCAACAAATAAAGTGAAGCCAATTCACGTTCTTGAAAACCTTGTGAACCGTGAACCACAAAGACTGCGATTACCATTGTGAAGATCAAAGGAACGACAACTAATCGTGTGGCAAAACCTATAAAAAGTAATCCTGAACAAACAACTTCGGCAAAAACAGCCAAGCCTAAGGAAGTCGAATGTCCCACACCAAGCGGATCTGGAAATTGACTTGTATCAGCGCCAGACATCAGCATCTGCCACTTTCCGATTCCGTGAACGAGCATGAAACAACTCACCGTCGCCCTAACTATAAACAGCATCATATTGGTCAAACCTTTGTTTTGCGCTGTACTAAAAATTCTAATCATGATTTCTGTGGTTTTTTGGTTAATCTAGAACCATAAAATTACTGAAATTAACAAGATTAAAAAGGCAATCGGTGTTAAATCTTCTTTTTCAAATTTGGAAGAAACAAAGCTATTATTCCGATTAAAGGCAAATAAGCGCAAATTTCATAAACTCTTTCAATACCAATATGATCGGCGGTATATCCTAATAAAGCGGAACCCAAACCGCCCATTCCGAAGGCAAATCCGTAGAAAAGTCCAGAAACCATTCCGAGTTTTTTTGGAAGTAATTCTTGCGCATAAACCAAAATCGCTGGAAAAGCAGAAGATATAATTAAACCGATGATTACGGATAAAACGCCTGTCCAAAATAAATCGACGTAAGGCAACATCAAGGCAAACGGTGCCGCGCCTAAAACTGAGAACCAGATGACATATTTTCTTCCGAATTTATCGCCCATTGGTCCGCCCATCAAAGTTCCGACCGCGCAGGAAGCTAAAAATAAAAACAGATGAAACTGCGCATCTTGAACTGAAAGATTGAATTTTTCAATCAAATAAAAAGTAAAATAACTCGACATGCTTGCCATATAAAAGAACTTTGAAAAGATCAAAACCAGCAAGATTACAACAGAAACAACAATCTTTGTCTGAGATAAATCTGGAAGAATTATTTCGACTTTTTTCTTGGAACGCAACGTCAAATGATTGTCATACCAAACCGCGATATGTCGTAAAACGAATAATGCAATTGTGGCAACAATCACAAAAACCAAAATGTATTTTTGAGAATTTGGAACCACCAAAAGCGCCACTAATAAAGGGCCGATTGCTGTTCCTGCATTTCCTCCTAATTGAAAAACCGATTGTGCCAAACCACGTTTTCCGCCAGAAGCCAAGAACGAAATTCGGGAAGCTTCGGGATGAAAAATCGAAGAACCAATTCCGACTAAAATTACCGAGATAATTATGATATAAAAATGATCGGCAAACGACAGCAAAATAATGCCGCAAAGCGTAAAAAGCATTCCGTAAATTTGAGAATAGGGCTGTGGTTTTTTATCAGTGTAAAGTCCGACGAAAGGCTGTAAAATCGAAGCCGCCATTTGATAAGCAAACGTAATCAGACCAATTTGTGTAAACGATAATTGATAACTATCCTTCAAAATTGGATATACCGACGGAATCACCGCCTGAAGCATATCGTTTAATAAATGCGCAAATGCAATCGAAAATAAAATTGGGTAAACCGTTTTTTGCGCGTTGTCAGTTGCAACAGCGTTATCAACGTTTAAAGTTTCTTTCATAGGATTTAAAATCTGGTGCAAAAGTACGCTTCAAAGGTTAAAATATGTCTTAAAAAAAGATAATTTGTAAGAAGGAAATCTACAGAATGTTCAAAATATAATACCAAAAAGCGAGCGTCACAAAAGAAATCGGGATGCCAAAACCAATCATCATACTGCTTAATTTTGGTTTCAAGCCATAACTTGAAGCTAAAATTGCCGCAGTAATCATTGGTGCCATCGCCGATTCTAAAATAGAAACATCCACTTCGATGCCGCTACCTTTTAGAATAAATTTATAAAGAATTACGAAAAACAAAGGCGTGATTACTAATTTGAATAACAAACCTAAAGTCAGAAAATTCCAGTGCTGGCTTCGCTTGTCAATCTTTAATTGTAATCCGACAGCTACTAAAGCGATTGGAGTAACCGTATTTCCTAAACGTTGAAAAACCAACTGCAAATCTTCCACAAAATCAAATTTTAAAACGTTCATCATTACCGCCAAGAAAAACGCGATAAATGGAGGGAATAGTAAAATTTTGGAAGCAATCGCTTTTGGATTCGGAGTTCCTTTGGAATAAATTGAAGCGACGATAATTCCTAAAGTCGCCATCACGACAAAGGTTCCTGGTTGGTCAACTATAATTGCGGTTTCCATGCCTTTTTTGCCATAAAGTGCTTCGATTACTGGAAAACCTACGAACGAAGTATTTCCCAAACCGCCTGTCAAAACCAAACATCCGATGAGTTTTTTAGACCAGCCAAAATATTTTCCTAGTACGTTAAAAAATAAAAAAGCTAATAAAAATCCAATCCAAGCAATTCCGAGTGGAAATAAAAGTTTGGTACTTATTTCAATTTTTGGAATATAAAATAAGGCTAATGCTGGCAACGAAATATATATAACAAATTGGTTTAAAACCTGATGTGAATTCGCGGGAAACGCCTTTACTCGTTGTAAAGCGATTCCTAAAATCATACATAGAAATAGTAAAATTATGCTATCCATAAATTGTTTTTTGCCACGAATTCACGAATTTCAAACGTCTGCTTTTTTTTGAAGTTAAAAATAAATTCGTGAATTCGTGGCTAATAATTAAGCGATTTCTGCTTTCCACTTTTTAATCTTAAAATTCAAAAGCAAGATAATCAAAAAGCAAATCGTTCCGCAGAAAAACATTCCAAAAACCATCGGAAAAGTCGTTCCGTTGTGCAAAAGGCTCACCAATGCAGAAATTCCTGCGCCAGTAATCATTTGGATAAATCCGATTAATGCCGAAGCGCTTCCGGCGTTGTAAGTAAATGGCGCCAAAGCCAAAGCCGTGCAATTTGGAACTAACAATCCGAGTGAGAATAAAAAAGTGAAAATCATTGCAATTAAAAGTCCTGGCGACAGTAAATTTAATCCGAATAAAACGAACATTAAAATTGAAATTCCAACCAAAATAATACTTGAGATTGTAATAACTTGTAACGAAGAAAATTTATTTAAAAGTACGCGATTCATTTGGCTTCCGATGATGAAACCCATTGCGTTGCCACCGAAAACCCAACCATATTGTTGTTCAGTAAAACCGTGGAATTTCATAAAAACAAACGGCGAACCGCTGATATAAGCGAACATTCCCGCCATGGCAATACTGCTTGCCAACGCGTAATATAAAAATGTTTTTTCTTTCAAAACATCGGCATAATCGTTCAAAACATCTTTTGCTTTCAAGGATTTGGCACGATTTGGATTCTTGCTTTCCGGCAGAAAAAAGAACACACAAATAATCAATATGAAACTAAAAGTGGTCAAGAAATAGAAAATTGTTCGCCAAGAAGAAACCGTCAAAACCCAGCCACCGATTGTTGGTGCTAAAATTGGTGCAACGCCCACAATCAGCATCAAGATCGAGAATATTTTTGCTATTTCTGAGACTGGAAATAAGTCGCGAACCACTGCTCTACTTACCACCATTCCCACGCAACCGCCTAAAGCCAAAACAACTCGCATGGCAATCAGCCAATTGATGTCTGGCGATAACGCGCAACCAATGGAAGCCAAAAGAAATAATGAAAGTCCGAAAATTAGAGGTTTTTTTCTTCCGAATTTGTCGGTAATTGGTCCGTAGAATAATTGGCCGATGCTGATTCCGATGAAGTAACTTGTTAGCGATAAAGCCACTTGAGAAATATCAGTATTCAATGATTTTGCAATCGAAGGAAATGCGGGAAGATACATGTCGATGCTGAATGGCGCCAAGGCAGACAAGCCTCCAAGTATAAAAAGTATGGAATATTTTTGTTTTGTGGTCATAAAATTGTAGGACTAATTTGTGGCGCAAAATTAAGGCTTGAATATTTGTTTGAAGTGGTTTAAATCTTAAATAATTCTTAATAAAAAACCTTCGATACAATTAAAACAACTACATTTGTAATATAATTTATTACAGTATGATTTCAGGTAAATTCGCCATAACACTTCACATTCTTACGTTGCTTTCAAAGTTTCCAGACGAATATTTGTCTTCAGACTTTATCGCGGGAAGCATGAATTTGCATCCGGTTTTGGTCCGAAAGGAGATTGCAAACCTGAAGAAAAATCATATTGTGGAAAGCAAAGAAGGAAAAAACGGCGGTACAAAATTGCTGAAACCAGCTTCCGAAATTAGTCTTGATCATATTTTTAAGATGACTTTTGAAACGGTTTCTTTAGGTTATTCAAAAAATGATCCGAATCCAGATTGTCCAGTTGGAAAACAAATCAATAAAAATTTGGATGAATTGTATGCCGATATCAATCAGAAAATCAGCGTGCAATTAAGCGGGATTTCCTTAACGGAATTCTCAGATAAATTCTAGCCTTTTTTTTATATTAAACTGTAACATTTTTTATTACTTATAAATTCAATACTTATGAAAATCGCACTTATCGGAGCCACTGGCTTCCTTGGCAAAAGCCTTACAAATGAATTATCAAACCGCAAACACGAGGTTACGGCAATTTCTAGAACCGCGCAAGAATCTGACAAAGACAACTTAAAATATGTTGCCACTGACGTTTACAATATAGAAGCTTTGTCTGCAATTTTAAAAGGTCACGATGCCGTTATCAGCGCATTTAATCCAGGTTGGACGAATCCAAATATTTCTGCTGACTTCTTAAAAGGGGCTAAAGCAATTCAGGAAGCGGTAAAACTTTCCGGCGTAAAAAGATTGATCACTATTGGCGGTGCCGGAAGTTTGTACATCGACGGAAAACAATTGGTTGACGGTCCAGATTTTCCTGCTGACATCAAACCGGGAGCAACTGCAGCACGTGAATATTTAGACATTATTAAAGAAGAAAAAGATTTAGATTGGGCATTTTTCAGTCCGGCGATCGAAATGCATCCGGGAATTACTACAGGAAGAACTGGGAAATATCGTTTAGGTACTGACAATCCTGTTTTTAATGAAGAAGGACGAAGCCTACTTTCTGGTGAAGATGTGGCTGTGGTTTTGGCTGACGAAATTGAAAATCCAAAGCATCATCAAGTTCGTTTTACGGCGGCTTATTAAGTTGCAACGTCTTAAAGTCAAAAGACGCTAATTGATTTCTCGCAAAGTCGCAAATTATTGTGACTCGCGAGATTTCTTATTTTATATCTTTTTTTTGCAATCCAGCGACTTTATGACTTTTGACTTTAAGACTTTCAAACTTACCTCCTTTTCCCTACTTTTACTTTTCAAAATATAAAAAGTGTCCAAACCAAATCTACATAAATCAGCGTTGCAAGAAAAAGACGGAATCCCACAGCCGGAAAGTATTGGTGTGGCATCTGTTGCGCAAATTATTCAATCTCGAAAGCGCCAACCTTCGGCAGAAGAATTGATTTCTGGAATTTTAAAAGGTGATAAAACGGCTCTTTCTCGAGCAATTACTTTGGTGGAAAGCACGAATCCAAAGCATTTGGAAAAAGCAAATCAAGTCATTCAAGCGTGTTTGCCTTATGCCAATAATTCTGTAAGATTAGGAATTACGGGAGTTCCCGGCGTTGGAAAAAGTACTTTTATTGAAGCTTTTGGAAAGTATCTGACTTCTAACGGAAAGAAGGTCGCGGTTTTGGCGGTTGATCCCAGCAGTACGATTTCCAACGGAAGCATTCTTGGCGATAAAACCCGAATGGAAGAATTGGTCAAAGATGAAAACGCTTACATCAGACCTTCGGCTTCTGGCGAAACTTTGGGCGGTGTTGCCCGAAAAACTCGCGAAACCATTATTTTATGCGAAGCTTGTGGTTTTGATATGATTGTCATTGAAACTGTTGGCGTTGGCCAAAGTGAAACTGCCGTTCACAGTATGGTTGATTTCTTTTTACTCCTGAAAATTTCTGGCGCGGGCGATGAGTTACAAGGAATTAAACGTGGTATTATGGAAATGGCGGATGCTATCGTGATCAACAAAGCCGACGGCGATAACATCAAAAAGGCGAATTTAGCCAAGACAGAATTCAATCGTGCTTTACATCTATTTCCTGCGAAAAGTTCTGGCTGGCAACCCAAAGTGATTACGGCAAGCGCCATAACTCACGACGGAATTTCAAATGTTTTGGAAATGATTTCAGAGTATTTAAATCTTACGAAAGAAAATAATTATTTCAACGAAAGACGTCAAGCCCAAAACCAACATTGGCTTTTGGAAACCATAAATGAACAATTGAAAACCAATTTTTTCAATCATCCGGAGATTAAAAATTTATTGGAGGAAAATAAAAAAGCGGTGCAAAACAACGAAATTTCACCGTTTGCTGCCGCTTCAGTTTTGCTTGAGAAGTATTTTAGATAACAGATTTCAGTCGGCAGATTTCAGGAATTTGATTACCTTAAAAATTTCAGACTAAAGAAACTTGTTTGGATTTCTCATCATATAGTTTAACAATTTCCCAACCTCCAAACTTTTTTCAGTTAAACTGTTGAATACTTCCAAATCTAAATAACCACAAGAATAAGCATATTCTAACCAGACTTGGGTTTCAGAATTTTCAGCATCACTATCAGTAAGTTTTGAAATAAAGTGCTTTTCATAAATTCTTTTTCTTGTAGCTTCTGCAATATTTGCCGAAACACTTCTCGAAGATCTTCGCGCTTGATCAGTAAGTGAATATTTTTCTTCCGAAGGAAAACTTTTAGATACTTCAAAAATTGCCATTGCAACTTCAAAAGATTTTTTATAAGCTAATAAATCTTGGAATCTCATAATTAATCTGTTTGGTTTATATAATTTCTAAAGTCTAAATCGACTGTAATCTGAAAACTGCAATCTGAACATTGCCTACTCCTCGTATCTTCCCACTTCTCTATCATAAAAGTCATTTGCTTCTATGATTAACGTTTCCATAACTTCGTTAAGTTCGCCTTCGTCAAGATCTTCAGCCTCTTCTAAAAACTCCACTTCATCGTCTTTTAAATTGATTATGAATCGAGGATAATCCATGTGGATGATAAAAATATCTTCTGGAAAATCAGTGTTGTCTCCTAATAAAAATTTTGGTAATTCCATTTTTGAGTTATGAATTATGAGTTATGAATTATGAGTCGCTGTTGGCAATCTCCTTATTTGTTTCTGAACTAATGATCAATTTTTTGGTCAAATAATTAAAGCGAATATACAAAAATACTGCGGCAACTGTCAAACCAGCCAAAAGTCCGATCCAGATTCCTGTGGCTTTTAGTTCGGTAAATTTTCCTAAATAATAGGAAATTGGAAAACCTACAACCCAATACGCCGCAAAAGTAATATACATCGGAATTTTTACATCTTGCAAACCTCGCAACGCACCTAAAACTACGACTTGAATTCCGTCAGAAATTTGAAAAACGGCTGCAACTAACAGCAATTTTGCTGCAATGGCAATTACTTCTTCGTTGTCTAAAACCAACATCGTGTTTTCCATATTTAAGAAAAAATGTGGTAAAAATTGGTGAAAAGCGATGAAGAAAATAGCAAAAACTGTTTCTAAAATTATGGCTAGCAAGAAAATTGATCTTGCCACAACGACTAATTTCTTGAAATCAGATAACCCTTTTTGGTTACTCACACGAATCATTGCTGCAACGCTCAATCCCATCGCAAACATGAATGTAGCCGAAGCCAAACTCAACGCAATTTGGTTCGCCGCCTGACTTGTTTTCCCTAGAGAACCTGAAAGCCAAATCGCTGCTGTGAACAAGGCTACTTCAAAAAACATCTGCATGGCCGACGGAAGTCCGAGATTTATGATTTTATTCAGCATTGATTTCTTGATATCTTGAAAACTAAAATTCTGAAAATATGCTTTTAACTTGCTATTTTTAGATAAAATTACGTGCATAAAAATCAGCATCATAAATCTTGAAATCACGGTTCCTAAAGCGGCTCCGATAATTCCCATTTTTGGAAAAATCCAAATTCCGTAAATCAATAAATAATTTAAAATTATGTGAACGACGTTTGCCATAATGATTGCGTACATCGAATATTTTGTCATTGAAAGTCCGTCAGCGAACTGTTTGTAACCTTGATAAACCACCATTGGAATTAGCGAAAAAGCCACCCAGTCAATATAAGGTCTTGCCAAGACGATTACTTCTTCGCGCTGGCCCATATAATTCATTAATGGTTTTGCCAAAACAATTACGCCAAAAAGTGAAATTCCGAGAATCGTACACAAAAATAATCCGTGGTGAAAAGTGGCACGAATATCATCGGTATTTTTTGAAGCATCGGCTTGTGCTACAATTGGTGTGATTGCCGTTGAAAATCCAATTCCGAGAGAAATAGCGATAAAAATAAAACTGTTTCCAAGCGAAACCGCCGCCAATTCTGCCGCGCCAAGTTTCCCGACCATTATATTATCTACAATTCCAATTAAAGTATGTCCGAGCATCCCTAATATAATAGGATAAGCCAATTTTAAATTATAAGAGAATTCTCTTGTGTATTGCTGTAAGTTCACGATGTGTAGAAAATTTGGGGCAAAGATACTATCACTGTAGATGTTTTCCACACTTTTCAATATAATTAAATAATTTCTGTTAAAATAGCGAATATTATTAAAATACTGATTCCTAATAGCTTCATCGGCAATTAATCTTTTAACAATACTTTAAAATTTAACATTTGGAACGGTGGCGTTATTATTGGTAATTTTAATCTAACTAACAATTTAATATCCTCAACTATGAAAAGATTAAAATCAATTGCAGCGACAACTGCACTATGTATTGCTACGCTAACGACGACAAGTGCTGTTGCTCAGGACGGAACAGCTTTGCCGGCACAAGTGACTGAAAATTATGATCAAGGGTTCCGATTAGGGTTTGGAATCAATGGCGGTTATATTTTTAATGAAGATGCGGCTGATTTTGCACTCGGAGCAGATGCAAGGCTACAATACGACTTAAACAAGAGGTATTCTATCACCTTAACAACCGGTTTTACCAACGTTTTCGTGGACGGAGACGACAACGACCTAGGTTTTATTCCTGCAAAAGCTGGGTTTAAGGCGTTTGTTTGGGAAGACCGCTTTTACGTATTGGGAGAACTTGGTGCCGCGTTTGC
The DNA here is from genome assembly GCF_042658345.1 of Flavobacterium qiangtangense. Classification (NCBI taxonomy): domain Bacteria; kingdom Pseudomonadati; phylum Bacteroidota; class Flavobacteriia; order Flavobacteriales; family Flavobacteriaceae; genus Flavobacterium; species Flavobacterium qiangtangense. The sequence goes on from NZ_JBHSQB010000010.1 coordinate 298,137, forward strand.
AGTTACAAATGATTATGACCAGACAAGTTTGCTGTTAGCGCCAGGAATTGGATATGCTAATAAATATTTCGATGCTAGTTTAAGATATGAGCATTATAATGACTTTGGTGATGGTTTCGGCCAGTTAGCATTACGTCTTGCTTATGGTTTCAAACTTTAAAGATTCAAATAGTTAAAACACAAAAGCCTTGGAATCCCAAGGCTTTTTTTATTTCTCATTTTCTAATTCTGTGCGATAAAACGACAAATTTTCCTGCACTTTATCATCCAATTCAGGAAATTTTATGTCTTTGTATTTTAAAAGCACATCATAAATAGTCTGCAAAACAATATATCTCGCTAATTCTTTATCATCAGCTGGAACCACAAACCACGGCGCTTTTTTCTTTGAAGTCGCCTCAATTGCCTCGCCATAATAATTAAGATAATCTTCCCACAGTTTTCTTTCTTTCAAATCTCCCGGAGAAAATTTCCAATTGTGTTTTGGTTTTTCCAACCTTCTCAAAAGTCTTTGTCGCTGTTCTTCCTTGCTTAAATTCAAGAAAAATTTCAAGACAATGGTTCCGTTTTGAGCGATGTGATTTTCAAAATTTACAATCTGTTCATATCTTTTTTCCCAAAAATGCTTCGGAATAGCTTCAACACTTTCAATTCCGGGAAGATTTTCATTCAAAATATATTCTGGATGCACGCGCGTAACCAAAACATTTTCATAATGCGTTCGATTAAAAACCGCAAACTTCCCTTTTTCTGGCAATGCAATATAATGTCGCCACAAATAATCGTGTTCTAGTTCGGTTGAATTCGGCGTTTTAAAACTATGTACAACAACACCGCGCGCATTAAAATCCTTGAAAACCTCTCGAATCAAGCTGTCTTTCCCAGAAGTATCCATTCCTTGCAAGCAAATCAAAACGCTATATTTATTGTGCGCATACATTTTGTCTTGCAATTCGCTCAACGCCTTTCTGGTTTGCTTAAACTGCTTTTTCAGCTCATCCTCTGCGAAATTGTTTTCAATTTTAGTCGGAAAATCTGCGAGCTTTCTGCTTCCGTCAAATTTAAAATCTTTAGTATTTATCGTGCTCATAAGTTTATTTTTACATAAATGTATATATTTATATCAGAAATCACGTTCTATAATTTATATTTCTTTTTTAAGAAGCCAATCCCACTTTCCGCTTCAATCTTTTTTAAAAACCACTTTTTTCGCTAAAAGAAAAAAGAGCTTCCGCTGGTCGCTTTTTTTCTTCTGCAAAAAATAGTGCTTTTTTAAAAAAGGATTTCCGCTACAATCGGGGCTATCAAAACCATTATTATGAAAAAATTCAGTTTAGAAATATTATTTCAAATCATCGGAATCGGTTCCGCATCCGGATTAGTTTTTAAAGACAATTCGCTTTTTATCGTTTCAGACAATGCTTCCGTTTTATACGAATACAACATCGAAAGCAAAAATCTTGAAAGACATAATCTTTTAGAAAACACTTCTGAAACTCCGACAGAAAATATTCCAAAGAAAATAAAACCAGATTTTGAAGCCATAACTTCTTTTGGTGAAGATTGTTACATTTTCGGCTCAGGTTCCACAGAAAATCGCAAGAAAATGGTTCATTTTGACAGCAACCAAAAACAAAAAATCGCTGAAACTGACGTGAGCGCTTTATATGAAGTCATGCAAAGTTTTGGCGAAATAAAACCCGAAGATTTCAACATTGAAGGCGCAGTTTACACCGGAGAAGAATGGTTTCTCTTCAATCGTGGCAACGGAAAATCCTCAAAAAACGGAATTTTCACCATTGGTGGAAAAAATTTATCAGAAGAATTTTCGGTTTTATACAATTCTTATAAATTACCAAAAATCAAAAAAGTGCAAAGTTCATTTACTGACGCAGTTCGAGTGGATAACAAGATTTATTTCTTGGCAACTGTTGAAGACACAAAATCGACATACGATGATGGTGCTGTTCTCGGCACGTTCATTGGAAGATTGGACATCAAAAAAATGAAGATTGATTTCACCCAGAAAATTTCAGATTCCCATAAATTTGAAGGGCTGACAGTTTACAAAGAATCTTCAAAAGAAATTGAATTCTTGCTTTGCGAAGACAAAGACAATGATGATTTGAAGTCAGATATTTTTAGATTGGTTCTGGAGAAGTAGTGGTTAAGTTGGCAGTGTTCAGTGTTCAGCTGGCAGTTAACCAAAAAAAAAAACAGACAATAGTGTGCAAATAATTTCTTATCTTTAACACTATTGTCTGAAATCTAATCCCGAAGCCTCGGGAGAAATCTAAAATTAATTCGCTACTTCGCTGATAAATTTAATTCGCATTAATCGAAGTTCTTCAATATCATAATCGCCATCAAATTCTTTCAGGGCATTTTTGATGCTGTCTGATTCTGATTCCATGAAATATTCGGTAATTTCTTCTTGCTGGTCTTCGTCTAAGATATCGTCAACCCAATATTTGATATTTAATTTGGTTCCGGAATAGACGATTTGCTCCATTTCTTTCAGCAAAGCGTCCATATCAAGGCCTTTTGCTTTTGCAATATCGTTTAGCGACAATTTTCTATCTACGTTTTGGATAATGTATAATTTCAACGCAGAGTTGGTTCCTGTTGATTTTACAACCAAATCATCCGGACGCGTGATATCGTTATCCTCCACATATCTCGCGATTAATTCGACAAAATCTTTGCCATATTTCTTTGCTTTTCCTTCCCCCACACCGTGAATACTTCCCATTTCGGTAATAGAAATCGGATATTTCAACGCCATATCTTCCAAAGAAGGATCTTGAAAAACTACAAATGGCGGTACTTCTAATTTCTTTGCGACTTTTTTACGAAGTTCGCGCAACATTCCCATCAAAGCTTCGTCAGCCGTCGCCGTTGATTTTGATGCTGTAACAATAGCAGAATCAGCACTTTCATTATATTCGTGGTCTTCAGACATCATAAACGACTGTGGATTTTTGATAAAATCGGCACCTTTTGGAGTCAATTTTAAAATTCCGTAGGTTTCAATATCTTTTGATAGATAACCATCGACCAAAACCTGGCGAATCAAGGCCATCCAATATCTTTCTTCAAAATCAGAACCCGTCCCAAAAAACTTTTGGGCATCGGTTTTATGCGCTTTTATTGTTGCATTTACCTTTCCGATTAAGGTAAAAATAATCTCTTTTGATTTGTATAAATGCTTGGTATCGCGAACCACTTCCAGCAATTTAACCACTTGGTCTTTGGCTTCCACCTTGCTTTTTGGATTGCGAACATTGTCGTCCATATCTGCACCATCGCCGGTTTCGCTGTCAAATTCTTCCCCGAAATAATGAAGCAGGAATTTTCTACGCGACATAGATGTTTCGGCGTAAGCCACAACTTCTTGCAACAACGCAAAACCAATTTCTTGCTCTGCAACCGGTTTCCCAGACATAAATTTCTCCAGCTTTTCTACATCTTTATACGAATAGTAAGCCAAACAATAGCCTTCACCGCCGTCACGTCCTGCCCTGCCCGTTTCTTGGTAATAGCTTTCCAATGATTTTGGAATATCATGGTGAATCACAAAACGAACGTCCGGTTTGTCGATTCCCATACCAAAAGCGATGGTTGCCACCACCACGTCAACATCTTCCATCAAAAACATATCTTGATGTCTGGCGCGCGTTTTGGCATCCAACCCCGCGTGATATGGAACAGCACTGATTCCATTTACTTGCAGAACGTTTGCGATTTCCTCCACTTTTTTACGGCTAAGGCAATAAATAATTCCTGATTTTCCTTTATGTTGTTTGATGAAACGAATAATATCCGATTCAATATTTTTTGTTTTTGTACGTACTTCGTAAAATAAATTCGGGCGGTTAAATGACGCTTTGAACGTATTGGCATTGACCATATCCAAGTTTTTCAAGATGTCTTCTTGAACTTTTGGCGTGGCCGTTGCCGTCAAACCAATCACCGGAATATCTCCTAATTGCTTGATTATCGAACGAAGATTTCTATATTCTGGCCTAAAATCGTGGCCCCATTCTGAAATACAATGCGCTTCGTCAATGGCCACAAATGACAACGGAACGCTCTTTAAAAAAGAAGTATATTCTTCTTTCGTAAGCGATTCTGGCGCCACATAAAGTAATTTTGTGATGCCCGAAACGATGTCTTTCTTGACTTGGGCGATTTCAGTTTTGGTAAGCGATGAATTTAAAACGTGGGCGATTCCATTTTCTGAGGAAAGGCTTCGGATAGCATCGACTTGGTTTTTCATTAACGCAATTAGGGGGGAAACTACGATTGCGGTTCCTTCCTGAGTTAAGGCAGGAAGTTGGTAACAGAGGGATTTTCCGCCACCGGTTGGCATAATAACAAAGGTGTTATTGCCTGTAATGATACTCTTCACAACTTGTTCTTGCAACCCCTTAAATTGGCTGAAGCCAAAATATTTTTTTAATTCGTGGTGGATGTCAATTTCGTTTGAATTCATTCTTTTTTATATGGTATTTTACATAAATTTGCATTATATAAAGATACAATTTTCTTTCATAACCACAAATTTTATAAAAAATCTGTTTTGATAAATAAAGAAACTATTTTGGCTTCGGCTAAAAAAACAATATTGTCTGAAAGTGAAGCAATTGCAAATCTCTCGAATCTTCTAACGGACGATTTTGCAAAAGCGGTTGAAATCATTTTCCAGTCAAAGGGAAGATTGATCGTTACCGGAATCGGTAAAAGCGCGATCATTGCTCAGAAAATTGTTGCCACACTTAACTCAACCGGAACTCCATCAATGTTTTTACACGCATCTGAAGCCATCCACGGCGACCTGGGAATGGTGCAAGAAAACGACGTTGTGATTTGTATTTCAAAAAGCGGAAACAGTCCTGAAATTAAAGTTTTGGTTCCGTTATTAAAGCGTTTTGGAAATATTTTGATCGGAATTACTGGAAACCTAACTTCTTTCCTTGGAAAAGAATCCGACTATGTTTTAAATGCGTATGTTGAAACAGAATGCGACCCAATTAATTTGGCGCCCACAAATAGCACGACCGCACAGCTGGTTTTAGGCGATGCTTTGGCGGTTGCGTTGATGGAATTGCGTGAATTTAAAGCAGAAGATTTTGCAAAATACCATCCAGGTGGTGCTTTGGGTAAAAAATTATTGCTTCGCGTAAAAGATATGTTGGATACGACGCACAAACCTGTTGTTTCTCCAGATTCTAGCATTAAAAACGTAATTGTGGAAATTTCAGAAAAACGTTTGGGCGTAACTGCAGTTGTTGAAAACGAAAAAGTCATCGGAATTATTACCGACGGAGATATTCGTAGAATGCTGAACGACAGAGATTCTTTCGCTGATTTGACCGCAAAAGACATCATGACAAAAAACCCAAAAGTCATCAAATCAAGTGATATGGTGGTAGACGCGTTGAATATTTTAGAAGATTTTTCGATAACACAATTAGTAGTTGTCGATGAAAATAAGTATCTTGGTGTAATTCACCTTCACGATATTTTAAAAGAAGGAATAGTTTAATATGGCAAAGAAAAACACCAATGAAATGTCGTTTTTAGACCATCTCGAAGATTTGAGATGGCTTTTAATTCGATGCACTTTAGCAATTATAATCGGGGCAGTTGTTGCCTTTTTCTTCACAGATTTTATTTTTGACCATATTATTTTTGGTCCGAAAGACCCAAATTTTATCACTTACCATTGGTTTTGCGAAGCCAGCAAATTTTTTGGAGCTGATGGCGAAGGTTTCTGTAATTTAACGATGAATTTTACGGTACAAAGCCGTGTGATGTCTGGTCAATTTAACGCGCATATTTGGACGGCGATTACAGCTGGATTCATTATTGCTTTTCCTGTTATTCTTTGGGAACTTTGGAAATTTATTAGTCCGGCGTTATATGACAAGGAAAAGAAAGGAGCAAAATTGTTTATTTTCATCTCTTCGATTTTATTTTTCTTGGGAGTTTTATTTGGATATTTTATCATCACGCCACTTTCCATCAACTTTTTAGCTGGTTATCAAATAAGTACACAAATTCACAATGACATCGACTTAGATTCTTACATTTCTTTAATCAGAAGTACGACACTTTCTTGTGGATTGGTTTTTGAGCTTCCCGTGGCGATGTTTTTCCTTTCTAAATTAGGATTGGTAACGCCTACTTTCTTAAGAACTTATAGAAAATATGCTATTGTAATCATTTTGATTATCGCAGCAATCGTAACTCCTCCAGATGTTGTGAGCCAAATCACGGTCAGCATCCCATTATTAATTTTATATGAATGCAGTATTTTTATTTCAGGCTGGGTTCTAAAAACAAAACAAAGAAATGAGCAACTTAGTTAAAGAATTCAACGATTATCGTCAAGTAATGAACGATAAATTGTTGAACGACAACAATAAAATTATCAAAAGAATCTTCAATCTTGACACAAACGCTTATATGGAAGGCGCTCTTGATGTAAAGACAAAAGAACTTTTAGGCCTTGTGGCATCAGCGGTTTTGCGTTGCGACGATTGCATAAAATACCACTTGGAAACAAGCTACAAACAAGGAATCAACAAAGAAGAAATGATGGAAGCGATGGGAATTGCTACATTGGTTGGCGGTACAATCGTCATTCCGCATTTGCGAAGAGCCTATGAATTTTGGGAAGCTTTAGAAGAAAATGGAGCCGAAACTAAATAATTGTTAACACGCCAATTTGTTTAACAGTTTATTCGTTTATTTGCAGTCGATTGAACGATTAAACTAACAAACGATTAAACAGAAAAAATGATTTTAAGAGCTGATAATTTAATCAAAACCTATAAAGGCAGAAGCGTTGTAAAAGGCATTTCTGTGGAAGTAAATCAAGGAGAAATCGTTGGACTTTTAGGACCAAATGGTGCCGGAAAAACGACTTCTTTTTATATGATTGTGGGTCTTGTAAAACCAAATAGCGGTAAAATTTATTTGGATAATACCGAAATTACGGATTATCCGATGTATAAAAGAGCGCAAATTGGGATTGGATATTTGGCTCAAGAAGCTTCTGTTTTCAGGAAATTGAGCATTGAAGACAACATTTTAAGCGTGCTACAATTGACCAATCTGTCAAAAGCCGAACAGGAAGCAAAAATGGAGAGTCTGATTGACGAATTTAGTTTGGGACACATTCGTACCAACCGTGGCGATTTACTTTCTGGTGGAGAACGTCGTCGTACTGAGATTGCGAGAGCACTGGCAACTGACCCAAAATTTATCCTATTAGACGAACCATTTGCCGGAGTTGACCCCGTGGCCGTGGAAGATATCCAACGAATTGTGGCACAGTTGAAAAATAAAAATATCGGGATTTTGATTACTGACCACAACGTTCAGGAAACTTTGGCGATTACTGACAAAACGTATTTAATGTTTGAAGGCGGTATCTTAAAAGCTGGAGTTCCAGAAGAATTAGTGGAAGACGAAATGGTGCGAAGAGTATATCTGGGACAGAATTTTGAGCTTCGTAAGAAGAAATTGGATTTCTAGATAATTTTTGATTTAAGATTTAAGATTTTTGACAAAACTTCATAAATAATAAAAACCCTGAGAGTTTACGCAACTTTCAGGGTTTTTTATTTATAATTCACTTGAACCTTTCTCTCCAAAACCTTAAACCTAATTTATCACAAAATAACCCAATTGCTTCGGCGTTCCATTGTAAATATTAACATCGACAAAACCTTTGATTCCGGGAACGGTGGCTTTTTCTGTGAATTGCCAGAATGTCCAATCGTCTTTAATGTTTTCTACGAAGAAGTTATAATTGGCAATCCAAAACGTGTATTCGCTGAACTCCTCTTCAAGGAAATCGCTGTAATAACTCTCTCCCGAATAAATTATCGGTTTTACATTATAATGTTCTTCCACCCTTTTTAACCATCTTCTCAAACCAACTTTAAGACTGTCTAACGATTGTTCTTTTGGAAGCTTTTCAATGTCTAAAACCGGTGGCAAATCACCTTTCTGAAGCTTCACGTTTTTGATAAAATTATTGGCCTGCTCAATAGAATTTTCGTTCGGACGATAGTAATGATAAGCGCCACGGATGAACTTGTTCTTTTTTGAATCGCGCCAATTTTCCTTGAATTTTGTGTCAATTTTATTTTTCCCGGCGGTGGCCCGAATGAAAACAAATTTTAAAGGAAAAGTTTCCTCGATAGAATTTGCTTTTTTCCAGTCAATTTTTCCTTGGTATTCTGAAACATCGAAGCCATAAACTTGGTCATTATGTTTTCGTAACACCTGATAAATTCGAATGTCTGCCAATCTTTTATCTTCTTCTTCTCGCAGAATTTTGTCGGTTTTAAAACTGAAATAATACGCCAAACCGTTTCTGTAATGATAACCTAACCCAAGAAGAATCAGGAGAAAAAGCGCTACCAAACTGTATGACAAAACTTTTCCTGAAAAGAACGATTTCTTCTTTTTAGGTTTTCGTTTTGGTGCCGGTTTTCTTGGAAGCGGTTTTTTCATTGCGTAAAAATAATTGTTTTTGAGAATATCCGTAAGGTTTATTGACAATCTTGGTCCCTAACTTTACAAAAAAGCGGAAAGTTTCTCAAATAGCCCCGATTGGCGGCTGTAGCCTTTTTTTCCGGCACGGAGAAAAGCTACTGCAGAAAGCGGGAATTACCTTTACCGATAAATTACCGGTGATTCGCTTCTTACAATTAGCCACGAATTACGCGAATTATCACGAATTTCTTTTGTTGGTCAATAGCGATAAAATAATATAAAAAATAATCAACAACGGGATTCCGAGTGCTTTGAAGAAAATCAAAAGCAATACTGAAACGGCCAGAAAAAAGATTTGCAATTTGTTTTTGGCAAAGCTCATGCTCTTTATTTTCAACGAAAAAAGCGGAATTTCTGCGTTCAAAATATAAGCGCTCAGCAATGAAATTGCCAATAAAATATATTCGTTGCTCAAGGCATTTGTGATAAATTCAAATTGATTGTCGGCCAAAATTAACGGCAAACTCAAGATAACCAGTGCGTTTGCGGGAGTTGGCAGTCCGATGAAAGAATCGGTTTGGCGCGTATCGACGTTGAAATTTGCCAGTCGATAGCAAGAACCCAACGTAATTATAAATCCTAAAAAAGGAAAAAATAAAGTCGGCCAGCCAAAAGATGGAAAACCCAAAGCCTGATTCATCAGCTGATACATCACCACGCCAGGAACGACACCGCTGGTCACCATATCGGCCAAAGAGTCTAACTGCAAGCCAAGCGGACTTGAAACTTTAAACAATCTTGCGAAAAAACCATCAAAAAAGTCTAAAAAAATTCCAAGCGCCACGAACAAAAATGCAAATTTAAAGTCTTGATGAAAGGCAAAAATCAAGGCGAAACAGCCTGATAATAAATTCAATAGCGTAATAATGTTTGGAATCTGAGCTTTAATTCGCATAGCTTTGTGTTTTGGATTGCAAGTCCACAAATTTAGCACAATAAGTTTATAGTGTGGTGCGTTTCATAGTACAGATTTTTATTTGATATTTGCAAAAATAATTTACTTTGAAAAAACCCCTACTTGTTGCCTTTCTTTTCGTGTGCACTTTCGCTCACAGCCAAGCGGTTAGAAAATATTCCAACGAATTTATGAACATTGGTGTTGATGCTGCAGCTTTGGGAATGGCCAACGCGGTGACGGCAAGCACGAATGACGTAAACTCTGGATATTGGAATCCGGCGGGTTTGATTGGCGTTGAAGACAAGCAGATTTCATTGATGCACGCGAGTTATTTTGCCAATATTGCGCAATATGATTACGCGGGTTTTGCAATGCCAATTGACGATGAAAGCGCGTGGGGACTTTCTGTGATTCGTTTTGGGGTTGATGACATCTTAAACACAACCGAATTAATTGATTCTGAAGGAAATATCGATTATAATAGAATAAGCCTTTTTTCTACAGCAGATTATGGAATTACGTTTTCATACGCCAGAAAATTAAAAATTCCCGGATTTCAATATGGTGTAAATGCCAAAGTTATCCGCAGGATTATTGGCGATTTTGCTGATTCTTGGGGTTTTGGTTTTGATGCCGGAATTCAATTTGAACGAAACGACTGGAAGTTTGGCTTGATGGTTCGAGATATTACAACGACCTATAATATTTGGAACATCAACGAAGACGAATACAATAAAATCAAGGACGCGATTCCGGGGCAAAATCAAGAATTACCGGAAGATTCTGAGATTACTTTGCCAAAAGCGCAACTGGGAATGTCAAAGAAATTCATCATCAGATACGATTATTCTATCTTGGCTGCGGTGAATTTAAATATGCGTTTTGAACAAACTAACGATATTATTTCTACGGATTTCGCCAGTATTGACCCAGCAGTGGGACTGGAATTTGGTTATACCGATTTGGTTTTCTTGCGAGCTGGTGTTGGAAATTTCCAAAATGTGACTCAAATTGACAATACAGAAAAAGTAGGTTTTCAGCCGAATATTGGCGTGGGTTTCAAATACAAAGGAATTCAAATCGATTATGCTTTGACAGATATCGGCGACCAAAGTGTGGCGTTGTACTCAAATATTTTCTCGGTAAAAGTGGATTTGGGAATTTTCAGAAGATAACTCAGTCGAAAGTTTCAAAGTCGAAAGACAAAAGATTGCAAATCGATAGAATCATTTCTTTTTAATTTGCTAAACATTTCCAACTTGCGTGGCTAAATCAAATCTTTTAAAGATATTTGTGTACAAATTTGAAAAAAATGTCAAGATTCAAGCTTCTTCTAGTTCTATTTTTAATCACTTTTTTTAACGGTTTTGCCCAAAATGGCATTTTATCTGACGATGCAAAAGTCAGCATTTTAACCATTGGAACTTCTGATGAATCGCATACTTTGTACGGCCACACCGGTTTGCGCGTGCAAGACAAGCAACGCGGAATTGACATCGTGTACAACTTTGGCTATTTTGATTTTGACACTCCTTTTTTCTTGGCAAAATTCGTAAAAGGCGATTTGCAGTATTTTGTAGCCACAAATCCTTATCCTGATTTTGAGTACAATTACAGACAAGAAAACCGCTCTATTTATGAGCAAACATTAAACTTGACAAAGACGCAGAAACAGCAATTGTTTGACCGTTTGAACCAAAGTTTATTTTCTGAAGAACGTTTTTATACCTATAAATTTATTGACAGAAATTGTACCACGATGGTAATTGACAAGGTCAATGAAGTTTTGGGAAGCAAAATTATTACGACAAAAAAACCGGTTCAAAAAACGTATAGAGAAATTCTGAATCCGTATTTAACAATTAACTTCTTCCAAAAACTAGGCGTAAATATCATCTTCGGACCAAAAACAGACAAGAAAGCCGAAGTTCTTTTTCTTCCTTTGGAATTAATGGAAGCTTTGAAGACCACAAAAATCAACGGAAGCTCATTGGTTTCAGAAACCAAAACTGTTTTTGAAGCAAAACCGTTAGAAAATACCTTTTCAATCTGGAACAACATTTACTTCTTTTCGGCTGTAATTCTGTTAATTTTAGTCTTAAAAAAGAACAGTCTTTATATCGCTTACTTCAGTATTTTGGGACTTTTAGGTCTATTTCTTTCCGGAGTTGGATTTTACTCGTTTCACGAAGAAGTTGCTTGGAACTATAATATTCTGCTTTTTAATCCAACTTTACTTGTCTTTTTATATTTCTTGAAACAAAAAAATAGAAAATGGATATCTAATTTGGCCTTGTTCAATTTGCTCTGTATTGTGGTTTACATGGTGATTATCATCAACAAAGCGCAATTATTATTGTTCTTGCCAATGCTGATTACCTCAACGATTTTGCTGGCGAAATTTGCTAGAAATAACAGGAAAGTTAGATAGATTTATTGTTCAGTGTTTAGATTTCAGTTGGCAGTTTTTAGTTTGCAGTAATCAGAGTTAATTATTCAGTTTTACTGAAGCCTGAAATCTAAGTACTTAAAACTGATAACTAATTACTGAACACTCCAAACTGACTACCTACTGTCCCCGATAAAACAAAATGGTGCTTATCGTCTTTATCGTAATATTAATATCTAAAAAAACGCTTCGGTGTTTGATGTAATATAAGTCATACTGAAGTTTAATCAAGCTGTCTTTTATGGAATCTCCGTAAGAATAATTCACTTGTGCCCAACCCGTTAATCCGGGTTTGATGACGTGTCTGGTTTGGTAAAAAGGCATTTGGCTGGCGATTTTTTCAACAAAAAAAGGACGTTCTGGTCTTGGTCCGATCACGGCCATATCTCCTTTTAATATATTAAAAAACTGCGGAAACTCATCAATTCTTGACTTACGGAGAAATTTACCAAAGGCAGTAATTCTTGCGTCATTTTGAGTCGCAAAAACCGCTTCGTTGGTTTCGGCATTCCTTATCATCGTTCGGAATTTATAGATGGTAAAAGGTCTTCCATTCTTCCCTACTCTTTCCTGCGTGTAAAAAAGTGGTCCTCGATTAGCGAAAAAATTTCCGACATAAATAAATGGCAGCAGATAAAATCCAATAAAAATTCCAAAAACAGAAATGACAATTTCAATTAATCGCACTAAAATTAAGTATAAACGATTGTGATTGCTTCGGCTAAAAGGAAAATAGCGGTAAAAATCTTTGTTCACATATTGCACGGGAATTCGTTGCGTGATCGTTTCATAAACCTGCGTGTATTCGCGAATCATAAAACCTTTTTCAAGCAAAGCCAACAGATTGCTATATAAATCCACCGTAATTCCGTCGGTTTTTTGGGAAGCGATTACAATTTCAGAAACGCCTTTTTCCTTTACAAAAGACTGTAAATCAGGAATCTTTATATTTTCGATGTCAAGGATTTTTCCTTCGTCAATATCGCGAGAATCGGTGTTAATAAAACCGATAATCTTGTAGTGCGGATCTACTTTTCCCAGCGATTGCACGAGTTCTTCTAGCTGATTTCGGTCGCAAACCATGATCACGCCTTTCAAAAAACGATGCGATGCCAAAAATGCCTGGTAAAAAATACGCCAAGCGAAAAGTGATAGCGTTACCGCCAGAAAGAAATAAATAATCTGAAGTCTGTTGGAAGGCAAAACTGGCGTAAAAATTGGTGTCAGCAAAAAGAAAAGCACAGTGGTCGTGGACGTCAGCAAGATGCTTTTTATAACTTGAAATTGATTGCTCGCAATTTGCAAATTATACATTTCGAAAACTGTCCCAAAAATCGTGATATACAGCGATAAAACGATGGTCCAGTAAAAATTGGCTTTGGAAATATTGAAATAATCGAATTTAAAAATCTGCCCCACAAAATATAATGCGATCAAAACTGTAAAAATATCAAACAGTCTGAGAAGCACTTTTCGCTCTGAGATTTCAAAATGTATTTTCTTAGAAAAAGGCATATTCGTAGGTTATCGTTTTTGGGAAACGGTGCAATTTAACACTTTTACAAATAGAAAAGCAATGACATTCAATTAAATGATCGTTTCGTTCCATTTATTTTTAACAAAATTCCAGTCAAAACCGATTACTTTCTCTCTGGCAAATTGACTAGATTTTAAACTTAATTCGGGATTTTTACACAGAAAAAAAATGGTTTCCGCCATCGAAATGTAGTCATTGTCATTTACCAAAAAAGCATCTTTTTTATCTTCCAGAAGATAATTTAATCCGCCAACATTGGTACTTACAACTAACAAACCAAGCGCCATTGCTTCAATTACACTCACTGGCATGTTGTCAAAATGCGTGGTATTAATAAAAATATCATATTCTGTTGCACGCAAAATCCAGTCTTCTTTTGATAACTTTCCGGTAAATTCTATGTCTAAATTATATTGTTTCGCCAGCTCTTTTGTTGCGGCTAAAGAACCGTCTTTGTCCGGGCCGATCATGCATAAAGTAGCTTCCAGAAATTTTTCTTTTACGATTTTAAAAACCTCAACCGCCATTTTTGGGTTGTAAATCTTTGCAAAAGAACGAACCCACAGTAATTTTGGAGCAACTTTAGAACGCAATTTAAACTGATAATTTTCAATTTGAATCGTGTTCGGAATATAAATTGTGTTTGAAAATCCATTCGAAATAAATGCTTCCAAAAGATATTGAGATGGCGAAACGTTTTTATAAGAGTTCTTAAAAATCTGTTTGCTAAACCATTTCGATTTCTCTAGACGATTAGGCAAATTGCCACCGTGTAAAATTGGAATATATTTTACATCTAAAATTCTGGCCAGCTGACTTACAAAAAAAGCATACCAAAAATTAGAAGTGCTGTAGGTATCGATCAAAATATAATCGACTTTATTTCGTAGTTGAAAAGTAACTTTCAGCATTTCAAGAAGCCTAAAAAGCTTGTTATTTTTACTGGAGGCATATTTCACAGAATAACCCTCAGATTCCAAAAGTGGCCCTAACGTTTCTATCGTGGTAACTGACAGTCCGTGAACCGAAAGTTTATTCCCGATGTAAAGAAGGCTTTTCATTGGTATATACTTTTAAGAGTGATAATGCATAAACAAATGCTGGAGCGGCAGTTCTCATTGCGGCGTGATTGATCGTCAAAAGCCAGAAAATAAAAAACGGCAAGACATAGATATTAGCTTTGTTATCAAGATATAAAATCAAAGGTGTTGCTAATAAAATAAGCAAAGCAGCAATTCCCAAACTGCCGTGCTCTGCTAACATTCGAGTGATTTCATTGTGAGAGGCGGCAACGATTCCGGTTGTTTCTTCTCGGTATTCTTTGTTTTTCCCGACACCAATTCCCAAAAGCGGATTATCTAAAAACATCTGTATTTCGGAAATAGCAATTCGTTCACGACCTCCTAATTTATCTTCCTTTACACGACCAATTGCATCTTGGTTTGCATAGCGTTTTTCGATCAAACCGTTTGTTTGGTAAGAGCTATAACCCCAAACTAAAACCGCAAACAATACTGTGATACCTGCAATCCCGCCTACTCTCGCCTTTGTATTTTTGTTAGAAGTGAGATACACAACGATCAAAAAAACGATAATCATTAAGATTCCTGTATAAACGCCACCTCTGGAGAAAGTCACGAGACCTCGATACGTCGCAGCCATTGTCAATAGTGCATGGACGCCAAAGAGAAATTTTGATTTTGAATTTAGAAGGAATAAAGCAAAGAATACGAACATCCCGAGTCCTAAAATAGTAGAAACTTGGTTTGGACCAAATCCTCCAGAAGTTGCGAAATTACTCGATGTGCCTGTTACAACATCGCGCACACTCGGATTATACATAAACAAATAGGTCAAAAGGGAAACTAATGGCATTGCAAATGCAATGATAATCGCGTTGATTTCTGCAAAAGTGATTCGTCTTCGATAACAATATATGGAAGCAATTCCCAAACAAACCGGACCAGCGATGTTAAATGCAATCGCTTTTCTGATGTCTGCTTCTAAAGACAGCGTGACCGTTGAGAGTATCACACCCGGAATTAACAAAAGCAGAAAAAACCAATACGGCAACGAATTTTTAGAAAAACCGCTAAAAAACATTCCCATAATCATAAACAGAATGACTCCGTATTTGGCAAATTCGTTAAAAAACATATCGCCAGTCATGCGCATCAAAACTTCGATACTGATAAGATAAGCAGAAACAATTAAAACTTCGTTTTTTGTATTTTTCGTGTTATAAACGAAAAGCATCCCAAAAAAAATAATCATCAGGCTATAAATTTGGGAAAAAAATGGAGCGATGTAAAGCAGCAGCGCCAAAAAAACGTGTGCGATCAGCAAACCTCGATATGTAAGATTGTTTAATTTCAAGATAGTCCTCCAATAAATTTTTGATACTTGTCGATGACAGCAGCATCAGTATAATTTTCAAAAATAGTCTTTTGCAAATTAGCGGCAAACGCAATTTTTTTATCTTCGTCTTTCATTAATTGCATTAATTTTTTCGAAAAATCTTCTGAATCATTTGATGTAACTAAAAATCCGCTGTTGTCATCTTTAATTACACTTGAAATTTCGCCCACATTTGTAGCAATTACAGGTACCTTAAAATAGCCATATTCTAAAATTGCCACAGGAAGTCCTTCTGAAACAGAAGTCAAAATTCCAATATCGCACTTTTTTAATATTGCTTCAACATCTTCGCAAGCGCCATAAATGAAAACGGTTTGAGTCAGATTATTAGATGCAATTTTACTTTTCAAAAGCGTTGAATAATCATCTTCAAAATCTTTTCCAACCAAATGAAAAGTCCAATCTGGAAAATCTAATTTTATCTTTTTAGCAACTTCAATTAACAAATCATGATTCTTCTGAGGCCTTAAATTCGCAAGATGAATGATTCGTTTTTTAGAAGTTCCTTGTAATTTCGTGATCGCTTTTTCAGCATTTTTAAAGTGCACGAAATTATTAAGAACTATTACATCTTCGCAATTCAAATGTTCTTTTGACCACGTTTCAAGATTTTTGTTCACGGAAATAATTCCATCAAAAAAATTCGAGAACAGCTTTAAAAAAATAGATTTCCTTGAAGCTAAAAAATCGCTGTTGCCATAATGATCATGCCAGATTACTTTAATGTTCTTTGTCAAAATTTTGATAACCACCGCTAAAAAAAATGAACTTGAATGGGCGTGAATCACGGATATTTTATTTTCAATGACAAAGTTTTTTAATTTTCGTATCGCTTTAAAGTCTATCGTTTTCTTTTTTCCCAAAAACAAATAAGCAACTTCAGGATCAAGCTGTTCTTTCAAACCTCCCTCTGTTCTGGTACTGACCAACGCGGAAAATCCAGTCCCACTTTTTAATGCGTTTGCATAATTAACGGCCATTCGTTCGGCGCCACCAACTTCTAGAGAATCAATTAATTGTAGAACCCTCATTTGACCAACAGTTTTTTAATTTCGGCATCAAACTTTTCAAGCGTATAAAATCGAGACCAATTCATTGCGTTTTCAGATTTTTGATTATAAACATCGAAATTGACCATGAGATTTTCTATCAATTCACAATCTTTATCTAAATCTAGTTTTAACAATCCTCCTCTATCAGTTCCAATCATATTGGCAACGCACGAAATTGGCGTGGCAATCGGCAGACAGCCCCAAAACATGGCTTCTGCAACAACTTTTGGCCATCCTTCGCTTTGCGATGGCAAAATCAAAAAATGGCTGGTTTGATACGCGCTTTTTATTTCTTCTTTCCCTTTATTTCCTAATAAAAAAACAGATTCGGTTAAATTATTTAAATGAATGTAATCTTGCAATTTAGCTCGTTCTGGACCTTCTCCAAAAAATTTCAATCGCACGTTGTGTCCCCTTTTCAGCAACTTCTCGGCCAATTGCAAAACATAAAAAGGTCGTTTCCCTGCCGACAATGTCCCCACAAAAATCAGATCGACAATACCATTAAAATTACGAAGAGCAACTGGCTTTTTGTCGTTTTCAGAATAGCTGGCTGTAAAAAAAGGCTTTACATTTTTAGTTTGATTGGGCCATTCGCCATAGACCAAAACTGTCATGTTTTTGGTCAAAAATGTGTTGCTCAAAATCCAACGTTGTAATTTATAGCTTAATGGTTGCTTGGCGTTTGGATCCCAATTTCCGGCATATTTGGCGCTTTTTTTCTTCTTTGGAAAAAATAGTTGAACAATACATCCCAAAAGTCCAACGTTGCCGGGACAGCGAAGATGTATATGATCGGCCGTTTTCATAGCTTTAAAAATCTTCAGAAGATTAATAATTACAGCAAAAATAGATTTAAGAGCGCTATAAAATGATGTGGATTTAAATTCAATTAACTTGTTAATTTCATCAATATTGAAAGGAAGTGCTGTCGATAATAATCCTCGGTCATCAGTCCAAATTGGACAACAAAACATTATTTCTTTTGAATTGTGCTGCCAAATTTCCAGTTCTTTTGCATATGGACTATAGGCTTTCCAATTTTTTTCAGAAACGATTAATGGCGCCGATGATATTATGAGTAGTTTCATTTTTATTAAATGTAAGAGCCCGAACCATTTTTCGAAATTATTATCGCTGGAACGCCTTGAACCACGCTACTCTCAGTTACATCAGAAGTGACGAGTGAGCAAGCTCCAATCAGAACATTATCTTCTACAAAAATTTTACCAGCGACAATAGAATTTGCTCCAATATAAACGTTGTTGCCGATAGTTGGAACCCCTCTTTTTATTCCAACGGAGGAAACTCCAATGGTAACACCTTGTGAAATATTACAGTTTTGACCAAGAATAGCATTGCTATTGATGATAATCCCACCAAAATGACCTATGTAAAAAGACTTTCCGATTTGAGCGGAAGCCGGGATTGAAATGCCCGTTGTTATTTCAATTATTTTCTGCCAAATTAAACACAAAAACAATAAGATTTGTCTAAAAAAAGGGATTCTAATTTTTCTGAAAATGAAGTTTGCAAATCGATATTGAAAAATTGCCCAAAAACCTTGCGTAAAAAATACGATCCCAAAAAAATGTCCTCCATATTTTTTATATTTTTTATAATCGCTTGATATTAGCTGTAAAACATTCATAGATGAGAAATTTTAGGTTTATTAAACAACAAACTCCACCAACCTATTGTTCTTCCTAAAGACTCAGTGAATGCTTCTTTCCGTTTAATGGAAGATTTATCTAAAATATTGGTACTGCGAACGACCGTTAAAAGCCATGTAATGGCGTGCCATTTTACTTTGGATTTTAACGAGGGTTTTGGATTTTTTACTCTCCATACATAATAGCCATTTCTGACCACCATTTTTCCATAATCATATTTGTTGGGCCTACCACTTTCGTTGTGATAATGAGCTAACTTGGCATTTGTATTCACAAATAACTTCCCAATATTTGAAACTCGTAATGTAAAATCCGCATCTTCATATAAGCCATAACCTTCAAAATAAGTGGAGAATTGCAACTTATCAAAAACACTTTTTCTAAAAGAAGAAACGCCTCCCATTAATTGCTGTGTCTCATATATTTTTCCAGACGGAGGTAAAAAACCAATGCTTCGTCCGTGTGAAAAACTAGGCGAAAATCCTGGAGGAACATTGCTGTCAAGCCCTAGTTTTTTTCGTAAAACAAAACGTTTTCCTTCGTTTCGTTTCCACCCGTCGAAAGTGAATTCATTACTTTTTGCAATGTAATTGGGATCTGTTTTGGTCCAGATTACTTCATTGTTGATGTAGCCTCCAACCCCTAAAGCTTCGGGATAAATTGCATATGCATCTAATAGGTTTTCAAAATAATCTGCTTCCAATACCGTGTCATCGTCTAAAAAACAAAGTATTTCGCTGTCTGAACTCGCTTTCTTGATGCCAAAATTACGCTGTCTTGTCAAACCTCTGTCTTCAGAACTTACCTTAAAATAAGTCAAGTTTAAAAATAAGTTGTTTGAAAGCATGAGACTTGTTTCGTCGTCAACACTTCCATCAATAATTAGTATTTCTGAGGGATAACAAGTCTGTACAGCCACAGACTCCAGAAGTTGTAACAAGGGCATCGCCCTTTTGTAAGTACAAACCAATAACGAAAATTTCATACCACTTGAATTCAAGCAAATATAATTACAATTAGTGTTAAAGCAGCCCCGATCGCCTCGCTTTTTAACCTGTATTTTTATCAACCAGCAAATTTTCAAAAACTCTGATAAAATAACAAATTCGATTCAATTGCTCCAATGCCAATTTTCGATTAGCCTTTTGTATTGTAGCAAGGTCTTCTTCCGATTTTGAATGGTGGAAATCCAATAATGCGGATTCCATTTTAATAGCGGTTGCAAAAACACAATGATTTTTCCAATCAATAATTTCTTCCAATGGCAATCGGCAGTCGGTATCCACTAAAACCGGAATTCGTCCCATTAAAAGAGTTTCATAAAAACGCACAGAAAAATTACCCGAGCCACGCAGGCAGAATGTATAAAGATTTCTATTGATATTTTCAAAGAATTCTAATGTCGAAACTTCTCTTTGTTCTTGCGTAGTTGCACCCGCACGATATTTTTTTCTGAAAATAAAATCGGTGGCAATTTTTTTATTTTTTTCAAGCTTCTTCAATATTTTATATCGCTTGATGCTAGAAGGAAAAAACGACTGTTTGTCTGAAAATTCATAGCCAAATTTCCTTCTCATAGTATGTCGAAAATAAATAAGATATTCCTTTAAATACTTAGAAATTGTTCCGCTGGCATGGCCAACAAACCCAACAGTTGGCAATGTTGATTTCGGCTTAGCTTTCCAATTATTTTCAAAAAAATCGGCGATTGGATCATTTAAAAAAGACGGTAAAATAAAGGTATTTTTGTTTAAGTTGGATTTAAATCCCCCCATTCTAAATGTAACTATATCTTGGGGTAGCGTTATGCCAAAGTCGCCTGCCGAATAAACACAAACCGGAATTTTAAATGCTTTCGCATTTTTTATAAATTCAAATAATACCGCCTCTTGTTTGGTTTCAAAAAAATAACCAATATCTAAAGGAAAAATGGCGAAATCAGCACTTTTAAAATCTTCAACTTGACTAAAACTTGACACCAAGATCGGATTGCGCAAGTAATGGTAATCGAATAAAAAGGGAAAAACTTTTTTACGATTTTCTGATGTTAAGTAATCGGTAAGAGTTATAAATTTGTGCATTTATGTTTATAGGTCAAGTGAAATCATTTTTTGCAACGACAATTTATTTAACTTTATTACTATTTCATAATAAGTCAACTTTCGATTTTACTAATATCAACACTTTATCTACGCCTCGTATAAGTTAAAAGACCCCGTTTATTTTTATCATAAAATAAATATTCAATATGTAGTCGAAAGGCTCTGGCAAATCTTTTAAATTTCTTAAATGCTTTTTTTAGCTTAAGTTCGGGTGGCCTATTTACGACGGATTCGTTATAATTTGAATTGGCAATGTAATCTTTATTTAAAATTCCTATTCTAGCATTTGATTTAAAAATTCTTATTGCAAATTCTGCTTCGCCATAGTCACTATCCGTATTTCGAGATATAATCCATAATTATCATAAAAAATCTTGTTGACAACAAATGGATTATCGCTGTACTGAAATGCATTGTAGTAAAAATTTCTAAATGAAAATTTCGGGATTCTATAAACATTTTTTGTTAATTGTACCAGTTTGGGAAATGTATAATTCGCTCTTAATCGAACCATGTCGAGATCATGGTCTAACACTTTAAAAACCTCAGAGAGCACATTTTTAAAATCGTGTTTGATAAGGAAATCCTCTTGACAATATAATATAAACTCGCCGTCACATGCTTTAATACCTTTATTTAAGTTTGCCGCAAGTCCCAAATTTTTCTCGCTCAAGATGAGCTTATCATATCTGAAAGTTTTTATTTTATCTAAAACGTTCAAATCGCTAAAATCATCACTAACAACTATCTCAAATTTGATCGCCATTTTTAGATTATGAATAGCATCAATGCACTGTTCTAAAGCCAAAGGTCGATTGTAGTGCGTGATTAAAAAACTAATCTTTAACAAATTTTCGCTCATAATTCTCTTTTTATTACATTCATCCAATAATAACTTGACTTCCAATTTTTATTAAATTTTTGAAAGTGGACGATCGGATTGATTTTAAAAAAGTTACTTTTCCACCTTTTAAAAAAATAAATAAATTTATATCCTAAAATTTGATGTTTTGTATAATGTAAATCTTTCAGCAACATTATAGTCGGCGAGGGCAAAGGCTTTATTTCTTCGTTATCCCACTGCTTATAAAAACTAACCCTAAATCCTCCATTCGGAGCTTTTAAGTGTATTATTGAAGGGTCAGGAAAATAGATGACATCATAACCCTCAATCTTCATCTGGAGTCCAAAATTATTATCTTCCCCGTAACCAAATTCAAACCTACTGTCGAATTTCACTTTTTCTAGAATACTCTTATTTAAAAAACTATTTCCAGACCCAAATATACTGGATTGATGCACTACCTTGATTTTCTTTTCTTCAAATGGTTGCAAATAAGATGTAGTTGCTACTTTTATTCCATATTGGGAAATTTTAGACAATATATCGACTAACAAATTATTTTCAAACCTGTTATCATCGTCATTTAAAAACACCCATTCGCTCGTGACTTTAGATAACGCAATATTTCTAGCATTGCAAGCACCTGCCTGGTGTGTAAAAGTATGATCAATATGAAACGGCCAAGGTTCAGAAGTTAAATAATCTAGTTCTGAACTGCTATCTGGCAACGGATTTTGTTCGACAATAATAACATTTACCGGAAGATGTGTTTGCGCGCTCAAATCCTTTAGCACATCATAAAGATATTTTTTTCTTCCGATGGTGGGAATAATTACATCAATCGTCTGCTCAGAACTGCTACTTCGGTTTGACTTTACTGCTACTGAATCTAATACGTCATCTTGTTGGAATCGCCTATTAAACAAAAATGAATACAAAAAAGGCAGCATCTTTAATCTCTTTTCATAAACAAGTAGATTAAAAAAAAGCAAAAACACCCATCTGGTTTTATAATGTTGTCTCGTAAAGCGAAATAAGTCATAAAAATTGGACTTGCTATTTGTTGTATTTCGATTTTCTAAAAGTAACCGGGGTTCGGAATAACAAAATAAGCCAACGCGCATAAATTGTTTGGCCAACGAATTTAAGAAATAATCAAAAGATGCGTCGCTGTTTTTAAAAGGATTGCAGTTTAAAACGGAAGCATGGATTCCTCCAACCAAACTGCTCATTTGAAAAGTGGGATAAGTGACGTTTTTCGGCAATTTTATAAATGGAGATTGATCCACATAACCGATGGCATCAAGCAAATAATTTTCAGTCGGATGAAAAGAAGCCATGATTTTTTTATGGTGAAAAATAGAATCAAAAGCTTCAAAATTTAAGTTTCCTTGTTGAGAGACGTGATACCAAATCACTAATTCTTCAGGATATTTTTGAGCTATTTCAAACAGTGCCTCCGAAGGTTGTTTTGATCTTATGGCAACAGCAGATCCGTCTAACGAATTAGACACAGAAACAATCCTGTCATATTCATGGCACAATAAAATCATAATTGTCTTTTATAAAAATCGATATTTTGCTGTGCTACCTTTTCGATGTCGAAATACATTTCAACACGTTTTTTGGCATTTTCTCCAATGGTTTCAACTAACTTTTTGTCTTTCAAGAGCATAGTAATTTTTGAAGCATACGCGTCATGAGAAGCTGGATGCACTAAAAAACCGCTTTCTCCATCAACCAAAAGTTCGTTCGCCCAGCCAATATTGCTGTTGACAACCGCTTTTTGCATCGCCATCGATTCGATGGTAACCATGCCTAATGTTTCTGCATAAGTTGGAAAGATACAAACATTCGCCTTTTTTATGTATTCGCTTACCTCTTCATAAGGTATTTTTCCAAGGTAAGTCACGTTTTCTTTTAAGGTTTCATCAAATTGTCTCTCCAATATTTCCCATGTCGATTTTGAATTGGTTTGGATATCAAAAGAATCCGAACCAATCAGAACCAGTTTGGCTTCGGGAAAAGCCGAAACTACTCGTTTAAAAATGTCGGGCAATTCAAAAACTCCTTTCTTCCGGATTATGGTTCCAATATAAAGCAGTAGTCCTTTTTCAAAAATGGAAGGCTCCTGATTTGAAAATACATCCAATTGTATTCCGTTATGAATGGTTCGAATTTCCTTATTTTTCAAATGGAATAGTTCTTCTGTCAACTTTCCGGCAAAATTGGTTGGCGCAATAAAAGCGTTGGCCTTTTGCATTCCTAATTTTTCAAACCAGTAATTTTTCAGTTTCTGTTTCCTGTTTTCCAAATGGCAGAAATAGGCATCGCTTCCGTGAAAGCGGATAACTAATGGCGCTTTTAAATTCATAAAAGCAGTAATTCCTGTCCAATCAGGTGCTTCGACCAAATCGATTTTATCTAAATAAATAGATCGGTTAAGGTAATTTTGAATGTATTTTCGGTAAAAAAACCAAGAGAAAAATTTATACTTTTTGTGCGGTATCAAGTGAATTGTAATGCCGTCTTGTTCAAGAACCAGCATTTCTTTTTGCGAATACACAAATATTGAAACTTTAACCCCTTTTTGTACCAAAGCCACCGCCAAGTTTTTGATACTCGTGCCAATTCCTGCAGCGTGACGAACTTTTTCGTGTGGATATTCGGGTGTTAGAAAAGCAATGTGCATTATTTTGTCAATTCTTTAATTCTATTCCAAATCATTTCGCAAGCCTCAGTGGGTTTTTCGCCAACAATTGTATCAAACCATTTTTTCCCTTCAGTTACATTCGAGGAATTTCCATCTAAAATAGATTGCACAATAGCAGTTAGTTTTGATTTGTCATAACACCACAAGGCCGCTTCTTTAGAAGGCATCGAACGAAAATGAATGTACTTGTAATTCTGTCCGATATCTCTGATTCCTTTTTTTAATTGTGGTTGTTCGTAGTCAAAAAACAGACACGATTTATTGTGCGCCACGAAATCAAATACCATTGAAGATGCAATATTGGCAACAAATTCAGTATGTTCGCAAACATTGGCCTGTAATGCAAAATCTGCTTTTGTAGGCATAATTTCATTCCAGCTGGTTCCGATGGGTTTCCAAAGCGGATCAATGGAAACGATCACGTCTTTATATTTTTCCAATACCTCATCATAACGGCTTGTGAAATCAACCGGGCATTTTCGGTAGATAATTCCTAAATTATAACCGTTTTGATTTAATTCAATAACGGATTTGGCAAGATCTTCAAGGTAAAATTGATCTAGCGGAGAAGTCACTATATCATCGCCAGAATAACAGATGTATTTTTTATTTAAATCCAGTTGGTGCGATTCAAAAAAAGCTTCCTTGGTCTGCAAAAGCGAACGGTCAAAATGGCTTTCAAATTGCGGTGTTCCGGTGACAAAAACTTGGGAAGCATCAACATAAGAATGGTATTTCAAAAGCTCCATTTTCATGTGTTCGCTCCACACAAAATAATAGTCGGTTTCCACCACAGTCATTGCCTTAGGAAGATTATCCCAAGAAAAAATAAATGTCGCAGTTGGAATTCCCAAATCTTGAGCCGCCAAAAGTGCGCTGATAGCTTGAGTTGGACGTTGATTGGTGCAAAAAACAAAATCCGGACGATGTTCTTTTAACTGTGCTTTGCAAAGCGCATATTTTTCAGTGGTTCGTTCGTTACTTTTAATTTTGTTCCGAACATATTGTAAGCCATTTTGGTTAGAGCCAAAAGTAACCAGCGTATCGACAATCAGGCTTTTAAAAAGATTCTTGATACCGCTGTAGCTTTGTGGAAAATTATAGGTATTGTAAACCGTTTCCTTAAATTTTTTATCAAAGATATTGAGCTCAATCCTTTTTCGGGCTCGGCTATAGACCGGAGTCATTGGATGGATTTTGGTGCTGTCAATTTTAACTTCAGAATACCCAAGCTGGTCTTCCAATGAAAAAACAGTATTGTTCCAATACTGGATGTCAAAGCCGTTTTTTTCGCCCACGTCTTTAAATCGTGTTAATGCGAAGTTGCGCAAACCCACGCCATCGGGAAGAAATAGGAATATTTTTTTCTTTTGATTCATCAAATCTTATGCTTTTCTATTCTTCAATTTCTCTCGCTGGACCATTTCAATATCCAAAATATCTTTTGCTTTGTAATTTAGCGCGCTATAAACCGCCGCTAAATCTCGAGTAAGTTTTCGAAGTCCCATTGGTTCTAAGGATGCCGCATGATCTGTTCCTTTCCAAGTTCGGTCAATTGTATAGTGTCGCTCAATAATATTGGCTCCTAAAGTAAAAGCGGCAATATCCACGGCGATGCCCAAATGATGCCCGGAAAACCCGATATGTTTCACTTTGTTACCATATTTTTCTTGAAGAATTTTGATATCTAAAAGACAAACATCTTCAAACGGAACTGGATATCCTGACGTGCAGTTGTACAAAACCAAATCCTTATTTCTGTTGTGTTTTGTAAAAAAATCGACCAAAACATCAGTTTCATCTTTCGTAGTCATTCCGGTTGAAATGTGTAGTTCGCCTTTGTAATTTTCACAAAGCCATTCCAACATTTCATAATTGTTATTGCAGGCCGAAGGTATTTTTATAAATTCGGGCTGTAGCGAAGCTATTTCTTTGGCAGAAGTCAAATCCCAAACCGATGTAGAATATGTAATTCCAATTTCGGCACAATACTCTTTAAGTTCTTGATGCTGTGAAGCGCTGAATTCTAAATATTCTCTGTGCTCGCCATAAGTAGATCCATAAGAATTGGCTGGATTGGGATGTGGCGTGTTATATTGTTCTTCGGTTAAAAGCTCTTTATTATGTCTTTTTTGGAATTTTACGGCATCGGCATTGCAGAAGATTTTAGCGATCTTAATCAATTCTTTGGCAATGTCCATTTCACCCTTATGATTGCATCCGATTTCGGCGATCACATAAGGTTTCTTAAATTCACTCATATCTTTGGTTGTATTTTATTATAAATTCGCACAATTCTCTAATGGCACCTTCTGCAGATTTATTGGCCAGAACGAGGTCAGCATGCGGTTTCACTTCCATTACCGCATCTTGTGGAACAAAAGACCAACCCACAGAGCAGATGTTGGCAAGATCGTTAACGTCGTCCCCGCAATAAGCCATAGAATTAAACGAAATCGCCCGATCCATCGCGAAGTGGCGAAGAAACGAATATTTATCTTTCACGCCAAAAAAGGCGTTTTCAATTTTTAATTTTTTCATGCGTTGTTTGACCAATTCCGAATTTTCAGAAGTAATCACGATAACCGAAACATCATGCTGGCGAAGAATTTCTAATCCCATTCCGTCGCGCATGTTGAACTTTTTGGCCATTTCGCCTTCAGAATCATAATATACGCAGGCATCTGTAAAAACGCCGTCAACATCCAAAACCAAATGATCAATACGATTTGGTCGTTTATTTCTTTTTTGCCTTTCAAAAAGTAAAGTTTCCACAATCTTCCAGTCAGTCATGCTGTCTATTTCTGCGAGCGTTTCTTCGGGCATTGCTACAACACCAACAGTACCGCTGATTCTGTTTTTACTTTCAAAAAGAGCTTCCTTTTTTGTGGCATAAACGGCTCCGTTTTCCACCAAAAGCCCTTCAAAATCTTGACGGCGAGGTCGATTGAAAACATCATAGTTTTTTGCGGTTCCGTCAGCATTCCAAATAAAACGATGGGTTTTTACTGCAGTCAATGCTGAAGTGAAATTATCTTTTTTAATTTTATCAAGACAGGCGTTGATGTCAGTTGCAGTTGTCATTGGCGATGTCGCTTGCAACAAGCAGAAGATATCAAAAGAAATAGCTTCATTGGAACAAAATTCAAAAATCGCACTTTCGGTAGAAGAAGTATCAACCGCATTTTCTTCCGAACGAAGGACGGTTTTAATCTTAGAATTCCAGTAATACTCCGCTTTGATGTAATCGATTATTTCGGTATCATCCGTAAAAACGTAAACTTCATCTAATTCTGAAAACAAGGCTTCGGTAAGAACCCAAGAAAAAAGCGGTCGTCCGGCAATTTTCCTTTTGTTTTTATTTTTAATTCCTTTTGAACCTTTTCGAAGTGGTATAAATCCTATGCTTTTCGCCATCTTTTTTGATTGAAGTCTTTATTGGTTCAAATTTATGTAATTACTTAGTTCACTCGTAAAAATTTTAGCACCTTTTGCGTTTAAATGTGATTCGTCATAAAAATTAGAAGCGTCTTTATAACTAGAATTTAAAGAATCATAAACAAAAAATGAAGAATTCGGGGTTTTAAACTGGCGCATTCTTTTCTCAAAAGCGATGTTATAGATTTGAAAATTAGGAGAAAAAGCAAAAATTAACTTGATATTATTTGACTGGCATTGGTCTAAAATGGACTTAAAAGCTTTCCGTTTTTCATCAGATTCGTCTTTAATCTCATAATTTCCGACAGACAAAATGTAATCAGCTTTAAAATTTGGATTTTCAAAATCCAACGGAGTCGAACCATCAGGCTGCACATTATCAAATTTCGTACTGTTTCTTTTGAGCGAAAGATTAGTTTTATTAAGTCTGGACAAACATAAAAACCAAGATGTAAAATTTCGATCCCCTTTATTTATTAATTCTTGATTTATATAATCATATTTAACCAAAGGATACAAACGGTCAAATCGGTAGTTGATTGATGCTGTCGGGAGCAATTCTGAAGGCGAATCCAAAGCAAAAATAATAATCTTAGGTTTTTTATTAAATTTCAAAAGTGTTTTTAATATAAAGTCATGAAAGGTCACATCTGATCCCGGAAAGGCAATATTATAAGCAGATTTCGCTGTTTGCGCTTCTAATTGGTTGGCCATTATATTCATTGCACCTCGCGAAGAACCTAAAATTATGACTTCTTTATTTATTTCTCCTTCCAAAAGTTTTTCAATTCTATTATCAACTTGATAGTTGGGAGACAGGTAAATAAAAATATAAAACAGCTTGTCCACAACAAAAAAAAGGACTGTAAAAATCAAAAGACGTTTCAAAAATTTCTTCATATCAAAATTGGAAATAAATAAACTCTTGAGCTTTAGAGCCCATAATAAATAGAGAAATTAGTAATATGATGTAAAAACCCCATCGAAAAGAAGCGCTCCAAGACAGTGCAAAATTTTCGAGAGCATAATTATTTTTTCGACCAAACCATTCTATTGATATGAAAAATAATATCAAGACGATCACATTGCTGGGACGTACTTCGGGCAGTGAAAACAATTTTGAGCTAAAAATACCTTTTATATAATCGAATGCGTGTTCTAAATTATTCGCCCTAAAAAATATCCAAGCAAAAACCGTAAGTCCAAAAGTACAACAGATTTGAAATAGTTCTTTACCATTTGGAAATACTCGGTTTTTCGCAACGATTTCAATGTGATTTCTGTTTTTGTTGAGCAATAACAACGGTAAAAAATAAAGCGCATTTAAAAAACCCCAAGCGATAAACGTCCAATTTGCGCCGTGCCAAAAACCGCTTAACAAAAAAACAATAAAGGTATTTTTAATTTGCGACCATTTGCCTCCCTGGCTTCCTCCTAGCGGGATATAAACATAATCTTTGAACCAAGACGACAAGGAAATGTGCCATCTTCGCCAAAATTCTGCAATATCTCTGGAAAAATAGGGAAAAGAGAAATTCTTCAGCAATTCAATTCCAAGCAATCTGGAAGTTCCCAAAGCAATATCAGAATAACCCGAAAAATCTCCGTAAATCTGAAACGTAAAAAATAACGCGCCCATAACCAGCGTGCTTCCGGAGTAATGATTTGAGTTATTAAAAATTTCATTGGCATAAATGGCGCAATTATCTGCTATTACAATTTTCTTAAAAAGCCCCCAAAGAATTTGCCGAAGTCCGTCCACGCCTTTTTGGTAATCAAAAGTGCGTTTTTGCTTTAATTGGGGCAAAAGATGGGTCGCGCGCTCAATTGGACCAGCAACTAATAATGGAAAATAAGAAACAAATAATCCATAATCCACAAAGTTTCGCTCTGCAATGATTCGCTTTTTATAGACGTCAATAACATACGAAAGTCCGTGAAAAGTATAAAATGAAATACCGACGGGCAGAATAATCTGGAGTGTCCAAGTACTCGCGTGCAGTCCAAAATTAGAGAGCAATTCTTGAAACGAAGCGATAAAAAAATTGTAATATTTGAAGAAGCCTAAAAATCCCAAATTGCAACCGATACTGAGCCAAAGCCAGAATAATCGTGTTTTTTTATGTGTGCTTCTTTCGATTAAAATTCCAGAAAAATAATCCAGCAAAGTGGAAAAAACGAGGAGAAACAAAAATTTCCAATCCCAACAAGCGTAAAAAAAATAGCTAGACGAAAGCAACAATGCGTTTTGCCAGAAAAGACGCCGTTGCAACATCCAATAGCATGCAAAAACGACAACAAAAAAGAGCGCAAAGTCGAGGGAATTGAAAAGCATGCTGAAATAAAATCGTTAATTTTTACAGCCCAAATATATCATTAAATTTAATAGTGCAATCCTTTAAGTTTCTTCATTTTCAGGAAAGTCGCTTTGGATATTGGTTTCCGATACGCAGGAAGTTTTGGCAATCCGATCAAGACGCTGAAAACACTTTTAAAAAACAATCGGAAATACCGAAAATCTTGCAATCCATACTTCATAAAATTGTGACGCAACATCTTTGCAATTTTAAAAGTTGGATTTTGATAATAAGCCAAATAATATTTAAAGGTATTTTTAAGCTGTTTTTCAAATCTAAAATAGTTGCGCCCCGTCAATAATCTTTTTTGCACATCAACGCGGTGATTGACAACGATCTTTGGTTGGTATAAAATGTCATAATTATTTTCTAAAACCTCAATTGCCAAGCAAGATTCTTCTCCGTAAATATCAATCCAAGTTGGAAAACCTCTTGTTGAAAAATAAGCTTCTTTTGAAATGGCAAAACCACAGCCCACAAAGTCGTTTGTCAGATGTGAATTTTGATTATAATTTGCATTCTCCAATGCCTTTTCATCAGTGTCAAAAACCCCTCTGACTTCTTGAAATGCAATAATCCCTAATTTTTTATTATCTAAATATTCTCGTTCAACAGCAACAATAAAATCTTTGCTGAGAGGATGTGCATCATCATCAAGTCCAATAAAAACAGAGCCGGAAGCTTTTTTATAAAGGAAGTTTCGCGCCGGACTTGCTCCTAAACTTTTAGTAGAATTGTCCCAAATTACCCACGGATATTTGCCAATCAGAGCTTCCGTTGCCACACAACCATCGATATAAACCAAGACTTCGTGAATTTTAAGATCAACCAATGCCTTTAATTTTTGCAGGGTCAAGTCTAATTCGGTAGGCCTATTTTTGGTTACTATTAAAAAAGAAACTTCCATGATTATTTATTTGGCGCTATTGCAGGATATAAATCTACAATTTTAGATCTCAATTGCTGGCGGTTGTAATGCGTTTCAATAAATTTTATGTTATAATCTTGCGCATTTTCGCGAAGCGAGGAGGAACGTAAAGCCGTTTCAATATGTTGGGCAATTTCTTTGCTGTCCATTGGATTTTCAATAAGCAATCCCGTTACACCATTTTGAATAACTTCTTCTGTTACACCACCAGGATTCGATTGAATAGGAAATGCGCCCATTCCCATGGCTTCGAGAAGCGCATTGGGCATGCCGTCAGAGATACTATTGCCGATGTGCAAAATACTCTCACCCATCAACGCTAATAATTTTTGGTTTTCAAAAAATGCATCCCTTGAGTGATAACTCCAATTTAAACTATTGAAAAATGGCGAACTTTTCATTTTTAACACAACCGATTTTTCAGCGCTATACACCGCAATTTTAATATTTTTAAATACGCTGATATCTAAAAGTTCCAATGCTTCAATCACTTTCAGAGCTTTCCCAAATTGGTCGTCATAGCCTTTGATCAAAATACAAGTCCTATTTTTACATTCTTTTATAACATTTTCAGGGATCGAAATGCCGCCGTTTCCAGGAAACATTCCAAGATATTGACCTGAAAAATGATGCTTTTTTGCAATTTCAAAATCGCGATGGCAATCGGTAATCAAAAAATTAGTTCTAGAGAGAAACGACTCCACAGCTTCCCTTTTTAATCCAAGTTTCGCATAACTGAAAAGATCGCTTCCCCAGGAGGAATACACTAAAGGCAAATCATGATATTTATTTAAGACTTCTAAAATAGGAATTCCTGATAAGTTCATTTCGAAACAATGAACCAAATCTGGTTGCAATTGTATCACGGTTTTTTCAAACTGCGATGCTACTTTTCGCTCATTTAGTTTTTGCAATAAAGAATAAATTTTCGGAAAACGTTTCTTGATAAGATATCGAAAAGGAAAATCATAGCGCATTTTCCAACCTCGTATCTGATGAACCCAGTTGATTTTTTCTACAAAGTCGCTTCCGTCAGTAACATCAAACCAGTGAACTTCATGCCCTGCTCCTTCCAACTGGTTGACCCATTGAAAAAAATGATGGTTTGGTATGGCAACGAAGAGGATTTTCATTGAGTTTGTTGTAAATTTTCAATCAAACGCAAATATTCTGAATCGACTTTACTTTTCGAATAATTGTCAATGTATTTTTTTCGCAACTCTTTTCGAATCGAAATCAGTCGTTCACCAATTAAGGTCTCGATTGCTTCTAGAGAAGTCAGTAAAGATTGCTTATCGTTTATGTCAAACCAAAATTGATTTTGCGTATTGTTCGTGCGGTCCATCATCGCACCCACCCTTGTAGATAAAATAATTTTTCCGGCGGCCATCGCTTCAACGCCAACCAATGGTCCAGATTCTTCGTGCGATGGAATAATTAGTACATCAATTTTAGAAAAAAAAGAAGCAATTTCAGAAGGTAAAAGTGCTCCTGAAAAATTAAAATTCACGTTATTTTCACACAAATTTTTAACCTCATGTACAAGAGGCCCACTTCCTGCGATGTGAAGTTGCCTTTCACTTTCTTTAAAATTTGCAAGAAGCTCTAAAATTCCTTTTTCTTTTGAAAAGCGACCTAAATATCCGTAAATCAACTCAGGAGTGTTTCCAATTTTAATACGGAGCAGATCTTTTTCTAAAAGTGTGGTTTGATCAATAATTTTAATATTGTTGAGGTTATTTGTTTTAAAAATTTGTGAGTTGTTTTCAGAATGTATTATGATTTTTGATATTTTTCTTAGTGTTTCTTTTAAGCTTTCAGGAATTTCGCTGACTGTGCCTGTGGTTCGAAATATTATTATTTTATTTTGAATGCTACAATATTCTACAATCTCTTTAAAAAATCCGTTGGTGAAAACGCCACAAAATAATACTAAGTCAACATTATCAATTTCTTTTTTTATAACTCTAAGGCATAATTTGTTTAGGTCAAATAATTGATTGCTTAATTTGTTGCTTATAAAACAACCTAACGGTAGATTTGAATTGCTCTTCTTCTTTGTTAACCATGCAAGCATCCTTATAAAAAAATTTATTTTTAATAATTGGTCATTTAAGGTGCTCCAATCTATTTTCGTTTCTTTAAGGGCAAATGTTTTTTTAGTCATCTCTATGGTAGAAAAAAGATTTACTCTGTAATCTTTATTCAGTATGTGAATCAGAGTGTTAACTTCAACTTCCCTTCCACCAAAATCAGAGATTGAACCTATTAAAATTATTTTCTTCATTTAGCCAGCAGATTGCTAATTATTTTTTTTTTGAAAAACAAACTTAACCAAAAAAACAAAACGTAATACTATATAATAAAAATCAATAAAAAAGCTTTTTACCAAATTAAATGATGATCCTAAAAATTGATGTATCGCATTTTTAAAAGTAACTTTTTGTCCCCACAATTGGAAATTTCCAATAATATCATTTTTATAGCGCTGAAAGATTTGCTTACGTGTTCTTTTGATTTCATAAGAAAAAATGGCCGGCGCAAATTCAATTTTGTACCCCGCCTTTAAAACTCTCACAGTCCAATCTTTATCTTCAAAAGTCGCAACGCTGTCATCAAATGGAATCTTTTTCCAAATGGGTCTATAAAATGCGGAACCGCTAAAAATTAATCCCGATTTATTGGGATCAATTTCGGCAGAAATATTTTGGATATAATTTCTGTAATCATTGGGCTGATGTAAACATCGAACTCCTGCCAAATCCTCTCTTCCTTCAAACTGTTTTTTTATTACCTTAAAAAAATCATGGCTTACTGGATAAGAATGGGCGCTGAAGAGAACCACAATTGGATTTTTGGCACTTTGTGCCGCTAAATTGGCACTTCCACCATAGCTAAAATCTCGTATGGTGACAAATGAAGCGTGGTGTTCAGCAACAATGTTCTCTGAATTATCATTTGACAGGTTATCTATAACGATAATTTCATCGATATCTTCAGAATATCGCGCTTTCAGATTCTTCAGAAGAAACTCGAGCGCAGGCGCTTGATTTTTAGCACGGATGACTACACTTATCATGGGGAAACTGAATTTAGTGTATCAGGTTTCTATGTTTTTTTCTTTGCTTTAAAAAGTTTAGACCTGATTTTATTAATAATTTTTTGCGGTTCGTGGTAATAATTTTGGATGTATTTTACAGTCAGAAAAAAGGGATTAGAAGACACAAAGACCGTGGTATAATCTTTATGGATGCTTTTTTCTAATTTTTCGACAGCGCTTTTGTAATGATTATAAATTAATTTTTTTTGGGTTTCATCCGTCAAATAAGATAGCAAAGCCGTGTATAGATTCACGTTATAACGAGAACGCTTGGTTCTTATTTCTCCTGAAAAGGTACCGATGCCAACGCGATATACCGCCATAACATCGTCTAATTTTTTAAGTTTTCCATGTTGCGCCAGCATCATATATGTAAAATAGTCAGCCACGCAACATTCGTAGTATTCAAATGGAAAATCTTTAATAATATTTCGAAACATTGCAGAAGGCGTGTGGATATAATTTCCATGGCGGGCAAGATCAATAACTGTTTCGTGGTTTTCCGGAACAATTGTAATATAATCTGGCACTAACTTACCGCTGGGTTCCAAAACTTTCATCGCATGAAAACTCAATATATAATCAGGATTACTTTCTAAAAAATCGACTTGTTTCTGCAATTTTAAGGGATCGCTCCAATAATCATCTCCTTCACACCAGGCAATATATTTCGCTTGGCACAAGGCAATATTTGTGGTTTCATTATAAAGCATTCCGAGATTTTTTTCAGGAAGTTTAAGAATGATATTTTCTGGATGTTTTTGTTGGTAGCTTTTTACAATGCTTCGTGTAGAATCAGTACTGCAATCTTCACCGATAACCAAAACAAACTTAAAATCAGTTTGTTGCATCAAAATGCTTTCAATTGCTTGCGCAACGTGCGCTTCTTGATTATACGTAATTAAATCAACACAAACTAGCGGTACATCTGAACTAGTTTGATCAACGACAGGAATTAGGACACCGTCGAGCGTCAAGATTTGGGTGTCTTTATAATATAATATCTCTTTTGGCATCTTTCAATTGATAACTATTCTTTTTCAAAAAGAACATCCATTCGGTAATTAGAAATGGTTGAGATTTGGTTTTTTAATGTTATTTTTAATCCCAACCCTTCTGCAATTTGCAGAAGATCAGATTTTTTCCACCATCTTCCCATACCATTATTTGATTCATCGCCATTTTCCACTCCTTTTAAATAAGTTTCTTTTCGTTCGTCAGTGTCATAAAAATTCCACTTAAGTGCATCATTTGGTACCCCGGTCAGATAAAAGGAAAATCGCGGTGCCTTGGCTATAATATATTGAAGAATTTCCAAAAGTTCATTGGGGGAAAAATAACCCAAAGCATCGTTCATTAAAAATTTATTTGGGATTTGAGATATCGAAAAAAGATCTAAAAAACTTGCTTTTGCATCACCAACTTTATATTCAATGGTATTGTTTTGCTTAAGTCTTTTTGCTGCCTCAATAAGATGTGGTGCAAAATCAAATGCATAAATCTTAGATGTAATCTGGCTTAATGGAAAAGTCACTAAACCATTACCGCAGCACATCTCGAGTACAGTATCCTTAGACTTGATCGAAAGGCTATCAACTATATCTTCAAAAGCGGCATTAAAAACAGCCTCTGAAACAGGTTCTTTATTGACTGTTTTGCCAACTTGAAAAAAAAGATCTCTCTCAGTTCTTGATTCCAGAGCACGGTAATTATTCCAAAAAGAATTCCAATCGATTGTATTCATATTATTAATTTAAAGTATAATTATTCAGCATTTTTTTAATAGCAAGAACGTCGTTAAACATCATCACATCAATTATAGAAAGCCATGGAACAAACAAATTTGCGAATTGTTTATATTCGATATCGTCTGATTTAAGAAATTTTAATATTAAATTATTTCTCTCAAATTCTGTGGCGTCATAAAGCATCTTCCCTCCGATAGCGTTGATATAAGTAGTTCCTCCAATCCACTTGCAGATGGAAATAATTCGGTCAGATGCTTTTTTGTCCGATACTAATTGTAGTTCCGAAGAAACTAAAATTCTTGTTTGAATTTGAAGATATTCGCAAATTTTAAGCAACGAATTGGTTAAAAATTTTGAAACATTTTTATTTTCAAATTGAAAAACCTCCTCAATTATTGGCAATACACAATTAAAATTAGGAGCATGAGAGTAAGCCATTTTTATGGTTTTCAAAAATTTTGTTGAAAATAAGTCAAACTTAAGTTCAGATATTTTCGAGTTTTGACTCGCTCCTATTATCGAAAAAGTAAATTTAAATTTTCTTCCATTTACCAAAATTGAATTCCGATTAACATAACCTTTATTAATATAATTCACATCATCATACACCACAAAAACATCTACTGCATTGATTAGCTGAAAATAACCAATGTAAGGAAAAAGATAAGGTTGCATGATCGCTACTTTCATTTACAACGAATTTAGGATGGATATAATTTGATCTTGTTCTTCAGGAGTGAGCCCAACATAAAGCGGTAGGCAAGCGATTCTTGAAGCAATGCTTTCAGAAATCGGCATGACATTACCTTTCGTATAATCGATAGTGTTGAGCGAGGGATAAAAATAACGTCTCGGGAATATTTGTTGCTCGTTTAATTTTCGGAGTGTAGAGACCAGTAATTCTTCTGTTTCAAAAATGATTGGATAATAACTGTAATTCCATTGTGTTTCCGGTCGCAATTCAAATGTTCTATATTTTGAAAAATTCAAAAAATCAGTATATCTTTTTATAATTTTTTTTCGCTCTTCTAATATGTGCGGAAAATGTGGCAATACCGAGAGCCCCATAGTAGCTTGCAATTCAGATGCCTTTCCGTTAATTCCCAAACCACTAAATTCAATATAATCTTTGTGTCCAAAATTATGGCTATAAAAAAGTTTTTCATAAAGCGCGGTGTCGTTTGTAATCATTGCGCCACCTTCTCCTGTATGAAAAATTTTCGTCGCATGAAAACTGCAAGTTGAAACAGTGCCGAAAGATAGTAACGATCTATTTTTATAGGAAACTCCAAAAGCGTGGGCTCCGTCATAAATGACTTTTAAATTATGTTTTGTTGCGATTTTCTCTATTTTTTCCACAGCACATGGGTTGCCAAAAACATGAGTTGCCAATATAGCAGTTGTTTTTTCGGTTATAGCAGTTTCGATCTTGGTTTCATCTATGGTCAAAAAATTAGGATGGATATCTACAAAAATCGGCGTACAATTTTCCCAAACGATAGCTGCGGATGTAGCTACATAACTAAATGGCGTAGTAATAATTTCTCCCTTTTCTCCAAGCAATTTCAATGCAATTTGCAATGGGATAGTTCCATTGGTGGTAATGATGATATTCGATAACGAGAGATAAGACTTTAACTTTTCCTCTAATTCTTCGATTAATTCACCACGGTTCGTGATCCAATTTTTGTTCCAAGCGCGTTCGAGTTGTGCCGTATATTCAGCGATTGGAGGTAAAAAAGTTTTGGTTACGCTGATCATATCAAATTACTTTGTAAGAATCGATTAAACCTCCTTTTTTAATAAAAACCATTTCCATCAGCCACAAAAATTGAGGTTGAAAAGGTCTATTTAAATCGGTAATTTCAAACAGTTTATAATCAATCTCATCCATAAATGTTATAACTGTTGATACGCTATTCTGAAATTCTTTCTCAAAAACGGCAGCCTCTACCATAAAAATTTCAGTTTTACCAAAATAATTGCTGGCTCCTTTTAACACATCAATATCCAGTCCTTCCGCATCAATTTTTATGATATCAGGAACTGGCCATTCGGCATTTTCTTGAAGAATTTCATTTAAAGGCTTGATCGCAATATCTTTCTGGACAAATCCGCGTTTGATAACATCTTCTTGATTGTAAACGAACGAACTGCTGTCATCTCGATCCGCAAACGTAAATTTTAAGGTTTCTGATTTTGATCCAGCACCAACAGGATAAAAAATAACTGTTGGTTTTGAAAGAAGGTCTTTAAAATAATTGCTAAGTTCTTTCTGTGGTTCAACCAATGTATAATAAGCATCAGGAAAAAAGCACATGGTTTTTCTTGTCCAAGTTCCTCGATTTGCACCTACGTCCACAATGTGCTTCGGTTCAAAACCAATTTTTTTAAGATTGCCGTACAAAGTAGTAAGCAAACCGTCTTTTTCGCTTTCTGAGGTGTAGCCGAGTTTTTTGATAAAGGGATCAAAAAAGTAAATGGCCATTTTTTTAAATCGTTTCTTCAGCTTGATTATCATTAAAATGCTATTGGTGGTATTAGAAACAATAATTTTAAATCGAAAAGCAATTTGCAAGAAACCAAAACAAATTACTTATTTTCAAAAAAAATAAAGGGTTGTTAAAAAAATCGTTCTGCAAGCAAAAAATGCTGGGGATAACAAAATCGATTTTAATTTAATTCAGGCTAATATCTGAAAATTATTTGAAACTTAAAGATTATTTCCGGCAAATGTTAAGTGTCGAAAGAATGATATAATTTTCGGAATAATTTCTTGTGAGATTTAATCAACTTATCAAATTTGAAATACAGCAGACATCGAAAGTAAAATTTATATAAAACCTTAATATCTTTGAATTTGTTGAAATAAAATGTATCCTCAAGTTTGATAAGCAATAGCCCTTTTTCGCTTGAATTTAGTTTATGAAATTGATGCACATAGATTAATAGCAAATATTGGCATTCCGCCTCTCTAGCTATTTTGTTTGAAGAAGATCCTGATAGACTGAAGTCAGAAACTCGAATATAAACTACTGCTTCGTTAAGTGATAGAATTTTCTTTTCTTCTGAAAAATCAAACCAAGCCTTATCATCAGAATAAAATGCGGAAGGAAAATGTGTGAATTTATGCCGGCGATATGTTTCCTTTTTAAAAATGTATTCAGATAATGAACTTCTTGTTTCATGTTTTAATTTTCGTATTGAAAATTCTATTCCAGTTTCAAGTTCAGGATGTGTAAATAAATCTGAGTACGTTTTGTTTTGCTCATCAATTACTATAGTTGCACACCTTATCACATTAGAAGCAAAATTAGGCCGTTCTAAACCTTTATAAAACTCTTCTACAACCGTTTCGCCAAGAACGTCGTCATCACCCAATATCATAATCCAGGCTTCATCCGCCGTCAAATCGATACATCGTTCCCATTGCTTCGTCAGGTATTTTTCTCCTAGATTTTCTTCAAATCGAAAATATTCACATTCAAAAAT
This sequence comes from Flavobacterium qiangtangense, assembly GCF_042658345.1. Lineage (NCBI taxonomy): Bacteria > Pseudomonadati > Bacteroidota > Flavobacteriia > Flavobacteriales > Flavobacteriaceae > Flavobacterium > Flavobacterium qiangtangense. The sequence continues at coordinate 337,460 of NZ_JBHSQB010000010.1, forward strand.
ATTTACAAAATCCTGTAAAAGAAATTCAGGATTATTTGAACTTGCGTCATCTCCAATATAAACCTTGAATTTTTTGCAGGTCTGATTCGCTAAAGAGGTTAGTGTGTCTCTGAAATAATTAATTTTGTAATATGGGATTACTATGGCAAGCATTGAAAGTAACTAGATATTATTTATCATTTCTTTAAAATCTTCAAATGATACCAAATTTAGGCTGTCTTTCCTTGTAGCATCTAAAACATTATATTCATAAAATGGATTATCAGTTATTGCTGGAGTTCCTATCGCAGATCCCTTTGACAATATTCCAATACCCCAATCAGTATCTACGCAGCACGAATGAAGGCTTTTTTCTTTTCTATATTTAAAAAATGCTTTCCATGTGGTTCCATTCCAGTAGCCCATAATTTTGTGGATTCTAGAATAATAATCTTCCCTCGCGTTATATTCAGTTGGCGGGTTGCAATCATGAAGAACAACAAAGCCGTCGTCCTTTATGAACTTTAACGAATTTTGGATATCCTTTTCTACTTGTTCGGCTAAGTGAAGGCCGTCCACAAATATGATGTCAAATTTAATGTTTTCATCTAAAATTTCATTTTTCGACAACTTCTCAAAGAATGAATCACTCGTGAAGGGAAAGCTTACAGGGTTTTTTTTGAATTCTATTCCGGGATCAACACTATATTTGACGGCAGCTTTTATTTTATTAAAATTATCCTTCGGGTCTCGTACTCCAATTTCTAGATAAGTCGTTTCGCTAAAGTTCCTTTTACTCAGTAAAAAATTTATAACATCGCTCCTTAATGGTTGCTTGTTCAACTCAGCTTCAATTTTATTCGTCGCATCAATTATGGTTTGATTCTTAGAAAAATCTAAACCTATATGATAATATTTCTTAATCTTTCTATACAATTTGATCATCTCCTGATTCGTTTAAAAAATTATTATCGGGAGCAGCGCAAAGAGACTTCACTTTTCTATTTATTTTCTCAATGTCCCATTCCCACCATTTTTCTTTTAGTAGCATAGCAATATGTTCGTCTGAAAATCTCCTTTTTAAAAATCTTGCTGGATTTCCACCCCAAATCTCATAGCATGGAACATCTTTCGTTACAATTGCTCCAGCTGCAATAACAGCCCCATCTCCAATTGTTACGCCTGATAGTAGTGTGACTCTATTTCCTATCCAAACATCATTGCCTATGGTAACATCTCCCTTTGTCATGGGATGTCCTTTAATATTTGTTGCGTTTGGAAAATCGTCCGATAAAATGTTAAAGGGATAAGTTGAAATCCAATCCACACGGTGATTGCCACCTAAAAAAATTGTCACTTCGTCAGCAATGGAACAGAATTTACCAATACGCAATTGAACAGTTGGTTCATTAAATAGGATATTCGGCCGGCCGTATGTGTAGTCTCCTATCGTAAAGTTCTTATTCTTTAAAATATCTTTTGTATAAAAAAGGTAATGATTGTCTTGTATCTTGCTTTTTGGTAAAAAACCAAAAAACTTTAAAATCTTATTTACTACTCCCATTTTCCCTCAATATAGATTTTGCCGATGTCGAAAGTTTCTAGATGTGAAAAAGCCTTAATATTTTCAAGTATGACAAATGAGCAAAATTCAATAACATTGTCATATTGTGCGACAGCTGGATGATAAATTATGAAATTCATCTTATAATTTCCCTTAACTAAAGTATGACTTGGAATTATAAAATTATATAAATCTTTATTCGAGTCTAATTCCGTTTCAGACGAGAATAAAACTTGATCAAGGTGATCCATTACACGGACTAGTAAAAATTTATGTCTTGAAAATTTGATATTTTTAGCTACTTCAATAACAAACGCGATACTTTCATCACTGTAAAAATTGTTAGAACTTGCCTTTAGTTTCGCTCCTTTAATGTAAATTTCTTTGACAGAATTCGCTACATAGTATTCAGTTTGATCAAGGTTGCTGATTTGATAGTTATTGACACATTCCTCAATCCCACCTTCAAATACAATCCCGCCATGTTCCATCACAATCCCTCTGGTACACAAGCTTTTCACAGCCGCCATGTTATGGCTCACAAAAACAACGGTACGCCCTTCGCCTTTGGAAATATCCTGCATTTTCCCGATCGCTTTTTTCTGGAATTCTGCATCACCCACGGCAAGCACTTCGTCAATAACCAATATTTCGGGCTCTAAGAAGGCAGCAACAGCAAAAGCCAGCCGAACGGTCATTCCCGAGCTGTAACGTTTTACCGGTGTATCGATATATCTCTGGCATCCGCTAAATTCTATAATTTCAGCGATTTTGGATTGAATTTCTTTTTTAGTCATGCCGAGAATGGCTCCGTTTAAAAAAATATTTTCTCTCCCGGTCATTTCGCCATTGAACCCAGTCCCAACTTCCAACAAAGATGCGATTCTGCCTCTTGTTTTAATGCTTCCGGTTGTCGGCGCGGTTACTCTGGAAAGTATTTTTAATAAGGTTGATTTTCCGGCGCCATTTTTTCCGATGATGCCCAAGACCTCGCCTTTGTAAACATCGAAATTAATATCCTGCAAAGCCCAAACATAATCAGATTCCCCTTTCGTACTTCGGTCATTCACCTCGCCAATCTTCAAATACGGGTCTTCTTTACCGCGAATTCGCGCCCACCATCGATTCAAGTCATGGCTGACCGTACCAGTACCAACGCTTCCGAGTCGATACTGTTTTGAAATTCCTGATGCGTTAAGAATGACCTCTTGATTCATTATTGAGCACAATTAATATATAGAAAATGCTTGCCCAAATATAGCAATTCTGCTAGGATTATAAAGTTTCTAAATTTATTTCACATATAAAAATTCACTTGTTCGCAAAAGTGTAAGAAAAGTCATTTTTATGCGTTAAATTTGTTTAATCCTTAAATTCTGAGCATTTTGTTTTTCTTCCCAAAAGCCAAACCTATTTTAAAAGACCTCATTGAAGGTTATATCGATATACATTCTCATTTGCTACCCGGCATAGATGATGGATCAAAAGACTTTGAAACAACAGTTTCTTTGATAAATTCGTTGAAAAGCTTCGGTTTTGAGCAATTTACGGCCACGCCGCACATCATTAACAACATTTGGGACAACACAAAAGAAGGCATTGAAAGCCTCGCACTCGAAACTTCCGAAAAACTCAAGCTTGGAGGCCACACTTCATATTTTAGAGCTGCCGCAGAATACATGATGGACGATTCGTTCTCTAAATTGATAGAATCAGGGCCGTTACTGACTGTAAAGGAAAATTATGTGTTGGTAGAAATGTCTTATATCAATCCGCCAATGCAACTTTATGATATTCTTTTCGAAATAAGAGTCACAGGATACCAGCCGATTTTGGCCCATCCCGAACGTTATCTTTTTTATCATTCGAATTTTGATGAATATAAAAAACTAAAAAAAGCGGGATGCTTGTTGCAATTAAATTTGCTTTCTGCAGTAGGTTATTATGGAAAAAGTGTTGCAAAAGTAGCACAGCAATTACTCGAAAAAGGCATGATAGACTTTACAGGATCTGACGTTCACCATGAAAACCATACGAAAAGTTTCCATAAAAAATTAGAAATAAATAATTCAGATGCGCTAAAAGAAGCGATCCGAAGAAATGATTTTTTTAGGTTATAAATAATTGTTGGCCTTAAAATAAGTCAGTATTTCCTAAATTTATTTACATAAAACATCTCCCAATATTCTAGCAAATAAAAAAGGCATCCAATTTCGGATGCCTTTTTGTTGATATCTATGTACCAAAATTATCTAATTACTATTTTCTTTTAAAAAATGTTTTGTACCAAGGAAGTACTTCTTCTTGAGCACCATAGCCATATCCGTATCCATAACCATATCCATAACCTTTTTTCATGATTTTTGTATCATTCAAGACCATCGACATATTTGGAAGTTTTTTCTCGTTATAGAACATATCCGGAATACGAAGCATGCGTTTGTCAAGGTAATTTGCCCTTGCCACATATATGAAAGCATCAGCGTTTTGGGCAATCAATACAGTATCGGTTACAACACCAACTGGTGCAGTGTCTACTATAATATAATCGAAATCATTCTTCAATTCCTCGAACATTTCAGTAAGTTTATTACTCATTAAAAGCTCAGCCGGATTTGGAGGAATGGCGCCAGATGCCAGCACATAAAAATTCTCATAGTTGTCCAGCTTAGTGATAAAACTTGAAATTTGAGAACCCGGTTTTGTCAAGTAATGGGTAACTCCTTGTGGATTAATAGGAAGATATTCTGAAAGTTTTGGATTACGAATATCCATTCCTACTAATAATACTTTTTTACCTGACAGCGCGATAGTTCCGGCAAGATTTACAGAAACAAATGTTTTTCCTTCACCAGGAATAGTCGAAGTCACAAAAATGGTTTTCGCCTTGTCGTGTGTGACAGTCGAAAGCATAAATTCTAAATTGGTTCTTACGATACGAATTGCTTCCGCAGAGCTAGATCGGCTATTAATGCTGATTAGTTCTTCATGCGATTCGGAACGAGGCACATCTCCCAAAAATGGAATTTGCAAACGTTTTTCAATATCGAGACGACTCTTAATTTTAGTATTCAACAAATCACTGATGTAAATAAACCCAAAAGGTATTAGCAAACCAGCAATAAGGGCACCCAGATAAATGATCATTTTCTTTGGAGAAACCGGCATATCAGAACTCAGTCCGGCATCAATGACTTTCGCACTTTGTTCCGTGGCAGCCAATGTTAAAGCCGTTTCTTCTCGTTTTTGCAAAAGGTACAAATACAAAGCTTCTTTAACTTTCTGTTGCCTGTCGATAATTCTAAATTCGCGTTCCAAACGTGGTACTTGCGCTTTTCTACCTCCAATTTGCGCACCTTCGTGATCCAGATTTCTTTTCTTAATGGTTAAAGAAGATTGCATTCTCGACAAACTTTGAGCAATATTAGATTTCAGAGCATTAATTCGCTTGTCAGCATTTTGAACTACCGGATTTTCCAACGTGGCGCCGGCCGCAATACGATTACGTTCAATTACTATTCGATTGTATTCAGTAATGAGACTTCCAGCTTCAGATCCGTTGCCGGCAGAAAGCAGGTTGGTAGGAATCAAGTCATCAGGCTTGCTGCCATTTAGAAAAGAAATCATCGAGGCAACAACGTTAAGCTGTATTTCAGTTTCTATTTTCTGCTTCTCGTAATCCGAAGCATTTTCTAAAAACAATTTGGTTTCAGATTCAATATCGGTAAGACTATTTTGATTCTTGAAACCTTCCACATCACGTTCTACATCAGAAAGTTCGCTAGTGATAAACTCTAACCTTTTGCTGATGAATTGAGACGTTTTTTCTGCTACCAGATTCTTATCTTCAATGGCATTTTGGTTGTAAAGTTCAACCAATGTATTTAAAAAATCCTCAGCTCTCTCTGGGACTGGGTCAATAAATGCCAATTCTACCACGCTCGATGTTTTGTTTAATGTATTTACATTTAGCCTGCTTTTAAAACCAGCCGTAACCCTAGCTATTGGATTGTAAATGCAATCAATTTCAAAACTTTGATTCGATTCATCTACAGCAAAAATAGTCTTGCTAATGCTTACTTTTCCGCTGCTAATATTGACAATAGAATTATATTTAAAAATTCCAAGCTCTTTCTCTTCGTAAGTTAATTTATATGTGGTGTTGCTTACTGAAGTTATATTAAACTTAAAGATTTTATTTTGGTCTGAAAGCAATTTTGTAGGTGAAAATATTAAAATAATTGGCGAGGAATAAATATCTGCCGATTTTACACGACCATGAGTGATATATGACACGTTCAATTTTAAATTTTTAATCGTATTTTCAATCAGAGTGCGCGACTTCAAGATTTCTATTTCGTTATCGATATTACTTTTAGCAACGCCGAAGCCTCCCAAGTCAGAAAGGGCAGAAAGCTCAGAAGAGAGTCCCCCTTTTTTATCATCTTTTACTAAGATAGTTGTATTAGCTCTATAAAGTGGTGTAGCATACCGCAAATAAACAAACGCTATGGACAACGCTAGAAATGCTGACAAAGAAAACCATTTCCAGTGGATAAGGTATTTTTCTAGCTGCTCTCTGATGCTGAAGTCAGATTCTTGACTTTCTGATATGGAAGAGTCGGGATATTTATTCATAAATTATCGAATTATAAGGGCTACTACGGTGAGAAGTAACGAAATGGCAGAAATGATGATTCCTGTGTTCGGACCAACTGCGGATGCGTTTACTTTAGTTTTGTTAGGCTCAACATAAACATGGTCATTTTGCGAAAGATAATAGTAAGGAGAATTGATAAAGTCAGCTTTGGTAATATCTACGCGCCCGATTTCCTTTTTACCGTCTTTTTCCCGGATGATCATGATATTATCTCTTTTTCCATAAGGTGTCAGATCGCCCGACATGGCCAGTACTTCAATTAGAGTGATACGTTCGCTGGATATAGTTTTGATGCCGGGTTGCAAGACCTCTCCGCTGACGGTAACCTTATAGTTAAGAATGCGGAGATTTATCTTAGGGTCTGTGATATATTTTTTCAGCACTTCGACCAATTTTGCATTCGCCTCGGCTCTTGTCAGTCCGCCAAGGTGTATGGATCCAATAACAGGAAATTGAATATCGCCATTAACATCGATCAAATAGCTACTGATACGAAGCTGTTGATTATCCAGCTCAGTAGTAGATTGCGTTAGCAAAGAAGGAAGATTGAAAGGCGCGGCTGCTTCCTGAGTTTCAGCCATTACAACAATCATCAATAAATCGTCTGGCTGCAACTTGGTGTTGAAAGAGACGCTTGAGTCAGATCCCAAAACCTGATCTATATTTTGATAGTAAGCAATTTTTTCCCTTGAAGCACAAGAGAATAAAAAAATAGGAATGAGGAATAATAAAAATTTAACGGCGTTCATTTTATTCATAGCGATATTTTGAGCGTGCAAAGATAGTATTTGTTAATTATAAATATATAAAAACTTACAATTGCGGAGCAGTTTTATTATCCAACTCTTCAAAAACAGAATTCATGCTTTTAAATTCTGGAACAATGGCCTTCATTTTTCCTACTATTTCAACATTAGAGGTAATTTCTGACACATCAATCAAATCGTCAATTGCAATACTCACCATTTCATAGTCAGAAAAAATTTCTTCAGCAATCATAATTTTCTCATGGTGCGTTGGAAGGGTTTTGGCAGAATCGTTCAACAATTCTTCGTATAATTTTTCCCCTGGACGCAATCCTACAATTTTGATTTTTATTTCTTTATCAGGAGAATACCCTGCCAATTTGATCATTTTTCGGGCCAAATCAATAATTTTTACGGGATCACCCATATCAAAGATGTAGATTTCTCCACCATTACCCATTGCACCGGCCTCGAGAACAAGCTGACAAGCTTCGGGAATCGTCATGAAGTAACGAATAATATCGGGATGCGTGATTGTAATAGGTCCGCCTTCTTCGATTTGGCGTTTGAATAAAGGAACTACAGAACCATTTGACCCTAAAACATTTCCAAAACGAGTGGTAATAAATTTGGTTCCTTGATTGGCATTTTCTTTTTTGCTTTTAAAATGAAGGGATTGCACATATTTTTCAGCAATTCGCTTACTCGCACCCATTACATTACTCGGATTTACTGCTTTATCTGTAGAAACCATTACAAAACGTTCAGCACCATATTTCAAAGACAAGTCTGCTAAAATTTTAGTTCCCATAACATTGGTGAAAATCGCTTGTGAGGGATTTTCTTCCATCAACGGAACGTGTTTGTAAGCCGCGGCATGATAAACGACTTGAGGTTTATAAAGTTTAAAAACTTGTTTCAAAACTTGTTTATTACGTACATCCGCCAAAACATTGTGAATTTGAATATTAGAATTTAATGCCGCAATTTCAAGACAAAGCGAATGAAGTGGTGTTTCAGCTTGGTCTAAAATAATGATTCGTTGCGGACTAAAATTTAAAACCTGACGCACAATTTCACTTCCAATGGAACCAGCGGCACCAGTAACCATAATCGTTTTACCTCGTAATTGTGAAGATATGGATTTCATATCAAGCACAATAGGCTTTCTTTCCAAAAGATCTTGAATTTCAAAACTTTTGATGCTCTTGGAGATTTCTTCCTGATTTTCCCAGTCGGTAATCAAAGGAATAGTATAAACTTTGAAATTATATTCAAGACATTCGTCAACAATAGCCAATCTTTCTTCCTTGGTTAAAGTTTTATCAGCAATAATTAAAGATTCAGCGCCAACCGAACGCATTATAACGGGAATTTTACGCTTCATCTGAATAATTGGCAGATCTAAAATTCTTTTAGAGCCGTTTTGTCCTAATTTATCGATAAATCCAATAAGCTTAAATCGGCTTGGAACCTCAGCTCTTAAAGCATTGGCAACCGCAATGGCGTTGGCATCAAATCCAAAGATAACAGCTTTAGTACGTCCCTCTTCTTTGGAAACATTTAAATATTTCTCGAAAGTTTGTTTGACAACAATTCGATAAAAAAAGAGAAAAAAGAACGAGAGCACACCGTTTATAAAAAGTCCCGTATTCAAAAATATTTTAAAGTCATGATCTAAAAGAAACACAAAATTGACCAATACCAACGTGACCAAAGTGCAAAACTGTCCGAAGAAAATTTTGACACCGTCGATATAAGATGAGTGTCGAATAATACCAGAATAAGTTCGGAATACCCAAAAGAAAAAAACATTTACGCCTAAATATAGCGTAGCGCCATAAAGCAAGTAATCATTTGGAATGTATTTTAATTTCATCCCAAACAACAGACTGTAGGTCAATATACCTGCTGCAAAAACAGTTGCAACATCCAATAAAAGCACAACCCATCTAGGAAGATAGCCTAAATTTTTTAAATTAAAATTAAAGCGGGTGCCTCCCAAAGCTTGCGAAATCCCCGTTTTTAGTCGATCTTTTTCTTTCTCTTTCAATTTTTCATCTTTTGGTTGTGTGAGGGGCAAATTTATTCAAATAGCTAATAACAAAGTTATATAAAAAAAAGAAATGTTAACATATTATCATTTTTTTTTAAACATTTCACCAAAATAAGTAATGATGACAAGGTTTTTTTATATCTGTTTTAGACGTTACTAGTTTATTTTTTGAAAATGGCATTTAAGACCGATAAAATTCTTTCGCGTTCTCCATCACTCAGGTTTGATCCTGATGGCAAACAAAGTCCGTTATCAAAAAGAGTTTCGGAAACTTTTTTCCCATAATAAAGAGAGTTATTTTCAAAAACAGGTTGCAAGTGCATAGGCTTCCAAAGAGGGCGACTTTCTATATTATTTTTTTCAAAAGCAATCCTTAATTCTTCTCTGCTCAATCCTGCAACCGTCTGATCAATTAAAATTGCAGACAACCAGTGATTTGAAAAATAGTCTGCGCTTGGTTCTCTCAAAACAGTCACTCCAGCAATTTCAGAAAAATAATCTACATAAAAATCATGCATTTTTCTACGTAAAGCTACGTGGGCATCTAAAACTTCCATTTGCCCGCGACCGATTCCTGCACAAATATTGCTCATTCTGTAATTATAACCAACTTCGCTATGTTGATAATGCGGCGCATTATCACGCGCCTGGGTAGATAAAAAAACTGCCTTATCTTTTATTTCAGCATTTTTAGTAACGATTGCGCCACCACCAGATGTAGTTATTATTTTATTTCCGTTAAATGAGAGAACCCCAATGTCACCAAAAGTACCACATTTTTGATTCTTATAATGACTTCCTAATGCTTCAGCACTGTCCTCTAAAACGAGAATATCATATTTTTTTGCGACTGTGTGTATTTCGTCAACTTTGTAAGGCATTCCATAAAGGTGAACTGCAATAATCACTTTAGGCTTTTTACCTTTAGAAATTCTGTCTTTTATTGCCTCCTCAAGGGCAACCGGACACATATTCCAAGTTTCTTTTTCACTATCAATAAATATTGGTGTCGCTCCTTGATACATGATTGGATTTGCAGAAGCTGAAAAGGTCATGCTTTGGCAGATAACCTCATCACCAGCTTTCACGCCTAAAATAATCAAACCAAGATGGATTGCTGCCGTTCCTGAACTTAAGGCTCCCACTTTTACATCAGATTTCAAATAATCTTCAAGATCTTTTTCAAAACCGTTTACATTGGGTCCTAGTGGAGCTACCCAGTTTGATTCAAATGCTTCATTGACGTAATTTTGTTCTGTTCCTCCCATATGAGGTGAGGATAACCATATTTTTGAATTTTTCATCTTTAGTATTTAATGAAAGTGTTAATTATAATTTTAATATCTCCTAAAAAAGTTCGGTTGTAATAATAGTCTAGGTTCATTTTTACCTTATCGGGAAAAATAACGCTATCGTTATATTCAAGTGGCTGCTTTTCTTTTTTTAAAATAGCCTCTTCGTTTCTATATTTTATGGAAGCTTCGCTCGTTATGCCTGGTTTCAGCTTTAGAATATTTCGCTCTTCTCCATGCAGCTTATCATAGTAGCCAGGCAGATCAGGTCTTGGACCAACAAAACTCATATCGCCAATAAGGACATTAAATAATTGGGGCAGTTCATCAATCTTATATTTCCTTAACAATTTCCCAAAAGTTGAAATTTTTCTTGTCTTTGAAATCACCGTTTTAAATTTATAGATTTTGAACAACTTTGCATGCTGTCCCACTCTGTATTGCAAAAAAAAACCATTTGAACTTGTGTCAATCATTAACAGTACTAAAATCAACAACATCGGCAGACTTAGAATTATAAGGCCCGCTAATGAAAAAAAGAAATCAAAGTTTCGCTTGACCATCTTCCTTAAGCCTTTTTTTTTCCTTTATAATAATCCAGACAGATCTGTGGATACCTTTCAGCTTCCATTTTATTTATTACTTTATCGATATCATGAATAAAGTTTTTCCGCTCAACTGTTTTCTTGTCGGTATCTACCGCCAAATAACATGAAACATTTAACAATTCTCTGTTTTGTCCTAGACTCCCTGTGTTATAAATCTTAAAATTATCCTTTTGCAATTCATATTGCTGGTGGGAGTGACCAATGATATAATTACAATCGATTTTTAAATCGTTAATATTTGTATCTGCAAAGATATATCTATTATCAATGGTATGCTGGACAATGAACTCTGAAAAATGGATTTGATTCTCGTATCTTGAAATTTCAGGCATTAGGTTGCGGTCAAATTTAGAATAGCAAAAATCAAAAAAAGATTTAGCTATCACATTTTTTCCATCATAAAAGCCTTCGATGTAAGATTGTTCATGATTTCCCCTCAGAAGTTTTATATTATCTACAGATTCTAAAAGAGCAACACACTCATTTGACCAGGGTCCGTAATTAACAACGTCCCCATGACTGATAAACAAATCTGCTTGCGTTTTTTCAATTTGAAAAAGCTTCTCAAGGGCTATCAGATTGCCATGCACATCACCGAAAACTACAACTCTCATTGTGCAAGAATATTAGTCAATCCTTTTTCAAATGAAACCCTTGGTTTCCACCCGAGCTTTTTTGTAGTATTTTCAATATTGAAATGATACGATTCTCCCGTTTCAATTCCAGTATATTTAACTTCACATTTATTAATACCTCTTATTATTGAAGCAACTTCCTTGTTTGTTGTAGATACTCCACTAGCACCAATTAATATTTCATTTTGCGATAAATTCGAGCTCATAATGCACAATGAAACAGCATCATCGATATGCAGATAATCTTGTGCACGCATCCCGTCCCCAAATAACGTTATGAGTCCTTTTTCTTTCGAGCTGGCAATGATATTTGGTAAAAATGAATTGTTGTTTATTCCATGACCATATAGATACGTTAGACGCAGAATGGCATGTCTTTTATGATTGGAAACAATAAATTCACCTGCTATTTTTGAAATTGCATATAATCCTGGGTTATTAAAATGTGATTCTAATGAGATGGTCTCTTTATGCATTCCATAAACATTAGTACTTGAGATGTAAACAACCTTTGAATTCGGAAATTTTTTTAAAATGCTGTACAATAGCTCATTAATTTCAAGCAACTGAGAGTGGGAACAAGCGTAATTACCTACTGCAAAATAGATTGTATCTGGAATAATATCTGACAACAGGAACAATTCATTTGTTAGCAATACCGATTTCGAACTGATATTCGCAGTATTTCCATTGTGCACAGCAAACACTTTGTCTCCTTTCTCAATTAAGGAGCTCACTAAAGCACTACCCAAAAATCCGTTTGCACCAATTACGGCTACACAGTTTTTCATAATTAATTATTTTTTAGGTTGAAATTATAAAACTTGCCATTTGGATTAGGTAAAGAGTGTTGATTTTTCAAAATTTCAAACTCAGATTCTTCAACAAATAAATCAGACCAAGTTCTCATGACAATTCCATTTTTTAACTCTGGGAAAGTAATTTCTTCATCAAATAAATAATATTTCAAAATTTTCTCAACTTCATTAAAACCGTAAAAATATCGAAGTGGCGTAGTACCGCTAAACCTTCCGTTAATTTCAAATATTACTGGCTTACCATCTCGTATCCTAAATTGAAAATTGACAGGCCCATCACCATTGAGTTTTTCAGCGATGGGAATGATAAACTCATCATATTTGGAGGTCTCTGAATCTCGATAAGTCCTATAAGTGTTGCCGTCTCTCAAATCCCTTTTCAAGGTTACGATGGCCTTACAGATACCCTTAATCACAACGCAACCCGAAGTGTATTCTCCGTCTTCTTCAGACAGGAATTGTTGTACCACAAGATTGCTGCTGGGATCGTAAATCTCCATCAGTTCCTCATGATTCTCAATCTTTTTTATACCGAGAGAACGCGCGCCGTCAAATGGCTTAGCAAACAGTGGAAATCCAAGTTTTTTTTCTATTTCATTTAACTTTGATATATCATTAGCCATTACTGACATCGGAAAGGGAAAATTATTTTTTTCTAAAAATGCCGCTGTCAAAAACTTATCGTTTGCAATCTCAATAACTGCTTCACTGCTAACAATTATGGCACAGTTTAGTTCTTTAGCAAAATAGCTTTTATGTTTCGCCCAGATTGGAAGTTCTACGTCGGTTCCAACTAAGACGGCATCGATATCGTGTTCCTGCACAATTTTAATGAGTTGCGGAATATAATCGACATCGCTTACTTTTGGTATGACTAATGCATGGTCGCCGAGCCAGTGACCTGTTGATCTTGGATCAGGATCTGCAGTGAATATTTTTTTAGGAAAATCTGCAACTTGCAAAAGTCTCAAAATTCCTTGTCCTAATAACGCCCCTGCTCCCGTAACTAATATATTTTTATTCATTTTCTTTTATATTATTTTTTTTTAAATCATCAAATCTGGGCATTGTTACAAACCCTTCTGGAGAAATTCCATCCGAAACTACTACTTTTTTGAAAGTAAGGAAAATTATTTTTAAATCTAAGCGGAAAGTTAGATTTTCTACATACCAGACATCCAAATCAAATTTCTTTTCCCAAGTAACACTGTTTCTTCCATTTACTTGAGCCCAACCCGTAATTCCAGGCTTTACTTCATGCCTCCTATTCTGGTAAGCAGAATAAAACGGCAAGTATTCAGGCAAAAGAGGTCTAGGACCAATCAAGCTCATTTCACCGAGTATAACATTCAATAGTTGAGGAATTTCATCTAGAGAAGTCTTTCTGACAAACGATCCGACCCTGGTCTGCCTTTCAGAATCGGGCAACAATACGTCATTTGAATCTGTCCTATCGCTCATCGTTTTGAATTTTATAATTTTGAAAAGTTTGCCGTTTTTTCCTGTTCTTTGTTGTACAAAGAAAGGTTTTCCTTTATTTACTATAGATAAGAAAATTATCAAAAATAAAAATAAAGGTGAGATGAGTACTAAGGCAACAAATGCTACTGTAAAGTCAATTGTCCTTTTTATAAATTTGTCATACATAGCTATCTTATCTTTAATAGATTTAATATTGCGAATACTAAAAATTTCTTTTTATCTCTCATAAGTTGAGTGTTATACTTCCAAATCACGAAATTTCTTTGAAAATAATTGCCTAAAAATTTCTGGTAAATTTTATATTCCTCACTATTGCGGTCTAAATATTTAATATAATTTTTTACGTGATGCTGGTAGTAATCATTAAGAACTTCACCTGTTTTTTGTCGTATTGTGTTAAAAGAGATTTGATTTAAATGTCCATGTACGTTTGCGTCGTGCAGCCGATAATGGATATGAGAATCAGAATCGATGATTACTTTAAAATTCTGAGATCTCGCAAAAAAATAAATAAGCCAGTCGTGGGAGAATCCTTTCCAGTTAGTTGAGTCGATGTGCGACAAAAATTGCTGCAACTGAATTCCCAATTTTTTGGTAAAGACATATGTGCATCCGGCACTCCCACCCTCAAAAAGAAAGTCAAACTTTTTTTGCGGAAAATCTTTTTTAAGCAAGCTGAACGTATTTTTCGCTGTATCCCATTTGGTCAGGTTAGAGCAGTACAAATCGGCACGATTTAGTTCTAAACAAGTGGTAGCCACCTTCAATTTTTGCGACAACCAGATATCATCTTGATCAGAAAAGGCGACATACTCAAATTCTTCCCTAAAGTCAAGTTCCTTGACCATTTTCAAGAAATTATTCGCAGCAGATCCAGTGCTTGGAGTATTCTTTAATACATGAAGATCAGGAAAGTTGTTTTGAACTATAGCTTCCGTATTGTCTACACTTCCGTCGTCAGTGATGGTTATTGACAGTTCTACTTCTTCTTGAGCCAGTATTGACAAGATTTGATCTTTGATATACCTTTCTCCGTTGTAGGTGGCAAGAAGTATCTTAATATTGTTTTTCATTTTGTCTTTAAATTTTAACCCATTTGTGCGTATTAAAATCATAGGTTTTGATTACTTTGGCGGGTGAGCCTACAGCAATAGAATATGGAGGTATATCTTTAGTAACCACGCTCATGGCTCCTATGATTGAACCTTCACCAATAGTTACTCCCTGTAATACACATACAAATTCTCCTAGCCATACGTTTTTTTCAATTAAAATAGGGTCGGTATATATCTTCCTGCTATGTGGAGTGGAAAGCGGTGAGTCTTGAAACTGTCCTTTGTAATTACCATGATTGTGGTCGGCTATGTAAACTTTGCTGGCAATAAGAACATTGTCCCCGATGTTGATTTTTTCAACCGCAGCGATATGGACGTCATCATTAATCTCAACATTTTTGCCGATTGTTAAGAGATGGCCTTCCAAATTATTATGATTAAAAACATCCAGTCGACAATTAAACCCAGTAGTAAACCCTTTTCCTATTTCAATATGGTTTTTACCTCGAACACGGAATGGAAATCGGATCAACCTGGCATTCTTAAAGACAAAATAAGTTCGTACTTTAAAAATAAAAAGCTGCAGAATTCCGAAAAAAGTATATCTTTTTAGTAGTTTCATTTTAATAAGTGTTTAAACAATTCGCTCCAGCTGGTACAGTAAGGTTGTTCATAAAAAACTGGCCCTTTATTATTGTATTCTAATTTTTCCTTTAAAAATTCAATCATGGCTTGAGATAAATCGCTCTCGCTTTTGGGATCAAAATATTTTACCTTTTCATAATTGCCGACTGTTTCATAAGCATAAGGCAAGTCAGATACTAACATCGGCTTATTATATTTCTTGTATTCTGATATTGGCAGACCCCAAGTTTCTAATTTAGAGGGAAACAGAAGACAATCTGATGCTGCGTAATAGTGCTCAACTTTATCTTTACTCTGTAATCCTATAAAGCTAATTTGCCTGATGCTCCCATATTTGTCTACAATAGCACGGGAATAATCATTCTCAGAACCATCAATTGTCAAAATGACTTCAAAATCCATCTCAATTTCATGTTTAACAAGCTCTACAGCCTTACAGATAGTTTCAAAATTTTTAAATTCACGGGGAAATGCAGGATAAAAGAAAACTTTTTTTACTTTGTCTTGTTGTTTTAATATTTCAATATCCAAATATTTTTCTGCAGCTTGATCTGGTAATGCTACTATTATTTTCTCCTTCTTTAAATGAAACATTTTAATAAACTCCTCTTTAATCCACTTTTGCTGAACGACAACAAAATCATTTTTTTTAATATTAATGCTATAAAGTTGCTTATAGAACTTTACATAAAGGTAACGAAGAGGTGTTTGAAAAAAGACTTTTAAATTTTGTTTATGGAAGGGAGAAGCATTATGGCAATAAACTGCTCTCTTTACTGAGATGACATTAGGCGTAATATCATGTAAGCTGAACCATAAATGACTTTCTAATTCTTTAGACAATTCTAAGCAATCTCTATATTCGAACTTCAATCTTTTAAACCAGGAAGACTTCACTTCTGAAAACGCCATAAGCTCAATATTTTTCAAATTTTGAAATAGGTCTTTCGAGTGAACTAATGCAATAATCCTGTAATTGGCTACATAATCACTTTGGTCTAAAAAATTAAGGACAGACGATATAACTGTGAGAGGTCCCCCTTCAGAAAGATTGACACCTGATATTATTATAGTTTTTTTCACTATTCTGTTTTTTTAAAATTATGTTCTGCAGTGTCTTTTAAAATTTTATTATATAAGTCAATATATTGGTCAGTAACAGCGCTTACAGAATACTTCTTTAAATTTTCCCTCCCCTCCAGAATAATTTTTTCATGCGACGCTGCATCTAATTTGATGGCTTTAATGATTTTATCCCGAATGTCCGCTACGCAATATGGGTCTGCTAGAAATGCGCTTTTGCCCGCCACCTGATTCATGGGGGCGAGATTTGAAGTTATTATTAGACAATTCATAGCTTGTCCTTCTATAATAGGAAGACCGAATCCTTCAAATACTGACATAAAAAGCAAAATGTCGGCGTTTTCGTATGCCTCAATTAATTGTTCATCACTGATAAATTTCTTATTGATATAATTAACTTTTTGTGTTTCTAACAATGTAGAGTGCTCAGCAGTAAGTTCACCAATAATTGTCAGAACACAGTCGATGCCATGTAATGCCATAATTGAGTTTTCAATGTTTTTATTAGATCGCGTACCAACTATTAAAAAATTTGGCGTGCCTTCAATAGGCTTAATTTGTGAACTGGTTTCTTGTACCGTAAAACAGTTAGGAATAACAGTAATCTTATCTTTAGCCCATGGTGTAAGCATTAATATATCATTTTTTGTTTTTTCGGAAATGACAGTAATATACTTTAGCCTTTTAATAGGCCAGTAGATAAAAAAGCAATAAAACATAATCTCTTTCAAAGATCTAGGTCTTTTCGGAATTCCGATATCATGAATTGTCAATATGGTATTTTTTGGTTTCAGAAAAATTCCTGCCCAGTGAATGTGACCTGTAATATGATTGATTTTTCCTTGTTTGAGATAAAAGAACACCATGCCTCTCAGTATATTAAACAATCCAAAAGGGTAGGGGTTTTTTATAGACTCATATCTAATCCCTCTTGATTCCAATTCCTTTTTAATTTCGTTGAAAAGTCTCTCGATGCTGATCTCCTTCTCATTGAAGTATCTTTCTAAAAATGTAATTTTCATAAAAATTTTATTAGTGCATTAATCGGTGGTAATAACTATTTATGAAAATACCTTTATAAGGATCAAATAGATCAGGATAAGGCGCAATAGACTGGTAAAAGAGAAATATGCTTAATATTAGAAGAAAAAATGTAAATACCATCTTATCAATTTTACGTTTAAATAATACCAACAGCAAAGAAAGTAACAAAGATTCCATCAAATTAAAATAAAGACTTCCTCTATTCACCATAATTATAAATGAATTTGAAAATAGAAAATAAAAAATAACACCTACAATATAGCTATTTAAAAATAAATTATACAAAGGAACCTTTAACGTTATTTTTTTTCGATACATGATAAAAACAATCACGAAAATCAATCTTTTTAACAATCCTAATAATGATAGTTCAAATTCGGCAAGGGAATCTTGTGCTACTAATTCATAAGCTTGTGTCTTACTTTCTGCAAAACTCCCTAAAAATCCGAAAAGTGAAAATAGCTGATTGGGTAGCGAGGTAAGCCCTATACCAATCGAAACAATAATTGAAATGTAAAGGTACAGTGATTTAATGTTTCTATTTAAAAAATAATAAATGAAAAATACAAAAGCAGAGGTATGAAAAAATGTAGCAGCAATGACAGAAATTACGAACTTTTTATTTTGCCTCACACTTAAGTATAGTAAGCCAACCAAGCAGATTGCAATTGCTAAAAGCTGCCTGTTAGACCCTGTTACTCCGATGTTGATACAAAAAAATAAAAGTAAGGCGATTTGAGGATATGGAACTAATTTAGTAAAAACTTTTACCACAACACCATAAAACAAAATAGCATGGATTATTAAAAAAATGGAATAGTCCTCTGTTATCTGTCGTATGAGATAGTTCATCATTAGATACCCTACCTCCATCCCTTCACTAAATTCGGCTATGGAATTATAATTAAAGCTATGTAAAAAAGTTTCTAAATAAATATCCCAATCCGTTCCTGTCTCCCACCTAAATCCTATGACGAAGACAAGTACTAAAAAAGAAATGATATGCATTGCTTTTTTACCACGTTCGCCAGATTGCAGAATTTCAATCAGCGAAAAAGTAAAAAGGATAAAGAATGTTATAAAATAGATGAGCATGTAATAATTTTCAAATTGATATTATATCTTGGACAAAAGCTCGCTAATTCTATGTTCGTAAGTGTGGTTATTCATGAAATGAATTCGTTGCGTTTCAGCCAGCTCGTGTCTCAATAAAGGTTTATCTAAATAAAATTTTATCAGGTCTGCGGCTTCATGAATATTCTTAAACGTGAATTTTTCAACATCTATAATAGAATATTCTTCTAGAACAGCTTTATAATCACATATCTGGAACGCGCCGATACCTCCGATTTCAAAAAACTTTACATTGGCAGATTGAACCTCAGCAAAGTGAAAATTATTAAAGACAATTTTAGCTCCAGAGAGGATTTCTGCTTTCCTGTCTCCTGTGATAAACTCGTTGGTAAAGTTGTCGGTTATTTGCTTTCGAGGAAATCTTTTGTCTGGCGTGCCATATAACTTGATATCAATTCCTTCATTTATTAGATTTTCAACCATTCGCGCACGATAAGGATACATTGTACCAAATGCAACGACATCGATATTTACTTCTTTTTCAAGTAAAGTTCGATCAGTAGTAACTTTTTTATGGACTCTCGGGTTGAAAGCTTCTGGGAGGTAAAAAGTATTTAGTCCCATCTTGTTCTTCATAAAATCAACCATGAATAAATCTTTGGTAAAATAAGCATCATAGTCTGAAACAAATATCTGCTGATATTCTAAGGTAGTCATTTGATCCGGATTGACGTGAATGATGGCAACATTAGGCAGTCCTTTTCTAATGAGTTTAATACAGTCAGGATGGGTAAATCTATAAGTGCAGATTACCAGTTCGGGAGCGGTGGCTATAATTTTGGTAGCAACCTTTTCAAAAAGATAAGAATCATATTTTTTTAGTAATTTGCTGGCCCAATAACTATATTTATAAGGAATAGGAACTAAATCTTTTATATCGATGTGTGTAACGTCATGTTTCAGGAAATTTAAAGAATCATTTAGATGGTATTCCAAAGAGTCAAAATCCTTACTTCCAAAAAGGGCAATTTTCATAATTAATAGGTCTTAATAACGTTTCTTAAATAAGTCAGGTTCTCTTTAAAAGAGTATTTGAAATTGAATAATCCTAATCCTGTAAAAAGAAAATCTACCATTACAAATTTTCTGAATTCTCTTGGTTCATTTCTTTTCAGATAAATTATTCTACTCTGATGGACAATTATGCGCTTTCTATTCGAGTATTTTCGAATTATCTTACCGCTCCCGTCTTCCAAATGTATGATTTTTGTATCGGTGATGATATATTGTTTTAAGCCCAAATTAGAAATTCTTTTTTGCAGATCTGACTCTTCATAATACATAAAAAAATCGGGAGCAAATCCATCCAGCCTTTTAAAAAGTGATGCTTTCATAAACATATCCGCACCAATAACATAGTCAATTTCAAAATAGTTCTCCTGCAATGGGTAAACTTGTTTTTTGGGCAATTTTAAAAAAAATTTAAAGAAGGGAATTCTTGATAGATTTTTGAGCCTTTCTTCTTTCGCATTCGGAAAATGTGCTCCATAACCGTTTGTATTCAGATGAGCATCGACCAAGACGGATCCTAAAACCCCTATGTTTAATCGACTTTCATTCGCTATAAAAAAATCATACAGCTTTTTTACAGAGTTTTCAATAAGAATAGTATCCGAATTAAGAAAAAATACAAATTCTCCTTTTGCAATGGCCGCGGCCAAATTATTTGCTCTCCCGAAGCCTACATTTTTATCAGATTCAATTAAGACTATGTCAGTAAATAAATCTTTGATTTCTTTCGGGGAACCATCAGAGGATGCATTATCAACTAAAATTATTTCAAAAGCGATATTTTTAGTATTTTCTATGATGGAATTTATACAGTTAACCGTCAAGTCTCTTGTATTGTAATTGACAATAATTATTGATACATCCATTGGCTATTGATTATATTGTTTCTTTAAGCGATCTAAGACAGATGCAGTTAGAGGCTGGTATAGCAAATGTAATTCTTCTTCACTTAATGTTTTGACAGGGATGTTTTTCAATCCAAATTCTATTCGTTCTTTAATAAGTTCCTCTGCAATTCTAAATTTTATAAATTGAGCTGGATTACCACCGACTATTGAAAACGGCTTCACATCTTTAGTTACCACACTTCCAGAAGCAACGATGCTTCCGTATCCGAGTGTGATTCCTGACAGAATTAATACGTTATTTCCAATCCAAACTTCGTCTTCCACTATTATAGCTCCTTTAGTCTGTGCGTCTGCGGTTGCATTTTTGGAATAAAATTGAGATTTTATGGGATACGTACTGAAAGCATCTATTTGATGATTTCCTCCTAAAATAAATAAAACATTCCCTGCAATTGACACGTGGTCGCCTATGGTTAATTTCTCACCAGGATTTTCAAATGACAAGACATCTATCGTCCCATAGGAATCTATACCTACATTTATCAGCGACGAGTCTTTAATGTTCCTTGAAATACTTGTCATGTTGTGCTGATTTTGCAAGCGCCAGTTCACCTGATTCCCAGTCTTTTTTATATCATTTAGAATTCTAAGCCTATAAGAATTAATTATTTTTAAAAATTTCAACATTCTTGATGATTTTAAAATGATTGATTGTTTTTGAAACGATGGTAATAAATACCTAAAAGGCGCTTGACCAACTTAAGTTTTCTTTTGAATCCCGGGATTTTAAAAAATAATCGTTTATACGTTTTAATCACAGTCTTTGTGAGTTCAGGGTTTACTCCAGATGTATTAGATGAATGGATTCGGTACTTAGATACAACTTTATCCCAAAACAAGATTTGATTTAGCGATGCGCTGCTCAAATAAAAGAATAAATCTTCTGCTTTGAGATCTTCAGGATATTTCCCTATTAAATTAAAAATCTTCCTGTCCATAATTACAACGGCGCCAGAAATAGAAAAATTAAATATTATCTCGTCTAAAATACCTTCAGAAGTATAATATTTTTCTTTGATTGCTTTATGAAATCCAGTCAGCATACTTGAAAACAGAAGCTCTCCGCTATCGTTTATAACTTCGGCATCAGAGACCAGAACCATCTTTCCTCTTTCTTTAAGAATAGTAACGCGATCAGAAATGGTATTATTTATAAGTACATCGTCACTTGCCAGTAAAACGATGTACTGTCCGGTAGACTGGTCTACTAATTCATTAAGAGTCTTACAAAAACCATTATTTTCCCTCGATGTGAACTTGACATTTTGATCCCTGTTATTATCTATCCAGTGTTTAATCACAGGTACAGAATCATCTTTTGAGCCATCGTCGATAATCACTATCTCCTTATTAGGATAAGTATCTGCAACAATTGAATCTAATGCTTCTTTGATAAAACGAGAGTGATTATAACACGGTATGATGATACTAACTAATGGCTTCATTTTTATTTTTTATTTACTGTAGATTTTTTATATAAGAAATCAAATTTGATTTTTTTAAAATACAGGCATCGGTACAAGGCTTCAATTTCAGCATACAAAGAAAAGCAATAGAAATTAAAATAATAAAGTGAGCAGACAATTAAATATTAAATATTTCTGGATTTCCAAGACCATCAAATATTAACTGTGTCTGTTTTTATGAATTTTTGTTTTCACAAGTTCTTTTATTCCTAGACGCCTATCCATTTCAATAAAGGAATTATATATAGAAACTGCGATAAAAAGAATTCCAATTAGATATGCCCATGGCGACACTATGTAACGCACGGTAAAAAAACACAAAAGGCCAAGGATTAACTGCACGACAAAAACCTTATAAAAGCTTTTTGTAAATTTGAATTGGTATCTTTTTCTTCCTAACATATAGATCTGAATAAGGTAAACAATATAAGTTAACATAAAGGATATGCCTAAACCGTCCAGTCCTAAATATTTATACCCTAAAATACCAAATATTAAAATATAAAAATTTGCTAAAAGCTCGCTCCAAAAAAATAATTTTGAATCCCCTTTAGCCAAAATAATAAAACCGATTGACCAGCTTGCAGCTTTGAAATACATGCCTAATGCGGCCCAGTACACCATTCCGCTGACGGCCAAAAATTCGCTAGAATACAGCAAAACCACAACCCAATTGATAAATACCAAGAAAATGCATAAGATCGGCGACAGTATCAACAGTGCTATTTCTGCCTGATGGTTGACCACTTCTGAAACTTTTTGGTTATCCTGTGCAACACCGGTCAGCCGCGGATAATAGTCAGTAGCCATGGCCGTAAAGACCAGTCCTACATAGGTTCCGATAATTGCGAATCCTGCATTATACAGCCCCACATCAGTAAGTCCTCCGGTATTGCTTATATAAATTCTTACTATATATGAAACACCCATGGTAATTAAGCCGCTTATACTCAACATAAAGCCCATTCGCAACATTGGCCTGCCTTCAGCAATACTTTGTTTCAATGAAATTGAGGAGGGCTCTGTTTTAATCTGGCGTGCAAAATACCATGTCACGGCCAGCGTAACCAGGGAGCTTAAAATTATTGCCGGAATTATGCCCTTGATTCCATAAACGTAATACAACGGAAAAGAAGTGAGCAAACCCAAAAAAGCGCCATACATATTGGCTTTTGCCAGCTGGCTCAATTTCCTCATTCCTTGCAGCAAGACGTCTTGGCCGCTAATTAACTGCGTAAATAATAATGTACTCGACAAAAAAACAAAACCAAGCGTATAGTCTTTGTTTCCAAAGGTAATTTCACTCAGATACGGTGCTAAAATAATTGTAGAAGCCATGCCTAAAAATCCTGTAATCCAAACTAATTTCCTAAAAACGCTAACCACTCTAGCAATTTTTTTTGGATTATCAGTTTCGTTTGCAACAGCGATGTCTCTAATGGCGCTAGTTCCCAAGCCAAAGTTTGTAAAACTTCCTATCAAACTGGTTGTAGCTACCAGAAGTCCAGAGATACCCATTCCTGCAGGCCCTAGTAAAGTCGCAACAATCTTAGACCGGATTATGGATATAATGATATTAAAAACCTGCACCCCACCAAAAATGGATGTGGCTTTAAAAATTTGTCGGTATGAGGACTGATTTTGGCTCAAAATAATTTAGGTGAATTTAATAATTTTAGTAATTTTTAGGAACTTTTATAGTAATCTCAGATGGATTAATTGGCAAACTTATTTTACCTTATAAAAATATAGGTTGATTTGCGAGGTTGATTTTAGGTAAATCAAGAAGTTTGATCATTAGCGTCTTTTCTTAAATAAATTATTATTTTGTTTCTAAATATTCGATTTTGACAAGTTTTTTTGACAGCAATCTTTTTCAGATACAACTAAATCAGCTTTAAAATGCGAAAAATTTATCATGATCTTAAAATCCAAATAATGCCAGAACGATTTCATTAAACATAATCATTCATAGTTTCAATAACTTTAGACACTTCTTCATCACTCATTACTGGGCTGATTGGCAAACTTAATACTTCTTCGTGAATTTGTTCTGTAATAGGAAAGCTTAAAGAATTCATCTCCTTGTAAGCTTCCTGTTTGTGTGGCGGGATAGGATAATGAATCAATGTTTGCACGCCGTTTTCCGAAAGAAAATGTTGCAATCTTTCCCTATCTTTAGTTCTGATTACAAATAAATGCCAAACATGTTCATTTCTTTCTGAAGGCAATTGTGGAAGAACGATGTCAGATGTGTTAATTTCAGTCGTATAGCGTTCTGCAATCGCTTGCCTCCTGCTATTTTCGGCATCGATATATTTTAATTTTACATCTAAAACCGCCGCCTGAATCTCATCAAGCCTAGAATTTAAGCCTTGATAAATGTTTACATATTTTTGGTTCGAGCCATAGTTTGCCAACGCCCTAATAGTTTTGGCAAGCACATCATCATTGGTCGTAATGCCGCCAGCATCACCAAGTGCACCTAAATTTTTTCCGGGATAAAAACTAAATCCTGCAGCGTCGCCTAGGGTACCAGTTCTTTTGTCGTTAAACTTTGCACCTATAGCTTGGGCATTGTCCTCGATGATTTTTAAATTGTTTTCTTTAGCTAAATCACTTAATGCATTAGAAAAAACTACTTTACCATACAGGTGAACAATTAGAATCCCTTTTGTCTTTTCGGTTATTTTTTCTTTAATCTTCGTGATATCAATATTATAGTGGTCCATTTCTGGCTCCACTAATACCGGCACAAGACCATTATCTGAGATGGCTAATATTGATGCGATATACGTATTGGCAGGTACAATGATCTCATCACCCTTACTCATCACGCCTAGTTCAATATAACCTCTAAGAATCAAACGCAAAGCGTCTAATCCATTAGCCACACCAATGGCATTTCTACTACCGATGTAAGTCGCTAAATTATCTTCGAACTGTTTCACTTCTTGTCCTAAAAGATACCACCCTGAACGAAATGTCTTTAACATTCGTTCCTCTATTTCAGCTTGATAAGCCAAATTTATTTTTTGAAGATCTAAAAATTTGATCATATTCTGCTATTCAATTTATAAGTTTATACTGTAAAAGTCGAGAGCAATTCCTCTCCCGCCCATCATTTCTTTTTGAAGAATTAAACCTTCGTTTAGTATTCTGCCTTGGTCAACCGTTGACATCCCAAAGCTATAATATTTTTTATCTTTAAAAACCTCTGTAATAAGTACATAATTTAAATAATCTAATGCCCCAATTTTTCTACCAATTATGGAATTTGCCATATACTGTGTATGAACTACATCGCCAAAGTCATAAATGACTGCCCCAGCTAATAATTTTTCATCTAATCTGGCTTCAAACAACCTAATTTTTACCGGAAATTTACTTTTTAAAAGCGTTATTTCCTCTAAGGTATGTACTGGTTTTGCATCAAATTTGTTCAACACTTCTTTGAGTAATTCCCAATATCCAGAAAAATCACTGTTTTCTTCGATGGATACCTTTAACTCTGAGCACTTTCTGACTGACTGTCGTTTGCTCTCAGAAAATCGTATTTTATTGTCAATCTGAACTACAGATGAAATATCTCTTCTATATAATTTGGCATCGTTTTTAAACAACGCGTACAGATCTTCTTCTGCAGGATATGCGTGGAAGATTGACGGTATTGCTTTATAGATTATTTCTTCAAATCCATTTAACTTGTAATAACTCTTCATTTCCTGAAAACAAGCCAAGACTTCGATCTGTCTTAAACTGTTATCCATTATCAATGAGCCAAATGTTAAACCACTGTGCGAAAAAATCTTATTGCCATTTGCCGTTGCCGGAAATACTGCGACAATTTTTTGCTTCTTTCTAAATACTAGCGAGTGATCTGGAAATTTATGATCATGGTAATCCATATAATTTCTATCAAATAAAAACAGTCCGTTTTTACTTGATAAAATAAACTCGTTCCACGCTGTTGAATGATCGGAAGAATAACGCTCAATTTCAATCAAGCTCAAGGTTTTTGTCATCAAAATCTTGTTATCAACCATATCAATTTCAGAAAATCCAAATTTTTTATATAATGCAATAGCTCGAAAATTATCTGGAATAACCCTCAGAGAAATTTTCTGCAACTTTAATTCATACTTACCATAATTGATAATCATGGACAAAACTTCGGCCCCTAATTTTAAACCGATATATTTTTTTTCTCCAATGTAACCAAAGTATTCTGCTTCTGAATTTATTAAATCAACATTTTTAAAACCAAAGACGCCAATCTCTTGGTCATTATATTTTACGCCAAATACTGCGTACTTTGAATTATTCTGTATTCTGTTAAACCATTCTAATTGATCTACCTGAGTAAAATCTGGAGTGGCGGTCAGAAATTTAATTTCGGGGTCGTTTAGCCAATTCCACGACTTGCTTAGATAAATTTCGTTAAAAGGCTCAAGGTGCAACATCAGAAACAATTGTTTAGCGCAAAAACACGATTATTTGGTATATTCGATTTTGCCCGAACTATTAAAAATTCCTTTTTGAGTTGCGGGATTTCCAAACCAGACCGTGTTTGCTGGAACATCCTTTGTTACTACACTTCCCGCTCCTATCAATGCATTTTCACCAATGGTGTTTCCTGCTACGATGGTTGAATTAGCGCCAATGGAAGCTCCTTTCTTAATCAACGTTTTTGCAAAAGCTTCTGGATATTGTTTTGACCTTGGTATCAAATCATTAGTAAACGTCACGTTTGGTCCAATGAATACATTATCTTCAAGTTCTACGCCATCCCATATCTGGACGCCCGGTTTTATTGTTACGTTATTACCAATTACTACATCATTTTCAATAAAAACATTGCAGTTAATATTACAGTCATCTCCTATTTTTGCATTCTTTAAAATGACGCAAAATTGCCAAACTTGTGTGTTTTCTCCAATGTGTTGCGTTTGAACATCTGCTAAATGATGAATTTTACTCATTTCTTTCGCTTATAAATTCGTCATAATCTCTTACATAATCTTCTTCATTATAGGAATGCGAGGCCGTGACCAGGCAAATTGCTCCTGAAGAAAAGTTTATTTCTGAAGCCCAGATACCCGGTGGAATGTGCAAACCAAAGTCTGGTCTGTTTAAAAGTATCTGTCTTTTATATTGTCCGTCGTCTAATGATACCTCAAAGCTACCGCTTGCGGCTATTAGAAATTGATGACATTCCCGGTGTGCGTGAGCGCCTCTGCTTTCGCCACCTGCAATGTCATATAAATAAAATACGCGTTTTACGTTGAACGGAAAATTTGAATCATTTTCTAAAACCGTCAAATTTCCTTCATCATAACTGATTTTTCCTAAATCAATCACGCTACAGTCAAATACAGAAATTTTATTTTTCATTTAAATTAATTTTAAATTCGTCAAAATCTCTAATATAATCGGCTTCATTAAAATGCTTATCAGATACAATCAATGCTAAAGAATTTGTTGAGAAATTCTCAAGTCTGCGCCAAAACATCTTTGGAATATACAATCCATAATACGAGCGATTTAAAGAAAATTTTTCTTCTTTTTCTCCGTCGTGTAAAACGATATCAAAACTTCCGGATAATGCGATAATAAATTCATTCTGCTCTTTAAAAGCATGACTTCCACGAGTTTCTCCGCCAGGAACATCATATATCCAATATGTTCTAGCAATCTCAAATGGCAACTGGCGCGGGCTTTCAAAAAATGAAAGATTCCCTCGTTTGTCAACAATTTTTGGAAGGTTAATAATTTTAGGTCTTTCCATTGTTATTTCTTTTTTGCTAATCGAAGCAAATACTGTCCGTATTCATTCTTACTTAATGGCGTAGCCAGCTCGATTAATTTTTCTTTTGAAATATATCCCATTTCAAAAGCAATTTCTTCTAGACAAGCCACTTTCAATCCCTGTCTTTTTTCAATAGTCTGGATGTAATTAGAAGCTTCAAGCAACGATTCGTGAGTGCCGGTATCTAACCATGCATAGCCACGACCCATTAATTCCACTTTTAAATTTTTATCCGCCAAATATTCTTGGTTTACTGTGGTTATTTCAAGTTCACCTCTATGGCTTGGCTTAATTTTTTTAGAAACTTCAACTACTGAATTTGGATAGAAATATAATCCAACCACTGCGTAATTGCTCTTTGGTTCTTTTGGTTTTTCTTCAATTGAAATTACGTTCCCTGATTTATCAAATTCAGCCACACCATAACGTTCTGGATCTTGTACATAATACCCAAAAACGGTTGCTTTCCCTTCGTCTTCAACGTTTTTTGTTGCTGTTTTCAACAACTCCGTTAATCCATGTCCGTAAAAAATATTGTCTCCTAGAATTAAACAGGCACTGTCAGAACCGATAAAATCTTCTCCAATGATAAAAGCTTGTGCCAAACCATCGGGACTAGGCTGTTCGGCATACTCTAATCTGATTCCTAAATCACTTCCGTCTCCGAGAAGATTTTTAAAATTTGGCAAATCATGAGGTGTTGAAATAATCAAAATTTCATTAATTCCTGCTAACATTAATACCGATAACGGATAATAAATCATCGGCTTATCATAGATAGCCATCATTTGCTTTGAAACAGATTTCGTCAATGGATATAATCTTGTTCCTGAACCTCCTGCTAATATAATTCCTTTCATATTCTTTTTAGGATCTAATTAAGTAATTCTGAATTTAACTCTTCTAATTGATTATATAAAGTTTTCACATCTTGTGATTGATCTTTATGTAAAATCAAATTAGCGTTTTTTGTATGCACAAAAATTGTATTTTCTAAACCAAGAAAAGCAGTATAATTTGAAGTTCCAATTACCATATTTCCATAGTTATCTACAGCATGTCCGATTGATTTTAAATAGTCATAAACTGATTCAAAAGAACCTAAGTCTGACCACTTAAAGGTAGCAGGGACGACCTTGATTTTTTTACTACGCTCCATTACTGCATAATCAATGCTAATTGAGGGAATTTCTAAAGAAAGTTGCTTGTCAAGAATACCGTTTTTTGAATTTTCAATAGCAAGCTTAGATTTTTCATAAACTTCCAAACTATGTAATTTTAACTCTTCCAGTAAAACTCCTGCTTTAAAACAAAACATGCCACTATTCCACAAAAAATTTCCTTTTGCTATAAATTCTTTGGCTGTAACTGAATTAGGTTTTTCACGAAAAGAAACAACATCGTCCCCGCTAAATTCAATATAACCGTACCCTGTCTCTGGTTTTGTGGGAACAACACCAAAAGTAACTATGTAATTTTCTTTGGCTAACTCAATTGCTTTTTGCATCGATTTTGCGTAAAATTTTTCGCCTTCAATAATATGATCTGAAGGAGTTACAACCAATATATCTTCTGGATTTGATAAAAAAGCTGCAAAAGCAATTGCAGCTGCGGTATTTCGTGGCGTAGTTTCTATGATATTCGTATACTGAATGCCTAATTTTGAAAGTAAAACATTGCTTTGATTGTCATTTTCTAAATTCCCGACAACAATTACATTTTCTGTAAAACCACTATTTCTTTCAGCAGTCATCTCAAATAAAGATTTTTTGTCAAATATCTCCAAATATTGTTTTGGCATACTTTTTCTGGACAACGGCCATAGTCTACTGCCTACACCTCCTGATAATATTACGTGTTTAATTTTATTCATGGCTTCTGGGCTTAAACTTTCATTTTTTGAAGACATTCTTCCAGACTATTTCTGTAATGGGGCACTTTAATCCCAAATGTTTCTTTTATTTTAGATTTATTCAGTAACGAATAAGCAGGTCGTTTTGCTGGCGTTGGAAATTCAGATGAAGGAATCCCTTGAACATTACACTGTAATCCTGCAATTTCTTTAATTGCAATTGCAAAATCAAACCAACTAATCTCCCCTTCATTCGAAAAATTATAAATCCCTCCTCGCCATTTTCTTTGACGGATGATTTCTAAAATGGCCTTTGCCAAATCTCTTGCATAAGTGGGACTTCCTATTTGGTCATTTACTACATTTAACGTATCTCTTTCTTTCATCAACCTTAACATAGTCTTGACAAAATTATTTCCAAATTCAGAATATACCCAAGAAGTGCGAATAATTATACTTTCCGGATTTTCTGAAAAACAAGTATTTTCTCCTTTTAATTTAGTCTTACCGTATTCATTTTGAGGATTAGTCTTATCCTTTTCCGTTAACGGTGCTGGTGAACTCCCATCAAATACATAATCAGTCGAAATATGGATAAGGTTTGCGTTATTCTCATAACACCATTTAGCAATAACGCCTACGGATATATGATTTATTAAATCAGCTAATTCAGGCTCGCTTTCGGCCTTATCAACAGCCGTATATGCAGCACAATTAATAATAAATTCGGGTTGCAAAGTATTTAAAAAATCTGGGATTGCTTCAGTAGTAGCCAATGATAGCTGTGACCTGTCTGTGAAGACAAATTCAAAATCTGAAAAATCAGAAGCAAGACTACAAATTTCACTTCCCAATTGACCGTTAGAACCAGTAACAAGTATTTTTTTCATAATTAATTCAAGTCATTTAAGTCACCCAGAATTACGTCTTTTTCTGATACAATCATTTTTTCAGCATCAACTTTCCAATCTATCCCTAATGTAGGATCATCAAATCGTATCCCTCTTTCACTCTCTTTATTATAAACTTCATCGACTTTATAAGAAACCATTGCTGTTTCGCTTAAAACTGAAAAACCATGGGCAAATCCCTTTGGTACAAGCAATTGTTTTTTGTTTTCAGATGAAAGAATAATACTAAAATGTTTGCCGTATGTTTTAGAATCTTTTCGAATATCAACGGCTACATCTAATATTTCGCCTTGCAAAACACGAATTAATTTGGTTTGAGCATAAGGTGCCGCTTGAAGGTGCAATCCTCTTATCACACCGTGTTTTGAAAAAGACTGGTTGTCTTGAATAAAATGGACATTGATTCCGTTCTTTGCAAATGAGGCTTCGCTATATGACTCAAAAAAATAACCACGGTCATCTTCAAAAGAATTTGGTGTAATAATCAGTAAATCTTCAATGGGTGTATGCTCTACTTTCATTTTATTATCTGTAATTTCTTTATTTCTAACTTTTATTAACTCAAATATGTATCCAGACTGGGAACTCTATATTCCAAACTTATAACTTTCCATCAACATTTATCTCTAAAACTCCCTTTACATCATAAAGAATACTGTGCTCATTTCGTAACGCACTATAATCCAGTTCTAAAAAAGGATCATGAGCAACTCCTAAAACCACAGCATCAAATTTTTGCAAAGGTAAGCTTTTAGTCGTTGTTAATTGATACTCCTTCATAACTTCCTCAGGATTTGCCCAAGGATCATGAATGGTTATTTCAATTCCATACTCTTTTAAGGCAGCAATAACGTCAACAATCTTTGTATTTCTAACATCAGGACAATTCTCTTTAAAAGTGATACCCAGCATTAGCAACTGTGATCCATTGACCAAAATATCATTCTTAATCATCAGTTTCACAACCTGCGATGCAACATATTCACCCATGCTGTCATTCAATTTTCTTCCTGCCAAAATGATTTCTGGATGATATCCCATTTGTTGCGCCTTTTGAGCCAAATAATAAGGATCAACGCCAATGCAATGACCTCCTACCAAACCTGGTCGAAACGGAAGAAAATTCCATTTGGTTCCCGCCGCTTCTAGAACAGCCTGCGTATCAATTTCCAATAAATTAAAAATCTTCGACAGTTCATTCACAAAAGCAATATTAATATCGCGTTGCGAATTCTCTATGACTTTGGCCGCTTCCGCCACTTTAATACTTGGCGCCAAATGAGTTCCCGCACTAATAACTGATTTATACAAATCATCTACTTTTTTCCCAATCTCTGGTGTAGAACCGGCTGTGACTTTTAATATTTTTTCAACCGTATGTTCTTTATCTCCCGGATTAATTCTTTCTGGAGAATATCCCGCAAAAAAATCTTCGTTAAAAATTAATCCCGATATTTTTTCCAAAACAGGGATACATTCTTCTTCAGTAGCTCCCGGATAAACTGTCGATTCATAAATGACAATATCTCCTTTTTTTAGCACCTTTCCCACCGTTTTACTGGCTTTGTAAAGCGGTGTCAAATCGGGTGTATTTTGCTTGTCAACCGGAGTTGGAACAGTAACGATATAATAATTACAATCTGAAATAGTTGCCAAATCATCGGTACAAAACAATCCTTTTTCCATCTTTGGACTATCTGACAACACCGATTTTAGTGTCGCTTCATCCAGTTCAAGCGTTGAATCAATACCTTTTTTTAAGTTGTTAATTCGGTCTGGATTGACGTCAAAACCAATTACTGGATAGGCTGTTGCAAAAAGCCTTGCCAGTGGCAAACCAACATACCCCAGACCAATTACTGCTATTTTTATGGAATCCATATTTGCTGTTTTTGTATTTTTGGGGGACGTTAAATATATGTTAGCTGTTGATTATTAGTTATATTGTGTGTCGTAATACTTGGCATATTGCCCAGAAGTTACATTTTTCAACCATTCTTCGTTAGACAAATACCAGTCGATGGTTCTTTCAAGCCCTTGCTCAAAAGTAACCGATGGTTTCCAACCAAGTTCCTTATTAATTTTTGAAGCATCGATAGCATAACGCAAATCGTGGCCTGGACGATCTTTCACATAAGTTATCAATTTTTCTGAAGTTCCTGCTTCTCTTCCTAATTTGCTATCCATGATTTCGCAAAGCAATTTGACCAAGTCAATGTTTTTCCACTCATTGAATCCTCCAATATTATACGTTTCGTGATTGTTTCCTTCATGGAAAACCAAATCAATAGCAACGGCATGATCTTCAACAAAAAGCCAGTCGCGTGTATAATTTCCGTCGCCATAAACTGGCAAGGCTTTATTGGTAATAATATTGTTTATAAAAAGTGGAATCAATTTTTCAGGGAAGTGATTCGGACCGTAATTATTGGAACAATTGGTCAAAACATAAGGCATTCCGTAAGTTTCACCATACGCGCGAACAAAATGATCTGAACTTGCTTTTGATGCAGAATAAGGCGAATTTGGATCATAAGGAGTGGTTTCAGTAAACAATCCTGTTGCACCAAGGCTTCCGTAAACCTCATCAGTACTGATATGATAGAAACGTTTTCCTTCAAAATTACCCTTCCAAGTTTCCTTAAAAGCGTTTAAAAGATTCATTGTTCCAAAAACATTGGTTTTCACAAAAGACAAAGGATCAGTAATAGAGCGGTCCACATGAGATTCTGCAGCTAAATGTAATACACCGTCAAATTTATGTTTTGCAAATAATTCGTCTATAAAATTCGCATCAACGATATCTCCCTTGATAAAAGTATAATTGGGTTCTTTTTCGATATCAGAAATATTTTCAAGATTTCCGGCATATGTAAGCGCATCTAAATTATAGATTTCATACTGCGGATAATTTTTTACAAATCGTCTAACAACGTGCGAACCAATAAAACCCGCACCTCCTGTAATTAATATTTTTTTCATTATCTTTTTTATTATCTAATTAAATAATTTTTCTAAGTTCTTTATCAGCAACTTCCTTTCGCAAGCTAGAACTCGAAAATCGATGATCCCGTCTATTGAAATGGAATTCAATTCCTTTTTCCTCACAGTATTGACGACCTGTGAACGATTTTTGAGCGTATTCGTCACCAATGATTCTAATATCAATATGAAACGATCGCAAAATATCCTCTAAATCCTGTTCAGTAGCATATGGCACAATTTCATCCACGAAACGACAACCCTTCAACTGAATATAACGCTCCACAACAGACTGCGTTGGCCTATTTTTCTCTGGTCGGTCTATCGTAGGGTCAGTTTGCAGTCCCACTATTAGGTAATCACAATGTCTTTTCGCTTCTTCAAGCATTTTTATATGTCCTGCGTGAAGTAAATCAAACGCGCTAAATGTAATTCCCACTTTCATCCTTATATTTTTTTAATCTTAATTAAAAAAAATTATGCACCTATTCCTTTATAAATAAAACCAATCTCAGTCAGTTTTTTTCCGTCTAAGACATTTCTTCCGTCAAAGACAAAAGCAGGTTTTTGCATTTCGTTATATATTTTTTCCCAATCGTAGGTTTTAAATTCATCCCACTCCGTAAGTACCGCAATAGCATGCGAATCTTTACAAGCTTCATACGGATTATCTAACACGGAAATACTATTTCGATTTTCGTCTGGATTTCTGGAATTTAAATAATTCAAATCCGATAAAATTTGTGTTTCAGAAACTTTAGGATCAAAAACACAAATCGAAGCTTGCTCATTGATCAAGTCATTGGCCACATAAATCGCTGCCGATTCTCTGGTATCGTTCGTATCTTTTTTGAATGCCCAACCTAAAAAAGCAATCTTCTTTCCAGAAACTGTGTTATACAATGTCGAAACAATTTTATTTGCAAAACGCCTTTTTTGGTGATCGTTCATAATTATGACTTGCTCCCAATAATCAGCCACCTCATGCAGTCCATACGCTTTAGCAATATAAACCAAATTCAGGATGTCTTTTTGGAAACAAGAGCCTCCAAAACCAACGGATGCCTTCAAAAATTTCGAACCAATACGGCTGTCCATTCCAATGGCCTTTGCGACTTCACTTACGTCAGCTCCCGTTTTTTCGCACAATTCAGAAAGTGCGTTGATAGAAGAAACACGTTGCGCTAAAAAAGCATTTGCCGTCAATTTTGACAATTCCGAAGACCACAAATTGGTCGTCAATATCTTATCTTTTGGAACCCAGTTCGCATAAACTTCAACCAAGGCTTCAATCGCTTTTTGACCTTCATCAGTTGTATCGCCACCAATTAAAATACGATCCGGATTTAGTAAATCTTCAACCGCAGTTCCTTCAGCCAAAAACTCTGGGTTAGAAAGAATCTGAAAACGAACGCCGTTTCCTGTATTATCTAAAATGCTCTTGATCGCTTCAGCCGTTCGAACAGGAAGGGTCGATTTTTCAACAACAATTTTATCCGATTTTGAAACCCTCGCAATCTGTCTTGCACAAAGCTCAATATATTTTAAATCTGCAGCCATTCCTTTTCCAGCACCATAAGTTTTGGTCGGTGTGTTTACAGAAATAAAAATCATGTCGGCTTCATCAATCGCCTTTTCTACATCGGTAGAAAAAAACAGATTTCTGCCTCTAGCTTCTGAAACAACTTCAGAAAGGCCAGGTTCGTAAATCGGTATATTTTTAACATCAGCGTCGTTCCAAGAAGCAATTCTTGCCTCATTTAAATCGACAACCGTAACTTGTATTTCTGGACATTTTTGTGCAATGACTGACATCGTTGGTCCTCCAACGTAGCCCGCGCCAATACAGCATATTTTTTTGATTTTCATCTTAATCTTTTTAATCTTCGGTCAGAACGAATTTAGAGCGCTAATTTATCTTAAATTTTTCCAATACCAATCAATCGCCTCTTTTAATCCATCCTTCAAAGAAAATTTCGGCTCGTATTGCAATAAATTCTTTGCTTTTTCAATACTTGCAAGCGAATGCGGAATATCTCCCGCGCGCTCTTTTCCATAAACAACAGGAACATCTTTTATTGTTTCGTCGTATGCTGAAAGATATTCTTTTAAATAATCTACTAAATTATTCAATGTATTGCGATCGCCACACGCAGTGTTGTAAATAGTATTAACGGCCTCTGAATTATTTGTTTTCATGGCCAATTCGTTCATCTGAATCACATTATCAATGTAAGTAAAGTCTCTAGAATAATTTCCGTCGCCATTGATAATTGGGCTTTCGTGATTTATCAGTTGTTTTACAAATTTTGGGATAACTGCGGCATACGCTCCATTTGGGTCTTGTTTTCTTCCAAATACATTAAAATAACGGAGACCAATAGTTTCCAAACCATACGTAGAGCTAAAAATAGAAGCGTACAATTCGTTAACATATTTGGTAATGGCGTAAGGAGAAAGCGGTTTTCCGATGACATCTTCCTGCTTCGGAAGCGATTCAGAATCCCCGTAAGTCGAAGAACTTGCTGCATAAACAAAACGTTTAACAGAAGCATCTCTTGAAGCAACGAGCATATTTAAAAACCCAGAAACATTGACATCATTGCTGGTAATTGGGTCATTAATTGATCTAGGCACAGAACCCAACGCCGCTTGGTGCAAAACAAAATCTATTCCAGAAACAGCATTGTGACAATCATCCAGATTTCGGATATCGCCTTCAATTAAAGTAAAATTTGGGTGTTCTAAAAAAGGAGCAACATTATGCCGATGCCCAGTAGAAAAATTATCCAAGCAGCTGACATGATATCCTTTGGAAAGAAAATATTCGCAAAGATTTGACCCAATAAAGCCAGCTCCTCCCGTAATTAATATTTTTTCCCACTTTGGCTTTGTCATATACAAACTATTTGGTGCAAATTTTTGGCAAAAATAACAATTTTAACAATATCATCCTTATAATATATTTCCATTTTTATACACAATTCACACCTCGCCAGTTTTTAAGAAAAAAATTATTGCAAGAATTTAAACAGTATCAATAAAATTCTTTTCAGTTTTATTGAAGACGACCAAGCCTAACAGAAATATTAAAATAGAAAATACGAAAGAATAGACAAGGCCAAAGGTTGTAAATTCTCCGCTTCCCAAAAATGCGTACTTGAAGAATTCAAAAATACTGGTAAGCGGATTCAGGTAAGCCAAATTTTCATAACCATAAGGTTTCAGCTTTTTAACCACCAATGAAGTGGGATAAACCACAGGCGTTAGATACATATAAAGTTGCACGCCAAACCCTACCAAAAATGAAAGATCGCGGTATTTGGTAGTCATTGAAGAAATTATCATTCCGAATCCTAACGAAATCAAAGCCATCATAAACAACAAAACTGGTGTAAAAATAACTTCCCAATTAGGAAATGGAGCTTTTCCTAAATATATGAAATAGCCAATCATACAAAGAAAAAACAGAAATTGAATCCCAAATTTAAGCAAATTCGAAAGCGTCACAGACATCGGTACGATTACTCTTGGAAAATAAACCTTGCCAAAAATATTTTGGTTAGTTTTAAAAGTATCCGACGTAGATTTAAAACAGTCAGAAAAATAAAACCAAAGCGTATTTCCTGCCAGAGCAAAAAGAAAATAGTTGATTCCGTCAGATTCAATTTGAGCAATCTGGTTAAAAATAACAAATTGCACCACAGAGGTAATCAACGGCTGGATCAAAAACCACAAGGGTCCAAGAATAGTCTGCTTATAATAGGTAACAATATCACGTTTTACAAAAAGAAGAAGCAAATCGCGGTAGCGCCAAATCTCATCAAAATTAAAAGACAACGCCTTTCCTTTTGGCGAAATTTCATAGAGCCAAGGCTGTTCCTCAAGACCGCCGTTGTCACTTATTTTTTCAGCCATCTCTTCGAAATTCTTTTAATTGCGTGTTCTTTTTTGTCGTCTTCGTGATAGCCGTTACTGTAATCGCCATAACCATATCCGTAGCCATAACCATAGCGAGTATTGCTTTCAAAACCGTTAAAAACAATACTGATATTGGACAGTTCGCCTCTTTTATGTTTGTCGTTTACCAAGTGTAACATTCCTTTTTTAGTAACATTTTGACGAACAACGTACAAAATAACGTCGCAAAATGGCGCCAATTCCAGCGCATCCGAAACTAGCCCAACGGGTGGCGTATCTAAAACTATATAGTCATAACGCTTCTTCAAATCATTCAACAATTCTTCCATCGAATCGCTCAAGAGTAACTCCGCAGGATTTGGAGGAATTGGCCCTGAAGTAATTACATCCAAATAAGGAATTTCTGTTTTCTGAATAATTTCGTCAGTCGTTTTTTGCCCGATAAGATAATTAACAACTCCTGAATTATTGTCTAAATTGAAATCGCTAAAAATCTTTGGCTTTCTCAAATCGAGTCCTACGATAATTGTCTTTTTTTCGCTCAAGGCAAATACTGTAGCAATATTTATCGTGCAAAATGTTTTGCCTTCGCCACTGATCGACGAAGTCAGCATCAGCGTTTTTGACCCTGCCAAATTTTGTTTTTTGTACATAAATTGCAAAGAAGATCGAATCGAACGAAATGCTTCTGCCAAGGCCGATTTAGGCTTTCGAAATACCGCCAGATTACTTTCAACATGTTTTTTACCAATGACGCCAAGAATTGGAATTTGGGTCAGTTTAGAAATTTCTTCCACCGTATGAATTCCGTTGTCTAAAAATGTAATGACAAAAACTATTGATAGCGGAATCAGCAATCCCAGAAAAAGCGCCATCACATAATTCACACTTGTTTTTGGCCCGATTAAACCGCCACCGGTATCTTTAGCCGGATCGATAAAGTGAATATCCGAAAGATTTGCTGCTTTCACAATATTGGCCTCGTTCCTTTTTTCTAGGAAAGTATTAAAAATAGTTTCGGTCAGATCGTGCGCCCGAGTAATTTTCAACAAATCTTGCTGTTCTTCTGGAAGTTTTTTAATCGTACTTTCAGTTTGTGAAATCCGACTGTTGACCAATGCCAAATCGTTTTGTATAACCGCCTTCGCAGAAGTAATATTTTCAAGAAGCACCTTTTTTATCGCTTCCATTTCATTGTCAAAATCTTTAAAAAAGCGTTCGTTTTTAACAGCGTATGCTTTTTCTGATCGCTGAATTGAAAGACTGATTAGTTTTGAAACATTGCCAACAATATTGGGATCTTCAATTCCTGCCACGGCTGGCGCCGGAAGTTTGCTATAATCTGTGCTGTTTGTCAAATACGAACGCAAAGTGTTATAGTAAGAAATTTTTCGGTTGATTTCGTCACGTTCAATATCGAGCGTTGCTAACTTTTCTGAAATTTTTTCACCGCCTTCTTCCAGTTGAAGTACGTTTTTTCCTTTTCTAAACTCTTTCAATTGACCTTCCGTTCCTTTTAAAACCTGCTCCATTGAAAGCAACGTGCTGTCAATAAAAGCAATGGTATTGATGGCGAATTGGTTTTTACTGTCAAGTTGATTTTTGCGCAACACATCAACCGTCGCATTAAGATAATCAACCATCACGGCTTTATTTGTGCCTTGCATGCTCAGCCTGATAATTGATCCGGCCTTAGCATCCGCTTCGACATTAATACCTTGAAATTGACCAACGGTTCCATCAAAATTATCAAAACGCACAAAATATTCTTTACCGATGTAATCGTTTGCATCTGGCTTGAGTTGC
The DNA here is from genome assembly GCF_042658345.1 of Flavobacterium qiangtangense. NCBI lineage: Bacteria > Pseudomonadati > Bacteroidota > Flavobacteriia > Flavobacteriales > Flavobacteriaceae > Flavobacterium > Flavobacterium qiangtangense. The sequence continues at coordinate 376,927 of NZ_JBHSQB010000010.1, forward strand.
AAATTCCAATCTAAATAAGGTAGCGTTAACTGTTGTCCTGTCTTTCCTTTTTTGATATTCTCTTCTACGGCAACTTTAATTTGGGTAGTCGTTGAAGCATAATAATTATTCAACGTGGCCGTTTCTGAAGTAAAAGGCACAGAAATTTCATAATCGGTGGCGCTCAAAAACTTAACTTTTATCGGAACTCCCAAAAGTTGTCCTTTTGATTTATCGATTACAACTTTAAACGGAGCTTCGCCATAAGCATCTAAAAGCTCGTATTCACCTTGCTTTAAATATTTGATGTAATATTCTAATTTGGCTACAACAATTTCATTGTGCGACCTCGATTTTAAAGTAGTCATTACCGTTTGCACTTTATCGGAAGTTCCGCCCCAATTGAAGACCAAACTGGTATTAGAAGTAAAAAACGGATTGCTTTCTTCACGAATGGCAATCATATTTTCCATGCCATAAATTTTCTGCTTTCTAATATTGACTTGGTAGGCAATCGTAAAACAAATAGCAAGGCTAACCAAAAACCATTTCCAATAGCTTGCAATTTTTAATAGGAAGCCTTTAAAATCAAAATTATTTTGGTTTTCAAAAAAAGAAAAGTCTTTTGTATCAAGCATAAAATTAAGATCAGTTTATCTGTTTAACAGAACAATGGTAGTGGTTACTAACGAAATAAGCGTGATAATAGTGCTCAATGAAGAAATTCCTGTGGTTCCTGTTCCCCAAGATTTTTGCTTCAACGGCTTGATATAAATGTAGTCGTTTGGTTGCAAATAATAATAAGGAGAATTCATGGCATTAATATCAGTCAAATCGAGCGAGTGCATTTCAGTTCCATGCGGAAATTGTCTGATAATCGTAACATTTTTTCGATCTCCGGTGATCGTAATATCTCCAGAATTGGCAATTGCTTCCATCACATTTACCTTTTCTTGGAATAAAACTCTACTTCCCGGCGAACCAATTTCACCATTCACGGTGTAACGGAGACCTCCAAGTTTTACATTTACAAAAATGTTGGCTTCCTTATTAAAGTATTCGTCTAAGAGTTTTTTTTCAATTTTAACCCGAATTTCTTCTAATGTAAATCCAAGCACATTCATCTCGCCCAAAACCGGTATTCTGATATTGCCATGATCATCCACGTTATAACCGCTGAAGTACAAGGATTGCTCACTTTCTCCCGCCGTACCAGCTTCACCGGCATTAAACATTTCTACCAATGCAGGATCCAATGCTTTTAATTTGATACTTAAAACGTCATTGGTTTGAATGCGATAAGGCTTTGCCATCACTGGGTTTATCGACGGAACGGCTTCTGAATTATCTTTCTTTTGCAGGTAAATGAGGTCTTTGGTTGGCACGCATGACGTAAAAAAGATGCCTGACACAAGCAATAGGATCAAAAAGGCCTTATTCATTAATTGGGATTTTAGTAAACAAATATAGTTTTTCATTTAGAATATGGGCAATAATTCTAATTATTTTTAAATGAATTCTCAAACGGAACGCGGTGTAATATGCTTCGCCCCAAAGTCACTTCATCTGCATATTCCAATTCATCTCCCACCGAAATTCCCCTGGCAATTGTTGACGTAATAACCTCAACATCTTTTAATTGCCTGTAAATATAAAAATTGGTAGTATCACCTTCCATTGTTGAACTAAGCGCAAAAATCAATTCTCGAATTCCGCCACCTTTCACTTTTTCAACCAATGTTGGAATATTTAATTGACTTGGTCCAACGCCATCAATCGGAGAAATTTTTCCGCCAAGAACATGATAAATTCCTCGAAATTGTCCTGTATTTTCAATAGCCATCACGTCTCTAATATCTTCAACTACGCAAATCAAAGCTTTGTCTCGTTTTTCATTGGAACAAATTTCGCAGATAGAAACATCTGAAATATTGTGACAGCTCTCGCAGAATTTAATGTCTTCGCGCATCGACAAGAGCGCTTGCGATAAAAATCCGGTTTGCTCTTTTGGCTGTTTTAGCAAATGAAGTACCAATCGCAAGGCTGTTCGTTTTCCGATTCCTGGCAACTGCGACATTTCGTAAACTGCTTTTTCTAAAAGTTTTGAGCTAAATTCCATAGGTCGCAAAGATAAGTATTTTAGTTTTTAGTAGGTAGATTTCCGAGGTCAGTTTGAAGTTTTTGGCATAATGTTTCGCTCCTTTTAACTAGAACCTAAATTAAAAATTCAAATAACCGTGTAAACAATTTAAGAAATAGCATAACGGAACGATGGCAAAAAAAATCGAACTTTATAAATAGGTAAACCTAAAATCAAAAGTTATGAGTCCTAAAAATTTTCTAGCCGGTCTTGGCGGTGCCATCGTATTAAATTTATTACACGAATCATTTAAAAAATCTAAAGTTGATTCTCCTAGAGTCGATCTTGTTGGTGAAGAAGCGTTGCAAAAAGTAGTGGGCTTTTTCGGGAATCGGATCAACGACAAACAGACATTATACAACGCAACTTTGGCGGGCGATCTGATCAGCAACGCGGCTTATTACAGCATGATTGGAAACAGTCCGAATCAATTATTTGGAAAAGCCATTTCGTTAGGATTAGTTGCCGGAATTGGTGCTGTTGCAGTTCCAGAACAAATTGGCCTTGACGCAGAACCGGTTGCAAAAAACACGCAAGTGAAAGCGATGACGGTTGGTTATTATGTAATTGGAGCGCTTGCGACTGCCGCTATTTTAAAAATGCTTTCTAAATAAAATGTGGTTTTAATTCTCAATATCAAAAAATCAGATGCTTTCAGCGAAAAAAATTCGCTGGAAGATATTCTGTAGTTTACCTAATTAAGAAGGAAAAAAGATATGAAACGACGTTCCTTCATCCACAATGCTTTCCACTTCCACCGAACCTCCAAGCGCTTTGATTTGGGCTTTGATGATAAATAATCCAAGACCTTGACCTTCAGTATTTGGATGAAAACGCTGATACATTCCGAATAAACGTGAACCGTGTCGCGCCACGTCAATGCCTTTTCCGTTATCAGAAAAAGAAAGACAGATGCCGTTTTCTACCAATTTTGATTCGATCATGATTTTCAAAGTACGATCTGCTGAACGATATTTGATAGCATTTGAAATTAAATTGATAAAAATACTTTCTAAATAGCGCACGTTGAAATTAACCGTCGGTTCTGGGAGATTGATTGAAATCTGTGCTTCGATATCATTTTCAGCTTCCAAGAAATTTCGGTTTACCCGATGAAAAACTTTTTCAATATCTAATAAACTCGTCGGAATTTCAGTCGTATTTCTGATGATTAACAACTGCGAAAGGTCGCTGATCGTCTCGGTAAGCTTTTGGGTAGAAACCGAAATCATATCAAAAACGCTAGACAATTCTTCGTTTAATAATGAACGATCCACAAAGTCTAAAAGTCCTTTTATATTAGAAAGTGGCGCACGCAGATTATGCGACGTGATGAACGAAAACTGCATCAAATCTGAATTGCTTCGCGTCAGTTCATTAATAAGATGTTCGCGCTCGGCCTCTCTCCTTTTATAATCTGTAATATCTCTTGCGTTTATAACCAGTCCGCCAACGGCCGTGTTATCTAACAAATTGTCAATTGTGGCTTCAAGCCAAAGCCAATTTCCGTTTCCGTCTTTAATTTTTAATTCGTTAAGCTTGACGGTTCGTTGCGTGGCCGTTTTTCGAATTCCAATCAAAACTTCGTCAACACTTTCTGGATGAACTACGTCTAATAACGAAGAGCCCAAAAGTCCATTTTCATGTCCTAAAAGCGTAACCGCGCTTGGGCTGATGTAACTTAAGCTAAAATAAGCATCCAAGATAAAAATAAGGTCAGAACCATTTTGAACCACAGCCCTGAAACGTTCTGCCGAATCTCGTTTTTCTTTTTCAAGACGATTGCGTTCTGAAGTATTGCTGGAATGACAGGCAACACCAGTAATTTGCCCAGAAACTTGGTCAAAAATAGGATTAAACTGCGTCAAATAATCTGGCATTGCTTCAATTTCCATAAAAAAGGATTCGCCATTTAAGCTTCGGTCAAAGAAATCCTTCCACTCTTCATAGTATTTGCCCGTCAATTGATCCACCAAAACGCATTCTCCTAAAATTTGTTTATAGCCGAGAATGTTTTCGATAAAAGTATCATATCCTTTGTTGGCAGAAATCAATTTGTAATTGACATCCACAGACCACATCAGATCTTTGGTGGCATTGATTAAAGCATATTGGTTATTTTTAATGGCCAATACTTCATTTTCAGCGTTTTTTCGATCGGTAATATCTTTAAAATAAATCGTCAATCCACCATCAGCATTGGGATAAGCCGAATTGTAAAACCAAGTTCCTTCTGAGCTGAAATGCTCAAAACTTGAGGCAACACGAGTTTCCATTACCTCATGACATCCGTCGTAAAGTGTTGAGCCTTTTCGTTGCGGAAAAACATCCCACATGAATTTACCCATCACCATTTCGCGACTTTTTCCTGTTGTCTTTTCGGCTGCAGTATTCCAATATCGAATGCTCCAAGAGGAATCGATAAGACAGAAACTTTCAGAAATACTTCCTAAAATATTTTCAATTTGTGAAGACTGTTTTTGCAATGCTTCGTGATAATTTTTTATTTCGTTTTCACGAGAAACTTGTTGGGTAATATCGCGGAACGCGGCAGTAATCAGCATTCCTTCTGGCGTGTGTAGTGGGCTCAAGCTGACATCCGTTGGAAATTCTGAACCGTCTTTTCGAAGTCCTGCTAAAATTAAATTACCCATCGCCCGCGAATGCTTATTTTCAACAAAACCTTGACGTTTTGTGGGATGCCCTTGACGAAAGCGCTCTGGCATCAGCATTTCAACAGGTTGCCCAATTAATTCGTCTGAATTATATCCAAAAAGAACTTCTGACCTCGAATTCAGCATTTCAATTTTTCCAGTTGCATTTGCGATAATCAAAGCATCTGGCGCGTTTTCGATAATGGTTCGAAATTTTTGTTCGGTGGCAGTTTGTTCAAATTCTCTAATTTTAAATTCGGTAATATCATCCAATTGCACCACGCATCCAACAACGGAATTTCCTTCCACATCAGGAATATACGTGAGTCGGTAATGTTTTTGATTGTATGCCACTTGAAGACTTAAGGTCACGGTAGCGTCCTGCAACGCCTGACGCAGGTATTCTGTGGCAATGCTCTGATGAGGCACAACCTCTTCTGGAAGCATTTCGTGTTGTAATAAATCACCATACCAAGTGCGGCAGGATTCATTTATAGAAAGGCATTTGCCGTCGATATTCCAGTAAGAAAGTTTGGCAATAGCTTTTCTTTGAAGCTTCTCGCCAAGGCGTATCTGAAAGTCTTCTGTGTGCATTTAGTGGTATTCGTTAAATTTGTTCGGTATTCATGGCAATTCATCTACGAAAAATTAATGCAGATGGTTTTAGCGTCTAAAGAAATAACAATTTATTGAACTTCAGTTATTATAGCGCAAAATTTTTTCAAAATAGTCTTCAATATTTTAACAATAAAAAAACAGATTTCAAATGCCTAAAATGCTCTGAAATCTGTTTTTTTTATTTTGATGAAATTTACACTGCACTTCCCGGAGCGCTTGGTGCTGGCCCGCCCGCCGGATCTACATCGCCCCAATCGCCAGATTCATCATCTTCGCTCTCTTCTTCTTCCTCATCGCGATCATAGTTTTCTGGATTTTGATTTGCATCTGCCGCATTTAATGGCCAATTCTCTTGTAAAGCTTTTTCTTCCGTCTGTTTGTTTTCACTATTTTTCATATCTTTTTTTATTATGGGAAACTTCCCGAGGTTTACATTAAAGTTACTTTTTTTTAAAATAGAGATTATTACGAAATTTTGCAGAAAGTTTCCACAATCTTCGAGTTTTCAATTCACAATCGAACCGAATTTTGAAACAAATTAAAATAATAAAAAAGGGGACCATACTGGCGTATGAATCCCCTTTGTATTTGGGTGGCACTGTTATGATATTATAATTTCCCCAAAATAAAATAGTGTGCCTCCCGACTGCCGACGTATCGAATAAATACCACTAAATGCGATACTAACACTGGGACGGGCGTCCGGAAAGTGTGGCAATCTGATGTAATCCCTGGAAGTCACTTATGCGATACAAAATTTCCCCAAATTCTGCATCAAGTGTAATCCCAAGTCCCAAATTGGGCGCGACTACATTTTTAGAATAATAAATTCACTTCTTCTATTGGCTTGGTGTGCTTCTTCAGTACAATCCACGCCGTCAGAGCAGTTATTTACTAATTGTGTTTCGCCATATCCTTTTGCTGAAAGGCGATCTTTACTGATTCCTTTTGAAATTAAATAGTTCATGGTAGATTTCGCTCTTCTATCTGACAACTTTTCATTATAAGAATGGCTTGCCCTGCTGTCTGTATGCGAACGGATATCGATCACCATAGTTGGATAATCACTCATGACCACAAAGATTTTTTCCAGTTCTAAGGCCGCATCGGGACGAATATTTGATTTATCCAGATCAAAAAGAATTTCTTTAATCTTAAATACATCCGCCAGATTTGTACCCGGACCGATTGGCAATGCTTTTTTCTCTAAAGCAAAAGGAAGATTCGTGATACCAGAAGTGGTGGCAACGGCCACATTTTTTTCACCCGTAGCATAATCGATTTTTTCAGCTCTCACATAATATTTTTTGCCGCAATCCACGTCGAACGTATAACTTCCGTCGGCTCCAGAATAAGCGGTTCCTAAAACTTTCATCGAGGCATCCATCAATGTTAGTTTCGTATCTGCAAGAAGCTGTCCGGTATGCGCATCTGTGATAATTCCGGCCAAAAGCTGTTCACATTCAAGTTTTTTAAGTTCCTTAAATCTATAGATATCGTCATATCCCAAACCTCCTTCTCTATTGGAAGAAAAGAAACCTGCTTGCGTTTTTGTATCAATCAAAAAGGCAAAATCATCAATAGGGCTATTTATCGGACTTCCAACATTCATAGGTGACGCGAAGCTGTTTCCTTCAACTTTTGATTTAAAAACGTCAAGACCTCCAAGTCCTGGATGACCGTCTGAAGAGAAATAAAGCTCGTTCTCGCTGGATACAAATGGAAATGTTTCCTTTCCTTCGGTATTGATCTTATTGCCTAAGTTTACAGGAGTTCCAAACGTGCCATCGGTGTTTAGGCTCACTTTATAAATATCTGACTGCCCTAAAGTCCCGGGCATATTAGATGCAAAATAAAGTGTTTTTTCATCGGGACTCAAAGCTGGATGTGCCACGTTATATTCATTGCTATTAAACGGAAGCTCAATTGCTTTTGACCATTTTCCGTTCTCCAAAGTAGCTTTGTACAATTTCAACCCAATGGTTCTTTCACTATTTTTTCCCTTTTTGCCATTGTTAAAATTATTACGGGTAAAATACATCGTCTTTCCGTCATTGGTAAACACGGGTGTTGCTTCGTTATATTTGGTCTCCACATCCTGAAGGAATTTTTCTGGAGTACCAAGTTTGCCGTCTCCATCCACAGCCGATGCGTAAAAACCTGTAAATTGCTGGTTGGTCCAGCTCTGAACTCTTTTCGACGTACCAGGAAGCTCTCTGTTACTAGAGAAAACCAGCTGATTTCCTAGAAAAGACGTGCCATAATCTGAATAGGCAGAGTTGATTCCTGCATTTTCTACAGTGTATCGCCCAGAATTCTCTTTGATTACATCAAGGTAATTTTTGCTTTTTTCGAACTGCTGCGCGCGTAAATCAGTTCCGTTTTTTTCAGAAAATATCGAAAGCATTTGATTTGCTTTGTGATAATCGCCGCTTGCCTTCAATGTCTGCGAATAACGGTAGTAATATTCTGGTTCTACTTGCTCGTTTAACGCAAAAAGTTCCGTGTACCATTTATTTGCTTTGGCTAATTCTCCATTAAAATAATAAGCATTGCCCAGTTTTTGAAAAAGATCTACCGACTTGTACCCTTTCTCGGCAACACGTTCGTATATTTTAATGGCGTCAATAAAGGCATATTGCTCATATTTTTTATCGGCAGCATTAAGTTGTGCTTTCTGCGCATGTCCGTTATGGCTCGCCAACATAAAAAGTGTTGCGCCTGCTATCAGTCTTAGTTTCATAATGTGCTTTTTTTAGAAAAATCTTGGTGTTATTATTCTGTTATATCTGCTAAAAAGCTCAAAACGCAGAAATATCTCGTGCGAACCTGAGTTATACTTAGCTAATTTTGTGGTCTCGCCATCGTAAGCATATCCTACGAAAAGTCCGTCGGTGATCTGAAATCCTGCCATGGCACTCCAGGCAGCACTCCATCGGTAAGCGGCCCCCAAAGTAAATTTATCGTTGATTAAAAAATTACCCGAAAA